>JBMFKQ010000001.1:0-16196 GCA_049972095.1 Elusimicrobiales bacterium
GATACGCTATGTCTACCCCTCCTATATTCACCCCCTCCCGCCGCCTCTTTAACTCTACCAAAGCTTTATAATGTGAAACACTAAACCTTATCATACACAACTCCAGATATGTCTTAAAATCTGTTATGCTAAAAGTTTATTATGTTTATGAGATTGAGTTTTTTTTTTTATTATGGATTTTTTTTGGTTTTGTAAAAAGGGGTGATGAAACGACAAGTGTATGAATTAAATTTGTAAGGGGTTCTTTTGAAGTATTGCTTCTTTCAAGTTTTCTTAGATTTAACTCTGTAATACATTTGAAAACAATATCATTCCAGGCAGGATTTTCAACCCTTATTACGATAGCTTTTACATTATATTTCCTTAGCTCTTTAACTATAGATGATATATCGCTTTTTTTGAGAATATCTGATATCTTTATCATTTTTAAACCTAATTTTTTTATCTGATCATTTAGTTTTTTCATCTTTTTGATATCACTGGAAGTAAGTTCATTATCAGAAAAATAAAGGTATAATTCCCTGGATTTTGGCACAATTTTCTTAACTAACTTTATTAATTTTATATAAGCTTTCTTTTCTCCTTTCATTATTTTTTTTACGAAAGTCTCGCTTTTTGTAACAATCCAAGGTATCTCTTTTGGTAATGTATTCTTAATAAATCTAAAGACATCTGGAGAGTTAGAGTATTTGAGACTTTTTTCCCCAAGAGAGGCATAGAAAATTATAGGGAAAAAACCATTTTCAATAAGTTTTATTAGTGCAAGGTGCGAGTCTTTTCCACCTGAATATGGAATTATTACTGTTTTGCCACTTGCTTTGTTATGTTTTATGAGCTTGATTAATCTTTCAGCTGTGTTTTTCATATTCATTTAACTTCTTCTTTTCTATTCTATATAGCTTTTTTGAATATCTTTCTACAAGCTCTCTATTATGTGAGACCATTATAATTGTGACACCTTCTTCGTGGAGCTTTTTAAAATCCTCCATAACCCTTATTGCATTTTCTATGTCAAGATTTCCTGTTGGTTCATCTGCAAGCAGCAACGATGGTGAGTTTATGATTGCTCTTATAAGAGCTGCTCTTTGTTTTTCTCCCACAGATATCTCAGATGGATACTTATCAGCAATATCTTTCATATTGAAATTTTCAAGCAAGGTTAAGATCTCATCTTTTCTTTTTTTCTCTTTAAGTGCAGTTAGTGGAAGTGTTATGTTCTCATAAACTGTCAGCTCTTCTATGAGTGAGTCGAACTGAAAGACATAGCCTATTTTTTTTAGTCTTATCAGATCCTTATCATTTTCAGATATCTTTTTTATATTATTACCTTCAAAGAAAATATCACCTTCGTAGTTTGAGTCAAGTGTTGATATGATGTTGAGAAATGTAGTTTTACCACAACCGCTTGGTCCCATTATTGTTATAAAATCGCCTTTTTTAGCTGAAAAGTAAAGATCTTCAAATATTATTCTCTCTCCTTTCGGCTCTGAATATTTTTTTGTAACTCCTTTAACCTCTATTATATTAATCATCCATACCTCACAGCCTCAACGGGATCTATCTCAGAGGCTTTTTTAGCAGGATACCATGCACTTATAAGTGTAAGTCCAAATGTAAGCAGACAAACCAAAAGAATATCCGAAAATTCAACTTTTACAGGAACCCTTGTGATATAGTATATATCCTGAGGTAGTTCTACTATCCTATAGTTTTTTATTATAAAAAGGATAATTGATGAGAGTGAAAAACCTACGAGTGTTCCTCCTGCTGATATAAAAATGGCAGAGTATATGAATATTTTCTTTATCTGTGATGAGCTAATTCCTATTGCCCTCATTATCCCTATCTCCCTTTTTTTTATGAGTGTCATTATAAAAAGGTTAGATGTTATTGCGAATGTTGATATGAGAACTATAAGAGAGAGTATAAACGACATAACAAACTTCTCAAGTTTTAGTGCTGAGAAAAGATTTCTGTTTATCTCTGTATATGTCTTGATAGTTATATAAAATGGAATTTTTTCTTTTATTCTTTTTTTTATCTCATCAACTTTTGTTATATTTTTTATTTTTATCTCAATTCCATTTGCAACTGTGTTTTCAGAAACAAAGCTCTCTCCATCAGATATGTCAGTAAAGACAGCTGATGAATCATATTCAAAGTATCCGGTGTTAATTATGCCACTTATCTTAAATTTTTTCATCTTAGGTATTATCCCACCAAGATAACTACTTTGAGGCATCACAGCAACCACCCAATCTCCAATCCAAACACCAAGTGCTTTTGCAAGTTCCTGGCCGATTACCGCCTCCCCCTTTGAATGCCATCTGCCATATCTAAGTGCTTTTGATATATTTGTTATTTTTTCTTCATCACTTGCATTTACTGCTTTTATTACACATCCTGATGTTCTTGTTGGGGTTATAAGTATTGCCTGGGTTATTATGAAAGGTGAGAAAAAATCTATTCCATTAACCTCAGATAGTGTTTTTGATATTTTTTTATAATCATTCTCATTCATATCAGCATAGATAACTATATTTGGATGAAAATCAATGATCTTTTGCTTTATCTCATTCTGAAAACCATTTATTATACTTAGTGTAGAGAATATTGCGGTGACTGAAAGTGCAACACCAGTAATTGATATCAGTATTGCAAAAAAGCCGGCAGAATTTTTCCCTGTGCCTTTAATATATCTCAGCGCAATAAAGCTTGCAGTGTTCATCTGCTTTCTTGTTGCGGCTTTAGCAGAGGAAAGAGTATGACCTCTCTTATTGATGGTTTTGATGTTAAAAACATGGTAAGTCTGTCTATGCCTATTCCAATTCCCCCTGTTGGTGGCATTCCATACTCCATCGCCTCTATAAAATCCTTATCAAGTATATCAGCCTCTCCAAGATTTTCTTCAAACTTCTGCTTCATCTGTTCTACCAATCTTGATTTTTGATCACCAGGATCATTAAGCTCAGTATAAGCATTTGCTATCTCTATACCACCAGCATAAAATTCAAATCTTTCAACTATTGCAGGGTCTTGATCCTTTAGTTTTGCAAGAGGTGTTATCGCAGTTGGGTAATCCATTATAAAAACAGGTTCTTTTATAACATCCTCTATAACCTTGTTCATTATCCTTTCAAATATCTTTGCAGATGGTGTTTTTGAGTCTGCATCAATATTCATTTTTTTTGCAAGCTCAATAAGTTTTTCTTTATTAAATGATTTTCCGTTGAGGACATCGTGTATATCCTGGGATGTTTTTTCCTTCCATATTTGGGGCAGATGAAATTTTTTGAAAGGTGGTCTTATTCTTATCCTTCTGCCTTCATATTCCACCTCGTCAGTTTTAAATTCATCTGAAAATTTTTCAAAAAGTGTTTCAACAAGCCTAGCCATATCGTTGTAGTCAGAATAGGCTTTGTATGCTTCAAGGGTCGTGAACTCTGGGTTGTGCTTTGTATCTATACCTTCGTTTCTGAAAACCCTTCCTATCTCATAAACCCCATCAAATCCACCTATTATAAGCTTTTTAAGTGGTAACTCTGTTGCTATTCTCATATAAAGCTCTATTCTCAAAGCATTATGAAATGTTATAAATGGTCTTGCACTTGCCCCACCTGCTTGAGGCACAAGCACAGGGGTTTCAACCTCTATGTAGCCTTGAGAATCAAGGGTAGACCTTATAATTGATATTATTCTATTTCTTTTTATGAATATCTCTTTTACCTCATCATTTGCTATGAGATCAAGATGCCTGCTTCTGTATCTTGTTTCAGAATCTACAAGCCCATGCCATTTTTCAGGCATAGGTCTTATTGATTTTGAAAGAAGAGTAAAATTTTCAACATTCACTGTAAGCTCACCCGTGTGAGTTTTAAATGTTTTCCCTTCAACACCTATAAAATCTCCTGTTGTGATGTATTTTTTGAATATTTCATATTTATCTCCAAGAATATCTTTTTTAAGATATACCTGAATCCTTCCACTTGCATCTTTTATATGTGCAAATGTTGCCTTTCCCATTACTCTGAGAAGGATTATTCTACCTGCTGTTTTAATACCACTTCCTATTTCAAGCTCTTTTATCTGTGCTATTTTATGGGTTATATTATATCTTGGTGGATATGGCTCTATTCCTCTATTTCTAAGTTCATCCACCTTTCTATAGTTTGATGATATTATCTCATCAAGTGTTGTTTTGTTTTCCATCTTTCAGCACTTCTTTTACTAAACTTATAAGTTTTTTTGGGTCAAATGGTTTTTCAATAAAAGCCTTGACATTGTTTGACATCTCAAAAAGCTCTCTTATCTGTCCCTTTGCTGTAAGGATTATGAGAGGTATCTTTTTAAACTCATCAGATTCAAGCATTTTTGTCTCAAATGTGTATCCATCCATCTCAGGCATCATTACATCAAGTATTATTAAGTCAGGTTTAATAGGATTTGTTTTGTTGATAAGCATTTCATAAGCGATTTTACCATTTGCTGCCTCAATAACCTCAAAACCTTCTTTTTCAAATAGAACCCTTAAAAGAAAAAGAACATCCTTTTCATCATCGACCACCATTATCATCTTTGACATCAATCCCCCTTTAAGATTAATATATAATGTTAGCCATCCTTAAACTCAAAGAGGCTTGCCTTTTCAAATCCCCAGAGAAAATAAAAATCTCTTTGGGAATGTAAAGAGCATAGCCCCTTAACGAATATACCTATAAATTAAATTTTAGCATATTTTTTAGCAATGGTTTTGAATATCTCTTGTGCAAGTGTATGAAGTGTAGGGTCTCTTGCACCTGTCAGAAGTATTATGTCTTTCTCTTTTACATTTCTTTCTATAAATCTAAGCAGATCCTTTCTTTCAGCAAAGAAGAATGCATTTTTTTTCTTTTTTACCTCGTCAACTACATCCTTTGATGAGATATCTTTTTTAACACTGCCACCGGCATAGTATATCTCATTCATTATAAGAATATCCTTGTCCCTCAGCATACTTGAAAATATCTCTATAAGCTCATCTTTAAACATTCTTGTAGGTGCGAAACCATGTGGCTGATGAATAAAAATAACCCTTCTCCCATTAGAGTTAGAAAGACAGTGTTTTAGAGTAGATGATATCTTGTGTGGATTGTGAGCATAGTCATCTATAACGCTTATACCTTCAATCTCTCCAATAAGATTAAATCTCCTGAAACTTCCTTTAAAATTCTCAATAGCCTTAGATATCTTTTTTATTTCCAAACCCATCTCTCTACACACACTTATAGCTGCAATAGCATTGGTTATGTTGTGGATTCCACCAAGAGAAAGTTTGAAATCATAATCAAATGCTTTAAATTCTGAGTAAAAAAGCTCTGACTTTTTTATCTCAACACCACATTTCTTAATACCATAAGTAAAACAGTTTTTGATATATTCTTTTAGTGATAATGAGTTTTCATCATCTTCATTCAAAAATACCTTCCAAGAGTTTTGGGCAAATCTTGTGAATATTTTTTTTAGCTCATTAATCTCTTTATGATCCCTTTTTATGTTGTGTATGATTGAGATGTATGGGTGATAATTTTCTATTGTTGAGTCTGACTCATCAGCTTCTATGACCAGATAATTACCCTTTCCATAAAATGCGTTTCCTATAAAACCTTTTTCCATAAGCGATATAAGAAATCCACCATTTATGAGTGATGGTTCATATCCGCATTCTGAAAGTATGTGCCATATCATTGCTGTAAGTGTTGTCTTGCCGCTTGTTCCCCCAACTGCAATTGTTTTCTTTGAAGAGATATATTTTGATAAAAGTTCAGAGCGATGCATAATCTTAAGATTCATTTCCTTCGCCTTCACAATCTCTATATTTGATTTCTCAACAGCAGTTGAGTAAATAAAAAAATCTATATCTTTTTTAATTCCACTTCCATCCTGAGGATATATCTTTACTCCAAGCCTTTCAAGTTTTTTCTTAATCTGCTTGTTTTCACCTCTATCAAAGGATCTATCGCTTCCACTAACTTTATGCCCTTCCATGGCAGTAATTTGTGAAAGAGCGCTCATCCCACTTCCGGCTATTCCACAGAAATAGTATTTTGCCATAAAATTAAATTATACCTATTTACAGATTCTTTTTATATCGTTTGCAATAGAAGGGCATCTTTTCTCAACCTCAATCCTTTTTATAAGCTTGCAGGTCTCTTCTTTTTCACCTGGGATGTTTATCTTTCCATATAGAGCATCAGCCGCACATGGACATCTTTCAATTGCTTTTGAGTAATTTTCATTAGCCTCGTGATATCTTTTCATGAGATAAAGAATATTTGCCTTCTCAACATAAAACTTGTATATGTCTGTTTTCTCTATCATAGCCTCAGAAAGCTTTATAGCTTTTTCAAAATCTTTATTTTTTTCAAACTCAACTATTTCAAAAACCTTTGATGCAACCTCATCAGTGTATCTACTACTAAGGCATTTTCTCTTTATATAATCCTGAGCAGATGTTATATCAAAGCTGCAGTCAAACTGGTGTTTTTTACCGGTTTTTTTTATAATATCATTTGCTTTAATACATATCCTTTCCATATTTTCTATATCCCTTCCTGCAATAACAAATGATGGGTATGTCATAGAGTTTTCTTTTATTCGCAATGAAAGCTCTTTATTTATTCTCTTTTCTCTTTCATTAGATGGATCCCTTAGATACGATGATGATATCTCATACCAGTTGTTTTTAAGATACTCAAAAGCCAACTGCTCTTGGTTTATATCAATGAGTTTTAAAAAAATTACAAAATCTATATTGAAAAGAATATTTTTTTCTTTTTTCTTAATATTTCCTTCTGCAATATCAATAATATTTTTTATATGAGATGTATGCAGATAATCTTGCTTGGATACATATTCTTTCATATCTTTTATGGCGTTTTTATAGTCTGAGGCATTAAGCTTTTCTAAACAATCTACAAGATAAAGCACAGGATGGCTAAGGATTTTTTTTGACGAAAAGAAGGGATATGTCATAATCATTAATGAGACTATAATAGGGGGAAGAATTAGTGATGTGAAAACACTGGGAGTTTTTTCTGTTATCTCTTTTTTTGGAAAGAATAAATATGTCAGTATGAATGAAAACATAAACCCTAAAGGGAAAAAATATCTTTTCTCAACTGAGGAAAGAATATGAATAAACACAAAAAGATAAACAATTCCAATCATCTTAAGAGCTATTTTGTTTCTTTTTATAATTGCAACAATAAATGGAAGTAGTGCAATTATGTGAAATATTTTTAAGAAGAAGATAAATCTATTTAGAAATGCTTTGAGTTGGAGTTTTAAAAAAATATATGTATTTATATCAGTGTTGCTATCAAGTATGATCTGTTTTAAAATATGTGTATTTTCCTCAGCTGTGTGTGTAAGAGCAGCAAGTGATGTTAGAATGTTAAGTTTTGCCCTTCCCATTTCTGTAAAGTAGGGAGTTCCTGATATACTTAGAGAAAAAAAGGCCCAAGGTATTAACCATAAATATGGGGTTATAAGAAGTATTAAGGCATTTTTAATATCTTTTTTTGTCATAATCTCATAGATGAAGAAGATCGGTGGTAAGATTATTAAAGGGGATCTTATCAAGAATGATGATCCAAAAACAGATGCAAAAAGAATATTATTTTTAGTTGAGTTTGTTTGTTCTTTTAGATAGAAGAAAAAAAGGGAAGATGTTAGATATACTGAATATATTATCTGTTCAACATCAGAGCATTCTCTGAATGTGTATATATTAAAGAGCAAAAGAAGCGAAAAGAAAATGAGTCCCCAACTACTATTTATTTTTTCAGCTGAAGAAAGAAGTGCTGAGTAGGAGAGAAGATATATAAGAAATACATAAAGGAGTATATATTTAAGCTCTATGATTGAAAATATGGAGTAAACTGCATTAGAAAGTGGCATTATGCCAATTACACTTTCATATGGGATAAGATTAAAATCAATCTTTTTCATAAAAATAATAGCTGTAAAGAAAAGTCCTTTTTCTTTGACCCAATCGATGATAAGTTCGCTTGTTAACAAAACAGAGATATATGATAGAATTAATATCAAAGTTATTTTTAAAAATCTTTTTTTCACATCAAAATTTTACAAAACTTGTTTTATATTGTAAAATGATTTAAAGCGCGGTTAGCTCAGAGGCAGAGCACCTCCCTTACAAGGAGGGGGTCGTAGGTTCGAGTCCTGCACCGCGCATTTGTTAGTTAAAAAGCTTTTTGGTGATGTAAACATATTAATGAGATAGAATGGGTTTGGATGATTTATCCTCTTACATCTAAGTGTAATCAGAGATGTATTTTTTGCTCAGCTGTAGGCAGGAATGATGTTTTTGAGATTGAGAAGTTTAAAGAGGCAGTTTCAAAAACACAGGACAAATTGATTGTTTTTTCAGGTGGTGAGCCATTCACTCTACCTTTGAATCTTCTTGTTTATCTTATAGACTTCTGTAATTCAAACTCAAAACAGATCGAGATTCAGACAAATGCTCTGCTGATAAATAGGATTAATAAAAAAGAGCTTAAAATTCTTGTTCATCTTCTGTTGCAAAATGATGGATATTTTAATGTTAATCTCTCATCTCATAGGGATGATGTTGATTTTAAAATAACCGGCATAAAAAATGGCTTTAAAAGAAGATTTGAAGGGATAAAGATATTAAAAGGCTTAGGGGCAATTGTTAGGATAACTCATGTAATAAATGAGTTTAATTATAGATATCTTGAGGATTTTGCAGATTTTCTTATCAAAAATTCAGATATCTGGAACTGGGTTCAGTTTAGTTTTGTTAAAGCCATAGGCAGAGCCTGTGAAAACAAAATGATAGTGCCAAGGTATGCCTCTGTTAAACCCTATCTTCTAAAAGCCCTTGAAAAGATTGATAAATGCGGATTTGAGTTCTGGGTGGATCATATACCCCTTTGTTTTCTTGGGAAATTTTATAATCATCATGTTGATGTTGAAAAGATGAGGAAAAGAATAAAGGGTGAATATATTTATGAGAAGAAGAAACTTCCTTCATGTAAAGGCTGTAAATTTTATAGAATATGTTCAGGCCCAAGGGTTGATTATGTTAAAATGTATGGGAGTATATGAATATGGAAAGAAAAAATGTTAAAGAAAAAACAAGAAAATGGATAACATCACAGCTTTGCATTTCTGATGCTTCGTTTACTTGCAATCTTTACTGTGAACACTGTCATAATCCACCAATGAGTAAAAAAAGGGATGTTAGAAAGATAATTGATTATGTGAGAGTAAACAGACCATATGCTGTGAGCCTTGAAGGTGGAGGAGAACCTCTTATAAACAGCGATATTTTAAAAATAATAAAGGAGATAAGAAAAATAGGAGTTGAGTATATTTCAATTTCAACAAATGCTATTGCTCTCAGTGATATGGATTTTGCATTGAAAATAGTTAGTGAGGTTGATTTTTTTATAGTAAATTTCCCATCCCACATAAAAGATATATACAACCTTATGACAAGAAGCGTTAAATACGATCTTGCTGTGAAAGCTCTTGAAAACATTTCAGCTCTTAATGCTCTTAATAAAACAAGGATATTTCATATAATAACTCAAAGGAACTATCTTTATTTAGGTGGTTTTGTTGATTGGATCAAAAAAAATTTTAGCAAGATTTCCATGCTTAATCTTTGTTATGTTAGAAACAAAGGAAGGGTAGAAAACAGCCAAAAAATACTTCCAACTTATACCTCAACATCAAAGGCTGTTAAACTTGCTCTTGCAAAATCGAAAATATATGGTTTAAAATCTATTATTCAGAATATGCCTCTTTGTGTCTTAGATGGTTTTGAAGGCTTTTCTTTTGAGTTTCATAGGTTTAGAAGAGGTGATCCTGTTTTTGAAAAAGGTGTTGATAAACCTCTTGATGTGCCACCCTGTCGCAAGTGTAGCCTAAGGGTTGCATGTTGTGGTGCAAGAAAGGACTATGTTTGTGTTTATGGATATAGTGAACTTAGACCATCTAATAAAAAACCTTTTGATGTAAAGGAAGAGAGGTTTTAAATCTTTTTTGTATATTCTTCAAGTATCTGTGCAAATTTATCAATATCATTTTGTGAGTTATAAATAAAGAAAGATATCCTCACAACAGAGTTAATCTTGGAGTATATACAAGCAAGATCAGCACACATCCTCCCCGTTCTGAAAGCCAAAGGTGGTTTTGATAGTGAGGCAAAGATCTCAAAATCTTTTATAGAAAATTTTCTATTAAAACTTGTAAATGAAACAATACTTCCCTCTTCAAGATTTTTCCCTAAGATTTTTATATATCTGTTAGATGAGATTTTATCAAAAGCATATTTTACAAGTGATGATATGTGTTTTCTTATTTCTTCATAACCCAGATCAGAGATTTTTTTCATCGCCACGGAAAGAGCATATGCCCCTGCATAATTTTGAACCCCCGCCTCCATACCTTTGTAGTCTTCAAGATATTGAACATTAATTTTATTTCCTTTTTTAGATATCCTTTTAACAGTCCCCCCTCCTCTGTATGAAGGGAGTATTTTTTTCATAACATCCTTTTTTATATAAAGAACCCCTGTTCCGTAAGGTGCTCCAAGCTTATGTCCTGAGAAACAAAGAACATCACAATCAAGCTTTTTAACATCAATTCTGTGGGTTGGTGCGTACTGAGCTGCATCAAGGATTATTAAAGTATGAGGATTTTTCATCCTTGATATCTTTATCAGGTTTTCAACATCAACCCTTCCACCAAATATGTTGGATGCCATAGTAATGCAAATGACTGATGTTTTTTTTGATATCATCTTTTCAAATACATTAAAATCTATTTCAAAATCTGAAATCGGAATAATTGAAAGTTCAAGTTTTTCTCTTCTTGATTTTTCATAAAAAGGTAAAAAAACACTGTTGTGTTCAAGGGCTGATACTATTATCTGACTCTGCGGTTTTAAAACAAGGGATGAGGCAATCCTATTAAAGCCATCCGTTGTTCCTGATGTAAACACTATCTCTTGAGGGGTTGAGTTTATGAGATCAGCAACCCTTTTCCTTGCAAGATAATAGTATTCCTCAATTTTTTGTGATATTATGTGGATTGTTCTTTTTCCTCCACATCCTCCCCATTCACAGACCTCTCTAAAGGCATCTATGGCTGATCTCATCTTTAAGGCACTACAAGCACTGTCAAGATATATAGCTCTCCTTTTCAGTGAAGGAAATTCTTTTTCAATCATAATAAAATTTTACAAATTTATATCTACCTCTTTACTGTTCTTTTTTCTTTTTTATAAAATTTTCTTATGTTAGCTCTTAAAAAGCATTCTATTGCCCTTTCTCCTCTCCACATTTTCTTTCTCTTTATCTTTTGATGATAAAGGAGGTATATGAGTTCTTTTAATGAAAAAATAGCTATAGTAGGTTTAGGAGTAATAGCACCTGATGCTTCAAACAAGGATGAGTTTTGGAAAAATATTCTTTCAAAAAGAAACTCTATAACTGAGGTTCCAAAAGATAGATGGGATCCAGCTCTTTACTATGATCCTGATCCTAAGGCTAAGGATAAAACATATTCAAAGATTGGTGGATTTATAAAGGATTTTAAATTTGAACCGCTGAAATATAAAATTCCTCCTGTTACTGCTGCCCAGATAGGAAGGCTCCAGCAGCTTACAATTGAAGCAACAAGAATGGCTCTTGAGGATGCATCTTATAAGGCTGATAAATGGGTGGCTGAGAGGGTTGGGGTTGTTATAGCTAATGCTATGGGAGCAATGAGAAAGGAGTTTACAGATCTAAGGGTTTACAAGTTTTTTAATGAGGAGATAATATCAAAAACGAATGTATTCAGAGAGCTTAGCAATGAGCAGAAAAAAAAGCTAATTGAGGAGTATGAGAAATATATAGATGAATGCATAATAGATATAACTGAGGATACTATGCCGGGTGAGCTTGCGAATGTTACAAGTGGAAGGATAGCAAATATTTTTAACTTTAAGGGTCCAAATCTTATACTGGATGCAGCATGTGCTTCATCTATTGCGGCATTAGATTATGCTGTAATGGCTTTAAGAATGAGAAAGGTTGATGTTGTAGTGGCAGGTGGTGCTGATGAGATGATGAGCCCTGCTGCTTATGTTAAATTCTGTAAGGTTGGGGCGCTTTCACCAGATGGCTCTTTCCCATTTGATAAAAGAGCCAATGGTTTTGTTATGGGTGAGGCGGTTGTTATATATATTCTAAAAAGACTTTCTGATGCAATAAATGATAAAGATAGAATCTATGCTGTTATAAATGCGATTGGTGCGTCAAGTGATGGTAGGGGTAAGGGTATAACTGCCCCAAATCCTCAAGGGCAGAAGCTTGCCATAGAAAATACATTTAAAGAGCTTGACTATACACCAGCTGATGTAGACTGGATTGAGTGTCATGGAACAGCAACAAAGGTTGGTGATGCAACTGAATGTTTGGTTCTTAAGCAGATATTTCAGCCGCATTTGAATGGCAGTAAACTCATGGTTAGCTCTGTTAAATCAAATATAGGTCATACCAAGGCAGCTGCAGGGGCAGTAAGCATTGCAAAGGCTGCTCTTTCTCTTTATCATAAGGTTCTCCCACCATCAGCAAACTTCCAATATCCAAATCCTGATATTGACTTTTCAATTATAGATGTCATAACTGAACCAAGAGATTGGAAGAAGAACGGAATAAGAAGGGTTAATGTATCATCATTTGGCTTTGGTGGAACCAACTTTCATGTAGCCATGGAGGAGTATATTGAAGAAAAGACATTATACCATCTAAACTCATCATACCAAAATGCATCAATAAAGGGGGAAGATGCTATGAAAAACACCATTGAGGTTAAAGAGGATAAAAAAGCTCCTTTCTCTCTTCTTCAGGGAGAAACATTTACGCTTACAGCAAAAAATCCATCAGAACTTCTTGAAAAGATTAATGAGCTCAAAAATAAAGTGTTTGATCTTCCTGATCCATACCCTCAGACTATTATATCTATTGCGCTTAACGAAATCTCTCAGGATGAATTTGGTTTATCAGTAGTCTCAAGATCTCCAAAGGATCTATTAGAGAAACTGGATTTTGTCAAAAAAAACTATTCAGTTGGGATCTTTGATGAGCTTCCTTTAAACTTTAAACTTAAGGGAATATATACATTCAAAAGAAAAACTAACTATGGAAGGAAAATAGGTTTCATCTTTCCGGGACAGGGTTCTCAGTATGTTGATATGATGAAAGATCTTGCAATGAAATACGAGGTTGTGATGGAAACATTTAGAGAGGCGGATAGAATTCTTGACAAAATGATTGGGGTTAAATTAACTGATGTGTTGTGGTCTAAGGATGGAGAGACAAAAGAAGAGATTGTAAAAAGGGAGGAGGCAATAAAACAAACACAGATGACACAGCCTGCTGTTATGACAGCTGATATGGCGATGTTCAGACTTCTTAGTTCTTTTGGTATAAAGCCTGATATGGTTATGGGGCACAGTTTGGGTGAGTATGCTGCTGCAACAGCTGCGGGCATATTTAGTTTTGAAAATGGACTTAGGGCAGTTACATCAAGAGCAAAGGAGATGAGTAATATAAAGGTTAAAGATCCGGGTAAGATGGCATCTATTGCATGGTCATATGAGAAGGTTGAGGAGCAACTTAAAAAAATAAATGGTTATGTTGTTGTTGCAAACAAAAACTGTCCTATTCAAACAGTTATAGCAGGTGAAAAAGAGGCGGTTGATGATGCAATAAGGCTTTTCAAAGCTCTTGGTGTTGAGGCTCAAGAGATTGCTGTGTCTCATGCATTTCATTCAGAGATAATAAGACCTGCAATTGAGCCCTATAGGGCTTTTCTTATGAAGATTCCAATAAAAAGCTGGGATATTCCGATACTTTCAAATGTTACTGCAGACTTTTTCCCAAAGGATACGCAGGCTATTTATGATCTTCTTGTAACTCAGATGGTTAGCTCTGTTGAGTTTATAAATCAGATAAGGAAGATGTATGATGAGGGGGTTAGGATATTTATAGAGTGTGGTCCTAAAAGGGTTCTATCAGCCTTTGTCACAGAGACGCTTAAGGGAAAAGATGATGTTTTTATCCTTTCAACTAACCATCCCAAAAGGGGTGGTATATATGATTTCAATGATGCAATAGCAAACCTTATAACTGTAAACTTTAAGCTTAACTGGTCTGATAAGCATATAACAAAGGATTCTAAATTCTATAACCCATATTATCTAAACTGGGCTTTGGGCTTTATTAAAAATGCTGAAAATAATTTAAAGTTGGAGGTTAATGATGTGAATTTCAACATAACTGAGTTTGCAAAAAACTATGGTTTTAATTTCAATCCGATAGCAATATCAGGAATAGCAGCTGGTTCGCCTGGTGAGGCATATGAGCTTTTTAGAGAAAGAGCTCTTGATGATATACTTGAAGGTAAGAATCTTATTGAACCGATACCAATGGAGTGGAGAAAAAAACAGATTGATAAAAACATAATAAGGGTTGTTAAGTCTGATACAGGAGAACACGAGATTCTTAAAATAGAATCGATTGATGATGCTATAAAACTTTCTGCAAGAAAAGGTAGGTTTGATATAGTCGAGGAGTTTGGAGTGCCAAAGAAGATTGCTGATGCAATGAACAGCACTTTCAGAATGGCTATCGCTGCTGGAATACTTGCTCTTAAAGATGCTCATATTCCTCTCATTCATTACTACAGAAAGACTACCATAGGAAGCTGGCTTCCTGATAAATGGGCACTTCCTCCCCAACTTGCTGATGAGACAGGTGTTATATTTGCATCTGCATTTCCTACAATGGAGTCAATAATAAAGGAGATCACTGACTATTTTATGGATAAATATTCATCTGTTGGGGATGATAGATTATGGGAAATCTATGAGAATATAGTTGATAGACTACATTGCGAGGAGGATAAGAAGGAGATAAGAAAGTGGATGAAGGAGAATATCTCTATGTTTTCAGAAGGGCATTCTGGAAGATATCAGTTTTCTCAAAATTTCCTTCTTAAGGTTATACCTATAGCAGATAGTCAATTTGCTGAGTTTGTAGGTGCAAAAGGCCCTGCGATACATCTAAGTGCAGCATGTGCCTCGACAACTCAGGCAGTTCATGTTGCTGAATCGTGGATAAGAGCTGGTAAGTGCAAAAGGGTTGTTGTAATTGCTGCTGATGATATAACAAATGAGCTTATGCAGGAATGGACAATGCCAGGATTTCTTGCAAGTGGCACAGCAACAACGAAGGAGATTGTAGAAGAGGCAGCTCTTCCTTTTGATAGAAGAAGACATGGTTTGATAGTTGGAAGTGGTGCAGTTGCTCTTGTTATTGAGGATGAAACTGAGGTTAGAAAGAGGGGTGTTATGCCTCTTGCAAGATTACTTCTAACGGAGGCAAGGAATAGCGCCTATCATATAACAAGGCTTGATACTGAAGATGTTGCTGAGGTTATGGATAAATTTATAGGCAAGGTTGAGAAGATATATGGTCTTAAAAGAAGCGAGATAGCATCAAAAACACTTTTTGTTTCCCATGAAACATATACGCCAAGAAAGGGAGGCAGTGCCTCTGCAGAGGTTAATGCTCTTAAAAAGGCTTTTAAAGAGCATGCTTGTGAGGTTGTGGTAAGTAATGTGAAAGGCTTTACAGGACATACAATGGGTGCTTCAATTGAGGATGCTATTGCTGTTAGAGCTCTTAATACAGGGATAATTCCTCCAATAGCAAACTACAAAGAACCTGATCCAGAGCTTGAGGGTATAAATCTATCAAAGGGTGGAAAGTATGAACTTAAATATGCAATAAGATTTGCTGCGGGATTTGGTTCTCATATAGGAATTAGCTTTATAGAAAAGATATGGGATGCATCAGAAAAAAGGGTTTTTGACCAGAATAGATACTACCAGTGGTTAAAACAGATAAGTGGTTATGATAAACCAGAGCTTGAGGTTGTTAAAAAAACACTTCGGATAAAAGATCAGGCTCCGGCTGAAAAGCAAGAGAGTGAGATTGATAAAACCTCTCAGCAGGCGCTTGAGGTTGAGATTAAAGATGTTAAAGCTGATAAGTTAGCTGTTAAGGGTTTAGATGAGAATGAGGTGCTTGATACGATTATAAGGATAATATCTG
>JBMFKQ010000001.1:16296-92348 GCA_049972095.1 Elusimicrobiales bacterium
ACTGTAAAGCAGGCTGAGTTATTTGGTTTGATAAGGGAGCATTATGGTATAGCAAGGAAGGAGGGTTTAAGTTTAAAAGACTATCCTACGATAAGACATTGTGTTAAATTTGTGATGGAGAATGCTTCATCTATTTCTAATGAACAGACTATTTTGGCTACGAAGAATATTGGGATAGAAAAAGTAGAAGAAAAAGAAAGGATAGAGGGAAAGGAAGAATTTAAGGTTGATATAGCAAAGCTTCTTGGTGAGATTGAAAATAAATACACAAGGCATATAAGATATAAACCAACTATTGTTGAGATGCCTGTAAGAGATGAGATAATAAAAAAGTTTGATCCTTCAAAGCTTGCAGTTATAATAGGTGATGATATTGAACTTGTTAAGCTTGTAAGAAATGAGTTTTCAAGGCTTGGTGTCTCAAGCATCATAGTAACATCTAAGGAAACAAAACTTAAAGACTCTTATATTGTTGATTTTTCAAGCCTTGCACATACAGATGAGATAATAAGGGATATCGCATCAAGGTATCAGATAGGTGGGATAGTTTATCTTATGGGTGTTGATGATAAGAAGCTTGATGAAAAAACAAATCCTTCTGTGGATGTTAACAGATATGTTATGCCTCTTTTTATTGCAGCAAAGCATTTTGATTCCCATCTAAGGAATGTTAATGATGATTTTGTTTCATTTATAATCTCTGTTACAAAACTTGATGGTGGTTTTGGTTATATCACTAAAGAAGCTTACGATCCAATATATGCCGGTATATATGGTGTTGGATTGTGTTTGAGAAAGGAGTTTGAAAAATCTGTTGTGAAGGTCATTGATTTTCCAAAGGATGCGGAAAACCTTTTTATGGTTAAGAAGATCTTTTATGAGCTTCAGTATTCTGATATGAGATGTGCTGTTTCATATTCAACATCGGGTAAAAGATATACCCTTATGGCTCTTCCAACGGAAATGAAGAAGGAAAAAGAAAACTTTACTCTGTCAAGGAAAAGGATACTTGTTACAGGTGGAGGAAGAGGGCTTGGCTCGCTTTTCTGCAAGATTGCATCAAGGAGATGGAAGCCAACAATAATAATCCTTGATATAATAGAGTTGAATGATGATGCAGCCAAATTTGCTTTAATGAATGAGGAGCAGTTAAATGATTATAAAAATAATGTTCTTAAAAATGAGCTTAAGAAAAAATATGATAAAGTTACTCCTATAATGCTTGAGAAGGAGTTTGCAAGAATAAAAGACTCTGCAAACCTATATAGAGCAATAAAGGAGATAGAATCACTTGGAGCAAAGGTGCACTACTATCAGTGTGATCTCAATAATCCTGTAAGGTTTAGTGAGGTGATGAATGATATAAAAGAGAGATTTGGGATGATTGATGGCTTTATACATTTTGCAGGGCTTGAGAGATCAAAACTTGCTGTAGATAAATCGGTTGAAGAGTTTCTGCTTATATTCAACACAAAGGCGAACAGCGCTGTTAATATATGGAGGTCTCAGATACTTAGGGATGATGCCCTTGTTGTTATGATCTCATCAATTGCAGGAAAGTTTGGAAATGTGGGGCAGACTGATTATGCTGCTGCATCGGATTATATATCAAAGTTTGCAATTAATCTCTTCAATCAAGGAAGGAAAGCCTTTGCTATAGATATGACAGCTGTAGCTAATATAGGTATGGGGGCTAGACCAAGTGTTGAGGCGTTTCTTAGATCACAAGAGGTTGAATTTCTATATCCGCAGGAGGTTATGGGAACGCTTTGTGATGAGATAAGCTATGGTGATATACCTGAGATAATATACTCTTGCTCTCTTGGGAAACTGGATTGGGATAAGCAGCTTGTTTATGAGAAGGATTTCCCTATTTCGTCCTCAGCCTCATCGGTTGTTAGGGACTTATATTTCATAGAAAGGATTGAAAAAAACTCTTCATCATTAGGTTTTTCAGCAGTTAAAAATCTTTCTGTTAAAGAGAAATATCTTGAGGATCATTCAATAAATGATGTACCTATACTACCTGGAGTAATGGGTCTTGAGGCATTTGCCCAAGCAGTTTGTGCTTATAAATCGGTCTATCCACTTGTTCTTAGAAATGTAGAGTTTAAGCTTCCTGTAAAGCTTTTAAAGAAAAAGGACCTTGAGATAAGGATAGAAGCAGAGGGTAGCTCAGTTGTAAATCTTGCCATAAAAAGCGATTTTGTTAATGCAAAGGGTGTAAAGATTGGTGATACAAGAACGCATTTTACTGCTTTTTTTGATCCTTTGGATAAGAATGATTTTAAAAATGTAGAAATACCAAATTTTAATCAGAGCTACAAAACAGATAAGGAAAGCATTTATAAAACATACTTTCATGGTCCAAGCTTTCAGGTTTTGGATGGTATAATAAAAGCAACAAGGGATGAGGTTATTGCAGTTTTTAAGAAACCAACAATCCCCCTTCTTGGTGATAGAGATTTTAACTATATATTTCATCCACTTGTTATAGAGGCTCTTTTTCAAACATGTGGATGGCGCGATCTATATATAGACAGCAAAATGACGCTTCCTGATTCTATAGAAGCTGTAAGGGTTAGAGATAATAAGAAAGATCCTGAAATGCTTTTTACATACGCTGTTTTCAAGGGACTTAATAACTTTGGAAAGAGTGTTTATGATGCATGGGCCTTTGATGATAAGGGAAATATATATGCTGAGCTTATCAACTATGTAATGATAGGGGTAAATATCATCTGATATGCATTTGAATTATCAGCTTTGTGATATAAAGAGATTTGACTCATATTTTAAAGGTATAAAATATGTTTCTTCAACCATTGCTTATACTGCCAAAAAAGATTCTGATATCAACGATAATGTATATCTGAACTCTGATGAGCTTGATTATATTCCTTTTATAAAAAGCGAGAAAAGAAGATTGGAATATACACTTGTAAGATATCTTGCTAAAAGTTTTCTTTCAGAGATAATAGGTGGCAAGGGTATGAGTTTAAGGGGCGGTGTTAGAGGAAGACCATATGCTGTTTGTCATAAAGCTACAATTCCACTTTCTTATTCACATCGTGGAGGGGTTTATGCTGTTTCATTTTCACCTGATGGCAGTATTATGAGTGGGATAGATGTTGAAAGGTTTGAAAAGGTTAATATATCAAGCTTTTATGATTTTTTTAGTGATTTAGAGGTTGAAAACGAAGATGATTTAATTGTTAAATGGTCTATAAAAGAGTCTATTCTTAAAATGGTCTGGTGCGGTCTTAGTCTTGCTGCCTCTGATATAGAAATAATCTCATCATCTATCATAATTAAAGGGAAACTAAAAGATATTTTTGAAGCTAAGAAAATATTTGATTTTAAAACCTTATGTTATATATGGAAGGATTACGTTGTAAGTGTTTCGTTATGTAGTAACAGTTATAAACCTTTGGAGGCATGATGAGTGAGGAAAAAGAGGTTAAGGAAAAAAACTTAAAAGGTTTTGCAAAACAGGAGGTTGAGAAGAAAAAAGAAGATGAAAGAAAGGATAACATCATAAAGGAAGATGATAAGAAACAAGAGCGTGAGTTTAAGGTTTCTAATGAAAAATCACATAAAACAAAAACGGAAAAAGATATTCCTATAAAGCTTTTAAGATTCAGAGAGATTGTAGCCAATGCAATAAATCAATCACCACCTGATAAGATAGAAGATCAAAGAGCAAAAGGAAAACTTACAGCAAGGGAAAGAATTTCTTATTTCCTTGATGAGGGTAGCTTTCAGGAAATAGGGCTTCTGGTTGAATCAAGATGCAGCGATTTCGGTATAAAGGATAAGCATATAAAAGGTGATGGAGTTGTGTGTGGTTTTGGAAGAGTAAATGGAAGGAAGGTTGCAGTTTTTGCTCAGGATTTCACAATAATTGGTGGTTCTCTTGGGCTTGCTCATGCAAAAAAGATCGCATATGTTATGGATATAGCAAAAAAGGTTGGGATGCCTGTAATAGGAATACTTGATTCTGGTGGGGCAAGGATACAGGAAGGTGTTGATAGCCTTGATGGATATGCTGAAATATTTAGAAGAAATGTTGAGGCTTCTGGTGTAATACCTCAGATATCAGTTATAGTTGGTCCCTGTGCTGGTGGTGCTGTTTATTCTCCAGCCCTTACTGATTTTGTTTTTATGGTTAACGGTATAAGCAATATGTTTGTAACAGGTCCGGCGGTTGTTAAGGCTTCAACAGGTGAGGATGTGGATTTTGAGACACTTGGTGGTGCAAGGACTCATGCATCTAAAAGTGGTGTTTGCCATTTTGCTCTCAATTCTGAACAAGAGTGTTTTAGAACAGTCAGAGAGCTTCTTTCATATCTTCCTTCAAACTGTTTTGAATTACCCCCCAGTATTGTGCCTTCGGATAAACCTGATAGAGAGATTTCTATATTTGAAAAGCTTTGTGCTATGGATTCTAAAAAACCCTATAGAATTCATCATATAATATGGTGGATTGCGGATGATCATAAGTTTCTTGAGGTTCATAAGGATTTTGCCAAAAACATTGTTGTTGGTTTTATAAGACTCAACGGAGATGTTGTTGGCGTTGTTGCAAATAATTCAGCTTATATGGCAGGTGCTCTTGATATAGATGCAAGTGATAAGGCTGCAAGGTTTATAAGATTTCTAAACAACTTTAATATACCAATCTTAACACTTGTGGATGTGCCGGGTTATTGGCCTGGGGTTAAACAGGAGCATGGGGGTATAATAAGACACGGAGCAAAACTTTTATATGCTTATGCTGAGGCAACTGTAGCTAAGGTTACACTTATACTTAGAAAGGCATATGGAGGCGCTTATATAGCTATGAGTTCAAAGTATCTCGGAGGTGATATAAACTATGCTCTTCCAAGTGCAGAGATAGCTGTTATGGGCCCTCAAGGAGCTATAGAGATTCTTTATTCCAAACAGATCAAAGAGGCAAAGGATGAAGAGAGAGAGGCACTAAAAGCAAGGTTGACTGAGGAGTATTGTGAAAAATTTGCTTCTCCTTATCAAACAGCCGCAAGAGGTTCTATAGATGAGGTTATAGAACCAAGGGCTGTGAGATATAAGCTTATTGAGGCATTTAAGATTTTAAAGAATAAGAATATAGGAAAAAACAAAGAGATAAAGGGTAATATACCACTTTAATAAATCTTTTAAAATATTCTTGATTTAGCTGTAATTTAATTATAAAATTTATGTTATGACATACTCAATATGGACTGATACATCATTTTATTTTTATCTCATTCTTGTCATTGTCTCTATTGTTGTCATAGTATCGTCAATAGGCAGGCTTTTGGATGAGATGGGTAAAGCTGAAGAAAGTATGGAAGTAGATACAGATGAAAAGTCGTTATCTGCAGATGAATTGGAAGGAAAGGCAAGTATAGAAAAAGTTGATGAAGAGAGAATAGTTTTTGAAAAGAGCAGCAATACGATTTTTGATTCGCCATCTTCATCTCAAGCCCTTGGTGGCGCTGTTGAAAGAAAGGATGATGAAAAAGCTATTATTTTTCTTAAAAACCTCAATGAAAATATATCAAGGATAAATGATGAGCTTTCAAAGATCAATGATTTGGAGAAAAAAATTGAAGAGATTGAGAGAAATATTAAAGGCTTTGAGAATTCAATAAAAGATCTGATAAAAGATGAGATATCAAAAGGAATATCTCAGATTGACACAGCAAAGCCTGTTGGTGATAATAATCTTACTCCTAAGTACATCTCAAAATATCTTGAGGATATAGTTGAGGAATTTGACTCTCTTGATAAAGAGGTAATAAGAAAAAGAATAAGTGTAATAGTTGAAGACCTTAAAAGATTGTAAGGTGAGTAAATCAATCCTAAAGGCTATATTTTTTCTTTTTTTCAATCAAACCCTTCTTTTTGCTTTAAATGATTCATTTACAGATAAAGCAAGAGGACAATCTGCTTTTCCAATTCTTAAAAGTCCAGTTTCTCCTTTTTTTTATTCTCTTGGTGGTGGAGGAAGTGCAGTTCTGACAGAGCATAATGTATTTCTAAATCCTGCTGCTGCATATAGCCTTAATTCAAACTCATTTTCATTTTCATTTCACAAAGATGGCGTTGAAGCTACAAGATCAGATGCTTTTTTTATGAGGCGATACGGCAGGAGAGTTAATGCTATTAGTGTTTCTTACATTGATTACGGAGACTTTTTAAAAGTGGATGAAAATGCAAATGAATTAGGTTTCTTTTCTCCTTATGATCTGGTAGTTTGCTACTCCTACGGTTTTGGCAGTGTTAGAGAGAGATTTGGTATAAGATTAAAATATATATCTTCAAATATGATTTATGAGAAATCATCTGCTGTTGCTATTGATAGTGGCTTTATTGTTAATGGAAACAAAACTACACTTTCACTTCTTGTGAGAAATATCGGACCTTCCCCTAAGATTGGAAATAGACACTATGCTCTTCCCCTTGAGTTTTCTGCAGGTTTTAATTATCGCTATCTGCCAAATCTTAGAGGAATATTTGATCTAAAATTTCCTTCTGATAACAAAGCCTATACTACTGCTGCTTTAGACTGGCGCATTCCAGCTATGGGTTGTGATTTCTATGTAAGAGTAGGAGCTAGTACACTAAACCTTAGGGAGATAGGTTGGAGCGGTATATTCAGTGGAGGTTTTGGATTTGAATATTATGGTTTTGGTGTTGATTACTCTTTTACACCTGTTTCAAACATAGATTCAATCCATAGATTCCTTGTCAGATATAGTTTTGGTAAGGTTGAGAGCAAAAAAGAGGAAGAATATAGATTTAGAGAGTTTGTTGCAAAAGAGATATCTCTTAAGAAAAAAATTGCAGTTTTTCCTTTTGTCTCAGATAATTCTACCTATTCAAGTATTATTGCTAACTCAATTGAGGAAAGGTTAATGGAAAAAAAACATTCTGTTATAAGCCGTCTTGATCCTTGTTATATATCAAATTCAAAAACAGTCTATAATAGTGAGTTGGAGGTGGTTGAGGCTGCTCAAAATATGGGTGCAGACTATGCGGTTTGGGGGGTAATAACAAAGAAGGATGAGGTTAAATCGCAATTCACTTTGATTCTTATTTCACTGAAGGATAAGAAGAAGTATAGTTATTCTCTTGTTTCCAACATATATGATGTGAGAAATGTTGCATTGAAGCTTTCTGATGAGATCTCATCCATTTTAAGCCAGAAATAGCTTTTAGCAAACTGATACACTCTTCTCACTTCTCAGCTCCAACTTTTCACATCCCCCTTATTATTAGTTAGCACTTATTAATTTAATATAATATGATTATGGTAGATGCTAAATCATCTGAGCGATTATGTCTATTTGAAGAATTTTTTGCTCCTACAAGAATTGTTATAAACCATCAAAAGTTTGATAGCATAGAAGATCTTTCTAAGTGGTGTTTAAAGACTCTTTATCAATATATTGAGGGTAAAATAGCTTATGATACCCTTGAAAAAAAGGCTTTTTCTTCCCCCTCATTTTCAGTTGTCTTTGAAAATGGTCTTTTTATTCCACATCTGAAACTTGAGGAAATATTAGATTTCCATTCTATTTTTGCTGTTTTAACTACATTTCCAATTGATCCTAAGACTAAAAGGGAAATAAGGGCTGTTTTTACCCTTTTTTCTCCTACTTCTAAAGATAAATTTGAAAAGCATCTAAGTATCCTTTCTCTTGTATCGGAGATTCTTAGAGATACTCAAACGCTTGTGAGAATTTCTGAATTAAGAACCTCTGATGATATCCATAAATATCTTAGAAGCCTTATTTGATTATGAATAAAGTTAAAAATGTCTTTGTGTTAAGCACTGCTGTTTTGAGTTTTATATCTTTTTGGAGGGCAAGTGCAATAGTGCTTTGTGATTTTGGTTCAAGTGCATTTTATGCTGGTGGCATTGCTGCAAAAGCATATGGTCAGGCATTTGCTTATTTTATAATTGCTGTAATGCTTCTTGCGGGGCTTCTTCTTATGAGCTATATAGAGTCATCATCACTTTTTACCAGAGGTGGGGTTTATGTTGTGGTTAATAAAAGTATGGGAAAGACCATGGCAAAGCTATCAGTTTCAGCACTTGTTTTTGATTATCTTCTTACTGCTCCCATAAGCTCGGTTAGTGCAGGACTTTATCTTTCATATCTAATAAACAGTTTGCTTAGTTATTTTAAAATTGGTATAAGCTTTAATCCAAGAACTCTGGCTGTGATTTTTTCTATTGCCTCTATATTCTATTTCGCCCGCCAGAATATAAAGGGTGTTAAGGAATCATCACAGCATAATCTCAGAATAATAGTTTTTGCAGCAGTGGTTGGATTCCTTCTGTTTATTCTCTCTATTTTTACTATTATAAAAAAGGGTTTTGTTTTACCTCCTTTCAAGTTGAATTTCAGTGAAGAAAGTCTTGGATGGGCAAGGTATATTGATTTTCTTAAACCCGTTGGGTTAGTAGGTGTTATTATGGCTTTAGGTCATTCTATTCTTGCTTTAAGTGGTCTTGAAACACTTGCTCAGGTTTACAGAGAAATTGAGGATCCTAAAATAAAGAATATAAAAAAAACAGTTCTGGTATTGTTCATTTTCAGCTTTCTCTTTACAGGAATGCTTACATTTTTTTCTGCCTTGATAATACCCTTTGAAAAGATAATTAATGAATATTATGAAAATCTCTTGAGCGGTCTTGCAATGGAGCTTTTTATCCCTTATCATGCTAAAATTATTATGAGCATACTCGTTGTTATATCAGCTTTTCTTATGCTTTTTGGAGCGGTTAATACTGCAATAGTTGGAGCAAATGGCATACTTAACAGGGTGGCTGAGGATGGTATTCTGCCACAATCTATTAGAAGGCTTCATCCAAGATATGGGACAACCTATATTATTATAACATCTATCGCTGCTCTTCAGGCACTTATAGTTTTGCTTTCTGGTGGCGATATCTTCATACTTGGTGAGGCTTATGCTTTTGGTGTTTTGTGGAGTATTACTTTTAATATAGCATCTCTTATACTTCTTAGGTTTAAACAAGATAATCTTGAAAGGGAATGGTATTATCCGCTAAATATAAAATGGAGAAGATATAAACTACCTATAGGACTTTTTCTTCTTTTCATAATTATGTTTTCTCTTTCCTTAATTAATCTTTTTACAAAAAAATTAGCCACGATTTTTGGGCTTAGTTTTACTCTTATTCTCTATATTGTCTTTACATACTTTGAAAGAAAACAAACTACTTGCTCAACTGATATACATAAACTCAATGAGGATGATATTGATGAGAAGGTTAATATAAATGCATTTAATGATGTTGAGTTAGTTTTTAAAAATTTTAATAAAGAAAAGAGAATCCTTGTTCCTGTTAGAAATCCAAATAATCTTGTTCATCTAAAATGGGTTCTTGAGAATTTTAGCGATGAGGAGACAGATATAGCAGTTCTTTATGTTAGGTTTGAGAAGGGCTATGATTATTCTGCTGGTAATGAGAATATGAATTATGAGGAAAAGGAGCTTTTCAAAAAGGTCATACTGCTTGCTGAAAAATATGGTAAGAAGATTCACCCACTTATAGTCTCTTCAAATGAGCCTTTCTATGTAATAATTTATTCTGCTTTAGTTGGTGTTTTTCAAATGATAGTTATGGGGGTTTCAGGCACCACTGGAGCTGAGATTCAGATGGAGAATATTGCTTTGTGGTGGGGTACACTGAGACCAAAAGATTTCAAATCATCCATAGAGGTAAGGATAATCTGGGATGGTAGAACTCTTACATACAACCTTACATAAGGAGCTCGGTATTATGGCTGTTAGAAGAATAGTTAAATACGGTGAAAAACTTCTCAAGACAAAAACAAAGAAAATTGATTATTCTATTATGAAGAAAAGTCTGCCTTTAATACTTAAAGATCTTTACGACACGCTTTCTGCTGTCAATGGCATTGGACTTAGTGCAAATCAGATAGGTTTTGATATGCAGCTTGCCATTATAAACTACTACGATAAAGATAAAAAGAGGAACTATAATTTTGTGATTATAAACCCTCAGATTGTATGGCAGCAAGGAGAGGTGATTGAGGATGAGGGCTGTCTATCATTTCCAGGACTTTTTCTGAAAATAAAAAGAAGTGAAAAGGTTCATGTTGAAGCACTCAATGAAAAAGGACTTCCTGTTGTTATAAAAGCAGATGGGCTTCTTGCAAGAGCACTTCAGCATGAGATAGATCATCTCAATGGTATTACGATATATGATCGCCTTAGCTTTGTGTCAAAGCTTAGGTTAAAACCAACACTAATAAGGCTCAAAAGGCAGTGGAAGAAGATAGATGAGTCGAAGATAAACAATATGGTAATGTGATGAAAAAAATTTTTCTTGGCACTCCTTATATTGCAGCAAGAGTCTTTGATAGTCTTATTAACAGTGGAATTGTTTTTGATGCTGTTATAACAGCTTGTGATAAGCCATTTGGTAGAAAAAAAATCATAACCCCTCCACCTTTAAAGGTTGAGGCTATTAAATATGGAGTAAGAGTTTTTCAAGCTGCTACAAATGCCGAGCTTGAGAAGATAATTGAGGATTTAAAGCCTGACTATGGATTTGTTGTTGCTTATGGTATGATAATAAAAAAATCAACTCTTGAAATGGTTAAAAATGGCCTTTTTAATCTTCATTTTTCACTCCTTCCAGCATACAGAGGTGCTGATCCTGTAAGATGGGCTCTTATAAATGGCGAACTAAAAACAGGTGTTAGTGTCTTTAAGATAGATGAAGGGTTAGACACGGGTCCAATCCTTTTGTCTCAACAAACCCCTATTTATGATAATGAAAAATACGATGAGCTTCTTATAAGGCTTTCTGATATGGGTTCTAAGCTTCTTTTAGAGACAGTTGATATTATAGAAAAAGGAAATATAGTCTTAAAACCGCAGCAAGGCATTGCTTCTTATGCTCCAAAAGTTTCAGTTAAAGAAAGCTATATTGATTTTTCAAGTGATTCTTCATCGGTTTATAACAGGATAAGGGCTTTTTCATCGGATCCTTATGCAAGATTTACTTTTACAAGTGGTGAGAAAAAGACTGTTATTCAGATCATTGAGGCTTCAAGGTCTGAGTATGATCCTCAAAATTATAGTGCGGGTCAGCTCTGTGGTTTTAAAAAAGGGAAAGGTATTTTTGTAAAATGTATGAAGGGGAGTATAATAATTTATGCTGTAAAACCTGAGGGCAAAAATATTATGAATGCCTTCGATTATTTTATTAATGGAATGGGTTTGAAAGAAGGAGAGAGGATTGTATGAGCAAAAATGATAATGGTAAAAATAATTCTGATCTTCCTTTAAATGCATGGTATTTTTTAAAGATAGTTGGAATAATTATTGGTATCTTGATCTTTACATATATATCTTTTAGCTGGGTTATAGCATCTGCCATACACTCAAAAAATGAGGTTATTGTGCCAAATGTATCAGGCAAGTCCCCTTTAACTGCACTTGAGGAGCTTTCAAAACTTAACCTTGCTATGCAACTTGCAGGCAAGGAGTTTAACTCGACGATTGCTGTTGGAACGATTATTAGACAAAAACCTCAAGCCGGAATAAAGGTCAGAGAGGGAAGAATTGTAAAGGTAATTATTTCATATGGAGGTGAAGCTGTATTTGTGCCAAATGTTGTTGGAATACCTCTTAGAAATGCTGAGCTTTATCTCAGACAAAGACAACTGCTTCTTGGGCAGGTAAGTGAGGGTTATTCAAACAGGTTTCCCAAAGGCGTAGTGATCTCTCAACAACCTCAGGGAGATACTCAGGTAGAAAAAAATACATATGTCAATCTTCTTGTATCAGCTGGTTCTCCCCCTCCAGGCGTTTTACTTATGCCAGAGTTTAGGCAAAAGAATATCTCAGATTTCTATAGGTGGGTTGAGCAGAATAAAGATATAAACTACAGAATTGAAAAGGATTCAAACAGCATATTTCCTCAAGGCACTATAATAGATCAAAGTCTTGATGTTGATAGTGTTATATCTAATAATCAACCGCTTATCATAACGGTTAGTGACAACACCAAAGGATTAGAAGAGGATCAATTTCCTATCGTTTATAATGTTTCAAGAAGTGGAGCTTCTAAAAATGTTAGGATAGTTGCTCTTACAGATGCTGGAGAAAAGGAGATATTCAGCGGTATAAAAGACCCCGGCTCAAGAATAGAGATCTCTGTTTCAAAGAAATCTGTTAAGAAGATCAGAATCTATGTAAATGGGATGCTTGTTAATGAAAAAACTGTTAAGTGATTTATGAGATTTCCTGATTTTAATAGCAATTTTATAGTTCCCTCTATACTTTCTGCTGATCTTTCAAATCTTGAGAAAGAGATAAAAAAGGTTGAGAATTATTCTGGTTGGATACAGGTTGATGTAATGGATGGACATTTTGTTAAAAATTTAAGCTTTGGTCCTCATATCACATCATGTTTGAGAAGGATAACACATCTTCCTATTGATGTCCATCTTATGGTTGAAGATCCTGATATGTTTGTTGAAACATTTGCAAATACAGGGGTAAATATTATTAATGTTCATTTTGAATCAAAAACCTTTCTTTCGGCTATAAGGAAGATAAAAAGGATGAAACTTAAAGCTGGCATAGCCATAAACCCAAAAACACCAGTCTCAAAGGTATTTCCTTATTTAAATATGGTTGATATTGTTCTTATTATGACTGTTGAACCAGGATTTGGTGGTCAGAGTTTTATGTTTGATATGCTTAAAAAGATAAGGAATCTTAGAGAGTATATAACGGCTAAAAATATGAAGAAATATATTCAGGTTGATGGTGGCATAAATGAAGATACGATATTTTATGCTATGAATTCAGGTGCAAATTCTTTTGTTATGGGTTCAGCTATTTTTTCTAAAAAAAATCCATTTTTTATAAAAAAATTGTATAATTTGATCAACAGATGAAGAAAATACTTGTTGTTGACGATGAGGAGATGATAGTAAAGGTTTTAACTTTAAGGCTTTCTAATGATGGTTATAAAGTTTTTTCTGCTCTTGATGGTAATGAAGGGCTTGATATAGCAATAAAAGAAAAACCAGATCTTGCGATAATAGATATAGGACTTCCCAAGATTGAAGGCACAACTCTTTGTGAAATTCTTAAGAATGATAGAAGAACAGCAGATATAAAGGTTATAATTCTCACAGGTAAAAAACTTGTTGGTGATATGGAGAAGGCTTTTGAAAAGGGTGCAGATGCTTATGTCTCAAAGCCTTATGAATATTCTCTGCTTCTTTCCAAGATAAAAAAGCTGATTGGAAAATAGCATAAGTCAGTAAGTATTTATGGTATAATATAATTTAGTTTACTTTGAGGTAGGATATTTGATTAGCAAGCTTATGCTTTTTTAAGGGAGGATAGATGGCTGTTGTTTTAAGGTTCCAGCGTTATGGAAAAAAGGTTCAGCCAAGTTATAGGATTGTTGCTATAGAGAAAAGAAAAGGACCTAAAGGAAAACCTCTTGAGGTTATAGGTAGCTATAATCCAAAGGGACAGAAGCTTAGGGATAAAATAAGAGTAGATATTGAGAGATATGAGCACTGGCTTAAGGTTGGGGCAAAACCGAGCCCAACTCTTGAAAACCTTGTAAATAAACTTAAGGAGAACAAGGAGTAAATGGATAGTCTTTTGGCCTATATAATAAAAGGGATATGTGAAAATTACCGTGAACTAAAATTGATGATGATTGAAGCTGATAATGATATAAGATTTAATATTAGCATACCAAGATCTCTTAGACACAGAATTATTGGGAAAGATGGTAAGGTGATTAGTTCAATTAGGGATTATCTCAAGGTTGTATCAAGAAAATTTCAAGGCAAAAAAATTTTCATCAATGTTAATGAGATTTGATGTTGTAACATTGTTCCCTGAAATAGTTGATTACCCTTTAAGCTTTAGTATAATTGGAAGGGCGAGAAAGAAAGGGCTTGTGGAGATTGGTTTTGTAAATCCGAAAGAGTTTGCACAAGACAAACACAAAACCATTGATGATAAACCTTATGGTGGTGGCAGCGGGATGGTTTTGATTGCTGAGTTTGTGCTGAGGGCTATAAACAAAGTGAGAAGGAAAAAAAGTTATACTGTTCTCTTAACACCGAGAGGAAGGATATTTAATCAGCAGATAGCAAGGGAATATTCTTTAAAAAAACACATTATTCTTGTGTGTGGGCATTATGAGGGAATAGATGATAGAATAAGCTACTTTGTAGATGATGAGATTTCCATAGGTGATTTTGTGTTAAGTGGTGGTGAGATAGCTGCAGCATGTATTATTGACTGTGTAACAAGGCTTGTTAGAGGTGTCATAAAGGATGAATCAGTTAATGATGAGAGTTTTTCTTATGGGCTTCTTGAATATCCACAATATACAAGGCCTCGTGTATGGAGAGGTATTGCTGTGCCTAAGGTTCTTGTAAGTGGTGATCATAGAAGTATAGAGATCTGGCGGTTTAGAAAGGCGTGTCAGATAACACAGAAAAGAAGGCCTGAACTCTATCAAAGATATATTCAAGAAAAAAACTTTTTAAAAAGGGGGAGTGATGGATAGAATAAGAGAAATAATAAAAGATGAGATAAACACTGCTTTTAATTTCAGAGTTGGAGATATGGTTAGGGTCCATACCAAAGTGGTTGAGGGTGAGACAGAGAGAATTCAGGTTTTTGAAGGTGTAATAATAGCAATTCGTGGAAGTGGTGTTTCAAAAACATTCACTGTGAGAAAGATATCATATGGTATTGGTGTGGAGAGGATATTCCCAGTAAATTCTCCAAAAATAAAAGTAGAGCTTGTTAGGTCAAATAAGGTTAGAAGGGCAAAGCTTACATACCTTAGAGATCTTAAAGGAAAGGCTGCAAGGCTTAAGGAGCTTGGTATGGTTATTCAAGAAAACATTAATGAGACAACTCTTTCTGAGCAGGATAATACATCTCACGATCAAAATTCTAAGCCCTCAAACAAATAAGCTAATGTTAGCGAATAAAAACTTTGACCTTGATATAATAAAAGCTTACTCGGGAAGAAATCTTATCGGAGTGGATGAGGCAGGCAGAGGTCCTCTTGCTGGGCCAGTTGTTTCATCTGCTTGTTTAATAAAGGACTATTTAAATCCTCTTATTTTGAAGATAAAAGACAGCAAAGGATTATCCCAATCATCAAGAGAGAGATTGTTTAGAGAAATTTGTAGTTGTGGTGATATAGTTTTTTCATTTGCATATTCAACAAACACTGAGATAGATGATATTAACATACTTAATGCATCATTGCTTTCAATGAAAAGGGCAGTTGAAAGGCTTATTAAAAGATGTGGTTTTCAATATTCTAGTGTTATTCTTATAGTTGATGGAAATAAAAAGATTAAAGGACTTGAACTTGAGCAGATCTGTGTGGTTAAAGGGGATGAGAAAAGTGCTTGTGTTGGATGTGCAAGTATAATAGCAAAGACTTTAAGGGATAGATGGATGAGTTATTATGATAGGCTTTATCCTCAGTATGGTTTTGCAAAGCATAAGGGATATCCGACAAAACTTCATATCAGAAATATAGAAAAATATGGATTAAGCCCACTACACAGAACCTCATTTGCACCATGTAAGGTTAGGGTGTGATAATGAATAAAAAGGGTAGAGATTATGAGGATATGGCTTGTGAGTATCTTGTTAAAAAGGGCTTTAAGATAATTGATAAGAATTTTAATGTTCCACAGATTGGCGAGATAGATATAATCGCAAGGGATGGCAGTTGTATTGTTTTTGTTGAGGTTAGGGCAAGAAAAAAAGCATATTATCGGCCATATGAAACAGTTGATTTCAAAAAGATATCAAGAATAATAAAAGCATCTATTTTTTATTTAAAAAAAAATTCAATCGACTCAACGCCTGTAAGATACGATGTAATCTCCATTGAAGAAGCTGATGATAGATTTGAGATTGAACATTTTGAAGGGGCATTTGAAAGTGATGGAAGATATACTTTATAAGACCAGGGGAGGCGATTTATGGAAGGCGAAAAGATGTATAAGAAGATTGTTGAGACAGCTGATTTTATTAAGAGAAAAATTGGTGATATAAAACCTAACTATCTTGTTATTATGGGAAGTGGGCTTAAAGATGCAATTCCAGAGCTTGAGGATATAAAAACGCTTTCTTATTCCGAAATTCCTAACTTTCCCCTTCCAAGCGTAAAAGGACATATTGGCGAGCTGATATATGGCAGATTCAAAGATAGAAATCTTGTTATTATGCGTGGAAGGTTTCATTATTATGAGGGATATTCAATAACCTTTTTATCTTTTCCCATAAGGCTTTTTAACTATCTTGGCGTCACAAAGCTTTTAGTAACAGCCGCTGTTGGTTCTCTTAAAAGGAGTATTAAACCCGGTGACATAATTATACTTTCAGATCATATAAATCTTATGAACACAAATCCGCTTATAGGAAACTATCATGAAAAGTTTGGTGAGATGTTTGTTGATATGTCAGAACCATACAAAAAAGCAGCAATAAAAGAGATTGAAGATATTATGAAAAAGAGGAAAATGAGAGTAAAAAAGGGGGTTTATGTTGCTGTTAGTGGTCCATGTTATGAAACGGAGGCTGAGGCAAGGATGTATAGGATGATAGGTGGAGATGTAATTGGGATGTCTGTTGTTCCGGAGGTTATAAGTGCAAGACAGCTTAGAATGGATGTTTTTGGTGTTTGCTGGGTTTCAAACTATGTAGCTGGTATAGGGAATATGGCAATATCTCATGATGATGTCATAAAAATGGGTAATGAAGTTGGTAAAAAGATAAAGCTGATAATAGAGACTGTTATATTATGTGATAGGTTTTGAGATGGAGCTTTTATGAGGATCTTTGATATACTTATAAAAAAAAGGGATGGCAAACCACTTAATTATGATGATTTCAAGTTCATAGCTGAGGGTGCAAAGAATTCAACAATTCCTGATTATCAGCTTTCGGCATTTCTTATGGCTGCTTTTATAAACGGCCTTGATGAAAGAGAAACATCATATCTTACAAAGGCAATGGCTTTTTCAGGTAAGAGGCTTGATCTTAGATCAATAAAAAAGCCAAAGGTTGATAAACACTCAACAGGTGGGGTTGGTGATGGTATATCACTTGCACTCGCTCCGATTGTTGCTTCATGTGGTATTTGTGTGCCGATGATGAGTGGAAGGGGGCTTGGGCATACTGGCGGAACTCTTGATAAACTTGAGTCAATAGCTGGTTTTAGGGTTAATCTTTCTTATTCTCATATACTTAGACAGCTTAAAGCAATAGGTCTGTGTATGTTTGGTCAGACATCTGAGCTTGCTCCTGCAGATAGAAGGTTGTATGCTTTGAGGGATGTCACAAGGACTGTTGAGTCAATACCTCTTATAGTTGCAAGTATCCTATCAAAAAAGTATGCTGAAGATATTGATGCTCTTGTTTTGGATGTTAAATTTGGCTCAGGTGCTTTTATGAAGGAGTATAGAAAAGCAAAAGAGCTTGCAATTCATCTTGTAAAAACTGCGAGAATGCTTGGGATAAAAGCAGTGGCTTTGATGAGTGATATGAATTATCCTATTGGAAGGGCAGTTGGAAACGCAATTGAAATGGAGCAGGCTATAAGGATACTCAAGGGTGAGCATATAGCAGATGATTTTGAAGAGCTTCTTTATACCCTTGCAGGCTATATGATATATTTGGCTAAAAAGGCAAAGAGCGTTAGTATGGGAATTGATATGGCTATTTCATCTGTTAAAAGTGGTAAAGCGCTTGAAAAATTTAGGCAGATGGTTAAGTGGCAGATGGGTGATACAAGGGTTTGTGATAACCCATCAACATTTCTCCCAAAGGGAAGAATAGTATCTTATGTAAGGGCTAAACCTAACGGATATATAGAAAGGCTTGATGCTAAAGGTGTTGGTGTTGCATCATTATCTCTTGGTGTTGGAAGGTTAAAGGCCGAGGATAGTGTGGAGTATTCTGCAGGTATATGGTTTAATAAAAAATATGGTGATTATGTGAAAAGCGGTGATATAATAGCAACCATTTATGGCTCTGATCTCAGAAAGGTTAATGAGTGTAAGACTCTTATAGAAGCTTCAATCTCTGTTGGTAAAAAAAGGCCACCAAGATTTAGGCTTATAGGTGATATAATTTATTAAAAGGAGTTTTTATGCTTTATGTCTCATCTCATCCTCTTGTAATGGATAAGATAAAAACGCTTAGAGATAAAAAAACATCACCTAATGTTTTTAAAAGAACTATGAAAGAGCTTACAATTCTTTTAGGATATGAGGTTACATCGAATTTTCCAACAAAAGAGGTTAGCGTGAAAACACCTCTTGATATTGCAAAGGCAAGAGTCGTTTCAAAGGAGATAACGATTGTTGGAATTTTAAGAGCTGGTTTAGCAATGATGGATGGTCTTTGTGAAATAATACCTTCTGCGAGACTTGCTCACATAGGTATCTATCGTGATGAGAAAACCCTTAGGCCTGTTAAGTACTATCTTAAGCTCCCCTCCAAGCTGAATGAAGGTATAGTTATAATTGTAGATCCTATGCTTGCGACCGGTGGTTCAGCTGTTGAGGCTATAAACATAGTTAAATCTCACGGCTCAAAATTAATATATTTTGTCTGTGCTATATCAGCTGAGTGTGGTATTAAGTTTGTAGAGAAGCATCACCCTGATGTGAAAATATACACTGGGTGTGTTGATAAAAGGCTCAACTCCAATGGATATATACTTCCTGGGCTTGGAGATGCAGGTGACAGGATGTTTGGAACATTTTAGCTGTTTAGTCTTAAAAGATTTACAAATTCAGAATCATATTTGTAATCTTATCCTTGCATCTACTTTATAATTTTCCTTTCCTTGAACTTTTAATAAGATTGTGCAACAAAAGATTTTTTTTAAAATTTGCTAAACTGATTTATATGTTTGTAGAGATTAGAAGACTTGGCTATGAAAGCGTAATCTATGGAATATCAACGGTTTTTACAAGGCTTATAAACTTCTTACTTGTTCCCCTCTATACTCATTATCTTCGCCCGGATGATTATGGGAGAATTGCAGCTGTTTTCTCACTTATAGCTTTTCTTAATGTCTTTTATACTCTTGGTCTTAATCAGGGATATATGAGATTTAAAAATAAAGAGAATCTATCAAGAATAATCAGCTTTCTTTCACTGTGGGGTTTTGGGCTATCTTTTGGTGTTATGGTTATGAACAATTTTTTCTCAGCTATAAGTGGTATTGAAAAGGATTATTCAAGACTTATCTTTTATGCTGCTTTGATAGTTTATCTTGATATGCTTGTGGCCATTCCTCTTGCTGATCTTAGAATGGAGCACAAGGCATATTTTTTTGTTGCTGTGAGATCTTTTTCTATAGTTTTAAATGTTATACTCAACTTTTTATTTCTCAGATATACTGGTTATGGTATTGATGGAGTTTTTTATGCAGCTATTTTATCATCACTTTCTCAAGTTGTTTTTCTTAAAGATTATCTTAAGCTCTTTACAATTAGGTTTAGTTTCTCATCAATGAAGGAGATATTCTTGTATTCACTTCCTTATGTTCCATCATCTCTTAGTTCTGTTATTATTCAGCTTATAGACAGACCCATAATGATGCATTTTCTCTCCCCTTACTTTGTCGGACTTTATCAAGCAAATTTTCGCCTTGCTGTCTTTATGAATCTGATTGTTTCAATGTTTGATTTTGCATGGAGACCGTTTGTTATAGAAAGGGCTGAAAAAAGGGATTCTGTTTTGATTTTCAAAAAGGTTTTTGAGTATTTTTCTTTTGTTGTTATATATTTTTTTCTTATTATATCAGTTTTGATAAAGAGCATAATAACCATACCTATTGGAAACACATATTTAATAAATCCAAACTACTGGTCTGCCAGCGATGTAATCCCAATTGTTATGATTGGCTATATCTTTCTTGGTTTCTATATATGTTTTATGGCATCAACTATAATAACGAAAAAGACTTTCTATTCAATGAATGCAAATTTGATCTCATCCTTGATTTCTGTAATTCTCAACTTTTTGCTTATTCCCATTTACGGTATTTATGGTGCAGCCTATTCATTTGTTGCCTCAAATTTCATGCTTGCAGCATATATGTATTTTACCGGGGAGAGGATAATGAGAATTGGATACCCAATTTTTAAGGTGGCTATTCTTTTCATCTCAACAGTTTTACTCTATATAGTTATTGATAGATTGTCATATGGTTGCAGAGGGTTACAGATAAAGGTTTTTGCTATTCTTATCTGGCCATTTTTAGTTGGTGCTTTTGGCTATTTTGAGAAAAATGATGTTGAGCATCTTAAAAATTGGCTTAGGAAAAAGATATTTGGTTGATTATTTCTGGATATCCATTTTTTCAAAGGCTTTTATTGTTAAAAGGGATGTCGCTAAAATCCATAGAATAATCACATATATAGATGTGATTGGGTTGAATGCACTGTATCCTATCGCAATTTTCCTTAAGAGATCTACAAAGTAGGTTAATGGATTTATAATAGCAATTGCTTTTATTAATCTGGATGTGGAGCGTATGTCAAAAAGAGCATTTGAAAAAAGAAACATAGGCCAGGCAACAAGACTCATAATAAGAGCAAAGCCTTCCATAGTTTTCATCAAAGCACCTATGGTAAGACCAATGGATGTTGTTATAATACCACAGGCAAAGGATATAATCACAATAAGTATGTTTTGATAGATTGAGAGTTTTAATACAAATATATTTCCCGCAATTAATATTACAAGCATTTCAATAACAGCTCCTATAATTCCGCCAAGAACTTTACCGAAAAATAGTGATGTCCTTGATATTGGTGCTACAAGAACCTCTTTTAGAAAATCAAGTCTTTTATCCCATATTAGATATAGACCGTATCTTATTGTTGTGAAGAGAATGTTCATTGCAATTATACCTGCAAATATATACTGCTGATATGTATATCCATTTATCACATAGTTTATGTTGATTGACCTGCCTATTACGAAAAGAAAAAGCAGTGGTGATATGACTGATGATAACAGCCTTTCCTTTTCTCTAAAAAAAACTATAATCTCTCTTAAGACTATTGCTTTTATACCATTAATCTGAATAAGATTTTTCATCAAGCTCTTCTATCTTCTTACCTGTTATACTTAAAAACACATCTTCAAGTGATGTTTTTTTAATCTCCATATCCTCTATTTTTCTTATACACAAAAGTATATCTGATAGATGTGATGTTATTTCTTTTGTGGTTATTGTAAGATATCCATCTGAAACTCTGATTTTTTTATCAAAATTGAGTTTTTCTATTTTTTCAATCTCAAACTCACCTTTTATCTTAAGTATTTCATCACCAAGCTTTTTTTTGAGATTATATGGTGTGTCAAGCTCTATTATTCTGCCTTTGTTTATTATTGCAATTCTATTACTTAGTGCATCTGCTTCTTCAAGATAGTGGGTTGTAAGTATAATGGTTACTGCATGTTTGTTTTTTATATCTAATATGTAGTTCCATATCTCTCTTCTTGATATAGGATCAAGTCCCAGTGTCGGTTCGTCAAGGAAGAGGATTGTTGGTATGTGAAGTATTCCCCTTGCTATTTCAAGCCTTCTTTTCATCCCACCTGAAAATGTTTTGACAATATCCTTTTTTCTATCACCTAATCCTACAATATCAAGCATCTCAGATACTCTTTTTTTTAGTTCTTTTCCCTTCATTCCATATAACATTGCATGAAGTGTCAGGTTTTCTTCGGCAGTTAGAAGATCATCAAGTGATGGTTCCTGAAAGACTATTCCAATCTCCCTTCTAACATCAAGAGATTGTTTTATTATATCATATCCACATACCCTTGCTATTCCAGATGATGGTTTAATGATTGTGGTTAGAATACTTATTAGTGTTGTTTTGCCTGCACCGTTTGGTCCTAAAAGAGAAAAAACCTCACCTTTCTCTATATTTAAGTTTATATTATCAACAGCCTTTATTTTACCAAAGTATTTGGATAACGAGTATATCTCAACAACAGACATATTTTCATTTTTTAAAATTTAAAAAAGCAGTCCAACACTTGCAACTGCCTGTGCTTTTTCTGGATATTTATGGTTATCTATATTTTGCTTTCCGCTTGATATACCAGCTGCAAGATCTATATGGAGATATGCAAATGTAAGCCCTATGCCTGCTGTATAGATTGTCTTTGAACTATCTTCGGCAAGGTTTTTAAGAAATCCAAGCCTTAATGGAAGATTAAAGGATTTTCTATTTAAAATGTTTATCTCTGTTCCAACAGATAGTTGCCTTGATTTAAAACCATCAACAGCTGTCTTGTTTTTGGTTATATCAATATCAGCTGCAAAATGCCACCAGCTAAAAGGTGAAAGTGCTAAACCCATTCTAATTTGTCTATCAAGCTGGTACTTATCACCATAAGAAGCATCAAATTTAGGACTATTGATGTTTCTGATTGTAAAACCTAACTTTGGACTGAACGGTATCTTTTTAAACCTTTCATTCACATCCCATAAAAGACCTATATCTACTGCAGGTCTTACACTTGTTTTTTTATTTTCAAGCACATCCTTAAACACATCACGCGTTTTTTCTTCCTCTAAAATGTAAAATCTTTTTGAGGTAATATTTCCTTGGATAATCTTAATATTTCCACCTATTGCAAGCCCTGGGAGAAAACTTAGATATTTGGCATATCCAATAGCAGCCTCATTAAAAGATGCAGCAACTACATCAAGTCTTGATGTATTGGCTGAAAAATTACCACCGTTGGCTGCATAGTTTTGGATAACCGCTGCAGACCCTTCAGCATATTTTAGAGCTTCTTTAGATGCTTCAAGAATTAGCTCTTGTGAAATGGTAGTGGTAGCCGAATTTACAAGTGTGTTTGCTAAACTATTAGCATCAGTAATACCCTTAGAAGATAAACAATCAGAAGTGCCACATACAATTTTTTTGATATTATCGAATCCTACTATGTTGATTGCTTGCGTTAAGTTACCAGCTGCTTCAGCCAGTACTGGGGTAGTTGGAGTTTGAGTGCTTGCAGAGGGAATGTTTTCGCCAACAGTAGTATTAACAATACCTATGTTTAATGTATCAATCCAGGGATTTAAGCCAACTGATGTAAAATTATTTATTGAAAAGGCAAGTTTTGAAAGTTTGAGATTAACACCACCCGCTATTTCAACAAGAGCCCCACTGTCTTTTTTGTTTATATCTTCAAGCAATGCAAGTGATTTCATAAAGGCAGATACTTCTTGAGGTCCTAAGTCTTGGTTAGTTAAAATTTCTGAGTTTCTTATGTTTTCAATCTGTTTAGCAACCTCTGTTATTTTTGTCACATTATCCAATATACCACCAGTGGCTTCAATACCTACACCACATGGTATCTCAAGCCCACTAAATGTTTGGGTAGATTTTTGAGCAAGTCCTGCTGGATTCCAATACTGTGCTATTGGACCTTTTGCCATTGCTACATATGCTCCACCCATACCCATTGGTCTTGTTCCAAGTATCTGCCACTGCTCTGTATGAAGCGCAAGTGATGTGAAGATAAAGGTAATAATTATAAAAAACCTCTTCATAAAATCCTCCCATTTGTTAAATTATAGATATTATTCTAACCATCTGTCAAGGAGGTGTAAGATCTTCATACATTTCATGCTAAAAGTTTATTATCTTTATGAGATTATGCAAATGTTTTTCTTAGTCTATTAGACTCAAGATGCGCAATTCTAATAGGATCTGGTATTCTATATTTGGATATAAATTTTTTTATTGTTTTTATTGATGAATCTATATCAATCATATTTCCAGGGGAGATGAAAATAGCTTTTGCGTTTTCCTTTGTTCTCATTGCAGCTCCAATTATTACGCCATTATCATCATACACATAGGATGTTGAAAATTTAATATTTTGCGGTTCTATGTATTTACCACAAAGCAGTGATTTGGCAACGCCTATTGTTGGCTTTTTTACACTTACTCCAAAATGAACAGCAACTCCGCATTTTCTTGGATGTATAGTTCCATTTCCATCAATGAGTATTAAATCTGGCTCTTTTTTTATTTTTTCATAGAGTTTTATCATAACAGGCATTTCTCTAAATGCAAGAAAACCTGGTATATATGGAAAACTGATATTTTTTTTCATAGTATAGATCTCAATAACCTCCATATTTTGGTTCAAAACAACGCAAACACCATATCCCTCATCACCTTCAAATGATATATCAAGCGCAGCAACTCTTGATTTATCTTTGAGATCAAAGGGTTTAAGAACTATTTTTTCTGATATTTTCCTTTGAATTGTTTTAAGTTTGTTAAGGTTCATTTCTTTTCATCTTAACAAAAACAACATCACTCCCTTCTTCACTTTCAATTTGATTTTCCGATATCTTTTTTATTTTTAAGAGTTTCTGATAACTTTGACCACCAACTGGTATAATCATTATTCCCCCTATTGAAAGTTGTTCTATTAATGGTTGTGGCGTTTTTTCAGCTGCACAGCTGACTATAATTCTATCAAATGGAGATTTTTCTTTCCAGCCGTAAAATCCATCATCAATCTTTAAGAAAACATTGTTCTCTGAATACTTTTTTATCCTTTCAAGGGCAAAGTTATAGAGAGTATCTCTTATATCCACTGAATAAACCTCTTTTGCAAGTTTTGATAAGATACATGTTTGCCAACCAGTTCCTGTTCCTATTTCAAGGATCTTATGATTTTTTTCAATTTCAAGCATATCTATCATCAGTGCAACAATATATGGCTGTGAGATGGTTTGTTCAGGAAGTATTTCAATAGCACAATCATCATATGCCCTTGTTTTAAGATTGTCTGGTACAAATTCATGCCTTGGGGTTGATTTTATTGCATCTATTATTTGAGGAGATGTTATACCCCTTGAGATTATTTTTTCGGATATCAGCTTCTGAGAAAGATATTCAAAGTATTTTTGGTATTTCTCTGAAAGCTTTTTTATTATGTCAGTCATCAGCTTTTATTTGTTTAAAATCTACATTGAAATTGTAGCTTTTCCATTACCTTTATACATTTCTCTACCAGTGTTTTTCTAATCCTGAAAAGAAATAACCATTTACAACTATACCTCTGATTCTATGTAGAGGTTTTTGATAGAGTTTTCTGTGTCTTTAATAAGAGAATTTACTGATATTTCTTCTCCTGTTGCTTCTTTCATCCATTTTAAAGGTGTTATATTGCCAAGCTGACATATTCTTTTCATATCTTTTCCAATAGGTATTTTTTCGAAATGCTTTTCTATTTGATGTGCTATTATGTGTCCAAGTGGATAGTCTGGAAGATAGAGTGCATGAAATATCATATGGGAGTATATTGCAAGTATAGGTGAGTCTTTTATTCTGAATATTGGATAGTAGTATTTATTCCATATACCCTTTGCTACCTCTACAACCTTTTCTTTCAGCTCTTTTTCTGTAAAGTTTTTTCTTTTATACATCCACCTCCACACATACATATCAACAAGAGCAACCCCTGCGATCTCTCTTGTATCCCAGTAGGTTTGAATGTTTTTAAGATATTTATCCTTTTCATCTCTTTTCATTCCAAGTATATCAAGTGATTTGTTTTGAAATACGAAAGCCATTGCCTCAGTAAATGCTGTATTTGGAACACCACTTAAAAGATTGTAGTCAATATCATACAGAGTAAATATCTGCTCTACACAGTGCCCAAGCTCATGCATTGCAGTATTAAAGCTTTGCCAGTTCATATATTTTCCATCTATAGCCTTTGTTCTTAGGTGTGCCTTTTCACCTCTCATCTCAGGCCCCCATGCATGTCCTGCACCCCTTGCAGGGTCAACCTCTATTTTATTGGAAAGATACTCTGCTGTTTTTTCATCAAAGTCAAGTTTCATAAGTATATCTTTTATTGATTTTTGAAAGTCATCTAATGTCGGATATCTTTTTTTAACCTCATCATCAAGGTTTATACCTTCACTTTTTGTAAGAAACTGGTTATACCATATATCAAAAACCTCAAGATTTCTACCAAGTTTTTCTTTTATTATCTCGGCTATCTTTAATGCATTTTTATCCTCAAGAATCTCTATAAACATCTTTTCAATGGTTTCAAAAGGTATTTCTCTTGCACCTTCAAATACTCTTTTTATGTAGTTGTTATAAACTATATGGAATCTGTCTTCCTCGCTATGAGCAAGGTATAGGTTTTTGAGATGTGAATATCTTTCAAGATGAATGTCTTTTGTTCTTTTTATTTCATACTCGTTTGTAAAAGGATTATATTTGCCCTGTTGATTTTTAATAAGTTCATAAGGCATCTCACCGTATATTATTCTTTCCATTGCAGCATAAAGTGTTCTTTGCTTTTTAAAGTTAATTTCGGATATATCTGAATAGTAGATTTTTATCTGATCCCTCAATCCCCAGTGACTTATGAGTTTTAGATCTTCACTGAATATTTCTGACCCATCCTCAAAAAGGAGGTTTTTTATTGGAATGTTATATGAATAGACATACTCAGATGCCTTTGAGTAAACCTCTGTGAGTTTCTGTGATATCTCAGAGGGAACCCTTCCTTCAAACATCTTGGCCATTCTGTTAACTGCCCATTCCTTTCTTGACATTTTATCCATATTTTGGATTGTTTGTTTAAGGTCAGTGAGTTTAAAATTAAGCAATAAAATAAATGCTATTTTAGTTTTGAAAAGATCATCTGTTAGATGAACAAGAGGATTTAGATTTGAAAAATATCTTTCTATATTTGACATCTCGCCAGTATCTTCATCAAGCTCAATTCTTAATCGAAGATAGAGTGCTGTTAGGTATCCTTTTAAGTATTCATATTTTTCATTGTATCTTTCAAATATTTTTTCAAGTTTTTCTCCTGTCTCAAAGTTATTTATACAAAAATCAATAAAATCCTCATTGCTACCGTCAGTTTTCTGCCATAGTTTTGCAACTTGATTAACCCCTGTGCTTATTCTTTCTTTTTGATCCGGGTATTTTTTTATAAGCTCCTTTATAGCCTTATTTATAGCTTTTTTTGGTATCATCTTTACCTCCTTCCAATCTTTAGTATTTCCACAGTGGAATGCCGTTAAGCTGGTGTGTTGAATTTATTATCAAAAATCCCCAGTATATAGACTTTGGGTCAGAGAAATAAATGTATTGAGAGGATGAATCAACTGCTTTTGCATAGTCTGTGTCAAATCTGCTTGTCCTTATGTATTTTACTGATGAAGCAGATTCTGAGTTAATTTCTATCTTAGGTATATAAGGTATAAACTCTGGTACAAGCTCCTCAAGAACTGATGGGTATTTGTTTGTTTTTAGATAGTATGAAAGAATTGCCTTTCTGAGCTCAAGAAGTGCTTGTTGTGGTTCTTTTATATATTCCTCATCTTTCAATAGTCTTATATTATCTTTAGTCTCTTTTAAAATTTTGAGAATCTTTTCTTTTTTAGTATCATCTATTTGTAGTATTTCTCTTTTTATATCTTCTATTGTTTTCTCAATCTCATCTTGTTGTAGAGTTATATCCTTGGTTGAGAGTGATATATTTTGCGTTTGTTGAGAGAGATGTTGTTGTGCGTAAGATATATTGCAAAATATAAGCAGAATAAATCCCATTTAAAAAATTTTAGCATTTTTTTAGAAAAACAAAAAGATGACACTCTCAAAGCTCAAGACTTAAAAGGGTGGCTGACGGGAGTTGAACCCGCAACCTTCCGGGCCACAGCCGGACGCTCTAAACCAATTGAGCTACAGCCACCATATAATAATATTCTATAAAAAAACTTCGTATTAAAATCCTCTACAACCTCTAAACGGTATTTGAAATATACTAAAATATCTTTATGACCAGAAAAAAGGCTATTGTTCAAGGGCGTTTTTATCCTAATAATAAAGACGAGATTTTTTCATTCATCTCACAGCATTATCTTGCTGATATATCTCTAAAGGATAAAGGAAGAATAATTCTCTCACCGCATGCAGGATATTCTTTTAGCGGTTGTGTTGCGGCAAAGGCTTTTTCGCATCTTGCAGATGATTTTGAAACAGCACTGATTATTGGAACAGCGCATACAACCTATCTTGATAAATGTGCTTTAATGAAGGATTTTGTTTTTGAAAACTCTATTGGTGAGGTAAGAAGCGATGATGATATCGCTGATGAGCTTTTAAAGAGCGGTTTTTTTGAGGATGTGCCACGAGCTTTCTCTACGGAACATTCTGTTGAGGTTCAAATACCTTTTCTTCAGTTTAAGAAGAAAAACTTTAAAATAGTACCTGTTGTTGTAAATAACAATGATAAAAAACTCATTGATGGTGCCGGAAAGACAATTGCAGAAATTATGAGAAAAAATGATAAGGTTGTAGTTGTGATATCATCTGATCTTTCACATTATCCTGCTTATGAGATTGCATATGTGAGTGATAATGCTTTAGCTCTTTCTTATGAATTTTCTTCAGTGAGTAAAGATGTTGATTATTTTATTCTGAGTGAGAAACTTCTTTTTGAAAAATATAAGAAAAAACTTGATACTGTTGCTTGTGGGTTTGTATCAATGGCTATTGGGCTTAAAGCTGCTATAGAACTTGGATTTGTCTTTAAGATGATTGAGTATATTAACTCTGGGGATGTTAATGATATGATGAGGGATGAGGTTGTTGGATATCTCGGAGGTCTATTTTGTAAAGAAGATAAAGAATTTAAGTTTAATCTTTCTGATGAAGAGAAAAAATTTCTGCTTCATATTGCAAGAATGTCTATAGAAGGTTATCTTAAAGATAAGAAAGAATTAAAGTTAGATTACATTCAGTATCCTAAACTAAATCTTCCTTGTGCTGTTTTTGTTACACTTACTCTGGATGGAAATCTTAGAGGTTGCATAGGGAGTTTAACACCACATATGCTTATGGCAGATGCCGTAAGCGAATACGCTATTAAAGCGGCCTTTGATGATCCAAGATTTGAGCCTGTTAGTTTTGAGGAGTTTAAAAGAATAAAAATTGAAATATCCCTTCTCTCTCCTCTTAAAAGAATAAAGGATCTTTCTGAGATAAAAGAGAATCTTCATGGTGTTTATGTAAAAAGGGGTTTAATGAGCGCTACATATCTTCCTCAAGTATGGGAGCATTTTTCTAATAAAAAGGATTTCCTTAAATCTCTAATGAATGAAAAATCCTCAATTGGATATCACAATATCTCAGATCCTCAAACAGAGATTTATATATATACTGTTGAAAAGATAAAGGAATAATATTACACACGCTCAAAAGAGACTTCTCCCTCAAATAAACTGAAGATGCGAGTTAAGCTCTACACACTTCACCGAGGCTTTACATATGCATCTATGTAATCAGCCCTCTGTGTTAGTGTGAATGCAAACATAGCGCCTATTCCAATAAGCATGCCTACTGGGCCACCAAGGATAAATCCTAAAAATCCTGCTGCTCCAAGAACAGTGGCATATCCGGTTTTATTATCCTTTATGTCTTGAACAAGCTTTTGTGCAAAAGAAGGCTCTTGTTTTGGTTCATCAGGCTTTGATTGAAGTGATGCTTGTGGTAGGATTAGTTTGTGCGCTGCTCCTTTTCCGTCAAAGGTGTCTGGATTTGTTGCAGCAGATTTTGCGCTTTCAAGTGCCAAATTATCTGCAAACAACGGATGATTTAGCATTATTATAACTGCTGATATTATTGCACCAGATACTACCTTTTTAAATAACATAGCTTTACCTCCTTTCTTAGATTTTAGAATCTTTTAGTCAATATTCCAAGATAATTTTTTCCTAGAATATGATGGGAATAAAGTCCTATTTTCATATCTCAGTTATAGACAATCTCTCTTCTTTAATATTAGGTGTATTTGTTTTTCTCTCCAGTGTAAATTTTTTGCCTGCAATAACAAATTCAACACTCCCTCTTTTTTTCATCTCTTCTATTATTTTCATTTCAAGCTCTGTAATCTCATTTTTAAGCTTTAAAAACTCCTCTGATTTTTTTAGATATTCCATGCATATTCCCTCTAGGTTTAAGCTTGATGGCTGAAAGTAGACCGGACATCTGTTTTTAAAATCACACCATCTACATACTTTTTCTGATGGTTTTGGGTCAAACTTAGCAGAGTTTATATTTTCTATTGTAGCAATTACTTCATCCCAGAATCTTTCTATCTCACTTTCTCTTGCTCTTGGATATCTTATCTCTTTTAGATTTTCAACATAGTAATATATCATATCTTTAACCTCAATTTTTTCTACTTTCTCATAATACTTCTCTTCAATCTTCTTTATAATAAGTGGATCTGATTCGCATACCTTCTGATAAAAGTAAAGTTGATCAGGTGTTCTATTCTCTTCTTTTCCCGTTTTATAATCTACAATTGTTATTTTCCCATTTGAATGGTATTCTATTTTATCCGCAACTATGGTAAATCTATATCCGTTTATGGTTACATATGTTGAATACTCAAGAAGGAAAGGAAGAGCTTTATTGTCTGAATGTTTCTTGTGAAAGTTAGCAATTATCTCAATTATCTTTATAAGGTCAATCTCTTCATACTCCTGATTTGCATACCCTTTGTCATAGTAAGGAACAGCTCTCCACTCTTTTTGAGCAATTCCTTTAAGCTCTTCAAAGGATGGAGGAGGAAGTTTCGAAAAGAAGTATTCAAGAACTTTGTGTATAACTCTTCCGATAAAAAAAAACTTTTTTGGTTTTTCAGCCAGCTTATCCACATATTTGAATTTGTATTTTAAAGGACATTCTTTATACATTGACATCTTTGAGTATGAAAACGCAAGGCTTTTATCTGCTTGACTCTCTGTTTTTATTTTCTCTTGAGGCTTGTAGCTGAATATACTTTCTTGAAGATAATCACTCATACGAAACAAGCTCCATTATTCTCGTCTCCTTATCATTATAAAACGATGTTACTAAAATTTTACCAATTTCTGGTGCATAATAATAGATGTTTCCAGTATGATTTTTTTTCAGCTCTTTTTTCACTGCAATACAATTGGTAAAAACTCCTGCTTTAGTTTCTACCCTTTCAATATTAGCATAGGATGTTAGAACATCCTTTTCTTCATAAGAGGTGTTGTTTTTAAATGGATATTTGAAAAGGAGTGAGTAGTTCTTGTCTGTTTTTTCAAAGACATCACTTCCTTTTATCAGATATGATTTTTTTACTGATGTTAATAATTTTTTTCCAGCATATATTTCTGAAATAGTGTCAATCTGTGTAAATGTTTTATTTTGTATTTTTATAATCTCTCTTGCGTTTTTACCGTATGTTTGACTGTCTGCAAGAACATATTTTCTATGTGTTGGATAAAAATAGTTTGGGCAAAAAATTGCTCTAAATCTTGCCTCTTTTGAATATTTTGAATCCGGGAAATTTCTTACAATAAATTCAAAATATTTTGAGGATTTTTCGCAGCTGTTAAAAACTATCTGATATATCATAGCAGCACGATATGCAGCATATTCAGTTAAAGGTGTGTTTTTTTTAATCTTAATGTATTTTTCATAATATGAAACTGCCTCATTGTATCTTTTTAATTCATAGAGTCTATCAGCTTCTTTTATCAGATCATTAGCACACCCACTTATTAGGATGCTGAATAAAGTGACTGTATGTTTAAAATTCATTTAAGGCTTTCAGATATAAAAAATACCCCCACCAGGAATCGAACCTGGATCAGCTGCTTAGAAGGCAGCTGCTTTATCCATTAAGCTATGGGGGCATTCATCTATAAGTATATTTTATAAAATTTTCGATAAAGGCAAACAAATACAGTAAAGCATGAAAAGTGATAGGTGAGATGAGTTTAAATTTTAAATTTTGAATTTTAAATTTTAAATTTTGAATTAGGATGATTTGATGAAGCTTTTTATAAAGATTCAATATATTTTATTGCATTCATTGCTGCCATTGCACCACTTCCAGCTGCAATTACTGCCTGCTTGTATATTTTATCGACAACATCTCCACATGCAAATATGCCTTTTACACTTGTTTCATAATTGCCGTTAACTTTAACATACCCTTCACTATCAATCTCAACCTTTCCTTTCAAGATGGAACTGTTTGGCTCGTGTCCTATTGCAATAAAGACCCCATTAAGACTTATCTCTCTTTCACTACCATCCAAAGTATTTTTAAGCACAACCTTTTCAACCCTATTTTCTCCTTTTATTTCCTTAACAATATGGTTGAAAACTATTTCAATTTTTGAGTTTTTTTTCACTTTTTCTTGGAGAAGTGCTGATGCTCTGAGTTTATCTCTTCTGTGTATAAGATAAACCTTATTTGCAAATCCCGTTAAAAAAACTGCCTCCTCGCATGCTGTATCTCCCCCTCCTATAACGCATACATCCTTGCCTTTATAAAAAAAGCCATCACAAGTAGCACAGTATGAAACGCCTCTGTTTTTGAATCTTTCTTCGCCCTCTATTCCAAGCCTTCTTGGTGATGAACCTGTTGCAACTATAATTGCCTTTGCAATATATGTGTTTGCACCTGCTTTTATCTCAAAAGGATTTTTAATGATTATATCATCGGCATAATCTGTTGTGAGCACTGCTCCAAGTCTTTTAGCCTGATTTATAATCCTACTCATTAAATCATATCCGCTTATAGGTTTTTCAAAACCAGGAAAGTTTTCTATTTCCATTGTTTGTAAGAGAAGACCACCCGGTGCAGGACCTCCTATTATTATGCTTTTCATACCCCCTCTCTGAGTATATATGGCAGCAGTAAGTCCAGCTGGTCCGCTACCTATTATTGCAATATCATATCTGTTTTCCATTATTCCTCCTTTACCTCAGCCATTGAGGTTGAGTTTTCCCAGAGTATGACAGATTTGACATTTAAGCCAATTCTTTTTAATGAATCTTTTACAACCAGAGCTATGAACTCAGCCGTTGGATTTTTATCAAGAAGAAAGATTTTTTGATTGTGTTGTTTTAAGATTTTTGCTAATGGATCTTTTTTATGAAGAAGTGTTGCATGGTCCAAATTATCATCAAGCCATTTACCAGCGATTTTTTTTATCTGCATAAAATCCTTGACCATTGTCTGAGAATCGAGATTTTTTGATTGAAGTGTTATCTCAATCTTAGCATTGTGCCCATGAAGATTCTCACATTTCCCGTTATATTTGAAAAGCCTATGAGCATATGCTATTTCAAAAACCTTTTTTACCTTAAATATCTTCATAATTAGATTTTATTTTATTTCAAAGCAAAATGTTAAGTCCGATAAAAGTGATTTTGAATTCAAACGATTTTTTCTAAGCTTTTTTATCTCTCTCTTGTAAAAAGCTGAAAATGAATTTAAGGATCTTGTTTTAAAGTATATATTTTTTCTCATATCCCTATATAGCTCCATCTCTGGTTCTGATGAGATATAATAATAGTTTCTCCATGCATCATAGTAGGTAGTATGCCCTCTTTTTGCTTTATTCATTTCCATCTCATATATAACTCTAAAGAAATTATCAGAATAGATATTATCAAGTGATCTTCTAAGCTTATCTGAAAGTTGCTTGTAATAGTTAAGCTCAAAAGACGGTCTTGAGCATGTTTTGTCAAAAACATATTCTTCATCTTTCACTATCTTTTCGAAGCCTACCTCATCCATAACATAAAAGCATATTTTTCTCCCAAGTTGTGTGTTTTTTACTTCTGATATAACATCAGCAGAAAGATGATTTAGAATAAACTCAATCTCAAAGTATGATGAAAGGAGTTTTGCTTCCAAAGGGATATCATCATATATTTCATATTTTGTTCTTATCATATATTCGTATAGGCTTTTTGCTAAATAAGCAGTTCTTAGGTTAAAACTTTTATATGCTTTTCTTGGCACAAGAAGGACTTTTCTGTCTCTGTTTATAACAGCGCATTCAATTGTGGAATCTGGATTGAGTTCTACTCTAACAGGATTCCTTGAGAGATATTTAATAAGATATGAGTATTTTGAGTTTGATAGTGAGAGAAGCATATCCTCAATTTCACTTCCATCTGAAAGCATTTTTATGTTTAGAGTGCATGAGAAAAGAAAGAAGAAAGATAAGTATAAAGAGATTCTTCTTTTCATAATTTGCTTAATTTTTTGATGAGTTTTTTAAAGATTTTTACAGGAAAACCTACTACATTTGTAAAATCTCCTTTTATTTTTTTTATTAATAGATCATCTTTATCTTGAACTGCCCAGCCTCCTGCTTTGTCAATGTGTTTTGGTGCTATTTTGGATATTTCTTTTTCTGAAAGTTTTCTCATATAACAGATAGATTTTTCATAATCTGTTAGGATTATATTCTTTTTTAGATATGCAAGGGTTATAGCTGTGTATACTGACTGCCATCTTCCTGATTGAATTTTTAAAAGCCTTTTGGCTTCAAATACATTTTTTGGTTTTCCTATTATTCTTCCCTTACAATAAACAATCGTATCAACACCTATAACCGCAGCATTTGGGTGTTTTGTAGCAACTGAAATTGCCTTTTTTCTTGAAAGATCACAAACGATAAGATGAGGTCTTTTGTAGTGTGTTTTTTCTTCCACATTTGGAGGAATAACCTTAAACCTAAATCCCATATCTTTGAGGAGTTTTCTTCTCCTCGGCGATGCTGATGCAAGTATGATTTTCATTTTATTATCTGTTTGTAGATGATGGCAGTAATGAATATACCTGTGAGTGTTGCTATGTTAAATTTAAATATGAGTCCAACTGTGAACTGAACTACTCCAAGATCAATTGTAGTAGGGTTTAGTCCAGTGTTTATCGAGTTTTGAAGGACTGATAAAGTATTTGAGTTTTGTGGCCAAAAGATTGATGCGATTTTGATTATTGTGTTTCCAAGAAGTGTTCCAACAACTATCACCACTGCTGTATGTATTGCAGCCTTCATTTTTTCCCTCTCATATTTTTGTGTATTGTAAGAATGGTGTTTGCTTCAATCCAATTAAGATAGTCTTCATTTCCTACAATAATTGGTAGGAAAATTATTTCAGGAACACTATATGTGTGTTTCTCTTTTACATATCTTATAACATCCTTGGCAAGTCTTCTTTTAGTTTTTATAATCAACATAAGCTCATTGGAATCTTCTATTCTACCCTGCCATCTGTATATTGATTTTATGCCCTTTATTATGTTAACACAGGCTGCAAGCTTCTCTTTTACAAGCCCATTGGCTATTTCATTGGCTAATTTAAATGAGTCTACTGTTATTAAACATACACTGTATTTTGCTTTTTCCATAATAATATAATACAAAAAAATAAAAAAAATTGTTAAATTATATTTATGATTATTCTGCTTTAACGAATATACCAAAAAATATGAAAACTGTAGGAGGCTAAATGAAGATAGAACAACTTATTTACATTAATAAAAATGTGCTAAATGAGGTTGAGGTGTATGAAACAATAAAAGATTTTGGAATAAATCTACCTAAGTATTTTTACCAACCATTCTCATCATCTGATAAAGAAGAGTTTATAAGGAAAGCACTTGAAATACCTTCAGATAAGGTTGTTATAAAAATGGTGTCATCAACAAACCTACACAAAACTGACAGCGGCGGTGTGAGAATTGTCCCAAAAAAAGAACAGAGTATTTCAAAGGCTTATGATGATATTGCTTCAATAGGATGCGAGGGTATAGTAGCTATTGAATTTTTACCTCATGGATCCTCTATTGGTGAGGAGATACTTATTGGGGTTAGATATGATGAGGCTTTTGGCTATGTTATGGTGGTTGGACCTGGTGGGACTTTTACCGAAAGGTTAACAAGGAGTATCAGAAAAGAGTATCTTCCACAGTTTATAGCTATTTCTGATGTAGGAGCTAATAGTATAAGGAAGTTCATAGATGAGAGCTGGATATTTGCATTTACCCTTGGTAGGGTTAGGGGAGTCTCAAAAAAATGTGAGTTTGAGGAGATTGAGAAAACACTTCTCAATTTTATAGCTATAATAAAAGAGTTTGAAAAAAACTCTATTTATGTTGAGGAGATTGAGGTCAATCCTTTTATAGTCTCTTGTGGAAAACTCATTGCAGCGGATGGAGTTATTAGACTTAGAAAAAATGCTCCTTCTAAAAGAATCATTCCTTCTGATGTAGCTATAAAAAGCATAACAGAGCCACAGAGCATTGCTATATGTGGTGTTAGCGATAAAAAACAAAATATGGCAAGGATAATACTGAATAACACACTCAAAGCTGGTTTCCCTTCTCAAAGGATGTATATAATAAAGAAAGGTGTTTATGAAATAGATGGTGTAAAGACATATCCATCTGTTAAGGAAGTTCCTCAAAATATAGATATGTATATTGTAAGTGTTCCTGTTGATGGACTTGTAGATGTGCTTAAAGAAGCAGCTGATAGTAGAAAGGTAAATGGGGTTGTTCTAATAACAGGTGGGGTTGGTGAGAAGAGTGGAACGGAAAGTATCCAGAATGATATTATTCGTATAATTAAAGATGCAAGAAACAAAAATCCTAACTTTGCACTTAATGGTGGCAATTGCATGGGGATAGTTCTTAATCGCTCAAAGATAAATACGTTTTTCATCCCTGAATATAAGATGAAGTCTCCAACCGGAAAAAATCCTTATATGGTTTCTTCTGCTTTTGTGAGTCAAAGTGGTGCATTTGTTATCTCTACACTTACAAAGATGCCACATCTTATGTGTGACTATATTATTACAGTTGGAAATCAGCATGATTTAACTGTTGTTGATTATATAGATTATTTTTCAAAGATGGATGTAAAGCTTATCCTTTCATATATTGAGGGTTTTAAACCTGGCGATGGAGAAAGGCTTTTAAAAATAGCTTCGAGAATGAAAAATGATAAAAAAATTCTTGTTATATATAAGGCTGGAAGAACTGCTATTGGTCAGAGGGCTGTTGTGGGGCATACCGCTTCACTTGCAGGGGATTACATCGTTTTTGAAAAACTTGTTTCTCAAGCAGGAGCAATTGTTTGTGATAGCTTTGATGAGTTTTGTGATATGGCATGGTTGTCTTCTTATGCATCTGCTTATAAGATTACATCAAATAAAGCTTTTTTTATAAGCAATGCTGGCTTTGAGACAACAGGTATGGCGGATAATATATCATTTCTTGAAGCTTATGAAGGTGATGAAAAGCTTAAGAATAGAATAAATGATATACTTAAAAAATATAGACTTGATTCAATAGTTGATTTCAAAAATCCTATGGATATAACACCCATGGCAAATGATGATGCTTTAGCTGAAATAGTAGATGCAATTTACTCATCATCACTATACTCCGTTATATTTATCTCTCCTGTTCCATTAACACCTGCAATGAATACAGTTGAGTGTGAGTCATCTCCGGATAGATTTGAAGGATCATTCATAAATAAAATATCACCATTTTTGAGTGAAAAAAAGGTTTTTATGCCTTTGTGTGTGGCAAGTGGTTCTCTTTATGATGCCTATTGTGAATATGCAGCATCAAAGGGTTTTGTGGTTTTTAGAAGTGCCGATAGGATGGTTAAGGCTTTTGAAAAATATCTTAGGAATATTATGTGATTTTGAAAAGGGGGTTTTATGGAGGGGTTTGTATTTCATAATCCAACGAGAATAATTTTTGGTAAAAACACCATTTTAAGGATAGGAAGGGAGATTTCGTTATATGGAAGCAGAGCTCTTTTTGTTTATGGTAAAGGAAGTATAAAGAAAAATGGGGTTTACGATAAGGTTGTAGAGAGTCTCAGGAAAAATGGTGTTGATTTTGTTGAGCATGGAGGAGTTAAGCCAAATCCTGTTCTTGAACATGTAAATGAGGGTATTAAAAAATTCAAAGACAAGAAATGTGATGTTATTCTTGCATGCGGTGGTGGAAGCGTTATAGATGAGTCAAAAGCTATTGCTGCGGGGGTTAGGTATGATGGTGATGTATGGGATTTTTTCGTAAGAAAAGCGCAGATAAAGGATGCCGTTAGTGTTTGTGTTGTCCTTACGATTCCTGCAACAGGTTCGGAGGCAAATGGTGGTTGTGTAATAACAAATGAAAAAACACTTCAGAAATATTCTGCTCATTCAAAATATATTTTTCCTAAACTGTCCATACTTGATCCACTTACAACCCTTTCACTCCCATTAGAACAAACTGCCTATGGATGTGTTGATGCTATGCTTCACCTTCTTGAAGGTTATTTTACCACTAAGGATAGTGACTGTGTGATAACTGACAACTATGTATATGCTGTTGTTAAATCTATAATGAGCTCCACACAGAGAATTATTATAAATCCTTTAGATTACAATGCAAGAGCATCGATGATGTGGTCAGCCACGCTTGCTCTTAATGGTATGGAGGATTGTGGCTATAAAGGTGTTGAGTTTGTTAATCATGTTATAGAACATTCTCTGAGTGCTATCTATGATATTCCTCATGGGCTTGGGCTTGCAATTGTTTTTCCAGCCTTTCTTAAATTTCTTTATAGAAGATCTAAATATGATAGAATTGCTGAATTTGGCAGGCAAGTTCTTTTAATTCAACAGAGTAATAATCAGACTGCTGCAAATATAGCCATTGATAGGGTTGAAAGTTTTTTTAGGACGATTCTTAAACTTAAGACTAGGCTTTCTGAAAACTCAATCTATAAAAAAGATTTTAAAAAGATAATAGAAAATGCATGTGAGCTTGGAGGTTTGTGGGGGTGGAGCTATAGTAAGGATGATGTTGAGGAGATACTTGAACTTGCACTTTGATATCTTTCAGCAACTTGCTTTTTTTAACCTTTCCATAATTGCCTTTCCTTTGCCAACTTCTTTTATTGCTTTTACATATATTTTTTTCACATTATAATCTTCCTCTGCTATGTGAAGATATTCGAAGAGATTTGATGCTGCCTCATTGATATCAGCTGATGGAGAAAGATCAAGGAAAAGTGCATATTTTTTTATTGGTTTTTCAGCAAATGAGATAAATGCAGCTCTCTCTGGATCTGTTATTTCTTTTTGGGATTTTATAACCTTGAGTTTTTTAGAAGGCGAGTAATGTTTTTTGGTAAGTCCGGGGGATATCTTTTTGGATGCCTGGTATTCTTTTATCTTTCCTTTCCAGTGTTTTTTTATATCTTCAATACTGACTGCACCATGTCTTAGTATGTAGATTGTATCATCTTCAATTTTTATCACAGTTGATTCGATGCCATAAACCGTCTTTCCTCCATCAATTATATTTATATCCTTAAAATATTTTAAAACATGTTCTGCTTTTGTAGGACTTAATCTTGAAAATTTATTTGCACTGGGTGCAGCAATTGGAAGTTTGGAATATTTTAGAAGCTTTAAAGCGATTGGGTTTGACGGAAATCTTACAGCCACGCTATCAAGCCCTGCAGTAACAATGTCAGGTATGATATCCTTTTTTTTCAACACAACTGTAAGTGGACCTGGCCATAATTTTTTAAGCAGTTCTTTTGTTTTTTTATTGCAGTGGGCTATATTATAAAGCTGGTTCATAGAGGATATGTGAACTATAAGAGGGTCGTAAAAAGGTCTTTTTTTCATCCTGAAAATCTTTTTTACTGCTTTTATATTTAATGCCGATGCTCCAAGACCATAAACAGTTTCTGTTGGAAATGCAACAATCCCCCCATTTCTTATTATATCTGCGCATTTAATGATGTTTTGATGTATTGGTTCTATTATAGGCATGTTATCTTAGAACCACTGTAATTAGCAGTATAAGCATTACTATATTTATAGCTGCAACAATATAGAAGAGTATCTCTATCTTTTCAACAGATATTTTAATTTTCTCTATATTGCATAAGATATACGATATAGTTTTTCCTTCTTCAATTATGAGTTTTTCAATCGGCTTTATATCTTGGCTTAAAGTTGTTTTTAGACTATTTATAAGTGATAAGATTGATGAAAACATCTTTTCTTTTTTTGATATTTCCTCAATAATATTCATTGTAGCCTTTAGAAATGAAATCATTCCCATTTTCCCTCCTCTTTTCGGTTTAATAATAAAATTTTACAAGATTTTTTATCGGTATATTTTCTTTGTCCTGTGTAGCACTCTGCATTTTTGAGAAAAAGGCAGAGCTATTACTGGAATTTAGTTATGTAAGATTTCCGTTCATAGTTTTTAACACGCAGATATTTTAGATTTTTAATGATAGACAAAAAGAAAAAGAAATTTTCTTAAAGTTACTAAAAGTTCTCTAAATCCAATTTATACACGAATATCAACCTCAACCTTACGGATCATTGACCTTTTTTTCAAATAACGGAGAGAGTGGGATTCGAACCCACGGTACGGGTTTTCACCCGTACAGCGGTTTAGCAAACCGCCGCCTTAAACCTCTCGGCCATCTCTCCGTGTAAGTATATTATACCAATTTATTTACTACCTGTTTGAATTTTGTGCAAAGGTTGTGTGAAGTCCACAGCTTAGATCTGTCCAGTTCTTCATTTTTGTTTTTTCTTCCCATTTTGAAGGGTCTGCTATCCAGTGTGATGATATAGCCTCCCTGACTTTATCTCTGTTTAGAACTGGCTTTGAGTTTAATATATAGGAAAATATCTCATAGGATAAAGCAGTTATATTAAGTAAAAGTTTTGGCATTTTTAGTATTTTTGGCTTTTTTACACCAATACTCTCTGCCATTTTTTCTATAAACTCATTCCAGGAATAATTGTTTTTTTCACAAACATAGAATATCTCTCCATCAAGGGATTTATCAAAGGATTTAATAATGCATCTTACAAGATCATCAACAAATATAAAGCTAAACCTTGCATCTATATTTTGTGGTGATATCATAATACCCCTTTTTATCCATTGCGCTATCGTTGAAAAACCATCATCTTTGGGACCATAAACTATTGGTGGTCTTAGGATTGTCCATCTTGGAAATTTTATAACCTCTTTTTCACCAAGCAGCTTGCTAAGGCCATAGAAAGAAACTGGATTGTCTCTATCTTTTTCATTTCGTGGTTTTGATGGATCTTTTGATGGCCCACCCGCAGCAAGAGATGAGATATATATTATTTTTTTTATACCGTTATCTTCTGCAGCTTTTACAAGATTTGCTGTGGATGTTACATTTTCCTTTATAAATTCTTTCTTGCTTCTTGCAAAAAGTGTTGCTGCAAGGTGTATTAGAATTTCTGAATACAATTTGGATTTTACATCCTTTTCATCATGATAATTTACTGTAACATATTTTACACCATCTTTTTCATAACTCTTTCCTCTTGTAAAGCAGGTAACATTGTGTCCTAATTTTTTAAGCTCCCTGATAAGATTTGACCCAATAAAACCTCTTCCACCAGTTACAATTATTTTCATAATCTCTCCTTTTTAATCTTGCATCTCTCTTATAAGTTTTTTTGTTTTTTCTTCAATATCTGTGAATGTATCTTTTATTCCTGGTATGTTTTTAAGAATAACAGCGTTTAGAAACTTTATCTTACCTCGGTTTATTTGTTGGAAATCTGGAAACTTGAGTTCATATATCTTTTTCATTATACTCTTCCCATCCTGTTGTGGTATGATAAGAAGGGATGAGACTATCATCACAACAAAAAATATGAACTTTAAAAAGCCATCAAAAGGGAAAGATCTATAAAATTTTGATGTTGTGAAGTAAAGATATAGAAAGCTCCATATCCCACAAAGCCCATATAACCAGTAATCTCCGTATTGAGAGGTATCAGGATAGAGTACAAAGATTGTGATATGAAAAAAAACTATAAAAAGAATACTAAAAAGGATTTGTATCATTTTTCCCTCGTCTTAGAAGGAAAGCAAAATCAATGCCAAGCTTTTTAAATCCTCTATAAATTGTCAGCCTATTAGGAATTCTTCCTGTGTATATTTTGTAGAGTAAAGATAATGAATCTGATTGTGGATAGTTAATAAGTATTGATAGAAGCATAATTATATATGCAATGAAATTAATCGCAAAGCGAGTAATGTGTGTTTGTATTGTAATAAAAGATCTTATTAGGTAGTAAAACATCGTTGAGATCAGCATTGATATAAAAAGATAAATCAGCCCAAGTATTGTTGTATCAGGGTATGAGATAAATATCAGTAGATGGGTAGTAAATATGATAAATGCAGCTTTCATAGTCTATTTAACTGCTTTAAATTCAACATAAACGGTTAGATAATCCTCAAAAAAATCAGCAGGTAAAGGATCAACCTTTTTTATCTCAGAAACAGCACTGAGCACAGAGTAGTCAAAAAGATTGTTTGATGATCTTTTTTCTATGCTTATATTTCTTATCTCTCCGTTTGGATATATTCTAAACTTGACAATAGCTGATATATTTGTGGCAGAGACATTTTTTGATTTCCAGCTGTCAAAAAGCACTTCCCTAAGTCTTGTTATATAGTATGGGTATGGAAAGTCTTTATCTGTTTTTATCTCTGATGAAGCAGATGATGAGGTTGAATTGTAAGTAGTGATATTATATGCTGATTTATCTTCATCAATAATCGTTGATTTTTCATAAGCCATTGAGGGCTTTATATTTCTTGTATTAGTGTAAAGATAGTCAGGGTCATCTATCTGTTTCTTGTTGATTGAATTTAATTTTCTTTGGGCTTTTCTATCTAAGTTTTCCTGGCTTTTTGATATGAGGTGTTGTGATACATCTTTTCTTGTTAGGTTTTGTGGGTTTAGAGCTGTTGTAATCTGAGGGTTTGATGAAATAAAGTCTATGTAATATTTTTTTGTATTTTTATTTAGCGATGATATCTCAACAAAGAATGTGAAGATGAGAAGATGTATCAGAAGAGAAGGAAGGATATATATATTCATTTTTCAGGGCTTACCCCTATTCCAACTCTTTCAGCTCCAAGCTTTTTTGCAGTATCAAGCACACTTACAACTTTTTGAATTGATACATCCTTCTCGGCCTCAACAAGAACAACCTTTTCATTGGCTTTTGCCATTTTGATTATAAGCTCTTTTTCAAGATCTAATATTTTTCTTCCATCAACATAGGTTTCACCATTGTTTTTAACTGTAACTGTTATTATTTTCGAATTCGATGAGATAGTATCCGGAAGAAGAGAGGTTTTTGGAAGGTTGACCTTTATATGTGGATTTGAAAAAAAGGGTGTTATTATCATAAAAATTATGAGGATTATAAGGATTACATCAATGAGAGGTATCATGTTTATCTCTGAAATAATTCCTTTTGATGTGTTATGTATTCTCATTTCTATAGTATCTGTCTGTTATCTGTTCTACAAGATAATTAAGATCCTGTGTATATCTGTTTATGGCTGAGGTAAAATAATTATAAGCAATAACTGCTGGAATAGCTGCAAAGAGCCCCATTGCTGTGTTTATTAAGGCTTCAGATATTCCATAAGCTATAACTGAGGGACCTGCGCTTTGGAACTGAGCCATATCCCTAAATGCTTTTATAACCCCTATTACTGTTCCAAAAAGTCCTATGTATGGAGATGTAGAGCCAACCGTGGCAAGTATATTGAGTTTTTTTGAAAGAAGTGATATGTGATATTCTATTAAGCTAGCTGTAAACTCTCTTTTTTCTTTTATTGTTCCGGGATGATTGATGATGGATGCAACCATTTCATAAATCTGACCTTTTTGTATGAGTGAGTATTTTATGACCTCCTGCATCTTACCTGATTTAAGACTTAGAAGAAGTCTTACTATTATGGATCTATTCTTAAACACGATCTTTCTTAACTCAATATATTTTTCTATTATAATAGAAAGTGAGTAAACTGATATAACACATAATATTATAAAGACAGGGCCTCCAGCTTTTATTATCTCTTTTAATCCAAATTCCATAATTACCCCACTTTTTCTCTTAATATTATTCTAACATTTTTATTGGCTGATTTTTTAGGTTAAAAATTCCTCTATTTTTTTCTTGTCAGGCTCTTTTATTATCCCTTTTTCAGTTATTATTGCTGTAATAAGATGATTTGGTACAATATCAAAAGCAGGATGATATACGGGTGTTTTGGGATGTGCAATGTAGCTACCTTTAATCTTAATAACCTCATGACTTTCTCTTTCCTCTATTTTTATATCATCACCACTCCTTGAATTTTTGTCAAATGTTTCCGTTGGTGCTGCAACATAGAATGCTATTGAGTGATATTTTGCAAGTATTGCAAGCGAATAACTTCCTATTTTGTTTGCAGTATCTCCATTCATCGCTATTCTATCCGCACCTATTATTACAGCATCTATTTTCTTTTTTTTCATAACCCATCCTGCCATGTTGTCGCATATAAGTGTAAAGGGTATCTTCTCCATCATTAACTCCCAGGATGTCAGGCCTGCTCCTTGAAGATAAGGTCTTGTTTCGCATGGATATACATGTGAGATTTTTCCCTTTTTATAACCTTGCCTTATTATACCAAGCGCTGTGCCAATTCCTGCTGTTGCAAGAAAGCCTGTGTTGCAATATGTTATTACTGAAGAGCTATCAGGAAGAAGTTTTATGCCATTTTCAGCTATATTTAAACTGGTCCTTATATCCTCATCAATTATTCTAAATGCCTCTTTTTCAATCTCTTTCCTTATTGCAGATATATCAGTACCATTTTTTAAGAGATATAATGCTTTGCTATGGAGTCTGTTGGTCGCTTTAAAAAGAGCAATTGCCGTCGGTCTGGATGAATTGAGTGTTTTTAGATTTTTTTCAAGAATTTTAGCAACCTTCTTAGGTTTTGTATCTTCATTAATAGTGTTGATTCCAATTAGATATCCCAAAGCAGCAGTATCACCTATAAGAGGAGCACCTCTGACTATCATATCTCTTATTGCCTTTGCCACATCTTTAACGCTTCTTGCTGTAAAGTAGCTTATTTTAAAAGGAAGTTTTCTTTGATCAAGTATGAGAATGCTTTTTCCCTTGTATATAAGTCTTTCTGGGATCATTTTAGGGTATTGTGTTTATTATGTTCTCAAGATCTGATTCTGACTTTCCTGTTATTTCAACTGTTTTCTCCTTTCCTCTAATCCCTCTTATTATGTTTATACAGCTTTCTTTTACCTCAAAAAAGTCGGCAAGGTATTTTTTAAGTGTCTGGTTTATAATATTATCCTGAGGCGGTGCACAGAGTTTTACTCTTAATACCTTACCTATTCTTGATATAACCTCGTTATCATCACAATTTGGTATTACTTTTACTTTTACTATCATCTTCCCCTCCTCATTTTAATGTTTTAACTCTTAAACAGTATAGAACCTAATCTTAGAAGGTTAGACCCCTCTTTTAATGCTATTTCAAAATCCATACTCATTCCGATTGATAGATAATTTGGAAACCCATCTTTGTTTTTTGAATGTGGAAAATATTTCTCATAAAATTGTCTGGCTATCTTAAATGCATTTCTTATCTCATTTTGGTCAGTGGTATTTGGTGCTATTGCCATTATGCCACATGGTGATATGTTTTCCATCAATAATACCTTGTGGAAAAGACTGTCAAATTCTTCTGGTTTTATACCATACTGTGTTTGTGAGTTGTTTATTTTGAGCTGCAAAAGGATAGGCATTTTCTTTTGAGTTTTTTTGTTTATTTCTCTTGCAAGCTCAACTGAGTCAACGGAGTCTATAAAGTCAAAAAGTTTTACAGCATACTTCACCTTGTTTTTTTGCAAATGTCCTATAAAATGAAGTGATATTTTTGAACGGTAGTTGGAAAAAATACCATCCTTCTCCCATCTCTTTATGGCATCCTGAACTCTATTTTCACCTATTATCCTTATTCTTCCATCATCAAGGAGCTCTTTTATATCATATTGGGATGCATACTTAATAACTGCCATTATAGAAACACCTTGTGGCAGTTTAGATAGGATTTTACTTATATTTTCCTTTACTTTGCTCACAGAAACAGATCTCTCAAAGTATTATAATTATATTTTATCAAATTTAAATTTCTTTTAGGAGGTATCTTCTAATAAGCAAGGTTAATCTTTAAAGATTTTCTAAATTTGAAAAATAAAAACCCCTCCCGCATTTTGGGCGGAAGGGGTTAGGGGTTTGAATGGTTTGATTTGATCAATACATATCACTGCCTGCGGGCATTGCTGGAACCTTTTCTTTCTTTTCCGGCAGTTCAGCAACGAATGCACCGCTTGTCAACAGAGTTCCTGCTATTGATGCAGCATTTTCAAGTGCGGTTCTTGTAACCTTACATGGATCAACAATTCCAGCCTTCATTACATCGACGAACTCAAGCCTCTCAGCATCAAAGCCTATTTCTTGTGATGATGTCTTTATTTTCTCAACAACTATTGATGGATCTACACCCGCATTTTCTGCTATTGTTTTTAGTGGCATGTAAACTGCCTTTTTTACAATGTTAATTCCTATTTTTTCATCCTCATTTTCCGCTTTAAGATTATCAAGCACTCTTGATGCTCTTATCAATGCAACTCCTCCACCTGGAAGAATTCCTTCTTGGACTCCAGCCTTGGTTGCATTCTTCGCATCTTCAACCTTTGATTTCTTTGCTTTCATTTCAGTCTCAGTTGCTGCACCAACTCTTATAACAGCAACTCCACCTGAGATTTTTGCAAGCCTTTCTTCAAGTTTCTCTCTGTCATAATCTGATGTTGTCTCTTCTATCTGTTTTCTTATCTGATTTGCTCTATCCTTTATCTTTTTCTTATCTCCCTCTCCATCAACTATTGTTGTGTTCTCCTTGTCAACAACAACTCTCTTTGCCTTTCCAAGCTGTTCAAGTGTTGCCTTTTCAAGCTTCATTCCTCTTTCCTCGCTTATAACCTCACCACCGGTAAGTATTGCAATGTCTTCAAGCATTTCTTTTCTTCTATCACCAAATCCAGGAGCTTTTACAGCACAGCATTTAAGTGTTCCTCTCAGTTTGTTTACAACAAGTGTTGCAAGAGCCTCTCCCTCAACATCCTCTGCTATTATAAGAAAGGGTTTTCCTGTTTGAGCTATCTTTTCAAGAATAGGTAGAAGCTCATTCATTGAAGAGAGTTTTTTATCAGTTATAAGTATAAGGGTATCCTCAAGAACACTTTCCATTCTCTCGGCATCTGTAATAAAGTATGGTGAGATATATCCTCTATCAAACTGCATTCCCTCAACAACATCAAGCTCAGTTGTTGATGATTTCCCTTCCTCAACTGTTATAACCCCCTCATGTCCAACCTTTTCCATTGCCTCTGCAATGAGATTTCCTATCTCCCTATCATTTGCTGATATAGTTGCTATTTGGGCTTTTTCCTCTTTTGTTTTTACTGGCTTTGCCATTTTTTTAAGCTCTTCAACTATTGCTGCTACGGCTTTGTCAATTCCTCTTTTGAGATGAATTGGACTTGCACCTGCAGTTATATTCTTGAGTCCTTCGTTGAATATTGCCTGAGCAAGAACTGTTGCGGTTGTGGTTCCATCTCCAGCTACATCATTTGTTTTAGAGGCTGCTTCTCTGATGAGTTGCGCTCCCATATCCTCAAAATGATCTTCAAGCTCTATCTCTTTTGCAATTGTAACTCCATCGTCTATTATTGTTGGTGAGCCAAACTTCTTTGCAAGAACAACAGTTCTTCCTTTAGGTCCGAGCGTAACCTTTACGGTGTTTGCAGTTTTATCAATCCCCTGTTTTATTTTTAATATTCCGGTGTCTGTTAAGTGTATTTCTTTTGCCATAGCTTTACCTCCTTTTTAATTAGTTATTTATTATTGCAAGTATATCTTCCTCTCTCATTATAAGATAATCCTCATCATTTATCTTTATCTCAGTTCCCGCATACTTACCATAAAGAACTCTATTTCCAACTTTTACCTCCATTGCAATAAGTTTACCATCCTCCGTTGTTCTTCCTTTTCCAACAGCAACTACTTCTCCCTCCTGTGGCTTTTCTTTTGCAGTATCTGGTATTATAATTCCGCCTTTCTTTACCTCTTTCTGCTCGAGCGGTTTTATTATAACTCGATCAGCAAGTGGTGTTATGTTTAGTTTCGTTTTTGTCTCTCCCATAAGCACACCTCCTTTTTTAGCAATTTTTTTATCTAACTGCTAATTTACAAAATTTTCTGGTAGCTTGTCAATAGCAGATTTGTGTTTTAATTGCTAATTTTGAATACAAATCTACTTTTCCCAACATCAAACGAACTTCCGTTTTCAAGTGGGATTGAAATCTTGGGTTCTCTCATTCTGAATTTGATCACTGATGTGTTTATTGGGAAAAGCTCGTATGAATTTTCTCTGATTACAATTGCTGCGGAATAATCAGATATAGGAAGGAAGGGATTTTTTTCAAATGCTGGAATGTCAGCTTTTTGTGGATTTCCTATAAAGACAACAGGACTGTTTATCAAATATGTTTTTCTTACTCCTCCTTCGTATTCCGCTTCAATGAATGCTTTTTTTACCTCAAACATATATATGCTCAGCTTTATTTGAAAGTTTAAAAACTCCATTATATCTCCTGTTTCTAACTGAACAAGTTCAGCCTTTATTCCATTAACATATATCAAACTTTTTTGATTTTCAAGTATATACATGTTTTTTCTCTTATTTATGATTCCAATTTCTTTTATTTTCTTTTCATTGTTTTCATCTTCGACAAAGGATATTGAGTTTTCATCAGCTGTTATATATATTTTGTTTGAAGCTGTCATCAACTCTGTTATCTTTTTCCCATGTAAGAAGCATTCAAACCTTATAGTCATTTCAGTAAATCTTAACTAACTCTTATAAGTATTAATGTTATATTGTCTTCTCCACCCATCTGATTTGCCATTTCAACAAGCCTTTCCGCAGCTTTTTTAAGATCATTAATCTTTGTTATGGTATTTAAAATCTCTCTGTCAGTTAGCATTCTTGTAAGCCCATCCGTTGAAAGGAGTATAATGTCTTGAGTAAATATTTTCTCTTCCTTTATAAAATAAGAATTATCCCTTTTAGTTCCAAGGGCTTTGGTCAGGATGTTTTTAAAGGGTGATTTTTCTGCCTCTTCAAGCGTTATATTACCTAATCTATACTGCTCCATTACAAATGAATCGTCATCAGTTATTTGCACTATCTCTTTTCCTCTTATAAGGTATGCCCTTGAGTCACCTATATGAACAAAAGAGGCTAAAGAGCCATTCACAAAAACTGATGTCAGGGTTGTTCCCATTCCTTTTATATCACTTGTTTGAGCTTTTGTGAATATCTGTGCATTTGCATAATTAACAGCAGAAAGAAGTAAGGATGTTTCTTTTGTATAGTTTTTTGCAATTATCTCAGGTTTTAGATTTTCTTTTAGATAGTATATAAGGCGCTCGTATGTTATGTTTACTGCCATTTTACTTGCTATCTCACCACCTTTGTGCCCTCCCATTCCGTCAGCTACCGCAGCAAAGTTTATTGAATCGTCAATTATATATGAATCCTCATTTTTCTCTCTTACAAGCCCTTTATCTGTCATTCCAAAATACTCAAAGGTCATTGGTTTTTACCTCATAGATAAGTCTTATAGTTGCTGATATATTGAGTAGTAAGAATGCTGCTATATATATCATAAAAAAAGATCTGCCAAGCATATCTATAAAGTTTTTTATGAGCATTGAATTATATTCTTTGGAAATCTTGCGTTTTATATTATCTTTCTGTGGGATTTCAAGCCCAGAGGTTCTTTTTTTAAACTCGTCGTCTATTCTCTTTTTTACCTCCTCATTTATTTTTTTATCAATATCCATTTCATTTATATTATCCTCCACCATACCTAAATAAATCTTTTGCTTGACTTCACTTTCTATCTTGGAAATCTCTTGTTTAACTGCCATTTCTATCTCCCTTATTTTCATCTCGTAGTTCTTCATTTCCTCAGTATAAACTTTATCTAACTGGATTGATATGTATTGGTACTTTGACATACTTATTGCAAGTATATTTACAGCTATAAATAGAATAAGACTAAGATTTAGTCGGGATATAAGTATCAGAAAGGTAAATAGGAGAGTAGCTATTTTTATTATTGTGATGTATGATTCTATCATATTCATCTGAAGAACTGAAGATACTGAGAGAGATGAGACGAGAGAAAGGGTAAAAAATAGAAGTGCAAATATTATTTTCTTTATAATTGTCTGTTTTATTTTTTTGTGAAGTGAGTGAAGTGTGGTTATCGTTAAGAAAGAAGCAATTATATAAAACGCTGGGTTTGTTTCAAGTGTTGAAAAAAATTTAAAAAAGCAGTGTGAAGGTGAGTTAAAGATTGTGCTTTTTGCAAATCCATAGGCAGATAGTGTTATTAATAGAAAGTATATCAGATACTCTGTTAGTTTACCAAAGGTTTTTCTCAAAGCCTCTGTCATAGCTATAAGTGAAAGGAAAAAAAGTAGGATATAAAAAACTTGAAATTTGCCTGAAATATATGCAGAAGTTATCAATAAAGCTCCTGCTAAAAAAATAAAAAATGAGTGTAATATTAGTCTTGATAATATAAATATTTTTTTATTTTGAAATTTAGATTTAATTGGAGATTCTTTTTCCTCTTCGTCTTCTTTCTTTTCATAAATAGAAGAGTAGGTTGAGGTTATTTTTTTATCTTTATCAGGTTGTTGTTTTTTTTCTGTGGTTTGCGTAGTTTTAATCTTATCTTCTACACCCTCTAAAACAATTTCCTCAGTCTCTGGAAGTATATTCTTATATCCCATTGCTTTGTGTTTTTCAAGCTCTGCTATAACCTCAGTTGCACTCTGATACCTTTCCTCGGGTTTTTTCTTCATAAGCTTTTCTATCATTCTCACAGTCCATATTGGAAGATCAGGTTTTATCATATAAAGATTTGGTAAAGATGAGTTAATATGCTTGCTTATTACCTCTATTGTACTATTACCTTCAAATGGATATTTTCCTGTCAGTATGTAAAAATAAGTTGCACCAGCTGAGTACAGATCGCTTCTTGCATCAACTTTGTTCCCAAGCCCCTGTTCAGGGGACATAAAATATGCTGTTCCTATCATCTCTCCTGTTACTGTAAGACTTTTTTCTTCAATAATCCTTCTTGCAAGACCAAAATCTATTATTCTTGGAACTCCCTCTTTGGTGATTATTATGTTTGATGGTTTTATATCTCTGTGTATTACCGTCTTTGAATGAGCATGTTCAAGCCCTTTCATAACCCCCAACATTATTTCGGATGCCTCATCAACACTTAGGTATCCTTTCTCCTTTACTATTACCTCAAGACTTTTGCCTTCAACATATGACATAACTATATAATATCTATCTCTTTCCCTACCATAGTCATATACATGAACTGTATTTGGATGATCAAGCTGTTTTGATATCTCAGCCTCTCTTAAGAAAAAATCTATGTTTCTTTTATCAGCCTCAAGCTCTTTTGGAAGTAGTTTTATGCAAACAATTTTATTCAGTTTTATATGATGTGCCTTATAAACAACACCCATTCCACCTTGTCCTATTTTTTCAAGAACAAGGCAGCCCGCAAAGGTTTTTCGTATTAAATCATCAGTCATTTATTCTTCTGTCTCTGTGATAAGTACTTGATTGTGAGTATGCTCTTGATTTTAAGTACTTCTTTATCTCAAAAATTTTTTCTATCAGTTTTGCATAGTGGATAGTTTTCCTTACATCAACTATTGCAACTGAAAGCCTCATTATTGGAAAGCGTATTATATTGTTCATACGATCTGCTACAGTTATATACCCATTTTTTCTATCCTTCTCTGAATAAAAGTTTAATATCTCTTTATCAAACCTCTTTATTATCTCATCAACTGTTTCTATTATTTTATCGCAGGGTGTTATTATAACAAAATCATCTCCTCCTATGTGACCTATAAAATATTCAAATCTCGCATTTTTAAAACTCTGCATTATTATTTTAGCAAGGAATTTTATTACATCATCGCCCTTTGTGTATCCATAAGCATCATTGTAGGCTTTAAAACCGTCTATATCTATATAGGCATATGAAAAATGTTGTTTAGATTCAATCTTCTTTTTTGTATACTCCTCTATCAGTGGGGTGCCAGGAAGTTTGGTAAGAGGATTTAATGATGAATCCCTTTCCTTTCTTTTAAGCAGTCTATTTATTCTTACCTTAAGCTCTCTTACATCAAATGGTTTGTTTATGTAATCATCAGCTCCAGTTTCTATCATTTTTATTTTTGAGCCAATCTCATCCACACCTGTTATAACTATTATAGGGATTGAGGTGGTTAGTGGATTTTCTCTTATTTTTTTGCATATCTCATAACCATCAATATCTGGAAGTTTGAGATCGAGAAGGATTAGATTTGGAAGAGGCTCTTTTGTTATCTGATCAAGAAAGTCTTTTCCTTTCAGAAATGTCAGAACATTATAATTAAGGTTTTTCAATATCACAGAAACAAGCAAGCCAACACTTGGATCATCATCAATAACCACAACTGTTTTGTTTGAATTATCTTGCAATATCCCTCCTCATCTATTCTTAACAAATCTGTTCATTATCTTCTTCTCTAATTATTATATAAAAAAAATCCTATTAAAGAAGAAGGAGATTAACAGTCAAGATTTTTTTATTCTTGGATAGAATGGATATCTGAAGTTAAACATCCCGAGTATCTCATTTCCTGCTTTGTATGTTAAGTAAGATAGTTGAAAGTTGAGCTTTAGAAAGTTTGCAAGCTGAAGATTTATAAGTTTTGGAGAGAATGTTGAACCCTGAGGGATTATAACCTCAAAGCCAATTATATTCTTATCTTTAATTATTAAGAATGTGTTAAAAAATAAGGTTGAGTGGGTTATTCTTCTTGGTTTTGAGTATGTGAGATCAGATGATCTTTCTGATAAAAACTCAGAAAGCATATAGACTGTTTTTGAGAAATCCCCTTCAGAATAGCCGGCACTTAAAACATAATTCTTTGTGATGTATTTTGAGATGACAAAGTAAAGCGAAAGATTGTCCTGAGTATTTTTTGAGTCAACCTTAAATGATGCTGAAGGACTTGAAAGATTTGGTTGAGGTGAATCCCTAAATAAAAAAGATGCCTTTGCACCTGATGCAAATGCAGGGATATATTTCCTTTCCTTTTGAATAAGTAATTTCCCATCCATCTCAAGATACCACAGACCTATTTTGTCAAGATAGTTTTTTTTATCAACTGTCCAGTTAAATGTGTTTTTGCCATAGAGCCTTCCAATATAATAAGCTGCGTTTATATCAAGTGAGCTGCCGATCTCGTTAAGTCCATATGTTCTGTATGCTGTTGGGGTTATTACCAATCCACTGACAGGTGTTTTTTTGAGTTCAGATTCATCATTGCCTAAATTTTGAGTTATCAAAGTGCTTGGCTGTTGAGAGAAAAGTGAAGATTGTAAGATAATTGCCACAAGTGCTATTTTTATCACATTAAGATTATAGCATTTTTATTAGATGTAATGCCAGGATAATAACCCCTGCATAGGTGGCTGCTATAATATCATCAAAAACTATCGCAAGCCCTTTCATCTTTATTTTCTCGACTCTTTTTATCGGGAAGGGCTTGATTGTGTCAAAGATTCTAAAAAAAATAAAAAGAATTACTGCATTAAAGATATCTTTGGCTATGAAAAAAAAACCGAAAAAATATCCGCATATCTCATCTATAACAATAAGAGGGTTGTCCTTCTCTTTTTCTTTTGAAAATGCATTTTCACTTATCCATATTGAGAATAATAGGAAGGATATTATAAAAATAACTCTTTTTGCATACCTTTCAGGTATAAGATAAGGATATAGCACAAACGCAAGCAAACTTCCCATAAAACCACATCCCTTAAACCTTCCCTTTTTTTTGAATATGAAAACAGGCAGATAGCTTATAAAAAAACCGCTTGCTATAAAGTTAATTATTTTTTCCACTGTTTTTGTATCATCCTGTAATGATTTGATATGTAAAACACCCCGCTTACAACCGTTATAAAGGATGATATAACCACAAGATATGAGGGTAGATTTTTAAATTTTTGCACAATAAATGCAATCTCCAAGTTTCTATCAGACAGGGACAGCATTATGAGATATATCATTATCAGGTATATTGATATGAACTGAATAAGTGTTTTAAATTTTCCTGATTTTTCTGCAGAGAGCACATAATTGTCAAGGGCTGCGAGAACTCTTAGGGATGCAACGCTCAACTCTCTTAGTATTATAAGAAATATTGCAAACATTGGTATGTTTAATTCCTTTACATCAGCAAATGCGAGGTAACATGAAAAAACTATTATCTTGTCGGCGTATGGATCTATTATCGCTCCAAATCTTGTTATTGTATTGGTTTCTCTTGCTATTTTACCGTCGATATAATCTGATAGCGTGGATATAAAAAGAACAATAAAAGCTAAGATGAGAGATGTTGTTGAGGTTTTATCTATAAGAAAATACAGCACAACTCCAAGAATTGTTCTTGTGAGGGTTATCTTATTAGCAAGTGTCATAGTGAAAGTGTTTCAAAGCCATCTTTGTTCTTGTACTTGAATTCTCCATCACTTATATTATCATTTATCTTCACATTGTTGAAGACTGTTGATATAGATGTATCACCCATATCAAGTTCAGTTCTTAAAGGAGTGTTACTTTTCGAGAAAACTATTTTCAATATGTAAGTGTTTTTCTTTGACCTTATTATTATAACCTTTAAATCATTTTCTTTGTATATTTCTATATCTTCCTTAGAGGCAACTTCCCGGTATCTGCCAAGTTCAAGAAGTCCTTTTATTCTTGGTTCAAGACTGTTTTTCCACTTCTCCCAATGTGTTTTTATTATCTGTTTATCCTTTGGTTTTACTATTGTGAGCTCCTTTTCATTCCTAATAATTATTATTTGATCCTGTGGCTTTGTGTGTATTATTTTAAGATTACCTGGCTTTGAAAAAAAAATTTTCCCCTCAACATTCTGCTTTATTTCAGCTGTTTTAAAGAATATTTCTTGTGTGAAATCCGCTGTAAGGGTTTTTATGCTTTCATCTATCTTTTTTATTTCTTCTAAGGGGTTGTTAACGATTTCTGCATCCTTTATAACATTTTCGCTACTGAAGCTTTGAAGAACAAATATTGCTATGATAAAAACAAACCTCATACATCCTCCTTTCTACTTTCAGCTGATTGTAGATATGATTCTATTTTATCAAAATATATCTGCCATCTGTTCGTGCCTTCTGGCTTATATATAAAACCTTTTATCTCAAGAAGGCTTAGGATATTTGTGGCTCTTGCTGATGAACCAAAGTGTGCTTTTAAAAGATCTTGAGAGACTCTTTTTCTTTCAAGTACAAGTTTGAGTGCTCTTATGAGATCCTCATTACTTGAACCCTTTCCATCAAGCTCTGATTGCTCCTCATCAAGATAGACTGGATAATCTGGTTTACCCTGTTGTGATATGAATCTCACAACTCTTTCTATCTCCTCTTCGCTGACATAGCATCCTTGTATTCTATCCGGCTTGCTTTTGTGTGGTGCAAGAAATAACAAATCTCCCTTTCCTATTAAACTTTCCGCCCCAGGCATATCTATTATAACCCTTGAGTCAACCTTTGAGCTTACCTGAAGTGCAACCCTTGTAGGAAGATTTGCCTTTATAACTCCAGTTATAACATCAACAGAAGGTCTTTGTGTGGCAATGACAATATGTATTCCCACTGCCCTTGCCATCTGCGTTAACCTCTGTATTGATTCCTCAACCATATTTTTTGTCTGAAGCATAAGATCTGCAAGCTCATCTATCACAACAATTATATAAAACTCCTCTGGTTGTTTGTTTGCTTTTGCCCATTTATTGTATGACTGTATGTTTTTAACCTTTGCTTTTTCAAATTTTTTGTATCTACTTTCCATAACCTTTGTGAGTGCCATAAGGGATTTTGCCGCCTCTTTTGGATCCGTTATCACACAAAGATTATCCGGTGTTGTTTTTGGATCATAAAGGTAAGGTATCGATTCATATGAGGTTAGTTCAAGCCTTTTTGGGTCTATTAAAAGAAATTTAACCTCATCAGGAGTATTGCGGTATATTATCGAGATTATGAGTGATTGAAGAAAAACGCTTTTACCACTTCCCGTAGCACCTGCAATAAGAAGATGTGGCATCTCCTCAAGGTTAGCTATTGCTATTGAGCCGTCAGAGTATCTTCCAACAGCAAATGTTAGTTTATTGTTTGAGGCATTGAACTCTGGGCTTTCTATAACCTCTCTAAGGGTTATAATGTTCCTTTTGAGATTTGGTATTTCAAAACCTATTGCTGATTTGCCGGGTATGGGGGCTATAACCCTTATAGCCCCTGCTGATTTCATAGCAAGGGCGATGTCATTGGAAAGTGAGACTATTGAGCTTATCTTAACTCCTGGTGATGGAGTAACCTCATAGCGTGTTATAACCGGTCCAGGATATATGCCCGATATGTAGGCTGATATATTGAAGTTTTTTAGAGTTTCTTCAAGTTTGCTTTTTGCGGCTTCTATCTCAGCTTTTTGAGGAAGATACATATCCTTTACATTTCTGTTTAAAAGCTCTATTGGTGGAAGTTTGAAATTTTTAAACCTAAGAAATTCTATATTAGATTCTGTTTGATTATTAGTAATTTTTTTTCTATCCATTTCATCTTTCTGTGTTTTATTATTTTTTTGGGTTTTATCTATGCTTGTGAGTATCGGCTCTGAGGCAAGTTGTATAGTTTGGTGTGGTTCCATTTCTATTCTTTCAAATGTCTGATCTGGTTTTTGTTTGGTTTTTTTTATCAGCTCCTCTTCTTTTTTTACCTTTTCTATTTTTGCACAAAGCTCTGCTCTTGCATGCTTCCACTCTTTCCAATCCTTTTTGATTATATAAGCTGTTTTTATGAAGATCTCTTTCCATCTTATCTCAAATATTATGTTCAGTCCTATAACAAACATTGCAACTGAAAATATAACTCCACCAGTTGATCCAAAAAGTGTTCTCAAAATTGAGTCAGTGAAATAACCTAACCAGCCGCCCTTAGCATTTTCAAGGATTTTCTGATAGTGTATGTATTCTGCTATTGCAGAGATTGATGTTATTGTTATGAAAGATCCTATAACTAAAGACAATATTCCTTTATTCAGTTTTCCAAATTTTAGCAATATTCTTATGCTTCCATAAAAAAAGATAAAAGGAAAGAGGTATATACTATGACCAAATAACGAAAATGCCCAATTAAAGATGAAATTTCCGACAACTCCCTTCTGCGTTGGATTTATTATTATCCAAAAAAGGTATATCGAAACTGAAATGAAAAAAATCCATAAGATAACTGATATTGTTGGGTTATGTTTTTTTTTACTGTAAAGTTTTAGCATCTGAGGAAAGATTTTCTGCAAGTAGAGTTATTTTGTAGATTAGGTTTTCAGATGAAATTTTTATTCTGTTTTCTGAAAGAAGCTTACCAACAGCCATATACATAATAGAGCTTGAGATTTTAAAGTTTGTTTTTATCTCCCAAGATGTTGCTGTTTTTAACGGTAGTGTGGCAAGATAGTTTTCGATATCTTTAGCAAGTTTTGATATCCTTTCGTGTATATAATTTTCATTTTCACTCATAGTTTTTCAATGACAAAAAGCACATCCCCCTCGTTCACAAACTTACCATTTTCAGCTATGCATTTAACTATTCTGCACTTAAACTCCGTTTTTATCTCATTGAAAACCTTCATTGCTTCTATAAGACATACTATACTATTAGCCTCAACGATGTCTCCCTCCCTCACAAATGGTGGGCTTGAAGGTGATGATGCTCTGTAAAATATGCCTGACATAGGGGATTTTATCGTCTCACCCATTATATCAGTCTTTTGCTCTGGTTTAGTTTGTTGATTTGGAGGTTGGGTAGTAGGCGTCTGTGAAGATATTGGAAGTATTTGAATCTGGGTTTTGGTTTTTCTTGAAAGCTTTATATAGCTATCACCATCACCTATTTCAACAAGATCGAGATTATTTTTTACCATAAAGTCGTAAACTTCCTTTATCTCGCTAAGGTAATTTTTTTCCGAATTTTTTTTCATCTCTTCCTCCACTTTTAAAGTAGTATCCTTCTTGAAAGTCTTGGCCTTCCTGCATCATCTATATCTATTACCTTAACATCAACACTTTCACCAACCTTGAGAAGATCTTCAATCCTTTTTATCCTTCTATTGTCTATCTCTGATATATGAAGAAGTCCAATCTTGCCTGGAATGATCTCAACAAATGCACCAAAATCTCTTATCTCAACTATTTTACCTCTATATACCTTACCAACCTCTACATCCTCGGTAATGGTTTGTATTATACTTTTTGCTTTGTCAATTGATTTTTGATCACTTGCCGATATGAATGCATATCCATCATCACTTATCTCAATAGTGGCACCACTTTCCTCCATTATACCCTTTATAGTCTTTCCTCCGCTGCCTATAATAAGACCTATTTTTTCTTTTGCTATTGGCATCCTGCATATTTTCGGAGCAAACTCTGACACCTTCTCCCTTGGAGCTTTTATCTCCCTATCCATAAGATCAAGTATATAGTTTATTCCTCTTATTGCTTGTTCCATAGCTTTTTCAAGTATATCAAGAGGAATTCCACTTGCAAGCTTAACATCCATTTGAAACGCTGTTATTCCATTCCTTGTTCCAGCAAGTTTAAAGTCCATATCTCCAAAATGATCTTCAAGCCCTGCTATATCTGAAAGTATTGCATAATCTCCTTTTTCAGATGTTATAAGCCCCATTGCAATTCCTGCGCATGCTGCTTTCATTGGCACACCTGCATCAAAAAGTGAAAGTGATCCACCACATACAGTTGCCATAGATGATGAGCCATTTGATTCAAGTATATCAGAAACAACTCTTATTGTGTATGGAAAATCTTCCTCTGATGGAATGAGGGGAAGAAGTGCTCTTTTAGCAAGATTACCATGACCTATCTCTCTTCTTGATGGCCCTTTGTCAGGTTTTATATCACCTGTTGAAAAGCCTGGAAAATTGTAATGAAGCATAAATCTATCAAGTGTTTTTCCTTCAAGTTCATCAAGTATTTGCTGGTCTTCTTGAGTTCCAAGTGTCGTAGTAGCTATTGTTTGTGTTTCTCCTCTTGTAAAAAGGGCTGAGCCATGGGCTCTTGGCAGATAGCCAACCCTTATTGATATTTTTCTTATTTCATCAAATTTTCTTCCATCTATTCTTTGCTTTTTATTAAGAACTATTTCTCTTGATATTTTATAGACAAGTTCATCTACAAGTGTTTTCACCTGATAACAAACCGTTGCGTCATCATTAAATATTTGAGAGAATTTATCTACAAGCCCTTCAATAATTGATGATATTTTATCATTTATCATTTTTTTTGTTGGTCTATTCTCAAGAAAACTTCTCAATTCATTTTCTATAAGTGATATTTCGTTTTTTATCTCCTCTCTTATAACAGGAACTTCAACTTTAAACTTCTCAACTTGTTTTTTAGATGCAATCTCAATCTGCATATCGCATAGTTTTTTTATCTCATTTTTTGCAATTTTCATTGCATCTATAAGATCTGTATGAGGGACCTGTGATGCACCTCCCTCCACCATCAAGATATTTTCTTTTGTTCCTGCTACAACAAGCTCAAGTAAGGCATTTTTTCTTTCTTCAAATGTAGGATTTATAATAAAATTATCTTCAATTTTTGCAATCCTGATGGCACCAACAGGACCGTTAAATGGTATATCTGAAAGCATCAGACACATTGAAGCTGAATTTATGGAGAGAACATCGCAATCTACTTCTCCATCAGTTGATAGAACCATTGATACTACCTGGGTTTCTGTATTATAGTAATCCGGGAAAAGGGGTCTTATTGATCTATCTGTTAATCTAGCTGCAAGTATTTCTTTTTCTCTTGGCCTTCCTTCTCTTTTAAAGAATCCACCAGGAATCTTTCCAGCTGCATAGGTTCTTTCTTTGTATTCGACTGTAAGTGGCACAAACTCAGGAGGTTCTGTTCTTGGTTTTTTCGCAGCAACACATGTGCTTAAAACCATATTATCACCTAACCTTATAATACAAGAGCCATTAGCTTGCTTTGCTATTAGTCCTGTTTCGAAGGAAATGATGTCTCTTCCTATTCTTCCTTCAATCTTTATAACTTCACTTTCCATAGCTTCATTTTCTCAAACCAATCTCACGGCTTATCCTTGAGTATTCTTGGGGGTTATTTTTTTTAAGAAAGTTTATAAGACTTTTCCTTTTTGAAATCAATATTGAGAGAGTTCTTTTTGCACTGAAATCCTTTGGATTAGAGCTTATGTGATTCGATAGATAGTTTATCCTTTCAGTAAGAATTGCTATTTGAACAGCTGAATTACCACAGTCTTTTATGTTTTTAGCGAATCTCTCAATTATCTTTAACTTCTGTTCTTTTGTAATTGCCATAATCATACCTCCAAATACAAAATTATTATAACAAAAAAACACAATCTTTAAAACATTCCGATAGTAGTATAGTGGATAATCTTGATAAATAAACATTTGATAGTTTTTTTCTAAAAAAGGTAGTATAATTTATTGTTGGATATTTAGAGAAAAGTGTATGAATAAAAAGATAATTATTTTTACATCAGCAGTGTTTTTAGTTTTTTTGGTATTGATTTTTGTAATACATAAGCTTTCTACTATTCGTTATGATAATATGATATTCAGAAGAAATTTCAGATTTGTTAGCGGCGTTTTCTCAAAAACGCTTGAGCATGAACTTATATCTGCAGGAGTCTCTTGCCAGGAGAGGTTCTTGATAATAAAGGCTTTTGATAGAAAATTGGATTTTAAAACGCTTTCTGAGAATGATAGATACACAATAACATTTTCAACATCAGGTTCATTTGTTTCAATAGATATAGATAGGGGTGATACTCTTTATTCTGTTTCAAAGAGCAGTGGTGGTTACATTTTTTCTAAAAGAAACTCTCCTATAATACTCAGCACTCAATCGGTTAGTTCTACTGTAAAAAACACTCTTTGGGATTCAATGGTAGATGCAGGGGTCCCTGCTGATGTTATCCTTTATTATGCTGATATATTTGCATGGGACATTGATTTTCTGACTGATGTTAGGGATGGTGATAGATTTGAGGTGATTTATGAAACAAAGAAGAATCACACAGGAAGGGTTATTTCAAGAAGGGTTCTTGCAGGTTATTATAATGGAGCAGTTACCGGTCAGAAGATTATGATTTTTTATAATGGGGATTATTATAATGAAGAGGGTGAGAGCTCAAAATCAATGTTTCTTAAAGCACCCCTTCAGTATAGAAGAATTTCATCATTCTTTTCTTACAAAAGGTATCATCCTATTCTTAAGTATGTAAGACCACATCTTGGTATAGATTATGCTGCACCAATTGGTACTCCTGTTTCAAGCGTTGCTGATGGGATTGTTATATATAAGGGATGGAAAGCTGGATACGGGAATTTTGTTGAGATAAAACACGCAAACTCCTATTTCACATCCTATGGGCATCTTTCAAGATTTGCTAACTCCATATATGTTGGGAAAAAGGTAAGACAGGGTGATGTTATAGGGTATGTGGGTATGACTGGATTAGCGACAGGTCCTCATCTTGATTTTAGAATAAGACAAGGCATGAGATTTATAAATTATCTGAAAATGAAAAGAAGCTCAAATAAAAAACTTCCTCCATCTCAGGTAGCTGAGGTTAGAAAAAAAATCCTTGATTACTTTGGAAATTTGAACATTAAAATTTAAATAAGGATTTTTATTTCCTTTGAGAATTTGAAAGTGGTAATCCCAGTTTATTATTAGGATTCATATTATTTTAGAGATGGCTTTGTCAATCTCATCTTCATAGATTTTATCATACCCTGCCCAGAGCCTATTAAGTGTATGGTCTTTGTTTAGAAGATATACAAAAGGAACACCAGATATACCATATCTTCTTGCAACATCCCTTCCATTGTAAGCAACCTTAAACTTTAAATTAAAATCAGCTGCAAACTCTTTTGCACTTTCAATATCTGGTTTTACTGATATAGCAACCACCTCAAGCCCTTTTGATGAGTATTTTTCATATATTGCTTCTATGAATGGAGCAGCTTTTCTACAGTAAGGGCAGTTTTCTGTAAAGAACATGACAAGAACAGCTTTCCCTCTAAGATCCTTGAGATCAACCTCATCTCCTGTATAGAGGGGAAGCTTGAAATAAAAATCTGTTTCTATATAGTCATTATCCTGAATCTGGGTAGTTGCTTTATTTTGTTGGTTTATTTTTTGAGTGTCACTTTTTTTTGAGCATGATAATGTAGTTGCCAGTGCTATTACAACTATGAAGACATTTTTCATACTTCTCCTCCTTATCCCTTCTATTTTAACATTTTATACAAGTGCCATAGAGCAGTATTAACTGCTGCTTTTTTAATATAATCTCTGCTGCGATTGGAAAAGATTTTTTTTGTTAGCTTAATTTTATCACCATATACGCTGCATATAAAAACTGTTCCAACAGGTTTTTGCTGACTTCCTCCTCCAGGACCTGCTATACCACTTATTGATAAAGCACAGTCAGTGCTAAAAATCTTTTTAACATTCAAAGCCATTTCTCTTACTGTCTGTTCAGAGACAGCGCCGTACTTTGTAATTGTTGATTTTCTAACTCCAAGAATCTTTATTTTTATCTCGTTTGAATAAGCGTTTATTCCTCCTTTATAGTATGTTGAACTTCCTGGCACATCAGTTATTGTTGATCCAAGAAGTCCGCCAGTACATGACTCGGCTGTTGATATTGTTAGTCTTTTTTTCTTAAGCAACTCGCCAACCTTTTCTTCAAGGGTTTGTGAGTCACAACTGAAGATAAACTCGCATGCAATTTTATGGATCTTTTTTTCTGCTTCTATAAGCTCTCTCTTGCTTTCTGATGTTATTGACAACTCACATATATTTGGACCTGCAAGAACTGTAGTTTGAAGCGAGGAGTATTCTTTTATATTTGGCATAATTAGGTTTTCAACCTCAGTCTCTCTTAAATCAGCAAACCTGAATCTCTTGAAAAAAATCTTTCTTCTACTTTTTAAAAACCTTTCTACATCATTCCACATTGGCTCCCATTCATTCCTCGGACCAGGAAGAAGTATGTATATCTTTTTTCCTTTTCTTATGACCTGGCCAAAAGCTGTGCCATTTCTATTTTCTATGAGCTTAGCGTTTTTGATGATAAGGCACTGATTTTTAAGATTTTGTTTGGTGTGAAAATCAGGATATCTTGATGATAAAAATTTCTCTATTTTGGTAGAGTATATCAGAGGGGTGTTAAGAAACTCTGAAACTGCTTGTCTTGTAAGATCATCAAAGGTTGGACCAAGCCCTCCACACACTATGATTATATGAGCTTCTTTTGATGCAAAAACTAAAGCATTTTTTATTGATTTTTTATCATCTAAAGCACTAATCTCACCTGAGAGAATTATCCCATTTTCTCTAAGTCTTGAAGCAAAAAGAGGAGAATAAGTGTTTGATTTAAAATTTAAAAGCTCACTTCCAACTGCTATAAGAAAAGCCTTTTTCATAATTTTATTTTACCATTTTTGTAAAATTTGTATGTGGAATTTTCTTCCATATTTTTACAGCATCTTTGTCAAGTTTTTTGATAAAATTGGATTAGTAATATGAAGACGAAGTTAGCAGAAAAAAATTTAAATAGATATTTTATTATTTTGTTTATTGTTGTGGGTTTTATCCTGTATGCTAATAGTTTCCAAAATCAAATGTTTTGGGACGATGACGATTTTATTCTTAAAAATAGATTTATCAAAGATTGGCGCTATCTTCCAAAATATTTTTCTGAAAACATTATTGCCGGCTCTGGTCTTTTAAGTGATTACTGGAGACCAATGCTTCTTATCATCTTCTGTTTAGAATGGCACCTTTGGAAGGATTGGTCTTTCGGCTACCATTTTGTTAATACCTCATTTCATATTATTAATAGTATTCTTTTGCTCTTTATCCTTTTTTATATCTTTAAAAATCGCACCTTAGCTATTTTTACTGCTTTGGTGTTTTTAACTCATCCACTTCAAACTGAAGCAGTTACATATGTTTCCGGGTTAGGAGATCCTCTTTCAGTGTTTTTTATATTTCTTGGGATTTTGTTTTATCTCAAATTTAGAACCTCTCAAAAATCCTCACTAAAAAGTAATTTCTACTGCTTATCGCTTATAATGTATATTTTTGCTTTGATGTCTAAGGAGAGCGCTATTATAATGCCGGCACTTATTTTTATTGCCGATTTTTTATTTTTGACTTTTAAAAAGAAGTTAAAATCTATTAGAAAAGCAATCTTACCATTTCTTATAATAGCTGGTCTTTATATTTTACTACGAGCCACAGTTTTAAATTTTAAAAATACCTTTAATCTTTATAATGAAGAAAATATTTTTACCTCAAACTTTCACATTCGCCTTTTTACTTTTTTTAGGGTTTTGACTGTTTATTTTAGACTTCTTTTCTTGCCTTTTGATCTTCATATGGAGAGGAGTGTGGAGATTGCAACCTCTTTAAACTCTTTTTCGGTGATTTTCGGAGGCTTACTCTTTTTCGGTTTACTTGCTGTGGCTTTCACACAGTTTAGAGCTTTTCCAACTCTCAGCTTTGGAATATTTTGGTTTTTTATTGGATTAGCGCCAACTTCAAATTTAGTTGTACCAATAAGTGGTTTACTCTATGAACACTGGCTTTATTTGCCTTTGGTTGGGATTTTTCTGATATTGTTTTGGTTAGGAGAAATTATAGCTCAAAAATATGGGATAGAGAAAATTTTATTCGCTCTTTCAATAATTTTTTTAACCTTTCTTTCTGTTTTAACGGTAAATAGAAATAAAGATTGGAGTAATCCGATTACTTTCTACACTCAGACACTAAAATATGCTCCAAAAAGCTATCGTATAATTAACAATCTTGGAATGGCTTATGCTGATAGGGGAGAGCATCAAAAAGCCCAGGAGTTTTATAGAAAAGCAATCGCATTAGATCCTTCAAATCCGGTTGCCTATCATAATTTGGCTAATACCTATAAGGCAATAGGCAAGAAAGATTTAGCTATTGAAAATTTTAAGATAGCAATCTCCCTAAATCCAAGGTTTTTCTTTTCATATAATGCTTTATTAAGCCTTTATTTGGAGGAAAGGAATTACCAAGAAGCAAAAAAAATAGTTGAAAAATACCTTGAAATAGATCCGCAGAATCAAAGTATTAAACCATACATTAATTATCTGGAAGGTTTAATTGAATCTGAAAAGCGAAAAAGATAAGGAAAAAGATGAATTTAATTTTTAAGTTGATTTGCAAATGTTTTGGTTTAGAAAATTAGCATTGCCTTTTAAGGTATAAGACTAACTATAAATGTAAAAAAATGATATAATTTAGTTATAAGCTTTATATCAAGGAGGATTAGTTATGAAAATGAGCACAAAATCAAAAAGCTCAAATAAAACAAATATTAAACTTCCAAAGAAGCTTATTTATTTTTTTGGGGGTGGTAAAGCAGAAGGCAATGAGTCAATGAAGAACATACTTGGTGGTAAGGGTGCAAATCTTGCTGAGATGGCCGGACATCCTGATTTAAGACTTCCAGTTCCACCGGGTTTTACAATAGTAACAGATGTTTGCACATATTACTGGGCGAATAATAGAAGCTATCCAGCTGGGCTTAAAGAAGAGGTTGAGAAGTATTTGAAGAAGGTTGAAGAAATCACGGGTAAAAAGTTTGGTGATCCAAAAAATCCACTTCTTGTCTCAGTAAGATCCGGTGCAAGAAAGTCAATGCCCGGAATGATGGAAACTATTCTTAATGTTGGGCTTACAACAAAAACAATACCAGGATTGATTGAACTAACAAATAATCCAAGGTTTGTATGGGATGCATATAGAAGGCTTATAATGATGTATGCAGATGTTGTTATGGAAAAAGCTCAAGGGATAGAACCAAAGGATGGGATGGGTATAAGAAAACAACTTGATATGATGATGGAGGAGGTTAAGAAGAGAAAGGGTGTTGAAAATGATACTGATCTTAATGCAAAAGACCTTGAGGAGCTTTCATATAAATTTAGAGAAAAGGTTAAAGAGGTTTTGGGAAAAGAATTTCCTGACGATCATATGAAACAACTATGGGGAGCAATAGGTGCAGTTTTTGCTTCATGGAATGGAAAAAGGGCGGTTGCTTACAGAAGGATTGAGGGAATTCCTGATGATTGGGGAACTGCTGTTAATGTTCAGGCGATGGTTTTTGGAAATATGGGAGATGACTCAGCTACGGGTGTTGCATTTACAAGAAATCCAGCTACAGGTGAAAACAAGTTCTATGGAGAATTTCTTCCCAATGCTCAAGGTGAGGATGTTGTTGCAGGGATAAGAACACCAAATCCAATAAATGAGGATAGTAAAAATGAGCATTCAAAGCATCTTCCTACACTTGAACAGTTAATGCCGGAAATTTATAAACAACTCCTTGATATAAGGCAAAGGCTTGAGAAGCACTACAGAGATATGCTTGATATTGAGTTTACAATAGAAAAAGGCAAACTCTATATGCTTCAATGTAGAGTCGGAAAAAGAAATGGAACAAGTGCAGTTAAGATAGCTCTTGATATGTATAAAGAAAGGCTTATAACTAAGGAAGAAGCTATTATGAGAGTCACTCCATCCCAGCTTGATGAGTTACTACATCCACTTATAGATCCAGCAGACGAGAAAAATAATAAGCCTATTGCAAAAGGACTTCCTGCTGGGCCTGGAGGTGCTGTTGGAAGGATAGTTTTTACTGCCCAGGATGCTGTGGAATGGACGAAGAAGGGTGAAAAGGTGGTGCTTGTTAGAGAAGAAACAAACCCTGAAGATATAGAAGGGATGAGAGCAGCAGTTGCAATTCTTACTGCGAGGGGTGGTATGACATCACATGCTGCACTTGTTGCAAGAGGTTGGGGCAAGTGTTGTGTTGTTGGTGCTGAGGCAATAAATATAGATCTTAAGAATAAAACAATGAGTGTTGGTGGCAAGGTATATAAAGAGGGTGATTGGATAACTGTTAATGGAACAAAGGGGTTGGTTTATGAAGGAAAACTTAAAATGCTTGATGCGGCAAGCTCCAACAAAATGCTTATGGATTTTCTTGCTCTTGCAAACAAGATAAGAAAACTTGGTGTTAGAACAAATGCAGATACTCCTTCTGATGCAGCAAGAGCAAGAGAATTTGGAGCTGAAGGAATTGGGCTTTTTAGGATAGAACATATGTTCTACGGAGAAGGAAGTGATGAGGCACTTTTCAAGCTAAGGAAAATGATAGTTTCAAAAACACAGCAGGAAAGGGTTAACGCCCTTAATGAACTTTTCCCGTATATGAAGGAGGATATAAAGAGCACACTTAGAATTATGCACGGCCTTGCTGTAACTATAAGGCTTATAGATCCACCTCTACACGAGTTTGTTCCGCATGATGAGCAAAAACTAAAAGCTTTAGCAAAGGATCTTGGAATATCATATGAGGAGCTTAATGCAAGGGCTGAGTCGCTTAGAGAAGCAAATCCGATGATGGGACACAGAGGAGTGAGGCTTGGGATAACATATCCTGAAATAACTGAGATGCAGGTAAGAGCAATATTTGAGGCAGCATGTGAGCTTGCAAAAGAGGGTATAAAGACATATCCTGAGATAATGATACCTGTTGTCTCTCATGAAAAGGAGGTTGAGTTTGTTCTACCTATAATAAAAAGAGTTTATGAAGAGGTTATTAAAAAGCATGGTATAAAGAAGATAGATTATAAGGTAGGAACAATGATAGAGATTCCAAGAGCATGCCTTGTTGCAGATAAACTTGCACGAACTATGGAGTTTTTTTCCTTTGGAACAAATGACTTAACACAGATGGGCTTTGGTTTCTCAAGGGATGACTCAGGTGTATTTATTAAAGACTACATAGAAAAGAAAATTCTATCTGAGGATCCTTTCCAAACTATAGAGCAGGAAGGTATAGGTGAGCTTATAAGGATAACAGTTGAAAGAGGAAAGAAGGTAAACAAAAATCTCAAGATAGGTATTTGTGGAGAGCAAGGTGGGGACCCGAAGTCTGTTGAGTTCTGCCACAATGTTGGACTTGATTATGTTTCATGTTCTCCGTTCAGGGTTCCTATAGCGATACTTGCTGCAGCTCAGGCAAGTGTTAAGTCTAATAAGTCTAAGAAGAAATAAATGTGTAAATCGTATATCTTGAATAAAATCCCCTCGCTATAGAAAGTGAGGGGTATATAAGTTTATGAAACTGGATATTTTTTTCCCCCTTGTCATTTCATCTCCAAGCGGTGGTGGTAAAACTACAGTTAAAAACATGCTTGTGAATCGCTATGACATTTTTGAGTTCAGTATAACATGCACAACAAGGGCTTTGAGAGATGGAGAAAAAAACGGCGTTGATTATTATTTTTTAAGTGATGATGAGTTTGATAGGAGAATAAAATCAGGAGAATTTCTCGAATGGGCTTTGGTTCATGGGAAGAAGTATGGAAGCTTAAGAAAAACTGTTAATGATATATTATTAAGAAAACATATTCCTGTTATGACTGTGGATGTTGTTGGAGCGATGAATATTAAGAAAGAAATTCCCACCTCGCTTCTTTTATTCATACTTCCCCCTGATTTTGAGACAATGATAAAAAGATTGAAGTTAAGAGGTGAAAGTGATGAAGAGATAAGAAAAAGAATGAAGACAGCACTAACTGAAATTGATTATGCTTCTAAATTTGATTTTGTAATCATAAATGACAAAATAGAGGATACTCTTTCATCAATCATTGATGCTGTTAAATCACATTCAAATAGGTTTTCTTTTAGGAGTGAGGTAGTCTATGATATTAAAAGATCAATAGAAAATTATCTTCAAGGAGGATAGATGACAGAAAAAACATCAAAAACCCAACAGCTATCCCTTGATGAACTTCTCATTAACTTTGGAACCAAGGATAATTCTTCATTATCTGGAAAATATAAAAAGCTTGTTATAGTGATGAAATGGGCATATCATCTAAAAAACACTGAGGAATGGAAGGATAAACCAACCTCCCAGATAATAGAAAAGGCACTTATTGATGTTTTCAGTGGTAGAGTTGATCAAAAGAAGGTTGACGCAGCTATTGAAAAGGATGAGGCTATAAAGCTCGAGAGGATGGAAGAGAAGAAGAGGGCTAAAAAAACAGCTAATGAATAAAAAGATAATCTCCTATCTTAAAGAGATTGATGAGGATACATATATTCCACCATCTTATTTTCCACCCTTAAAAGCAAAAAATAGTTATGCGGATAGCGGAGTTAATCTGGATAGAAAAAAACTTCTTATGGATATTGAAAAGGAGGTTAGCAAGTGCAAGAAATGTCCTCTTGGACTTACAAGGTTAAAGGCTGTTTTTGGTATGGGTAATCCTTATTCTAAGGTTATGTTTATAGGAGAGGGACCTGGATGGGAGGAAGACCATCAGGGGCTGCCTTTTGTTGGAAAGGCAGGCCATCTTCTTGATAAGATTCTTGCAGCAATAGGTCTTAACAGAGGTGTTGTTTATATAACAAACATAGTAAAATGCCATCCAATGATAAACCCTCAAACTCCCCAGGCAAGAGGTAATGACAGACCCCCAACCTCCGATGAGATATTTGCATGCAGCCATTATCTTCATGAACAAATAAAAGTAATAAGGCCAGCATGTGTAGTGACACTTGGTAATACTGCAACAAGATTTTTCATTCCACATGCAAAAGGGGTTTCACAGGTAAGAGGCAAATTCCATACTATCGATGGGTTTATTGAGGATTTGAAATTAGCAATCCTTCCAACATATCATCCAGCTGCTCTTTTAAGAAATCCTTCTCTTAAAAAAGATACATGGCAGGATATGAAATCCTTGAGAGATTTTCTTAAAGATCTAAAATGATAGCTGAGGTGCTTTTTCCCCTTGCTCTTGATGAGACATTTTATTACGAAATACCAAAAGATCTTGAAGATAAGATTAAGCCAGGAATAAGAATATATGCTTCTTTTTCCAAAATGCAGAAAACCCTTGGTTATATTATCTCAGTTTTTGATGAAAGGCAATTAAATGATGTTAAATTTGAACTAAAAAAGATTGACAAAATAATTGACAATACCCCTCCTTTTATCGTTGAAAAGTTCATTGAGCTTTCTCATTTTATGTCATCAAGATGGTTTTCATCAAAGGGAATGATCTTAAGAGACTTTCTTAGATATCTTCCAAAAAAACTTGAGGTAAGGCAGAGAAAAACTAATGATAGAGGATCTATCGTTGAAAGAAAGTTTGTTATATCTGACAATATACTCTTAGATATACTTGAGTTTGTTTCTAAAAACTACGCAAAGATTCCGATTGTAATTTTTTTTCCAAATATATTCTCTCTTAAAGTTTTTGAAATGAAGCTTAAAGAGAAAGGATTTTTAGATTTTCTTTCCTACTCATCACAGGAGAAAGTTTCTCTGAGAAAAAAAATAATCCAGAATGTCCTTCTTGGAGATTTCAAACTTATACTTTCAACAAAAAGTGGCGTGTTTCTGCCCTTTTTTAGTGGTGTTTATTTTATTGTTGCAGAGCCTTTGAATCATATGTATAAGCAGTTTGATCAACATCCATATTATGAAACGATTGAGCTCCTTCTAAGAATATCAGAGATTTATAACTGTAGCATAGCTTTATTTTCTTCATCTACTTCACCTTTTTTCATAGATCTTGAAAAAAATAGACAGATTTTAGTTGAAAAAAGAACAGATCATAAAAATATAGGTATAGAAATTTTTGATTTAAAAAAATTTTCTCCTCTATCAGATGAGATTATAGAGGAGGTTGATGAAAATGTTGATAAAGGTGGAAAGGTTCTTTTTATGTCATATTCAAGGTATTCTTCAAACATAACCTTCTGCCCATTATGTGGTTCAATAAAGAGATGTTGTGAGTGTGGAAGTGTTATGAGAACTGATAATGAGCTTAGAAGAAAGGTTTATCTCTGTCCATATTGTGGAAGAAAGGAGGATTATTCAAACTTCTGTGAAAACTGTAAAACTGTGATGGTTTCAAAGGGTTATGGTTCTCAAAGAATATTTGAGGAACTTATTAATAGATTACCTCACAGAAGAATTCTTCTTATTGATGGTAGAATCGTGCATATCTTTGAGAGAATGCAGTATATTATAAATTCTCTTAAGACTAAAAACTTTGATATAATCTCAGCAACTGAGATTGTAGCAACCCATATCATTGATGTTGAGTTTGAATTGATAATAATGATTGTTTATGAATCACAAGGCCATTATGATTATTCATATGCTGAAAGATTTTTTGAGAGGATGAAAAATCTTTCAGGTCTCTTAAAGAAAAACGGAAAGATAAAAATATATACATATAATCCAGATAGCTTCATATTTTCAAAAATATCTAACACTGATGCATTTATGAATGAGGAGATGGAGTTGAGGAAAAAATTTGGATATCCTCCCTATGCTTTTATCTACGATGTAGAGCTAAGATGTAGTGATAAAGATATACTTAAAGAAAAGGTTAATGAGCTTATAAAAAAACTCTCTGATAAAGACTTTGCACAGGAGATGGGAGTAATATCCTTTGAACCTTCACTTAAAATAAAAAAGATTAGAAATGAAAAAAACTATGTTCACTTCTCATCGCTTAGACTAAAAGATTATAAAAGGTTTTTCCCATACATTGAGAATTTTGCGCGTGCTTCAAGGCTCAAGATTAATATTGTCTCAAAGTAGTTTATAAAATTGTAAAATAAACTATGAGTTAGGAGAAGATGATGAATGATATTGAGCTTATTAAAAGAGGTAGTGTTGAGATTGTTAGTATTGAGGAGCTTGAGGAAAGGCTTAGAGAGAAACGAGCCTTAAGAGTTAAACTTGGAGTTGATCCTACAAGTCCTGACCTTCATCTCGGCCATAGTGTTGTTCTTACTAAGTTAAGGGTTTTTCAGGATCTAGGTCACAGAGCAGTTCTTATAATAGGTGATTTTACAGCACAGATAGGAGATCCAAGTGGAAGGGATTCAACAAGGCCGATTCTTTCCTTTAATGATATTATTAAAAATGCTGAAAGCTATACTCAGCAAGCATTTAGAATTCTTGATAAACAAAAAACCGATGTGGTTTTCAACTCAAAATGGCTGAGAAATTTTTTAGGTTTCTTCGAGAATACTGAAAACAATTTCATAAAGGTTTCAAGAAACATAACTGTTTCAAGACTTCTTGAAAGAGAGGATTTTAAAAACAGAATGAAAAAAGAAAACCCTATAACACTTCTTGAGATGCTCTATCCGATTTTTCAAGGGTATGATTCTGTTGCGGTGGATGCTGATGTTGAACTTGGGGGACAGGATCAGATATTCAATCTTCTTGTTGGAAGGGACATACAAAAGATGTATTCAAAAAAACCTCAGGTATGTATTACCCTTCCTCTTCTTATTGGAATTGATGGTGTTAAAAAAATGTCAAAATCTTATGGGAACTATATAGCATTCAATGATTCACCCTCAGATATGTTTGGAAAGATTATGTCAATAAGTGATGAACTTATGTATCAATACTATGAGATACTTACTCTTGAAGATATGAATACTATAAAGGATATGCATCCTATGGAGGCTAAAAAAAATCTTGCTGCGATAATAGTTGAAAGATTTTATGACAGAAATACTGCTATAGAGGCAAAAAAGAGATTTGAGAAGATCTATTCAAAAAGAGAAGTCCCTAATGATATTGATGTTGCAAAGGTTGAGATGCCTATACCTCTTTCAAGGCTTCTTGTAAAAATTGGCGCTGCATCATCTAACAATCAAGCAAGACGGCTTATAGAGTGTGGAGCTGTGAGGATAAATTCTGAAAAAATAATAAAGGATGTAAGTGTTGAAAAGGATGGGTTTATACTTCGCTGTGGAAAAAAATTTATAAAGAAAATAATTAAGAGGTAGTTAATGAGTTTGTTGTATGTTTTTTTATTCTTGAAATCTTTGTCTTTTTCTCAAAATGTTAATATTGAAGATTACAGAAAGATGATAGAAGAGGCCCTTTCCAGACAGCAAGGTGATAGAGGTGGTAGAACAACAGAGTTTAGAATAGAAAGGGTGGGTGGAAGTGTTGAGATATTGTCTATGGGGGAAGAGAGAGCTCATCTTTCTAATAATTATCAATATCCTCTTGAGGTTGGTGATATCATTAGGGTTGGGTATGATGGAGAGGCAAATATCTATATAAACAACATTGGTGTTATAAAAGTCTTAAGAAATACAGAGTTTGAAATATCCGAAACTCAAGGTGAAGATATTCTTTCACTTAATTATGGAAGCATAGTTTCAAGAATTGAAAGGTTTAAGAACAGCTATACCTTTAAAGTAAAAACTCCATCTGCTATATGCAATATAAAAGGAACTCAATTTGCGGTTGAACACAATAAGCTTTCAAGGGAAAGTATCTTTGGTGTTATAGATGAGGGTGAGATAGAGGTTTATGCCGGGGAGAATGAGTCAGAGAATAATGTTTACAAGGTTTCAAAAAATCAAGAGATTGTTATAAATCCTTTATCAAAAAGATTTAGAGTTTCAAATCTTTCCAGGCTTTCAATATATAAAGGGAAAATCAGCGCCATAAAAAAAGCACTCATTGAACATAAGAAAAAATGGAGATATTTTTCTCAAGCAGAAAGAATAAAATATAGACAGAGACTTTTCAATAAAAATTATAATCAAAAATCAATGAAAAAGAGTCTTAAAAGCAAAACTCGTGTAAGTAGATGAAAAGTGAGTAGTAATGTGTGAGAGGTGAAATAAATGAGGACATTCATAGCACTTAAACCTGACTTAAATTCTTGCAAGAAAATCTCTTTTTTTAGAAGGGATTTTTTGCCTTCTAATATAGTAAAGAAGCTTAAAATTGTAGATGAGATTAATATTCATCTAACTCTTTTTTTTCTTGGAAATTATTTTAATGAGGAAAATATAAAACTGCTTTCCTCTCAAATTAAGCTAATGAATTATACTCCTGTTAGATTCAGATGTGTTAAGGTTGGCTTTTTCCCCAGTGAAGTAAAACCAAGGGTTATATGGATTGCACCAGATGAAAATGCTAATGAAAAAATAAAGCAGATTTACCTCTCTGTTAAAGATATTCTTTGTTCCCTCAATTTTAATTCGGAGGAAGATTTTTCCCCCCATATAACTCTTGCAAGAGTTAGAGAGACTTTGACTAAGAAGGATGTTGACATCATAAAGGATTTTAAAATTAATGATGAGCTTTGTTTTGAAAAACTTGTTCTTCTTAAAAGCACGCTTACTCCTTTAGGTTCTATCTATGAGGAGATAGTGGAGGCTAGAGGATGATAAGAAAATTTTTGTTTCTTTTTATCTTTTTTATTGTCATTATAGTAGTTTATTTCTTTGTTCCTTTTTCTCATCAAATTGTTAGTGTGAAGATACCTGAAAAGATTAGTGCAACCAAGATTGCAAGGATTTTAAAGGAGAATGGTGTGATATTTTCTGAGACCTACTTTATACTTTTAGTTAAAGTCACTAAAACTGATAAGAGGATAAACCCTGGCGAATATACATTTAGAAAATACACCCCTCATGAGATCGTTTTAAACAAATTGATAAGAAGCAGATATACAGACGACATAAAGGTTGTAATTCCTGAAGGATGGAGGGCTGAGCAGATTGCAGAAAGGCTTTATGCTAACGGTGTTATAAAGGATAAGGCAAGGTTTATGAGGGTTGTTAAAGACAGAAAGCTTGAGGGATATCTTTTCCCTTCAACATACTACTTTAAAAAAACTATGACGGAAGAAGAGGTTATTAATTACTTCATTGATTCATATAAAAGAAATATAAGGCCACTTTTTTTGAAATATCCTATGCCACAAGGGCTTGATGAACACAAGGTTATAATAATTGCTTCAATAGTTGAAAGAGAAGCGGTATATGATGAGGAAAGGCCACTTATTGCTGCGGTTTATCTTAACAGACTTAAAAAAAATATGCCTCTTGAAGCTGATCCCACTGTTCAATATGCTTTGGGTTATTGGAAAAAAGGGCTTACACACAAGGACCTTGAAATTCCATCTCCTTACAACACATATTATGTTGGGGGACTTCCACCAGGGCCAATCTGTTCACCAGGTATGAAATCTGTTGAAGCAGTTTTAAAACCCGCTGCTATTGATGCGCTTTATTTCGTTGCTGATAATAAGGGAAAACACATATTCAATCTTAGATATGATGAGCATGCAAAAGCGAAAGAAAAGGTTAGAGGAGAAAGAACTAAGAAATGAAAGAATTATAAGTCTTTTAGTTTTGGGCGTGTAGCTCAGCTGGGAGAGCGTCCCGTTCGCAACGGGAAGGGCGGGGGTTCGAATCCCCTCACGTCCACCAAAATAAAAATGTAGGTTGGAGAATAAAAAATGAACACTAAAAGAGTTCAGCACATCAGTGGATAGAAGTTTAATAGATTTTAAAAAGACACAAGGATGGCAACCAAGCATTGTATACATAATGGACAGAGGGTTTTGACACCGACTATTGGAGAGATAAGATGCACTGAACCTGAATTTATTAATGGAGGTATGAGAAATGAGTAAGAATTTGCAAGATATAGTTAAAACTATTGAAAGTTTAAAAGATAAGATAAAAAGGGATTATAAGGCAGAAATAGTGGGAATATTTGGTTCTTATGTGCGTAGAGAGCAAAAAAGGAAAAGCGATCTTGATTTGCTTGTGAAATTCCATAATAGGGCTACTCTTTTTGAGTTTGTAGGGCTTGCTATCTTCCTTGAAGAAAAACTTGGCATTAAAAAGGTTGATATTGTC
>JBMFKQ010000002.1:0-68920 GCA_049972095.1 Elusimicrobiales bacterium
GGCGATAAAAAGATTTGAACTTACTTTTGATTTAGCTTGGAAGTTAGTCAAAACTTTTTTAGAGGAGGTAAAGGGGATAAGATGTAGCTCTCCTAAAGATTGTTTTCGCGAAGCTTTTCATCAAGGCATTTTAGATCATAATCCTTTTTGGTTAAAAATTGTTGATTTAAGAAATTTTTCAGTTCATATCTATAGTGAGAAATTAGCAGATGATTTATATAAAAAGCTTCCTAAAACTTTAAAGATGTTTAAAAAATTGAAAAATTGTTTATGATTTTTCTTTTAGCCTCTAAATCATTCTTTTGAGAAGTGACAATTATGAAGGGAGTCTCTAAAAAGATGCTTTCTCTATTTTTTTCTTGCAATAATCTTTTCAAGCTGTGGTTCTTTTTCTAATTGTTTTTTGAGGTTTTCCTCTCTTATGGGGTTTACATATTGGGGAAGTTGAAAGGAATATGTAAAGTTTGTATGAACATCATATCTTGCTTGGATAAGTGCAATTGTATCTTCTACAAAAACCCTTTCCTCATCTGTTGGTATAACAAAGATCTTCACAGCTGAATCTTCTGCTGAAATTATTGTTTCAGCATACCTTGTTTTTGATATGAAATTTTTCTCTTTATCTATTTTTATTCCTAAACCTTCAAGCCCCTCGCAGGCTTTCTGCCTTATTATTGCTCCCATCTCACCAACACCCGCTGTAAAAACTATAGCATCAACTCTCCCAAGTGCTGCATAATAGGCTCCAATGTATTTTTTAATTCTATATGATTCTATCTCTATTGCAAGCATTGCTCTATCATCTTCATTTTTGGCTGCAATTTCAACATCCCTTCTGTCAATGTATTTTCCAGTTATGCCAAGGATTCCAGATTTTTTGTTGAGTATTGAGTCCATATCCTTTGCAGATAGACCTTCTTTCTGCATTATATAAAGCCCTATTGCAGGGTCGTGATCTCCTGCGCGGGTTCCCATAACAAGCCCTTCAAGTGGGGTAAAACCCATAGATGTATCGTAAGAACAACCATTTTTAACAGCATTTATTGATGCTCCATTTCCTATATGTGCTATTATGAGGTTTGTTTCAAATGGATTTTTGTTTAGTAAAACTGAAGCTCTTTTTGCAGTGTAGAGAAAAGATGTTCCATGAAAACCATACCTTCTTATGCCATATTTCTGATACCACTCATAAGGAAGTGCATACATATATGAAGAAGGTGGCATTGTTTGATGCCACGCAGTGTCCATAACAGCAGTATGAACAGCATTATGTAAAACCTCTCTTGCTGCTTCTATTCCCATAACATTTGGTGGATTGTGTAATGGTGCGAGGGATGAAAGCTCTTTAAATGTTTTTATAACCTCATCTGTTATAATTGTAGACTTTATAAATCTCTCACCACCATGAACAACTCTGTGTGCAACAGCCTTTACCTCCTTTTTATCTGAGATTATTCCATTTTTAACAAGATTTTCCATAACAAAATCAAAAGCCTCTTTGTGATTTTTTATCTCTCTATTGATTTTTATCTTTTCCAAATTTATAGGTTCAAGGCTTAAAAAAGATCCTCCAAAACCTATTCTTTCAACAATACCGCTTGCTATGAAATAATTTTTATCAATGTCAAAAACACTAAACTTGAGTGATGAACTTCCACAGTTTATTGCAAGGATTTTCATAATTGCTCCTTTTTTTAAGGATATTCCAATTTCTTATAATTATATTATATATGATTTTGAAAAAATAGGGAGGTTTTTATGGACGCTAATATAAAAAAGGCTAACCATAGATTGCTTGAAATTGTTGCAGAAAATCTTAGAAAAAACAGATTTGAAGCAAGAATATTTGATACTGCATCTGAGGCAAGCAAAGCCATAGTCAAGTTTATAGGAAGTAAAAAGGATGTTGCCTTTGGTGGTTGTATGAGTATAAGAGAGATGGGATTGATTGAAAAGATTTCTGAAAATAACACAATCTACACCCATAGCTCTCATATGAACAGTGATGAGAGAAGGAAAATATGGCTTAAAAGCCTTGATTCAGATTTCTATATAGCGTCACCTCAAGCCATTACCCTTGATGGGAAACTAATTTTCATTGATGGGACTGGCAACAGAGGTGCAGCAGTTATCTGGGGGCCAAGACATATCCTTTTAGTTGCTGGTGTAAATAAAATAGTGAGGGATCAAGATGAGGGACTTTGGAGAGCAAGAAATATAGCCGCAATAAGGAATAACATAAGACTTTCAAAGAAAAACCCATGTGTTGAAAAAGGGGTTTGTATTGATTGTGATTCAGATGAAAGGATATGCAATATAGTTATAATTCTTTGGAAAAGACCGAGGATAACTCCAATTACACTTTTTCTTATAAATGAAGAGCTTGGATACTAAAAAAGGCATTTAATTTGATTGAAGTTTTCAGGATTAAAACAGGTCTTCTCTCCAGTTGGTTTTATCGCTTCCAATTGAATCTTACTATATACCTCTATTTTAGTATAGATAGGTTGTATTCTGACAGTTTTTTCTTTTATACTCAAAACTCCATATTTTCCATCCTTTTTAAACACTGCTATTTCATCATAGCCATATGGAGGTTCATCCAATGTTAAGTCCATTATTATCTCTCCATCTCTTGTTGATATGCCATATCTATCCTTTTTGAGTATTATCAAATTGTTTTTTATCTCGATATCATCGTATTCAAAAGGAAGGATGGTTTTACCTGATATATCAATAACACCTGCTTTGTTATCTTTTATAGCTTTTAAAAGGGTTGGAGGATTTGAAAATATTTCAAGCTCAAGATTTTCAAATTTAGGCTCTATTACATATTTTCCACCAGCGTTTATAAGTCCATATTTGTTTTCCATTTTTACTAAAAATATATTTTCAGAAATTGGTTTTAATAATTCGTAGATGGGAGGAATAATCTCTTTAAGATCTTTATCAATAATACCAGCCTTACCTTCCTTCCATACAATGGTTATATTTTCAGATATTTTTTGCGTTTTATCATACTCATAAATAAGGGTTCTTCCAAACCTATCTGCTTTTAATCCTTTATCGTTAATCTTTGCATTTATAATTGGGAATATAAAATCCTCTGCTTCGTCGAAAACTGGGCCAAATATCTCCTTTGCTGATGTATCAATAAAACCATATTTGCCGTTTCTTTTAAACCTTGCAATTCCTTTTATAAATGGAAAAACATCATCCGCATTTAATTCTTTAATTTTTAAACCTTTTGAGTTTATTATATACCATTTTCCATCTTCTTTTACTGTTGCATAATCAAGGTAAAAAGGATTTGCCTTTTCAAAAATAAATGGTAGTGCTTGGTTGTTTTGTGGTGTAATATATCCCCATTTTCCAGATTTTTTCACAGCAGCAAGATTGTTATTAAAGGAATAGCAAAAATCGTAATAAAGGGGTATAATACTCTTTCCATCTTTTGATATATAACCACATTTTTCTCTTATAAAAACTGCTGACAGCCCTTGATGAAATGGAAATGCTTTGTCATATTTAAAAGGAATGATCTCTTTATTCTCTATATCTATAAAACCATATTTTTTGTCTCTTACCGCAAGGATAAGTTTTGATGATTCAGAAAACTCAAGATAATCATATATAAAATCAATAATAATTTTATCATTTTCATCTATTATGCCAAACTTATCTTTTTTCTTTGCTATACAATAATTCGAGATGCATTGAGTTATTAAATCATATTTGAAAGGTAGTATTACGAAGTATTTTTTTTCTGCTTGAGCTCCAAAACATTTTCCAACACATCTTACAGCCCGATCTGATTCATTTATTTGAATAAGCCCCCATCTGTTATTTCTCATCACAGCAATAACTTTGCCATCTATATAGGATGCCATATCATAAAGCTGTTTTGCACCTGTAAATGCGAAATCAGGCTCCCCATTGCTTTTACATATATCAATTGATTCTTTTAGTTTTATATAAGGGTTTATACAAGGTATCAGCTCATCAGCTGTGCTATATGAGTTTAGTGTTACAACACCTAATATGACTAAAATAAACCTCATCATCCCTCTTGTTTATTAGTGACTTGAAAGAATAATAGCTGATATGGCTTCTACATAGAGATATTTTTCTACACCTATCTCCTCTTCAACTCTTCCATTTTTGTTAAATCTTATTTTCCAATTACCTTGTGGAATTTCAAATTTCAATCTTTTATTAAGTGGGTTTATGAGAACAATTATATCCCCCCATGGATCTAAATCCTGGCTTTTTATAATATATCCTATTGTTGAAGGATGGGGAAGAGGGATTTTTAATTCGTCAAAAAAGATCAATCTCTTTCTTATCTCTTGCGCATTTTTTAGTCTAAATGCCGCATGTTCTTTTTTAATCCTTATTAAATCTTTGTGGTATGAAAAAAGATCAAAGTGAATCTTTTTGTTTGTCCATTCTATCATATTGATCTCATCACCAGCATTATAAGAGTTTTCATTTCCCTTTTTAGTTCTTATAAACTCCTCACCACTGTGTATGAAATATATTCCTTGAGAAAGAGCTACGATTGTCTGTGCAAGCTTTAGCCTCGAGATTGTTGTGGATTCGTCATCATTTGGCATTGAGAGTTTTAATCTATCATAAAGTGTGTGGTTATCATGACAGCTTACATAGTTTATTGTCTCAGATGGAGAATCAGTAAAACTATCTATGCTTGCCTTTATCCCTTTTATAACCTTATCTCTATAATTTCCTGACTGGACATATCCAAGATCATTTATATTGAATACATTTCCTTTAATAGCATCTCTTATATCATCATTAAAAACCGCATACCCTTTACCTTTCTGAGCCCCCTTGCTTACCCCTTTTATAGGGGTCCCACCCGCATGCCATGGCTCACCGTATATTATTATCTCTGGCTTTATTTTTTTTAGTTCTTTTAATATCTCATCCACAGTTTCAAGATCAATAAGCCCCATTAAATCAAACCTAAAGCCATCAATCCCATACTCTTCAACCCAGTATTTTAAGCTATCAATTATAAATCTTCTTCCAAATGGTGATTCTGTTTTAAATTCATTTCCACATCCGGAACCATTATAGTAGCTGCCATCCTCCTTTGTTCTGTAATAATAATCTGGCGCAAGGGCGTTAAAATTATATACCTTTTCTTTTGTTTCTGCTGTGTGATTGTATACTACATCCATTATGATTCTTATACCATTCTTATGAAGTGTGTTTATCATCATCTTTGCTTCTTTTATTTTTCCCTCCTTTTTGTTTTCAGCAAACCACCCGTCAGGTGAGTTAAAGCTTACGGGCATATAACCCCAATCATAGGAATCAGACTCTTCATCCTTTTCAAAATCATAGAAAGGCATTATATGAACAGCGTTAACACCGAGCTCTATAAGATGAGATAAGGCAGTTTTTATCTCATTAAATGATGGATGATGAGTTTGATCTTCACAAAGCCCCAAATATTTACCTTTGTGTTTTACCCCAGAAAGATTATCTATTGTAAAGTCTCTTATGCTCATCTCATATATAACATTTTTTAAAATATCAGCTTCTCTATTCGCCAACGGAGTTACTTTAAAATTGTCTTTGTATATCATTGCCCATTTGTTGTTATAAACAGAGACGCTTGCATATGGATCTATACCATAAAGTGTTTTATCTGGATAAATAGCCATATACCTGTAAAGCCATCCATAATATGATGTTGATATTGTAATCTCCCATATAAAATTGCCTCTATATTTAAAAGGAAGAAGGAGCTGTTTATCTTCTCCATCTTTTTTAAGCACAAGATTGAGATCTTTTGCTGTTGAAAAAACTCTAAATAAAATGGAATTGCTATCAAATATCTCACCCAACTTATCTTCTGGTGGGGTTATTGAGTATATTGCTTTTCCAAATCTAACAAGAGCATTGCCGTATTGTGATTTTATCCAGTATTCTCCCTCTCTTATTTTTTCAAGATCAATCTTTTCCCTTAGTTTGAGATATATGACATTTGTTTTTCTTGGGTTGTGCTTTATATTAAGTTGCTCTGTTTGTTCTTTGTTTTCCAATATGAATGGTTGAAGATCTTTTGAAAAAACACCTCTGTTTAATACAACCCTTATCTCATCTCCATCATAATAAGCTGCAATGATTTTGGTTGATTTCTCTACCTCAAAAAGTGATGTATAAATCTTTGGATCCCCTTCAAAGATGTATATCTCTTTCTGATTTGTGTATTTGAATATTCTATCAAATGATTCTTTATCCTGCCAGTCCTTAAACTTTGGAAGTATTCCTATTTCTTTATTTTCAAGTGAGTATTTAGATGTATCAAGGATAAAAAGAAGCCCTTTATTTGTTAGGCTTTGAGGTAGTATCTCAAATCCTTCAAGTCCATCAGTCTTATTCCATATCCATAATCTCCATCCATCATAGTTTTCATCTATCCTGTTGTAATATATCTCAAGAGTATGTGATGGAAGGGTGCTCATAATAAAACCCCATAAAACTAAAAACAGTTTTTTCATACCTATAATTATAGCAATTTAAAAAGTAAAATATTATTTATATGGCATTATTTCTATTTATTAGCTTGCTTTCCTATCTTTCAGCATCAACGGATTACTGGAAGATTGATCTTTCTACCTCCGATGTTGAATATTTGAAGCGAAAGATTAAAGAACAAAAGCTTATAAGAGGAATTCATCTTACAAGCTGGGTTGCTGGAGATGATAAAAAAAGGGCTGAGATTATTTCACACATAAAAAACTCAGTCATAAATACAGTTGTCATAGCAGTAAGAGAGAAAAACGGTGAGGTTTATATCCCTCAAGTCAACTTCTCCTTAAGATATGGCTCTTATCTGCCCGTGATGAAAGACCCTAAGAAGGTTGTTGATGATTTTAAAAGGGAAGGGTTATATGTAATAGCAAGAATTGTTTGCTTCCATGATAACATAACTCCTAAAAAAAACCCAAATCTTGCAGTAAGAAAAGCTGATGGAAGCCTTTGGAGGTCAAGAAGGGGTGATACATGGCTTGATCCTTATAATAAAGAAAATTGGAATTATATACTTGAGGTTGCAAAGAAATGTGCTGAATATGGATTTGATGAAGTACAGCTTGATTATGTGAGATATCCCACTGAAGGAGATGTCTCAGAGTGTGTATTCTCAAAGCCACATAATAAAGTAAATGCTATGAGAAATATTGTAGAGTTCATAAAACATATTAAAAATGAGATGAAGGATTATGGTGTTAAAGTCAGTGTTGATGTTTTTGGTCTTACAACAGCATCTGATATGGGAATAGGACAAAACCTTTTGATGATCTCAGATATTGCAGACAGAGTTTATCCGATGATGTATCCATCACATTATTATACAAGTGTTTATGGTATATCATATCCTGAGATAGAACCTTATAAGGTTATAAACAGAGGATTGGAAGAGGCAATAAAGGCTGTTGGCAAAAATTATTATAAAATCACTCCATACCTTCAGGATTTTTCTCTCAAGGTAAAATACACACCGTATCATGTAAGGGCACAAATAATAGCTGCAAAAAATAATATGATTGATAGTTTTATCCTTTGGAATCCTAGTTCAAACTATTCGTGGAGTTTACTGAAAAAAGAGGTTTTTTGTTCGCTAATAGAGCCAGAAAAGTGTTTCAATGATTAGTTTTTAAATATGGTAGAATTTAGTTATGGGCCATTAGCTCAATGGTAGAGCAGGCGCCTCTTAAGCGCAAGGTTACAGGTTCGAGTCCTGTATGGCCCAAGGCTTGGTGTTACTAACCAATATTAAGAGGTTTTTGAAAAAATCTCAATAGAGAAAAAGCCCTCGTGGCGGAATTGGTAGACGCGCATGGCTTAGGACCATGTCCGAAAGGGTGCAGGTTCGAGTCCTGCCGAGGGCAAATCTTTTTAACTTTAAATCTTACTATAATCTCAGAATTTAACAAAAGTGTGTGTTTTTTGATAGTTTAAATTTGATAAAATTAGATTAGACTTGGGGGATAGATGAACTATAAAAGAGAAAAAACAGAGGGATGTAGTTTGGTTTATGAGGTGAGTTTTGAACCTACTGCTTATGAGATTATAGAGAAACAAGCATTTAATGAGGTTCAGAAAGAGGTATTATATCCTGGTTTTAGGAAAGGCAAGGTTCCTTATGAGATAATAAAAGAGCATTTTTCACAAGCAGTTAGAGAGAAAGTGGAGAAAATAGCCATTGGAAGGGCAGTAGGAGAAATAATTGAAAGGGATAAGATAATTCCTGTTGTTCATCCCTCAGTTTATGATATAAAACATGAAATACCTTCAAAAAAACTTTCATTCAAAATCTACTTTGAGATATCACCTGTTTTTGAACCAAAAGGTTATACAGATTTTGAGATAGTTAAGAGAATTAGAAAAATAACAGATAAGGATGTGGCTAATTACATAGAGCAGATAAGAGAGCAAAATGCTTATCTAAAAAGCGTAGATGCTGTAGCTAGTGCAGATAAATATGTTGTAGTTGATTATGAGATATATGAAGATGGAAAGAAGGTTGATGAGGTTAGAAATGAAATGGTTGATATGTCATCACCACAACAAATTGCCGGTTTTGAAGAAGCTATTGTTGGTGCAAAAAAAGGCGATATTAAAGAGTTTGAAACAAATTTTGATAAGAGAAGATTAAAATTTGTTATTACTGTAAAGGATGTTAAGGAAAAGGTGATTCCCGATATGGATGATGCTATGATAAAACAGCTTGGGGCAAAGGATATAGATGATCTTAAAAATCAGATAAGAGTCTTTCTTGAAGATGAGGAAAGGATTAAATCCGAAAAAGATTTCATTGAACAGATAGAGAATAAACTTATTGAGAATAACCAGTTTCCTCTTCCACCAACACTTCTCAGACAGGAAATGGAAGAGCTTTTTGAGATTGCAAAAAAAAGAGCAAATCTTCCTGCTGAATATAAACTTGATGTAAAGGATTATGAGGATGATCTCAAACCCATTGCTGAAAGAAACCTCAGAATATCCTATATACTTCGTGCAATATCTAAGAAGGAAAATATAAAAGCAACAGAGGATGATTATCTTCGAGAGGTTGAAAAGATGATAAAAAATCTTAAAAATGAGATTGAGATAGACAAAGCAAAGGCTCTTTTTGAATCAAGAAAGGGATATATTCTTGCATTAATAACCGAAAACAAAACAATGGAATTCATAAAATCAAGGATAAAAGTAAAAGAAGAGATTGTTGAATATTAGCAAGGAGGTATTATGATAATACCCACAATAATAGAAACATGGAAAGGTCAAGGAGCAATGGTAGGCTATGATATATTTTCAAGGCTATTAAAGGACAGAATAATATTTGTCGGAGATCCTGAGGGAGCAATATCAACTGCATCTGCGAACAATATAATAGCTCAGCTTCTTTACCTTGAGGCTGAGGACCCAGAAAAGGATATAAATCTATATATAAACTCTCCAGGTGGTATGGTTACGGCTGGTCTTGCAGTTTATGATACTATGCAGTTTATAAAAGCACCAATAACAACTATATGTATGGGTATGGCAATGTCTTTTGGAGCACTGCTTCTTGCTGCGGGAACAAAGGGTAAAAGATTTGCACTTCCAAATGCAAGGATAATGATACATCAACCTCTTGTATGGGGTCAAGGAATATCAGGTCAGGCAACAGACATAGATATAGAAAACAGAGAGATGCAGGAAACAAAGGCAAGGTTGATAAAAATACTTGCTAAACACACAGGACAAACTGAAGAAAAAATAAAGCAGGATACCGAGAGAAATTTTTATATGTCAGCTGAACAGGCCTTAGAATATGGAATAATAGATGGTATTCTTGAGTTTAAAAAAAAGATATAGAAAAAGTTAGAGGATTTCTATTACTGCAATTAAAGGAGGTCAAATAAATGGAGGAGAAGAATTATTTTTCAAGATTACCCCTTATAGCAATAAGAGATATAGTGGTTTTTCCCAATTTTCATTTCCCTCTTGCGGTTACGCGCTTAAAATCTATAAATGCTATTGAACAGTCAATTGAGATATTTTCTAAAAAAATAATAGCCCTAACTCAGAAAAAACCAACAATAGATGATCCATCTCCATCGGATCTATATACAGTTGGGGTTCTCTGTGAGATAAATCAGCATATGAAGCTTCCAGACGGAACAATGAGGGTTATTCTTAATGGCATTGAAAGGGTTGTTATAAAAGATATGTATATCAACAAAAAACCAGAGTATTTTTATTGTGATTATGAAAAGGCTGAAGAGAGGCTCTATCTAAACTCTGAGCTAACAGCACTTGCAAGACACTTGATTGCTGTTTTTGATGATTATGTAAAACTGACAGTAAAAACAAGTGTTAATATACAGATAATGATGGATGAGATATCAAATCCTTCTAAACTCTGTGATAATATAGCAGCAAGCATAATACTCCCAATATCAGAAAAACAGGAAATCCTTGAGACATTTGATGTAAAGGAAAGGACGGAAAAGCTTATAAAATACTTAAGCAGAGAGGTTGAGATAATAAACCTTGAACAGAAGATTCACAATAGGGTCAAATCCCAGATAGAAAAATCTCAAAAGGAATATTATCTTAGCGAACAGATGAAGGCAATTCAAAAAGAGTTAAGACAGAAAGATGATTTTGCAAAAGAGTTGGATGAATGGAAGAAAAAGATAAAAGCTGCAAAAATGCCCAAGGATGCAGAAGAGGCATGTGAGAGAGAGCTTAATAGGCTTTCAAAGATGATGCCATTTTCACCAGAATCAACAGTATCAAGAACATACCTTGACTGGATGGTGTCACTTCCATGGGCAAAAGAGACAAAGGATGTTATAGATCTCAAAAAGGCAAAGGAGATTTTAGACAAAGAGCATTTTGGGCTTAACAAACCCAAGGAGAGAGTCCTTGAGTTTCTTGCAGTTACTAAACTGACCAATTCACTTAAAGGTCCAATACTATGTTTTGTCGGACCACCTGGAGTTGGGAAAACATCAATAGCACGTTCAATTGCAAATGCAATGGGGAGAAATTTTGTAAGAATGAGTTTAGGAGGTGTGAGGGATGAGGCTGAGATAAGAGGGCATAGAAGAACATATATAGGCTCAATGCCGGGAAGAATAATTCAGAGTTTAAGAAAGGCAAAAAGTAAAAATCCTGTTTTTCTTATGGATGAGATTGATAAGATGGGGATAGACTGGAGGGGGGATCCTGCTGCTGCGCTTTTAGAGGTTCTTGATCCTGAACAAAACAAAGAATTTGTTGATCATTATATAGATCTTCCTTTTGATATATCAAAGGTTATGTTTATAGCAACTGCTAATACGCTTGAAGGAATCCCTGTAAGTTTAAGGGATAGACTTGAAATAATAGAATTTTCAGGATATACTCACAACGAAAAACTTCAAATAGCCAAGAATTATCTTATTCCAAGACAATTTAAGGAGCACGGAATAATGCGAGAAGAAACAAATGTCAATTTGACAGATGGAGCTATTACAAGAATAATAAATGAATATACAAAAGAAGCAGGTGTTAGAAATCTTGAAAGGGAGATAGCATCTCTAAGCAGGAAAATTGCTGTAAAAATTGTAGAGGGCAAGAGAGATATAGAGGTTAATGAGAAAAACATTACTGATTATCTTGATATCCCTAAATATGTTGATGAGAGATATGATGAAAACTCTGTTGGAGTTGCAACTGGACTTGCATGGACTGAACACGGAGGGGAGGTGCTTTATATTGAAGCTGTTGAAATGCCAGGAAAAGGGAATCTTGTGGTTACTGGGAGGCTTGGTGAGGTTATGAAAGAATCAGCTCATATAGCATTTTCATTTGTTAAAAGTATACTGAAACCCTCACCTCGTTATCTTTCAGCTCATGATTTCCATATACATGTTCCTGAAGGAGCGATACCAAAGGATGGACCGTCAGCTGGGGTAACAATAGCAACTGCTATATATAGTCTTATCTCTAAAAAACCAGTTTTAAAGGGCATTTCGATGACAGGAGAACTTACTCTTACAGGGAAGGTTCTTGCTATAGGTGGGCTTAAGGAAAAGATAATAGCTTCTTATAGAGAGGGGATAAAAAGAGTTATATTCCCTTACTTGAATATCAAGGACCTTTCTAATATACCATCAGAGATAAAAAATGATATGGAGCTTATTGCTGTTAAAAATATGAAGGAGGTTATAGAAATAACAATTGAGGGAAAGAGGACACAAAAGTAGAGGATAAGTATATGAGATTGTTTTTAATATTGTTTAGTTTCTTTATACAAAACCATCTGTTTTCTTATGAACAATCCCTAACTGATGAGGCGACTAAGGGAAAGCTTGAGTCTGCAAGACTTGATGAGATGATTGAGAAGTATCTTGCAACCATATCTATGTATGATCCTGAAAGAGCAACATATCTTGGTATTCATGACAATGACTATCTTTTGACATCAAGAGATTATGCAACACAAGGAAGTTTACTTGATGCAATTAGGTTTCTAAAAAAAGACATTGAAAGAATTGATTATGAGTCTCTTGATGTATTTAAAAGATCTGAATACAATACACTAAGCTCAATGATTGAAAACGATATCTATGGGATAGAAAACATAAAGAGACTTTCTCTTTATCCTCAGTATTATCTTGAGCCTTTTGATACTGTTTATTTTATGATGACGAAGGATTATGCTCCATATATGGCAAGAGCAAAGAATGCCCTTGCAAGGCTTTCAAAAATCCCATCTATTCTCTATCAGGCTGAAAGAAATATAACAAGACCACCAAGACCCTGGACAGTTTATTCAATAAACAGAGCATCTTATACTATTGTAAATCTCGGCGATTATTATCAGGTTTTTAGAAACTATATAGGACTTGACCCAACCCTTAAAACAGAATTTGAAAATATTATATCAGATTTGAAAACTGCGCTTGAGAGGTATAAAAGATTTCTTGAAAAAGAGGTTCTTCCAAGATCTGATGGCAAGGCATATTCAGGACTCTATACTTATGGTTTCTATCTTGAGAGATGGCATGGTATAGATTACAATCCTAGAAAGGCAATGAGGGTTGCAAAGAGAAATTTTATGAAGAATTATGCAAGGCTTGTTGAGGAAGCAAAAAAGATTGCCCCAGACAGATACTCTGAAGGTGGTATAGCAGCGGTTTATCAGTTTATTAGTGGAGATTATCCAGAATATGATAATGTGGTAAAAAATATATCCGATCTTTTTGAAAAAGCAAAGGATCATTTTGATGAATACAGGGTTATAAAATATCCTCAACAGCGGCTTCTGATAAGAACATCACCAGTTTTTTTTACTGGTTTTTATCCTTCATTCTTCTACATCCCCCCTTTTGCTCTTGACAAAGAGAGGGTTGGAGAGATATATATTTATCTTCCAAATGAAAAGGATAAAGAAAAACAAGAAAAAATATTATCCTCACTTTATTCACAACCAAAGATCGAGCTTTTTATATCAAGCCTCTTAATCCCCGGACTTCACATCAGATATGATTATTTAGGTGGTTTATCAAAGATAAGAAAAGTTGCTTATCATCCAGCACTTGATGGGTGGATGGATTTTGCAATTGACCTTGCAATGGATATGGGATATTACTCAAGTGTATATGCACCATTTCTTACACAGTATTTTAAAACCCTTAGAGCTTTGAGAGGATATCTTGATGTTGCTTACCATATTGAGGAGATCAATTGGGATGAGGCGAAAGAAAAATTTAATAAGTACTTTGGTCTAAACAATGATATGTGTGAATACGAGATGCTTAACATTTCTATGAAGCCAAGCTATTTTTTTGCTGCTGTTTATGGATATAATGAGATTGTTAAGCTTAAAAATAAGTTTGTTGGTTCCGAGAACAGGTTTTTTGATCTAAGAGAATTTAACTCTGACTTTCTTACAAGGGGAAATATATCATTTAAGGATATAAAGGAAGAACTTAAAGTCATAAGGAAGGAAAGGCTTAAGAAAAAGATACTTGAAGAAGAGGAATATGAAGAATGATTTTGCAGCTATAGATTTTTTTGAGGTTTCTAAAACATATTTCACAAAAAGTTTTTTTAATTCATTTCAAAAAAAAGTTCTTGATAAAATTACATTCTCTGTTGCTAAAGGCTCAATCACTGGACTTGTTGGAGTAAATGGGGCAGGGAAAACTACAGTGATAAAGATAATATGTGGCATAACTAAACCTGACAGTGGAAGTGTAAAGATTATGGGGGTTGATGTTTTAAAAAAATCATATCCAGGAAGTATTGGATATACAAGCGAGCTACCGTATTTTTGCCAGTCATTCAGTGTTGAGGATACTGTGAGATTCTTTCATTCTATATCAGATACACCCGTTGATGAAAACAAGCTTAAAGAGATATACCTTCTAAGCGATATCGAAAGGTTCAAAAATGAGAAGGTCAAGAATCTTTCAAGAGGTATGCTTCAGAAACTTTCTATTGCCTGTGCGCTTGTTAATGATCCCAAGATTCTGGTTCTTGATGAACCAACAGAAGGATTGGACCCAATCTATGTAAAAAGCATGAGAGAAATACTTCTAAGGATAAATGAAAAAGGAAAAACTGTGTTTTTCTCTTCACATAGAATATCAGAGATTGAGAAAATATGTAGTGTTGTGATTGTTATAAATCGTGGAAGGATTATAAGGGTGTTTGATGATAGAGGTATGTTTAAAGACAGCCTTGAAAGTAAGGTGATAGAAAGTATAGAGAAGGATGCTTAGAAAGGTTTTCTATATATCATTTTATTCAATAAAAGAATTTTTTCTCTCTAAGATTTTCTATTTTGTTTTTTTTCTAATACTTTTTTCTTTTTTTATTTCATCAATAGTAAGTATTATGGCTGTTAGCCAGGAGAGAAAGGTTCTTTCAGATTTTTTTGTTGCTTTGGCACAGATGGCAGTGCTTTTATTTGCTTTGATATATCCTCCATTTTCAATTAATCTTGAACTGGAAACAAAAAGAATATATCTTGTGCTTTCAAAATCAGTATCAAGAGCTGAGTGGTTTATATCTAAATTCATATCATTTATATTAGATTGTCTCATCCTTCTTGTATCTGTAAGTTTGGTTGGTTTTATTTTTATGAAGATATTTAAAAATTGTTCTCCATCCTTAACATATATAAATGAGCTCTCTTTCATATTTTTAAAAATACTTCCCATTATATCTATCTCAATCTCCCTTTCATTTATAACAACATCCCCATATTTAGCAATGATCATCTCTACAATGATTTGGATTGCAGCACATTATGCTTGTGAAATAAAATATTCTCTTTCCTATATAAAGTCATATTATGACTACATTGCATACATAATATACCTTCTTCCAGATTTTTCGCTTAAAACAGTGAGTTTAAATTTTTTAACTTATGTCTTTTTCTACTCCATTCTATGGCTTTCTGCAGGTTTTTTTTCCTTTGAAAGAAAAGAACTATGAAAAGAACTATTTTTTATTCACTGCTGATTTTAGGTTTTTTGTGCTCTTTTAGATATGAGTATAATCTTCCAAATACCTTTCTATATCTTGGCAGATACTTAAGAGATCCAATTGAAGCATGCATATTTAAATCTATAGGTTTAAAGGAAGTTTATGGGGATTTGCTTTATATAAGATTGCTTCAGTATTATGGAAAAAGGGAGTTTAATTATGAAGATTATCTTGGGGGAAACTATCCTGATATGTATGCGAGATCCCTTGCCCTTGCTATTGTTGCTCCTGATTATGAAAATGCAATTATCCTTTCTTCATCTATACTTGCTTTTGGCCTTGGAAGAACCTGGGAGGCAAAGTCGGTGTTGAAGATTGCAATGTTAGAAGATATACCTCAATATCTGAAAGTTAAATACGCCCTACTTCTTTCAGCTGTTATAACATATGAGAAAAATAAAAAAAATCTGCTTGATGAACAAACCCTTCTTCTTCTCTCTGAGATTGCAATGCAAAAAGAAGCTTCTGATATGTTTAGAAATATAGTTGCATTTCTTTGTGAAAAGGCTGGTAGGATAGATATTGCAAGAGCTATATATAAAAAGATAGTTGAAACATCCAATGATGAATATTACAGAAAAAAGGCAAGCCAAAAATTAAAAGATTTTTGAGAGTTTATGATAATTTTAAGATATCTTAGCAACCGGGGAAACTGTATAGAAAATTACAACGCCTTGAATTCTGCAGTTTTTCTTAATAATGCTGGGAATGATGTGATAATAATTTCAAAGAAGGATAGTTATATTAAAGAGTTTTGTAAGAAAAATAAAGTTAAATATCACGAGCTAAATTTTTTAATTCTTTCAGGAATATCAAGGATCCCAAATGCTGACCTTGTTGAGATTTACAGTTATTCAAAGGAAGATGATAAGTTTATAGAAAAACTTTTATCATTAAAGAAACCCAAGATTATGAGAGTTTTTGGGTTTCCTGATTCTGATACAAGGGAGTTTATTAAGAAGAATGAATATTCTTTTTCAAGAATAATAGTTTCCTGCCAGTCTATTAAAGATGAGCTTGTTTTTAATCAGATTTCCCCTATCAGAATAATGATTCTTTCTCCACTTCTTGTTATGTCAAGATGGGAGAGTGCAAAACAGATAAAGCCTTTTACGATAATGCAAAGACCTTACAGGGTTGGATGTGTGATGAGAAGTTTTTCTGAGGAAGAAGCAAAATTCTTTATGCTTATAGCAAAAAATGTTCTTGTCAAAAACAATGAAGTAAACTTTATGATAGTTGGAAGTAGGGATGAGAGGATAAGGGAATTTGCCAGAAATCTTGGTATAAGTCACAAGGTTGATATACTTGGATGGAGAGATGATATGCCAGAGGTTATGGCAATGCTTCATATATATGTTTCAACTCGAAATACTCCATCAGTAGGACGATCCTTAATTGAAGCGCTTGCATCAGGAGTTGTGTGCGTGGTAGGAAATGTTGGTGGAATTTCTGATTTTATAAAAAATGACTATACCGGAATAATCATAAATCCAAGAAATATTGATGAGTATGTTAAAAACATAGTTCGTCTTGTTGGAGATCCTGTTACAATGCAGAATATTTCTGCTATGGCTTTTGCATATGCAAAAGCAAACTTTTCTGCCCAGATAATAACAAAGGTTGAGGAGCTTGTTTATGAGGAGACTGTAGCAGGATGGATTTCAAAGTATGTATAATGATAAGTATAATGTGATGTAGTTATGCTTTTTATACTCTTTATTTTTTTTGTCTATCTTCCGCTTGAGTCAAAGGATGTTTATACAGGAAGCTTTTTAAACATACCACCCGCACCATATCCTACATCTCTTGCTGAGTCATTTGCAGCACGGGTTAATGCTGATTCGGTTCTCTATAATCCTGCAGGTTTAGGACTTTTGAGTTATTCATCACTTTCAATTGCACACAACAAATACATAGAAGGGCTTTTGCAACAGTATATAAATGCTGTTATAGATACCCCTTATGGTAATTTTTCAGCATTTTACTCTGTTATGAAGAGTGGTGATATAATCTCATATGATGAAAGCGAAAATATAACAGGCAATACATCCATATCATACTCTTATTATGGATTTAGTTATTCTAAGGGTTTTCCATATTTTGATTATGCAAGAAAAAAAATTGATCCTATGTTAATAACCCCCTCATGGTCAAGGATAAAACCAGTGGGGGTTTATATACCAAAGGTATATAGATTTTCTTTTGGACTAACTGCAAAAAAGCTCGAAGAAAGACTTGATACAGAGAAAAGAGGTATAAATCTTTTTGATGGTGGGGTGTTACTTGTGCTTCCAGGACATTTTCATATAGGTGCATCTATTCAAAATGTGTCTTCAAAATCGAGATTTTATCAACAATATGAAAAAATTCCTTCAACTTTTAGATTTGGAGTTGCAAAGGATTTTTCAACAATAAAACAGATAATAAACTTTATTTTTACTGCTGATTATGTAGGTGTTGAGGGTAATAAAAACTATCTAAGTATGGCAAGTGAAATAGATATTTTAAAAGCCTTTCAGATGAGATTTGGTTATTCAACAAAAGATAATCCTGGTTTTTCAAGATTTGTGTTTGGGATGGGCATGACCTTTGATAGGTTTTTAACCAAGGAAAGTCTTGTAAAGGGCTTGAGAATGGATTATGCATATTTAGAACATAAATATTTTGGCTCTACACACAGGATTGGTTTTCAGATGATTTGGTAATTTAAGTATAGTTTTTAAAAATTTGTATAATATCTTAAGAGGAGGTAAAATGAAAAGGATATTGTTGCTTTTAATTTTCAGTATAGGTGTTGTTGCTTATTCTCAAGAGGATGAAAAAAAATTAAAAGAGCATGATTCAAAGGTTGAAGAGCTTAAAAAACAGAGAGAAAATCTAAGCCTTGAATACGAGATTGAGATGCAAAAGCAAAAGAATACCTTAATTGGTATAGAGAAGGAGTATAATGAGCTTTCTATTAAAAATAAACTTATGATTGAGAAACTTAATATGGAGGTTGCAGAGCTTAAGGCGCAGCTAGAAAAACTTTCTAATATGAATAAAGTTGCTGAGGAAAAAAATAAACAGGAGATTTCAAAACTTAACTTTGAGCTTAACAGATTAAAGCTCTTAAATGATATTGAAGAAGAGAAACTTAAAGCGGAGAAAAGAAAAATTAAAGAAGAGAAAGATAGAATGGATTTTGAGAAAGAAAGGATAAAACATGAGCTTTTTCTAAAAACAAATGAGGTTGATAAACTAAAAGCAGAGCTTGAGCTTATATCAAAGAAAGAGGAGGTTAAAAGAATTGCCAAAAAAGAGCCAGTTTATTCAGATTTAGTTTTTAGGGATGGAAGTCTTGTTATATCTGATAGGAGAATACCTCTCAACGGTGTTATAACAATGAAGACTGCGGATTTTGTGGTAGATAGGATAAACTATTATAATAACCAGAGCACTGCTCCAATATTTATAGTGATAGATAGATCCCCCGGAGGATCTGTAATGGCAGGATATAAAATTCTTAAAGCAATGGAGGCAAGTATCTCTCCTGTTTATGTGGTTGTAAAATCATATGCTGCATCAATGGCTGCAACAATCACAACCCTTGCAAAAAAATCTTTTGTTTATCCAAATGCTATAATCCTTCATCATCAGATGAGAGCTATGACATGGGGTAATATGACACAGTTAAAAGAGCAGCTTGAGATGGCAAAAAAGTGGGAAAAAAGAGTAATGGGCCCTGTTGCAAAAAAAATAGGGATGGATATTGAAGAGTTTAGAAAGAAAATGTATGAACACAGCTCTGATGGTGATTGGGAAGAGTTTGGTGATGATGCTGTTAATCTTAAGTGGGTAACTCAAAGCGTTGACAGTATAATTGAAGAGGGTATAGTTAGAGACCCTGATTACTATGAGGATAAAAAGTTTACTACAAATATCTTTGAGGAAAAGGTTGATGAAAAAGGGAAAAAATATGTTGAGCTACCAAGACTTGATCCCTTTGACTTTTATTTTCTCTACAATCCTGATGGATATTACAGATATAACTATTAAAGAAGATTTGCTTTTTCGTTGTGTTGTTTTGTAGATTTTGTGGAGGGGTATATGAAGAATGGGAGGTGGCTTTGAGCCAAGATACTCATCAAAGGAGAGCTTTGAAAAGGATTTTCCTAAAAGTGATATAATTCCACAAAGTGTGAGATGTCCTGGATGTGGGCAGGTAATAGCTCTTAACAGAAAATCTCTATCCAATAAAAGTGCGGGCTGGTGTAGAAAATGTGTGAGAGCAGTTACTCTTTGAATAGGATAAAGGTCCTATATGTAGATATGACCTTTAGCTTTGTAATCTTTGAATTTACATCTTATAATTAAATTAGATGACTAAAGATAGATTGTTCTTTGATGGCATAGCTCATCAAACTTCAAGCTGGATTTTTATATTTCCTTTGAGGATTTAAAAGGGGCAAGCCCTTTAGGTAAAGGAGGGTATATGTTAAAACTTTTTGTTTATTCTGTTATATTTTTCTTGTCGGTTGAGGCAAATGCTGACTCATATGACTCAATCAAATCAACCACATTTGAAAAGCTGTATAACCAAGCAGTAGAAAGGATAAAAAGCAAAACATCACAGATACCTTTGCCTGATGATAAAAAGAGGATCCTTGAGGCTGATAATAGATATTATCTCAAAATTACAGCAAAAGATAAATATGAAAGGACAAAACTGCTTGAATTAGGAGTTGACATTTTTTCAATATCGGATTCTTATGTAGAAGGGACTATTCCTGGAGAACTTCTTGGCGGTATAGAGAAAGAGTTTTCAATTCTTGAAAGAAAACCACTTTCCTTATGGATTAGTGAAAACAAGGATTTTCCACCTCAGGATTCTGCATATCATAACTACAACGAAACATATCAGGCTCTTAAAGAGCTTTCTCAAAAATATTCTGATATTGCATACCTTTTTTCTATAGGAAAAAGTTATGAAGGAAGGGATATATGGGCTTTGAGAATAAACACAACTCAAAAGGGGCTTGAGCAGAGCAAAAAACCCGGCATCCTTCTTGTTGGAAATCATCATGCAAGAGAGCATCTTACAAACGAAATGGTGCTTCTTTTTGCTGCTTATCTTTTGGACAATAGGGATTCTTATAGAGATTATATAGATAAGCTTGATATATACATTATACCGATGCTCAATCCTGATGGTGTAGAGTATGATATAAAAACTGGTGACTACAAATGGTGGAGAAAGAATACAAATAAGCTTGATACAAGCTCTATTATTGGTGTGGATCTTAACAGAAATTATGATTTTGAATGGTGTAAATCAGGTTCATCACACTACCAGCAGTCAGATGTCTATTGTGGAAAATCTGTTTTTTCCGAGCCTGAAACAAAAGCCCTTAGAGACTTTCTTTTGCAGAGAAGAAATATAAAAACCTCTCTTTCATATCATTCTTATGCCTCTCTTGTGCTTTATCCATGGGGAGGAAGGGATGAACCAGTTAGCGATGAGAAGGATAGAGCTGCCTTTATAAAGCATGCTAATGAGATGGCAAAGCTTTTGGGTTATAAGGCAGAGCAGTCAAGTGAGCTTTATATAGCAAGCGGTGATATGTGTGACTGGGCATATGATAGGCTTAAGATCCTTGCTTTTACTATAGAGCTTGAAGGAAAAAGCTTCTATCCAGGTGCTTCAATAATACAGAGTGCTTTTGAAAAAAACAAAAAAGCTATAGTCTATCTTATGGGTGTTACAGAAAATCCTTATTGATTATCTTTTAAAACAAGCATAAAACTTTTTATTGTTTTGTGTGGGTGATATGAGATCTTTGCTTTTTTAAGTCCTTCTTTTCCTATATCAGATTCTTTATTGATGAAAAGATATTTACCATAAACATGTTTTGCAAATTCCCTATCTGTAAACTGATAAAGCCCTTTTACATTTTTATCAGCTTTTTCAAAATTCAATATACATGTGTTATTGTTTAGATGTGAGCCGATTGCAAAAGACGAAATCTTGCCTGCTATATAGACACAGATTCCAAAAAAAGATATATCATTAATATATCTTTTTATATTTTCTATCGCTGATATCTCACAGTTGTATATATCAAAGCTTTTGCCGGGTGATATCTGATCTTTTATTTCGTGTATGAAGGATATTACACTGTCTATGGTTTGTTGAGAAAAGGGTTTTACCTCATAGCTATCTTTATATATCTTCTCAAACTGATGTAGAAGGTTTCTTTTAGAAGAATATTTTGAGCCGACAAGTTCTTTTAGACTTTCTGTCCGGTATACATAATCAGTATAGTCAGTTTGCTCATATATCTCAAAATATATTTGTATTTCCGGGTTTTGCTTTATGTATGATTCAGGAGCATAATATACAGTTGTAAAATTGATTTTTCTTAAAATGGCAGAAAGCTTATCAGGCGCAGGTGGATTTTGTGAAAGTGGGAAAAGGATTCTTTTTTTATTTGGATTTTCATAAGGCAGCTCAGCAATTATAAGATTTTCGTCAATAAAACCAAGATACACATCATATATGCAACCATTCCATAAAAATATAGAAGAAAGACTATAAGGAGAAAGCTCTGGTTGATTTTTTTCGAAATAGGATTCAAGAGTTTTTATATCATTTTTGGTTATTTTATTTAATCTCATAAATGAAAACCTTCATCCCTTTAACATATCTAAACCCATTTTTCTGATAAAACTTTTCTGTCCCCTTTTCAGATACAAGTATTATGAATTTGAATCCCTTTTTTAAAAGATAATTTTTTATGTATGAAAGTATAGCTGATGCTATACCCCTGTTTCTCATATCCTTTTTAACAGTAAGATCCTGGATATAAGCATCATTTACCCCATCTGCTATAACCCTTGCTATTGCCACGATTCTGTCTGAATCAAAAGCACAGACAAAGATATAGCTTCTTTCTACTATCTCTGAAATTCTTTTGTTTGTATCAAATCTTGTCAGCCAGCCGGCCTCCTGGTATATTTCTTTTATATCAGATATGTTTTTGTTTGAAGGTTTTTTAATAATTTTTATTTTTATCTTCATAAAGATTTAAATGTTTCAAGTATCAACTTAAGGAGTATGATGTTTGATATTATAGCAATCATTGGCTTTATTATCCAGACACCTTTTTTAAGAGTCATATTAGCTCCAAAATAATTGCCTATCACAGAAACGAGACCCATACTAGCTCCAAGCCATAGATTAACCCTCTCAAGATATAGGAATGTTATAAGTGCTGATATGTTTGATATTAGATTTGTCAATTTAGCAAGCACAGTGCTTTTTAGTATGTCGTATCCTACAAATTTAGAATAACCTATAGCAAGAAATGTTCCTGTTCCTGGTCCCATCATACCATCGTAGAATGAAATCAATGATGAGATTATAAATATTTTTGTAAGCTTTTCAGACTCTGTTATCATCTCGGAGGTGTCTTTAACTCCAAAATCCTTCCTTCTTATGATATAAAATGAAAGTGGCGGAAGAAAAAAGAAAAGAGCCATTTTAACCAGGTAGGATGGAAGCAGTGATATAAAATACGCACCCAGAAAAGAAAAAAGAGTAGCTGATATAAAGAGTGTTAATACCAGTGCAGCCGAGAATCTAATCTCATCAAGATATTTAATTACTGCAGCAGCGGTTCCAATCGTTGAAGAGAGTTTATTTGTTCCAAGAAGAAGATTCTCATCTACACCATAGTTCAGATATGCTGGCAGTGTGATTAAACCACCTCCTCCTGCTATTGAGTCCACAAAACCTGCTACAAAGACTAAAACTCCAAGGATTAGAAGCGAGCTATCCATAAGATAAATTTTAGCAAATATAATATAATTAATAGAAAGAGGATAATTAGAGGTAGTTCCAAATGAAGCTACTTTTTCTTTTACTTTCATTTGTCTTCCCATCAGAGATAGGTTTTGGACCTTATATAAATGCTGTCACTGATTCATCTGCTATCATAAAATATGGGTTTAAAAGGCCATCGATTAGTTGGGTTAGCTGGGGTATTTCACCTAAGTGTGATATGTATATGACATTTTTTGCTCCTCAAAAATCCTTAACCCTTCCACTCTATGCACTTCAGCCAGGTAAAGAATACTGTTATAGAATATATCTTCCCATAGAAAACTCAACCTTTAGCTACATTGCCTCATCCTCAACTTTTATGCCTTTCAACATATCATCCACATCATCATTTAGTTTTGTTGTTTTTACAGATCTTAATTCAGGTTATTCTTATGAATTAGATAATCTATTAAAGAAGATTATGGAAGATAATATAATGTTTTCGGTTTATTATGGAAGTATGACGAAAACTGACAATGGATACTATCAGTTTTTTTCAAGATATGCTTATTTTATTAAGAAGATTCCTTTTTACATTCCAGTAATTGAACATAATTTTGATTATCAAACCTCTTTTGCTGTGAAAGATTTTGCCCGTTTTTTTTATTTTTCCTATCATGGAAATTCTCCATACTACTACTATTTTGATAATAGTAATGCAAGATTTGTTTTTGTCGATCTGATAAAATCAAGCCAGAGTCCGAGATTTCTTGCCGATCAGCTTGAATGGCTTGAAAAAACTCTTTCATCAAATAAAAAAGACTGGCTTTTTATTATTTTAAATGATAGCCTTTTTTCATCTAACCTTCCAGGAATTAAAAAGATCTCTCAAACAATAATTAAATCAAAGCCGGATTTTATAATTCAGTATGGAAACAAAACCTACAGGAGAGAGAAAATCTACTACGATGACTCTCATTTTGAAGCTATTCTAATAACTATTGGAGAAAAACAGATTTTAAACTATGATGAAATTCAATCTGGCGAAGGAAGAATGATTGTGAGTGAATTTGAAACCAATGAGGATGGGGTGCTAAAAATATCAGTTGACTCTTTAAAAACCGAGTTGGGCTATTTTAATTTAGATATAAAAAAACTTGACAGCCTTGTTTATCAAAGGTGAAAAATGATATAATATATTTGCGGGGTAGAGCAGCCCGGTAGCTCGCCAGGCCCATAACCTGGAGGTCGTAGGTTCAAATCCTACCCCCGCAACCACCCTCCCTAATTCAAAATTTAAGCTCGTTGTTTTATTTTTTGCTTCTCACATTCCAGGTTTTACATAAAAAAAGGAAATTTTATTTTTGTAAAATATCCTTATGAGTGAATATAACATATTATGGTCTATATTTGTAATTATGGCGGTTATTCTTTTTTCTCTTGATTTCAAGCTTTCAGCTGCAAAACCTCATGAAATAACACTTAAAGAATCTTTGATAATGTGTATGATGTGGATTAGTTTTGCGATGATTTATGGGATTTTAATCTGGCATTATCTGGGGGCTTCAAAATTTGCAGAGTATCTTACTGCTTATGTTGTAGAATACTCTCTTTCTATTGATAATATGTTTGTCTTTTTGATGATATTTTCGTATTTTGGGGTGGAAAAAAAATATCAGCCAAAGGTTCTTGTTATAGGAATACTGAGTGCTGTAATAATGAGGATGTTTTTTATATTTGTTGGTGTAGAGGCGGTTAAAAGGTTTTCATGGCTGCTTTATATCTTTGCAGTTATACTCATATACAGTGGATTTAAGATGTTTTCTGATAAGGTAGATAAAATAGAGCTTGATAGAAATTTAATTTTCAGGTTTATTAATAAGAAATATATACCTATTGATATGGATATAAAAAACGGAGGTTTCTGGGTTATCAAAAATGGAAGGATTGTTTTTACATCACTTCTTGCTGTGCTTGCTGTCATTGAAACAACAGATTTGGTATTTGCTGTTGATTCTATACCAGCAGTTTTATCTATTTCTCGTGATAGACTTGTTGTTTATTCATCAAATATATTTGCGGTCATAGGATTAAGAAGTCTTTATTTTTCACTTGCAGCATTAAATGATTATTTTAGATATCTCAAACAAGGAGTATCTGTTGTTTTAATTTACATAGGTTTAAAAATGCTTTTATCAAAATTTGTTCATATACAACCATTTACATCACTTATAATTGTCTTAACAATACTTTTATTCTCCATGATTATTTCGGTTATAAAAAAGATTGATTATAATGGTTAAAAATATGCTATCATATATCTAAGGAGGGAAGATGAAAAAAATATCAACATTTATGATGGTTGTTTTTTTGTCTACGGCTCTTGTCAGTTCCCAGGATAAAAAGGATATTAAAGATGTTCGATCATCTGCATATATGCTTGGTGTTGCAATGACAAGAAATATCTCAGCTTATGATTTTTCAAAACAAGAAATTAATGATATGATAAAGGGTTTCTCTGATGGTCTTAGGAATAAACCTGATTATAGAAATACTGTTGATTATAATAAGGTAAATGAGATGATCAAAGCTAAGAAGAATGAGCTAATGAAGAAAAACAAAAAAAAGGGTGAAGAGTATCTTAAAAAACTTTCCTCTCAACCCAATGCAGCTGTTATTGATAATGGCATTGTTTATGTAAGAACTACAGAAGGAAAAGGTGCTTCACCATCAGAAAATGATACTGTGAAGGTTCATTACTCGGGCAAGCTTATAGATGGAAAGGAGTTTGATAGCTCTTATAAAAAAAATCAGCCAGCTGAGTTTAAGCTCAACAGTGTAATTCCGTGCTGGACAAAGGCTATTACAAAGATGAAGGTTGGTGAAAAGGCAACAATAGGATGTCCTTCAGATACAGCATATGGTGATAATGGAATAGAGATGGTTATACCACCAGGCTCCACCCTTATTTTTGATGTTGAGCTTCTTGATATAGTAAAGGAAAATAAAGCTGATAATATAGCAAATGATACAGTGAAGAAAGAGGACAAATAGTTATACTATGAGGAGAAAGTTTGATATAGTTCTTTTAACGGCTTTGCCGGCATCAGGAAAATCTGAGGTGAGGAGATTTTTAAAACATCTTTCTTCAGATGAGCTTTTAAATGAGTTTTATATAGGCAAAGTCATAGAGATAGATGATTTTCCTTATGTTCATATGATGAGAAGAATAGATGATGAGCTTGCAAAAAATGGAATTGAAAGAGTCTTTTTTCACTCACCAGAAAAATCCTTTAAAAATCCTTACGATTGGGGAACTCTTATCGAGCTAATAAATATGGATTACAGGGATTTGGTTTCAAAGAGAAGATATGATGAGGATGCCGGCATGTGGCTCATTAAAAGAATAGATGAAGCTGCAAGAAGGGTGGGGATAAAACCAAGACTTGGTGAGATTGACAGAACAAGCCTAAAAAGAATTTCAGATTCTATTAGAAAGGAAGCACAGGATATACTTGAAGAAAAATACTCATATTATACTGATGATCTTTCAGACAAAACTATAATTATAGAATTTGCAAGAGGTGGCCCTCATGGTTCATCAATGCCTCTTAAAGAGCCCTTCGGCTATGCCTATTCATTTTCTATGCTTGATGAGGAGATTCTAAAGAGATCTGTAATACTCTATATCTGGACTACACCTGAGGAGTCAAGGAGAAAAAATCAGCAAAGGGCAGATCCAAATGATCCCGGATCAATACTTCACCATGGTGTTCCAATAGAGGTTATGCTCAATGATTATGGATGTGATGATATATTTTATCTTGCAGAAAAATCAGAGATGAGGAATACAATAACTGTAGACAAAAATAAAAAGAAATATTATCTACCTTTTGCTTACTTTGATAATAGGATTGATAAAACAAGCTTTCTAAGAGATGAGGTTTCTAAATGGCCTGGTGAAAAACTCAAGGAAATAAGGGATATACTAAAATCAGCAATGGATAATCTTTATAATAACTTGATTGCAAACAAAAGATAATCTACTTTGAAAGACTTTTTTTGAAACTCCAGATTGTAATTCCAATTATAAGAGACCAGCCTATTATCATAAAAATCCATCCACTTGTTTTCATATCTGAGCTCCTTTGTTTTTCAATGATCTTTTTACTAATAGTGCAACATAGAGGAACAAGATTATTATTGATAGCCTACATACCCATTGGTATATATTGGCTTCTATTATCTTTGAGAAATCCTGATATATCCATGAGATCATCAATATAGCTATGTATAAAGGCGAGATGTACTTGAGTAGAAATATGAAGATGTAAGGGACATTAAATTTTGCTCCCTTATTTATCTCTTCGTATGCATTTTTCTCTCCAAATATCCATGTAAAGATGATAATCTCTATAAGGGCAAATAGGGTTATCCCAAATGTTCCAGCCCAGAAATCAAAATCATCAACTATACCATATCTTAATCCAAAGATTGCGATATTGCAGCCTATAAATGTTATGATTAGAGTATGTATCACTGCTTTTTTATGGGACCAGCCGAGTTCATCCTTCAGAAATGATATAAATGGCTGTATCAGAGCAATACTAGAGGTTATACCCGCTATAAAAAGTAAGAAAAACCATATAAAACCTAAAAATTCTCCAAGTGGAAGTTTTGTAAATATTATGGGAAGTGATACGAAGCCCAGGTTGAATGCACCACTTTTTGCTATATCTACTGTGCCGGTGTATCCATAAAAGGCATATGCTACTGGGATTGCAATAGATCCCCCAAATATAACCTCTGCAAACTCATTAGTCATAACAGTTGAAAGTCCGGTTGCTGCTATATCATCATCTTTTTTAAGATAACTTGCATAGCACATTATTGATCCAAAACCTATGGAGGTTGTAAAAAAGATTTGTCCTGCAGCTTGAAGCCATATCTTTGCGTCAGTTAGTTTTGAAAAATCTGGATTCCAAATAAATCCCAAACCATTTATGACATTATTCTCTGGTATTGATGGGTCGGGGGTACCAAGTGTGAACACTCTTATAGTCAGTATTAGAGCAAAAAGAAATAGGATAGGCATTCCTATAAGAGCAATCCTTTCTATTCCCTTTGAAATACCACCTGAAACTACAAGGAAGTTGAGTGAAAATGTAATTAAGAAAAATAAATAGGCTGATACTGTAACACCTATTGGAGAGTTTAGTCCTTGAAAGTTTTTAAGAAAATCTGTCATTAGGGTTTGTGAGGAGAGGTTGAAGTATTCTCGTTGGATTGAAAAAAAACTGTACGCTAATGTCCAGGATTCTATATATATGTAGTAGAAGGCAACTAATAATGGAAATATTAGCCCAAGTATTCCAATATATCTAGTAGATGGATTTTTAGTTATGCAATGAAATATTCCAACAGCATTACCATGTCCTTTTGACCCACCATATCTACCAAGAGCCCATTCCGCCCACATTACCGGTATTGCAAGGATGACAAGTGAAATAAAGTAGGGTATCATAAAAGCTCCGCCGCCGTTTTGTGCTGCTTGAACAGGAAATCTTAAGAAGTTTCCAAGTCCAATTGCATTTCCGGCCATAGCCAGGATTATCCCAATTTTTGTAGCCCATCTCTCTCTGTTTTTGTTGTTTTGCATAAATACCCCTTGTCTGAAACAAATTTTAATTTGATAAATATTATAACAAATTTTTGTTATAATTTATTTGTAATTTAGAATTTACAATTTTGATTTATAAGCCAGGGTAGCTTAATTGGTTAGAGCAGCGGTTTCGTAAACCGCAGGTTGAGGGTTCGATTCCCTTCCCTGGCTTGATGATGCTGAAAAGGTGTGGTTTAAGGTTTTGTGATGAGTAAAGCTTAGTTGAGATTTTTTCTAAGGAGATTTAACAATGAATAATGATATACTTAAAGAGATAAAGCAGCCACCTGCAGTTTATGATCTTAGAAAGGCTTTGCAGATTTTTATTCCATTTCTTTATCTAATGATATCGTCAGCATTTTATCTAAGAACCTATGACTCAGCTCAGGTTAAGATAACACTTCTACAAATGGGAGGAATAACAATCGCTGCTATGTGGTTTTCACTTATCATTCTTGAAGGTAAAAGAGCATTTTCAAGAGATGATTTTTTGTTTCTTTCTCCCTTTATGACATACTTCATTTATATTATATTTTCATTCATTAATGTTCCATATAAAGAATGGTCACTTGATGATTTTGTAAGGTATCTTATATATACCCTTATTTCCCTTGTTGTTATAAGGGAGTTTGACTCACAAGCTATAGAGAGATTAACAAAGATATTGATAGTATCAGCTTGGATAGCAGCATTCTATGGAATAGTTCAGTGGATTGATGTAACTTTTTTCCCTAAAGAAAAATACCCATTAAATGGTTTTGACCCCTTTATATGGCGGGGAGCTTTTGGAAACAGAATATTTTCAACCTATGGAAACCCAAACTTTTTCGCAAATTATATGGTCCTCATGCTTCCGATAATAATGACAAGATTTTTAAAGACCAGATTTATACCTCATCTTATACTTGCAGTCATTGATGTCTTTTGTGTGATAAATACATATACAAAAGGTGCATGGATAGGATTTGGGATATCAACACTGCTTTTTATAGCACTCTACCTATATTACTTTACCTCTATAAGCAAGGGGTTGATAAAGAAGATATATGTAGCTCTTTTTATAATAGGTATTTTTGTAATTATTGGTGTTGTAAAATATGCTTTTGAGAAAAGTCTTACATCAGTTCCTTTCAGGGTTGCTACTTGGCTTTCAACATGGGAGATGATAGAAACGCATCCTGCTATAGGAAGCGGTGTTGGTTGTTTCAGACCACTCTATCCTGCATATAGAAGGCCTATAATATTTCATCTTGAGGGGAAACATAACACTGAAACCGATCATGCTGAAAATGAACACCTTGAGCAGATTCTTGATAACGGAATAATAGGAGCAGGGATATTTTACTGGATAATCATATTCGTTAGCATAACAGCGTTGAGAGCAATAAAGAGGAAGGTTGAAGAGGGTAATAAACAAACTGCTTATGATATACTTGGATATCTTGTTTCCTTTTTAGCTATGCTTATACACAACTTTACTGATGTCAGTATGAGGTTTGTATCCTCTGGGGTTTATCTAGGGCTTCTGCCTGCTGTTATAATAAATCTTTCAAGAGGAAGGGCTCTTTGGGAGTTTCACTATCTTATTGATGAAAGAGACAAGTTGGATAAGGAGAAAAAAAGGAAAAATGAAGGAGATTTGAAAGAACCAAAACTCAAGGTTATACCGATGATAATATCTTTTGTTGCTTTTGGATGCGTTCTTGTTGTGTCGTATATGATACTTTCAGAGTTTAATGAACTTCAAGGAAGTTTTTTTAATTTTAGAACATCAGGTGAGATAATACTTTGGGCGGTATCATGGATTATAATGCTTGGGGCAATTATATACAGTGTTTATGTCTTTTCAAAGATTATTTTTAAGACTCATAATATTTTCGTATCCATTATTCTGATAATACTCTTTATTCCTCTGCGATTTTCACCACTCTATTACTTCTGGGGCTGGTTTAAGGCTGATGTATATCACAATATAGCAATAACCTTTTCAAAGCAGGCAAAATGGGATGATGCCCTAAGATACTATCAGAAGGTTGTTTACTACAATCCAACATTTATAATGCCTTATTATTTTATGGGAAATGTTTTTACTGATAGATTTAATATGGTAAGGATATACATGCCTGAGTGGGGTGATAGGGATAAAAAGCCAAGAGATGACTTTGAAAGGGCATATGAGATGTATGAAAGGGTTAGATCCCTTGCTCCAAATTATGTTCAGATGCATTATCAAATGGGAACCCTTTATCTTAAAATGGCGGATTATCTTAGACAGCAAGGAGATTCCAAGAAAGCTTATGAATATTATGATAAGGCACTTTATAGATTTTCAATCTATCAAAATCTTGATCCAGTATTTCCATACACCTTTTTTAGAAAGGCTCAGATATATGTTATAAAAGGGGAACTTAAAAAGGCGGAAGAGGAATATCTAAATTACATAAATGCTTACAGATGTAATGAACACAATTTTCTTAATACTCAAAAGGTTTTTGGTAGAAAACATGAAAACCCCGAAGCATATTCAAATTTAGCAGCAATATATTATCTTATGCATGATTATAAAAAAGCGTATCAGATGTATAAAAAGGCACTTGAGATAAACCCTGATTTTGAAATAGCAAAAAGAAATATACAGATAGTTTCATCCCTTGCTGGTATAAAAAACTGAGATGAAGATTTCTAAGATTTCTTATGATTTGATGAGATTTATTTGTGTAATTCTTTTTTTTGTCTCTCCTCTTCTTTTTTTTACAAACCTAACAAGAAACCCATATTTTTTTCAGATAGCGCTTATAAATGTATCTATAGCAATATGCTGCATTGTTATGCTTGTAGAGCTCTTTAAACAAAGGTATATACTTCTTCACCTAAGCCCTTTTCACTTTATATTTGCTGGCATTATCCTTGTGTTTTTTATAACAAGCATTTATGGATATCTTCTTCATCTCGATTTTTTTAGACAAGCCATTATTAATGAAAACAAAAGAATATGGTTTTATACAATCTTCAATGCATTTATTCCCTTTTTTCTTGCCTCTCAGATAAGCTGTGATGAAAAAAAGAATAATAGTTTTCCATACTCTTTACTCTTTGTTTTTTTGTGGGGTATATCATGGTTTTTTTTCAAGATATTTAAAACGGCACATCCTTTTTTTGATCTGTATGGAATTTTTTTGTGGTTATGGGGGGGGTTGTATGTTTTTTCAAAAACTGAGCTTGATTTTAGGAGTATTATACACATTGCAATGCTTTCTGGATTTTATGCCTCGGTCTATGGAGTTCTTCAGTATTTTGGGCTTGAGATAATATGGGATAAGAATCTAACCCCTTATGGAAGAAGGGCTGTAACAACCTTTGGAAATCCAAACTTTGCATCATCGTATATGCTCATCCTTTTTCCTTTTGCTTTTTATTATTGGGTGATCTTAAAAGATAAAATCAGAAATATCTATTTTGCAATAATGTTTTCCTTTATATCTATGATATTTGCAAGCCTTACAAGATCAAGCATTATAGCTCTGGTATTTGAGATTGTGTTTTTAGTTTATTACTTTAAAAAGAAAAAAATTATTGCAGCCTCGGATTTTAAAAAATTTGTTGTCTTTTTAATTCTTCTATCTTTTTTCTGGCCTGATCAGAGCCTTAATTTTTTTGGAAGTGGTGTTATTAAGAGATTTAAGGAGGCAATTGTCTTAAGTGTAAAACAGCCGAATATAAATGTCACAAGAGAGAATGTTTATCCATCTTTTCACCAACGGCTTCTTATATGGAGATGTGGGGTTGATATGTTTTTGGAAAATCCCTTAACCGGTAAAGGGTGGGGAAACTTTGAGCTTTTTTATCCTTTTTATCAGGGATGGTATTTGAGAGTTAATTCTATTTTAAAAAATCTAAGGACACATGCCAATAATGCTCACAATGAGGTAATTGAGATTTTATCTCAGACAGGAATTATTGGTTTTGGAGTAGTCATACTTTTTTTAGTTAGTCTTGGCTTTCATATATACAAAAATCTTTCAGATTCAAACAAACTAATTATAATTATCTCAATCTCTATTGCTGCAATGATAATTGATAATATGCTTAATGTATCTATTCATTTTGCGGTGCCTGGGCTTCTCTTTTTCTCCCTTCTTGGTTCTCTTGTTTGGCATATATCATATAATAAAATGGTTAGATTTGAAAAATTCAGATATCTTTTCCCACTGATTATAATTGTAATGTTTTTTTATATATTTAGCTGGATAAGGTATTTTAAAAGAGAGGTATGGTATTTTGCTGGATTTAAGGAGATGAGAAAAGGGAATTATATATCTGCAAAGATCTACCTTGAAAAAGCATTCTCGGCTCATCCTTATGAGGTTAATACTAACTATGAGCTTGCAAATTCCTATGTTAAGAATGGAGAGTTCAAAAAAGCCCTTGAAGCCTATTCCTATTCTTTAAAAGCAAATGCAGGTTATGATGAGATATATTTTAATATGGCAATTGTACAAAAAAATCTTGGTCTTTTTGAGGAGGCATTGAAAAACCTTAGAACCTCCATATGGATAAATCCAGGCAATGAAAAGGCCTACTATGCATATGCCGAAATAGCATCAAAAATGAATAATGCTGAGTCTTTAAATATCATTGAGGATGGTTGTAGAAATCATCCTGATGATGGATATATGTTGTGGCTTTGTGGTTATTTTAAAGAAAATGGAAAGAATATAGCTGAGGCTGAAAAATATTATGCAGCTGCTGTGTTTTCTGATCCGGTTAATTCAGTTTATATTGAGTCTCTTAAAAAGATTAATCCAAAATCTTTTGCTATTGAGTTTTCTGATCTTTATAGAAAGGCTGTTATTGAAAATAGCTATAATATAAAGACTGCTTTTAAGATTATTGCTGAGATTGAAAAGCATCCTTATAATTCATACAGATTAAAATATCTAAAAGCAAAACTGATGTATGATTCAGAAGATTATGAAAGAGCATTAACGCTTTTGAATGATTTAATATTAGAAAAGCCAGATTTTTACATTGCCTTAAAATCCTTGGCACTTGTTTATGAGAAAATGGGAAAAAATGATCTTGCAATTCATTTTTATGAGAGATATCTTTCTTACAAACCTGATAGCCAGGATGTTAGAAGCAGAATAGATTTTTTAAAAAAAGTGAAATAAAAATTTAATATAATTTAGTAATAATGATTAGTATGAAAAGAAAAATAAAATATATTGTAATTATTGGAATGTTTTTGTTACCTAAACTTGTTGCTGGTGAGTATTCAAAACAGTTGCAGCAGGCTATACTTCTCTATCAGGAAGGGAAAAACACCGATGCGATGGACAGATTTATGGATATTCTGGTTACAGGCAGTCCTGAGGAGAAGGCGATTGCAAGTGAATATATATCAAAGATAACACAAGGTATTCCACCGGATCAAAAAAAACAAAAATCTGATACAAATCTTATAGTAGTAAGCAAACAAATAAAGGATACAAAGGATAAGAATGATAAAAGTGATGAATCTATCTCTGAAACAACTGATGCTGATTTGGTTTCTACGAAGGTTAGGGATAAAATTAAAGAGATCAGAGATAATATACTCCTTTCACTTTACAAGAAGGATTTTATAAAGCTTTATATGGATACTAACAATGAAAAACCAAACATCATACTTTTAAAAGAGGATAAGATTTTTAATGAGGATATGACTTTTAAAACAAACATTATAGAGGATCTTAAAAATATTGCCGGACTTCTTGATACTCTTGGAAGGGTTACGATTACTATAATCCCAAACGGAGCTATAAGTGGGAATATGAAGATAGCAAATGTTAGAAAGGCAACAACGATACATTCGTATTTTCTTTCTCATGGACTTTCTCCTACGAAGGTTAGGCTGGATATGGTTGGAAGCTATTCGCAGTCCTCATTGTCAAAAAAGCTTGATGACTTTAATGGGATAGTTCTTGCTATAGATTATAACAAAGAACCCGAGGTTGTGGTTCCAGATTCACAGCTTCCTCAGGCTTATATAGCAGTTTATCCAGATAAAATTGATGCTTCTAAAAATGAAGCATGCGTTGTAGATTTTGCGGTTCTAACGGGCAAAAATCCCATTGCCAGCTGGAAGCTTATTTTGAGTAGGAAGACAAAAACATCTTCATATGCTGTTCAAAAAATAGAGGATACCTCACCTATACATTCCCAGATTGTTTTTAATGGAAGAGAAAAATTTGTTGGCTCTCTATATGAGGCAGGTGAATATGAGTTTTCCCTTGAGGTCGCAGATACAAAAGGTAACAGTGCCAACGCAAGAAAAACTATATACCTTTCTTATACACAAGCTCAAAGCCCTACATCTGATTTAGAGAAAACCAAAGCCTCACCCACTACTTTAGCTACAAAAGCAGTATCAACTTCAAAAACAACAATGACTTTAAAAGATAAAAAATCATCAAACTTAAAGAACAAACAACAGAAGATTCAAAAACTTTTCTGCAAGGTCTACTTCAAACCAAACACCTTTGAGATAACGAATTTGAGTATGGAGGGTCTTGAAAAGTTTGTAAGTGATGTCAAAAACTTTCCTAAATCCAAACTAATAATAACGGGATATGCGTATTCTAAAGAGCCAAAACCCAAAACAGTGGCTTATAGAAGAGCGAAGGTAGTCAAAAATCTTCTTGTTAAGAAATATAAGATAAAATCAACAAGAGTAAATATGCTTACAAAGGTTGTTAATTTCAAAAAAGGGATTGTAGAAATAACTGTTAAATAATTATGGCTGGCAAAAAAAAAAGATATATAGGAATATATATTGAATATAACAATATAAACATTTCTTATGCAAATATAAAAGATGCAAAGATTTCTATAAGCAATGTATTCAATATCCCTGTAGATTACAAAATAGAAGGGTTGATAAAGCCACTTTCAATAAACTCAGATTTTTTTAATGAAAAACAAGAGTGGCTAAAAGCATTTAAAGAAACACTCAAAAAAATAAAAACGGAAACAAACTCAGTTATAATAACCCTTTCACATAATTTTTCTATTACAAGATTTTTCACAATGCCTTTTATTGAACGAAAGTTCTGGCATAAAGCAGTTCCAATAGAATCCAAAAAATATATCCCTGTGGCTTTTGATGAGCTTGGTTACGATTTTTATGCATTTCCTGTTGGCGAGAACACACGACTCGGTGTTGTTTTTTCCGTAACTCATAAAAAAACAACAGAGTTCCTAAATCAGATCCTTAAAGAATGCGGCTTTATTCTTGAAGCAGTTGAGCCTGTATCACATTCCTATTATCGTTTTTCAGAATATGTAACAAGAGGAAGGGATAGTTATATTTTTATTTATGAAGATAATGATGAGTTTTATATATCTGTTTTATGGAATAAGATACCAATTCTTTTTAGATACATATCATTTTCAAAAGCTGCATCCTTCTCAGAAAGAAGAAGTTTAGATCTTAAAGGTTCAATAATGTTTCTTCAAAGAAACATTCCAAACAGTGAGATAAAAGAGGTTTATGCTTGTGCAAGAAATCAAGAGTTTATTACATCTCATGTTAAAAAAGAAATACAGATAGAGCCTAAAATTATTGATCTTAAAAATCTAATAGATTTGCAAAACACATCTTTTGGACTTATAATGTCAGCATCATCATCACTCAATGAAGGTATAAAAACCGACTACATTATTGATATATCTGAGAATCAAAAAAACAAAAGGGCGATTGCTATAGTCAATAGATTTGTTATTATACTTACAACAGCTATATCGCTTTTTTTCTTATTTCTTTATGCTATTAACACTCTAACTGCATATTTAAATAAGCGAAAGATATCCCAGTATTACTCTCAGATGCCTGGCATAAGCGAGTTTGAAGATGTCAATGCTTCTGGGATGGAGGATAAGATAAAACAGATATGTAAAATAGCAAGGGTTATGAAAAGTGCATTTCAAAACCGAGACTACTTTACCCCAAAGCTTGCAGCCCTTGCTGATACCATACCAAAGGATATATGGCTCAAAAGCATAACCTATACTAATCCACCATCAATTGACCCTTCCGTCGCCTCGAATATTGATATGACAGTAGAAGGTGAGACATATCTTGTTGGAGATAGCAGATCATATTATATGGATTATTTTATAAAGGAACTTAAAAAAAAGAAGGCTTTTGAAGTTTTTACTCCGCCACGAGGAAACCTTGATTATGAGGTTAAAAATCCTGAAAATCCTATAGGCTCATCATCATTAACAGAGATTTCTAAAGACTACAAAGGTTTGATAAGCAAGATAAAGATAACAGCAAGTGGGAAAAAGTGATTATGAATATCAAATTTTCAGAGATAAAGATCTATATTAAAAACTTATTTAGTGATATTCAGGCTGTTTATAATGAAAAGGGAGCTGAACCATTTAAAAAACCGCTTGTAATATCCCTGATAGTAATAATAGCTCTATATATACTTTATCACTCATCATCTTCAAGGCTTAGTGATATCAAAGATAGAATTAAATGGATAGAATCTATTAAGGATTATTATAATGAATATACATCATCAAAGGAAACAATAAAAAGATATTCGTCAAAGGTTGCAGCATGGAAGGATAAGGATGATTTTTTAAACTATACACTTACAAGCATAGCATCGAAAAATGGTATAGCCTTTTCATCTCTTGAAGCGCAAAAGGAAATGACTTTTGATAGAGTATATTATGTGACCAAACAAGTTAAGTTTACAACCACATATGAGAAGATGATTAAATTTCTTGCAGAGATTGAAACATCAGAGCTTTTTTTAGAGATATCTCAGATAACAATAAGCAAAAAAGAAAGCCCTAGTCAGCTTGGTGAGGTTGATGTTGATTTGACGCTTGGAACTATTTTTATTAATCTATGAGAATGAGAGAGATAATTACAATTATTGTTTTTTATCTTGTAATGGTAAACATCGTTGGATTGATAATATATAGTGATCTATTTGCTTCCAAAGAATTTAGAATGAGCGTTTCAGATACAGAAGGTTCTAATGTTAGTATATCTACGGCGACATTTTTTTTTCCTCAAAGCACAAGGAACCCCTTTTTAAGTCCTATGGATTATGAGATAATAAAAAAAATGGAAGAGGAGAAAAGAAAAAGGGATGAACTTTTAAAACGAATGGATGAAGAAAGCAAAAAAAACAAACCAACAAAAAAACAAGATCCTGTTGATGATTATATTAGGACCATGAAACTTCAGGGTATTGTTGGAAGATATGCTATAATAAATGGAGTTATGGTTGAGGAAGGGAGATACTACACAAGAAAAAAAATACTTATAGAAAAAATTTTTTCAAATTATGTTATAATTAATTATAAAGGAAAAAGATACAAGCTTGTGATAAAATAAAGGAGGAGAGGTGTTTAAAAGCTATATAATGGTAGGATTAATGGTGTTTATTTTATCTTTTCCAGCGGCATCCCAACAGGATGAATTTGAGTCAGATCTTGGAGGACCCATCGTTGAAGATACTCAAGCACCAACCCAGGTTCAAACACAATCCTCCCCTCAACTACCAGCAACTCCCATGAAGTCTGAGACGCAGGTAGAAACACCACTCTACGAAGAGGCAGAGGAGATATCACCGCTTGATAGGAAGATAGGTCCTATAAGATTAAAAGGGGCAGCCTTGACAGCCTTTCTTGATATAATATCTCATCAGTCAGGTGTTAATTTCATAGTAAGTGATGATGTTGCAGCAAAACAGATCACCGTATTCTTAAGGAAAACAACTGTAAGAGAGGCTCTTGAAATACTTCTTAGAGTTAAGGGCTTAACATATCAAAGAATAGGAAAAAGCAATACATATATCATAATGAAAAGAACAGAAGCTCATCCAAATCTGGTAACAAAGATCTATACACTTAACTACATACCTCTTATTCCTCTGACAGAAAAGGATTCATCCTCAGGTTCTTCAATAACATCCATTCTTTCCAAAGGCTCATCAGAAAATGCTTTTAATATGCAGGGTTTACCTCAGTCCGGTGGTGCTGGAGGGGAAGAGGAATCCGGGATAACTATAATAAGTGTAATTAAAAGTGTTCTAAGCAAAAAATACGGCAAAATAGCCATAGATCCGCGAACCAACAGCATAATAGTAACTGATATACCTGAGGTATTTCCTCAGGTTGAGCAGATAATAGCAGAGCTTGATAAGAAAGCTCCTCAGATACTAATAGAGGCAAGAATAGTTGAAATAAATACAGACAGACTGAATGAGCTTGGGATTGAATGGGGAGGTCCAAGGGGTGAGATTGCTTATTTCGCAGGTCCTGCAAGGTTAACAGATTGGGGGCTTAGACCTGGATTTTTTAAAGGGGATAGCTGGAAATTTCTTTTTCCAAAAGCTCCTAGCATAGTAAATCTCGAGTCAAATGCATCAGAGGGTGGTGCTGGAGGAGGTGGCGGAGGCGGAGAGCAGGGGACAGGTGGTGGAACGATACACCCAATATTTGCCACAGCTAAGGCAAGTCCTCAAGGTGTTTTTTATGGAGTTTTCAGTCTTGCTCAGCTTCAAGCAATATTTAGGGCTCTTGTTTCAAGAGGTGAGGCAAGATATTTAGGAACACCAAAGATTGTTGCAATGAACAATAAAACCTCTTATATAACAATATCCAGGGATGCAGCTGTTGCAACCCAAACCACTGTTGTATCCGCTGGTGGTTCTGCTGGTTCATCATCAACCGGTGTTGAAAGGGCCCCGGTCGGGCTTTTGCTAAAGGTAACTCCTCAGGTTAATAAAGAGGGCTACATAACAATGCTTGTTCAGCCTCAATATTCTGATATAACCTCCTCAGCTATAACGATACAAGGACAAAATGTTCTTGATCCAATATCAAGAGGTGCAATGACTATGGTAAGGGTTAAAAATGGTCAGACTGTTGTTATAGGTGGTATGCTTTCATCAACAGAACAAAAGATCGTCAAAAAGGTGCCACTTTTTGGATATATACCAGTCATTGGATGGTTTTTTACATCAACAAGTATCAGAAGGACTAACACCGACCTTGTTATATTCTTAACACCAACAATACTTGTTGACTAAAAATGGTAAGAAATAAACTGGGTGAGATACTCATAGGGCAGAAGGTAATAACTGATGAGCAGCTTGCAAAGGCCTTGAAGTTTCAACAACAAGAACACTGTCTTCTTGGTGAGGCGTTAGTAAGGCTGGGTTATACTACAGAGGAGCAGATTGCAATTGTTCTTTCAAAACAGCTTGGCATCCCATATGCATCAATACAGAATCAGATACTAAAACCCGAAAAAGGGCAAGGGCTTGAAAACCTTATAGATGAAAAATTTGCAAGGGAAAACCTTGTTGTGCCTTTGTTTGTTGAAGACAATCTAATAGCCATTGCCCTTACAGACCCAACAAATTTGATGCTTTTAGATAATATAAGGGCAAAGACTGGAATGGAGCCTCAGATTTTCATATCTACAAAGGCTCAGATACTCAAGGTTATAGATCAGCTTTATCAGACTGAAACAAAGCTGATAGATCAGGTTGTTGAGGCGGAAGTGAAAAAGGACGAGGTTGCAGATGAGGATGTTCTTACACCTGATGGAAAGTTAGATCTTGACAAGGTTATTATGAGTCAGTCAAGAGGGGCTCAGGTCATAAGACTTGTAAACGCTATAGTTAAACAGGCAATAGCTGAAAGAGCAAGCGATATACACTTTGAAAAATTTGATGAGAAGCTTTCTTTGAGATTTAGAATAGATGGTGTTCTTCATGAGAGGACAGTGCCACCAAAAGAGCTTTTTGATAATATAATAGCCAGAGTAAAAATACTATCAAAACTAGATGTTGCAGAGAAAAGGCTACCTCAGGATGGAAGCTTTTCAATAAAATATCAAAACAGAACCATTGAGGTCAGAGTTGCAACATGTCCAACTGTTTTTGGTGAAAAGCTTGTTATGAGATTACTTGATAAAGGCGGTGTTGAGTTGGACCTTGATAAGCTTGGACTTGAGACAAAACAGAAAGAGGATTTTCTGATGGCTGCTAATTCTCCTCACGGTCTTATATTTATAACAGGTCCAACAGGTTCAGGTAAAACTACAACACTTGCAGCACTTCTTCACACCATAAAAACACCAGAGATGAATTTTCTAACACTTGAGGATCCTGTTGAGATTAAGATAGATGGAATAAGTCAGGTTCAGGTAAAACCAGAGATAGGGCTTAATTTTGCAACAGGTTTAAGGTCTTTTTTGAGAATGGATCCTGATGTTATACTGGTTGGAGAAACAAGAGATAGCGAAACAGCACAGGCATGTCTAAGAGCAGCAATGACAGGTCACTTGGTTTTATCAACACTCCATACCAACAATGCTCTGGAGGTGATACCGAGACTCATAGATATGGGCACTGAACCTTATCTTCTTGCATCCACACTTCTGTTAGTCGCTGCACAAAGGCTTGTTAGAAAACTTTGTCCTGATTGTAAACAGCCATATAAGCCATCAAATCAAGAGATAGAGATGTTTATTAAAGAGTCGTTTTTGAATCCAATGCCTGATCCGGCTAAGCTTATATTTTATAAACCAAAAGGGTGTCCGAGGTGTTATAATATAGGATATAAAGGCAGGATTGCAATATATGAAACATATTTTATAACGCAGGAGATAAAAGAGCTGATAACTGCAAAACCTGATATACTTGCCATAAAAGAGGTTGCAAAAAAGCAGGGAAGATGGGATATGAGGGCAAGTGGATGGAGAAAGGTCTATCAAGGGATTACAACTGTTGATGAGATTGTAGGAGCTACTATTGGCGGAATTTAGTAAAGTGTTTAGTAAGGAGAAAGATTATGCCAAAATTTATCTATACTGTTCAGGATGCAGAGGGAAATGTTACAACAGGTTCAATGGAAGCTGAGGATGAAGATTCTATAATAAACACTCTTCAAAGTAAAGGATATTTTATACTATCAGTTCAATCAGAGAAAGAAAAGGCAAAAGGTTTATTCTTACTAGCTAAGAAAGCCGGTGGGAAGGTAAGTGGGAGGGAGATGGTCTTTTTTGGGGAACAGCTATCAACACTTATTGCTGGAGGTGTGCCTTTGGTAAGGGCACTTTCACTTCTTGCAGAAAACGCTGAAAACAAAACGCTTCAAGCAGTCCTTTATCAGATAACAAAGGATGTTTCAAGTGGAAGTGCTCTTCATAAGGCACTTGAAAAACACCCCCAAGTCTTTGATAACATATGGATTTCACTTGTTCAGGCAGGTGAGGTTTCAGGGCAGCTTCCAATGGTTTTAAGACAGATTACAGCATATAAGGAAATGCAGGAGGAGATTAAATCAAAAATAATAACTGCTTTCGCCTATCCTACGGTTCTTTTTATAATGTCTATAGGTGTGCTTTTTTATTTTGTGCTCTTTATAGTTCCAGTTTTTGCACAGATATTTAAGGATTTTGGGCTTAAGCTTCCAATAATAACACAGATGGTTATAGGGTTCTCGTATTTTTTGAGAAATTATTATCTGCTGATGATAATTGGTGTAATAGCTTCTTATTGGTTATTTAAAGCATATACAAAGACTGAAAATGGTCTTTTGGCTTGGAATAAAGTTCAGTTTTCACTTCCTTTCATTGGGAGCTTTATAAAAAGCATCAATTTTGAAAGATGTCTTACAACACTCTCAACACTTTTAAAGAGTGGTGTCAGTATAATAAACTCACTAACAGTTCTTGAAAATGCATTTAAGACAAACCTTATAATGCAAAATGCTCTTAAAAGAACAAAAAACGATATAACAAGCGGAAAATCAATATCAGAGTCATTTAGAAAGACTGGTGTATTTCCAGCTTTTGTGGTTGACATGATGCTTATGGGAGAAGAATCTGGAAGGCTCCCTGATATGATAGATGTCCTTTCAGTCTACTACAAAGAGCAAATAAATCAGTTTCTAAGAAGATTTTCTGCTATTGTTGATCCTCTTATGATGGTGATAATCGGTAGTATCATAGGCATTGTTGTTATGTCGGTATATATGCCGATATTCCAACTTTCTCAGATCAAAGGAGGTTAATTGTATGAAGAAAGGTTTTACTCTGATAGAGCTTTTAATAGTTGTTCTTGTAATAGGTATACTTACAATGATTGCCATGCCATTATACAGGAGAACAATAGAAACATCAAAAGCAACAAACGCTCTTTCAATAATCAACATGATTGCAAACGCAAACAGGATGTATCAGCTTGATAATAATGTATATCTAAGTGGAAGTCTTAATGATAGCTGTAATTTTCAATCCTGTGCTAGTGCTACTGGTGCATGCAGGCTTGTTGCCTGTGGTTATCTTGCAAAGCAGAACTGGGGTAGCTATCAGTGGAGTTTCTGTGCCTGTAATCCGGCAACAAGCTGTCAGTGTCCATGCGGTGGTGGAGGACTTCTTGCCTGTGGACTAAATAACTCTCCACTTGGAAACCCTTATAATACCTGGCAGTATTCAATCAATCCATTTGGCCAGTGTATAGCATCTGGTATAAAAGTTCCGCCATGCCCTCAGTTATGAAGAAAAGAAAAGCTTTTTCTCTTGTTGAGATAGTTGTATCAGTGCTTATCTCAGCAACAGTTGCTATGGCAAGCTTTATGATATTTACATCAACAGCAGCATCTCAAAAAAAAGCAAGCAAGAAGGAGCTTGTGTCTCTTGCCATAAAAATGGTGCAGGAGCAGCTAAAGGTTTATGTAAGTGCAGATACTACATCTTGGTTCCCTTATAGGCCAAACCCCCAATGGAGGCTTTGTAATCATCTTGGTCAGTGTGATAGCTATAATGGCTGGGCTCTTCAAGCAGGAAGTCATAATATAACAAGCTTTCTTAACTCAGAACCTTTTCTTAGTGGGATATGTAGGGGAAATATCTCAAACTGTAGTTTTACATATACTGTAACTGATAGCAACTGTGGTTTCGGGTTAGGTAATGCTGCATGCAAGAGTGTTGTTTTTAATCTAACTTATCCTGATGAGTGATATGAGAAAGGGTTATAGTCTTGTTGAGATTTTAGTAGCTCTTGTGATATTTTCCTTTATGGCAGTTGCTCTTTCAGGGGTTTTTGCAACTGCAAATAGATTCTTTGCGCATCAATATAGAGAGGATCTGTTTAAGACTAGGTTTGTCACTGCTGTGAAGTTTATACAGAATAAGATGATGACTGCAAATGAAGTACTTATACCTGCTCCAAACAATCTTTCAGGTTATATAACATTTCTTAGCAATGTTGCTGTAAACCCTTCTTCTACAAACCAAATCTGCAGACCAGCTACAGCATTGCCATCAATGTGGCATTATGTATGTCGTGATAATGGAAATAGGCTTTTCTATCACTCAGGCGATCTTACAATAAGCAACTGTCCAACATATACTACGATATGGCTTTCAAATCCTCCAACTGCATGTGGCTCGGGTTCAAACCCTGTTTTTTTAAGCGATAATATAAGCTCACTTGTATTTTCAAGGCAGAATCTTCCATCAAATGTTGTTAGGGTAAATATGACACTTTTCTCTCAGGCACCAGGAAGTCAGACATCCTTTGCCGGGACAGTTGGAAGAGATATAACACAAACATTTGAGACCTATATATCAATCAATAAAGTTTCACAGTTCTAATATTGAAAGGTTTATTTTTATCTGCTAAAATATAGATATGAAAAAGAGAAAAGCCTCACTTGCTGCAACACTTCTTCTATGTATACTTATAATAATGATGTCAACATATGTTATGAGGTGGGTTTTTGACAGATACACTACAGTAATTAGATTTCACAGAAGTACGAATGCAAAGATAAGAACGGAAGGCGTTTTTCTAAATAGAGTTGCATGCTGCAGATATGGAAGCGGATGTGTGTCAAGTCTAGACGGCAAAACTGTTAATGTAAGTATTAATTGTTCAGCCTCAGCAGCAACCCCTGCAACATTTACAATAGATGAGGATATTTAACTTATCCTTTTAAACTCCACAGCCTTAAAGGGTTTAAACTCAAACTCTTTTTCATCTTTTGATCTAAGAAGCCAATCCTGCCATTTTTTTTCAAAGATTTCAAAATCCGATATACGATAGATATCCCAAAGCGCTTTTAAAACATCCTTCCCATTTGAGATATCAGTGCTAAAGCGATAAAAAGATGCTTTTCCAAAGGTGGTATATAGATATCTAACTATTCCATACGCTTGAAGATACCACCAGGCAATATCACTGTCAGATTTAATGTTGGTAGGATCAGCTTTTGTAAAATCAGCAAATGACATAAAATTTTCCTTTTGAGCATTTTTGAGTGATATCTTCCATGGACTTTTATCCCCAAGATAAAGTGATTCCATATAAACCGCAAGACCCTCATTTAGCCATATTGGAGGACCTTTAAGCTTTTTTATAAAAAAATCTTCATAGTAAAGATGAGTAAGCTCATGAATAATGGTTGAGCCAAGATCCTCTATATTTTTTCGGTAATAAACAACTACAGTTCTTGTTTTGTGAAGACAGAGTCCTTTTGACCATAATGGTGGTTTAAAAGGGCTTTTGATGTAGCTATCATAGTTTTTGAATACATATATCTTTGTGTTTTCTTTTATCATCCATGGAGCGAATGGTGAAAGGTTCATTTTAAGTATTGAATAGATCTTTTCAACTTCCATAGCAGCTAAGGGAAATGTCCAGTTTCCTTCAACATAGATTTCAAAATGCTTTGTTTCAACTCTCTGCCATGATTGTGTATAGACTAGATTTATAAAGAGAAAAAGGATATGCATTAAATAAAATCCTTTGTAATGGATTTCTTTTCTTTTTTTATATCCTTAGTTCTTCCTTCAAAGATAAGATATCCACCCTCAGGACCACCTGCGGGACCAAGCTCTATTATCCAGTCAGCATGTTTTATTACATCTGGATTGTGTTCTATTATAACAACTGTTCCTCCACCTTTAACAAGGAGATCTAAAACATCCATAAGCTTCTTTACATCATGAAAATGAAGTCCTGTTGTTGGCTCATCAAGTATATATAGGGTTTGTTGTGTGTTTTTTCTTGAAAGCTCATATGCTATTTTTATCCTTTGTGCTTCACCCCCAGAAAGTGTTGTTGAGCTTTGACCAATTCTAAGATATCCAAGTCCTACATCTATAAGAAGCTTGAGTTTATTTTTAATATGAGGAATATTTTCAAAAAAATAATAAGCATCCTCAACACTCATATTAAGTATATCTGCAATGTTTTTATCTTTGTATCTTATTTCAAGTGTATCTTTATTGAATCTTCTACCTTCACACTCTTCACATTTAACATACACATCAGGCATAAACTGCATCTCCACCTTCAGATAGCCTTCTCCTTTGCAGTTCTCACATCTTCCACCTTTAAGATTAAAAGAAAATCTTGATGCATCATAGCCCTTTCTTTTTGCCTGAGGAGTTTTTGCAAAGATTTCCCTTATCTGATCAAAAAAACCAACATATGTTGCTGGGTTTGACCGAGGTGTTCTTCCTATGGGTGACTGATCAACCAGAACAACCCTTCTTATTTCTTCATATCCTTTTATCTCTTTAAAATCTCCTGGCTCATCTTTAAATGAAGGATCCATTTTTTTCATAATTCCTTTATATACTATTTCGTAAAGAAGGGTGGATTTGCCTGAGCCTGAAACCCCACATATAACAGTGATAGCCTGAAGAGGTATTTTAACATTTATATCTTTGAGATTAAACTGTTTTGCACCAAAAACCTTTATAAATTTTTTAAATTCTCTTGTGTTTCTCTTCTCCACTACAACCTTTTCATCACCACGCATATATTTTGCAGTAAGGGAGTTTTTATATTTTAGTAGCCTTTCATAGCTTCCTTTAAAAACCACATAACCACCATTTTCTCCAGCACCTGGACCAAGCTCTATTACATAATCTGCATTTTCTATTGTTGTTCTGTCATGTTCGATAACTATAAGTGTATTTCCTATATCTCTTAAGGATTTGAGAGTCTTTATGAGTTTTGAGTTGTCAGCAGGATGAAGTCCGATTGTGGGCTCATCAAGAACATAAATAACACCACTAAGCCTACTTCCTATCTGAGTGGCAAGCGATATCCTTTGTGCCTCACCACCAGAAAGTGTCTGTGAATAGCGAGAGAGTGTGAGATATCCAAGACCCACATTTTTCAAGAACTCAAGCCTTGATATTATCTCCTTAAGTATCACTCGTGCTACTTCATAGCTCTGTGGTGAAAGTTTTAAGCCAAGAAAGAAATCAAGAGCCTGATCTATACTCATATCTGACACATCCGCAATGTTTTTTGATTCTATATACACAGCTAACGATTCTTTTTTAAGCCTTTTTCCTCTGCACATAGGGCAGATTATCTCTCTCATAAATCGCAGGTGTATTTCCTGCCTTACAAAGTCTGATTCTGTTTCCGTATATCTTCTTTTTATATTATTCACAACCCCTTCGAACTCTCCATCACCATAGAGCAAAATGTTTTTTTCTTCTTCTGCAAGTTTTATAAAAGGAATATTCATTTTTATCCCGTGTTTTAAGCAAACCTGGTTTATAATCTCTCTATAGTATTCTCTCCATGAGTTTTTCCATCTGTTTGTTCTTGTAGTTATTGGATCATCCCATGCTTTTATACACCCATCATCAATGGTTTTATTGAAGTCTATTACAGAGTTTATGTCAACCTCAGTTATAAAACCTATTCCCTCACATTGAGGACATGCCCCAAATGGAGAGTTAAATGAAAATATTCTTGGCTCTATTTCAGCAAGGCTTATATTACACACAGGACAGGAATTTTTTTGGCTATAAATAACTGATGTGTCTTGTGTTTTTATCTCACATAGTCCTTCGCCTTCCTTTAAAGCAAGTTCAAGATCTTCTTTTAATCTTTCATATTCATCATTATTGAGGGTGAAGCTATCAACAACAACTGATATTGTATGCTTGATATAGCGATCAAGGAAAGGAATCTTTTCAACATGAAAAACAGAACCATCAATCTCAAATAGAGAATAACCTTTTTTTTTAAATCTTTCAAAAAGTTCATCATACCTACCTATTCTTCCTCTTACCAATGGTGATAAAACAGTTATCTTTTTACTACTAAATCTTCTTACTATATCTGTAAACATCCCATCAATGCTCCAGCTTTTTAAAACCCTTCCACACTCAGGGCAATGCGGCTGGCCAACTCTTGCAAAAAGAAGTCTTAGATAATCATATATCTCAGTAACTGTTCCAACAGTTGATCTTGGATTATTTGAGAATGTTCTCTGCTCAATGGCTATTGATGGTGAAAGTCCTTCAATAAGATCTACATCCGGCTTGTCCATAAGCTCAAGAAATTGTCTTGCATAAGCAGAAAGGCTTTCGACATATCTTCTTTGACCTTCGGCGTATATGGTATCAAAGGCAAGAGATGACTTCCCACTACCACTTAAACCTGTTATAACAACTAACTTTTTTTTTGGTATTTTAAGTGTAATGTTTTTAAGATTATGTGTTCTTGCTCCCTTTATAAGTAGAAATTCTTTCATTGTTATTATCTATCTAAGATATATCTATTAACGATGGTATCTTTTGCATGTTTGAGCTTATGTGGATAATCCTCATTGAAATAAAGCCCTCTTGATTCTTTTCTTAGAAGTGAGCTTTCAATAATCATCTTGGATACAAGAGCTATATTTCTTAGCTCAACGAAATCACGAGTTGGGCGGTATCTTTTGTAATAGTAAAGGATTTCATCAATTATGAGGTTTAACTTCTTCTTTGCTTTAATAAGCCTCTCATTGCTTCTTACTATACCTGCATAGCTGTTTGTAATTGATCTTATCTCATCCCAGTTCTGCGATATTATAACATCCTCTTTAGATTTAATTGTTTGCTTGTAATCCCATAGATAATGCTTTTCAATTTTCATTGGTATTAAAATTCTATCTTCAAGTGCAAGAGCTGTTGCTTTTAAAGCCATAACAGATGCTTCAAGCAGAGAATTTGAGGCAAGTCTGTTTGCACCATGAAGCCCTGTATGTGCAACCTCACCACATACAAATAGATTTTTTATGTCAGTTCTTCCAAACACATCACTTTTAACACCGCCACAGAAAAAATGTGCTGCTGGAACAACAGGTATTGGTTGTTTTGTTATGTCTATTGCATAGTTAAGACATGTTTTGTAGATATATGGAAATCTTTTTTTTATAAATGATGCTGGCTTGAATGATATATCAAGCAAAACATAATCGTCGCCGCTTTTTTTAAGCTCATTGGCAATTGCCCTTGCCACAACATCTCTTGGAGCAAGCTCTTTCATTCTTGAGTATTTATGCATAAATCTTTTTCCACTTTTAAGCATTAAAATAGCTCCCTCACCTCTTAAAGCTTCAGATATCAGGAAGTTTTGTGCTTTATGATGATAAAGACAAGTTGGGTGAAACTGAACAAACTCCATATTTAGCATATCAAGTCCTGCTTTGTAGCAGATTGCAAAGCCATCTCCTGTTGCAGTGTTTGGATTTGATGTGTAAAGATAGACCTTTCCCGCACCGCCAGTGGCAAGAAATACCTTTGATGCAAGGAATGAAAAAATAGTATGGCTTTTATTATCAATTGCATAAACACCAAGTGCCTGGTTTTTTTGTGGAGGATAATATGCAGGATGATAACGAAGTATTAAATCAACAGCAGTGAAGTTTTCAAAAACTTTTATATTTCTTCTTGATTTTATATGTTTTATAAGAGTCTCCACTATTGCTCTTCCTGTAAAATCGTAGTGATGAAGTATTCTTCTCTTTGAATGGCCACCCTCAAGCCCAAAGTCAAACTCCCCCTTTTTGGTGTTGAATTTTACCCCGAGTTTTAAAAGTTCGCTTATAACAATCGGCGCTGAGTTTACTATTTCTCTAACCACATCTTGTTTTGAAAGACCATCACCTGCTCTGATTGTATCCTTTATATGGTTATCAAAACTATCATCCTTTCCAAGGGCTGCTGCTATACCGCCCTGAGCATAAACAGAGTTTGAGATATCTATTTTATCTTTTGTTAATATAACAACTTTAATGTTTGGGTTTTGTGAAAGTTTTATTCCAGCAAGAAGACCTGCTATCCCACTTCCAACCACAATAAAATCGCAGCTGTATATTCTGTTATCTCTCATTTATTTATAAAATATATTTTACAATTTTGCTATGATGAGGATTATAGTAAAATATATTCCTGTTGTTGTTGCAGGAGTAATACTGTTTTATCTTGTATATCCAAATTATGAAAAACTTATTGAAATATATATGGTTTCTGATAAAAGATTTTTGTTACTTTCTATGATCTCATCTATAACAAGCTATCTGTTTATGAGCCTTTCACTTCATGAAATGCTTTCAATTCTTGGCTATAGAATACCTTTTACAGATACATTTTCAATAACACTAATATCAACAACGGTTAACTATTTCATATCATCCGCTGGCATAAGTGGATTTGCTTTGAGAACTCATCTGCTAAATATTAGAAAGATCCCTGTAAGTATTGCCATAACTATATCTGTTGTTCTTACAGCCTTTATATATCTTATTCTTGGGTTTATAATAATGCAGAGTTTTTTTTTATATTTTTTTGAAATAAGGAAAATAAATCTTCAGATGCTTGAAGGATTTGTAGGGGTTATTTTTATATTTGCTATACCCTTTTTTATGACGCTGATAATATATAACCATAGGTTTAGAAATAGATGGGCAATAAGGTTGTTTTATTTCATAAACAAAACCCTCTATAGCATAACTAAATACTCTATAGCTAAGGAGGACTTTAGAGAATTTAAAAATCGGCTTAATCATGGAATAAAGATACTTCATACAAAACGCTTTGAGCTTGCAAAGGTTGCAGGCTATGTTCTTTTAGACTGGATATTTAACATACTTGTGCTTTATTTTGCCTTTAGATCTGTTGGTAATAATTTGTCAATCACTTCACTTGTAATTGGGTTTTCATTTGGAATAGTTATGACTGTTATTCCGTTTTTGCCATCAGGTCTTGGTCTTATGGAGTTTGTAATCTCAATATACTATTCATCATACAATATACCTGTTGAATCAGCAGTTTTCTCAAGCCTTGTTTTTAGAGTGTTTTATTATGTTGTGCCATTTATTATAAGCTTAATACTTTACTATGGAATAAAGATAGCTGAACCACAACTTAAAGATTCTTTTTTAGGAAAATGAAAAAAATTTAGGGAGGTGATATGAAGGTATATAGATTCTTAGATTCAAAACCCTTGATAAGTCCTAAAGCCAAAATTCATTCTACGGCTGTGGTAATTGGTGATGTGGAAATTGATGAATATGTATCAGTCTGGCCATATGCTGTTATAAGAGGGGATGTTGATAAAATAAAAATAGCTAAGAACAGCAATATTCAAGATCTTGTAGTAATACATCCAAACAAAAACAGGCCTGTTATTATAGGTGAAGGGGTTACAGTAGGACATTCTGCGGTTGTACATGGCTCAATTGTAGGAAATAACTGCCTTATTGGTATGAACGCAACAATTATTGATTGTGAGATCGGAGATAACTCTCTTGTGGCTGCGGGATGTGTTGTAATACCACAAACAAAGATCCCACCATGCTCACTGGTTGCTGGTGTTCCCGGCAAGGTAATAAAAAATCTTGATGAAAGATATGTTGAGGAGATTAAAAAATCAGCAGATGAATACCTAAGGCTTTTTCAGATGTATGAAGAGTTTTGATAAAGGTGAGATCATGAAAAAAATTGTTATAGTTGAGGACTCCAGACAAACCGTTGATATCCTTAAACAGATACTTGAAAAGGAAGGATTTGAGGTTTATACAGCGTATGATGGGGTTGAAGGGTTTAGGGCTATAAAAAGATATAAACCTGACCTTGTGCTTTTGGATCTTCTACTTCCAAAGATGAGTGGTTTTGATATATGTTTGAGGATGAGTCAGGATCGTGAGATAATGAAAACCCCGGTTATTATCCTTTCAACCCTTGGGGGAGAAAAAGAAACTTTTAGAAAACTAAAAACATTTGAGATAATAAAGTTTATGAAAAAGCCATATAGTATCGAAGAGCTTTTATGCGAAGTTAAAAAGGCAGTTAATGGATGAGCTTAAAAAAAATAGAAAAGATATATAAAATTCTCTACGAATTCTATGGTCCCCAAGGTTGGTGGCCTATATGTTTGGATGGAAGATCTGTATATAGAAAAAATTACTTTGGTCCACTTTCAGATTCGCAGCGCTTTGAGATATGTGTTGGAGCAATTCTCACTCAGAATGTCTCTTGGAAGAATGTTGAAAAGTGTATAGTTAAGCTTAAAGAGAATAGAATGCTTGATCCTGTAAAGATTATTGAAGAGCCGGATGAAAAGATATATCCACTTATTATATCAAGTGGATATTACAAACAGAAGGCTCTAAAACTTAAAAATATCAGTAGATGGATTATACATAAAGGTGGAGATTTTAAAAAGATATTTAAAAAAAACCCGTACAAAATTAGAAACGAGCTTCTTTTAATAAATGGCATAGGTAAGGAAACAGCAGATTCTATACTTCTCTATGCTGGATATCTCCCTTTTTTTGTAATAGATGCCTACACAAAAAGAATTTTTGAAAGAATATTTAACAGAATCTGTTATGAGTATGATGAGCTTCAAAATCTCTTTCAAGAAAGTCTACCTTTGGATCACAGGATATATAATGAATATCATGCACTTATAGTTGAGATATCAAAGAATATATGTTTAAAGAATGATCCTCAGTGTTTGAGATGTCCATTAAGAATGCTTTGTTCCTATGGAAGAGATTATGGTGGAAGAAATAATAGAAAAACTTCTTGATGATAATAGATTAAATGAGGCGTTAAAAAAGATTAATCTGATTAAGAAAGATAGATTTTCTTACTTTTATTATATGGCTGAGATTCTTAGAATGAGAGGACTTATAAAGAAATCACTGGTTTTTTTTAAAAGATCTTTAGCATTAGCTTCAAGCAATGAGGAAAAATTTAAATCTGCACTAAAGATCGCATCACTTTCAAGAACACTTGGAGATCTGAAAACTGCAAGAAAGCATCTTGCTATTGCTATGAAAATTTCACCAAGCTCTTTAGAACTGCTTATGGAAAGAGCAATGTATCTAAGACTTTCCGAAAGATACGATGATGCTATAGAGATTTTCAACAGGCTTAAAAGGGAATATATTAAAAAAAAGGATATTGCTGGCATTTCATATATACTTTGGGCGGAAGGTGGAATGTATAGAAATATGGGAATGATAAAAAAATCAATTAGAAGCTTTACGAATGCTTTAAAATATGCAAAGATGATAAAAGAACCATCTCTTGAGATTTATTCTGAACTTGGGCTTGCCGGTTCTTTAAGAATTATTGGTAAGTTGAAAGAATCCTATCTTCTATATTCAAGATGTATCAAAAAGATACCATTCCACGATTACTTCGCCAAAGGATATTCATATTGTGGAACTGGAAATGCGCTCAGACAGCTTGGAAACTATAAAGCAGCGCTAAGGTTTTATAGAAAAGCGCTTTCTTATTATCGTAAGACACAAGATCGTGCAGATATGGCTTTGGTCTTGTGGGGAATGGCTGAGTGCTATAAGAAAATTGATATAAAAAAGGCTTACCGCTACATTATTAAAGCAAAAAAGCTTATAAAGGGTCTACAAGAAGTAAGAGGCAGAATACTTATAAACCTAACAGAATCACATATAAGATATGCCATGGGTGATGTGGAAAGAGCAAAAAAACTTTTCAACCGTGCAGTTAAAATCTCTATAAAACATAAGGCTAACACCCTGATTGAGAGCTTTGGATGATATGGTAAAATATAACTTATGAAATATCTTTTTTTTCTCATCATTTTGTTTGTCTTGAATATTTTTCCTCAAGAGAAAAATAAAAATTTTTTTATGGGAAGTGTTGTTAAAAGCAATGAGTGGGAGATAGATAGAGCAAAAAATAAAGAATACTTCACAGGTAATGTTTTCTTTGAAAACAGATACTATCTTTTTAAATCATCCTCAGCTGTTTATGACCACACCCTTAAAAGGTGGAGTGTTGAAGGTAATGTTTATTGCAGAAAAAAGATTGAGAAAAATAAATATCTTGAGGTTTTCTGTGATGCGGCTGTGTATGATGAAGACATTCAAAAGGCCTTGCTTTATTCAGGCAATCAGAAAATAAAGATAAAATACACTGAATCATCCTCTCAAACACATACAGCATATTCAAAAAATGCATCAATAGATCTCAAAGAGAGGAATATTAATTTTGATGAAGAATTTGAGCTGTTTTCGTCAAGTGTATTAGCAAAGTCGGGAAGAGCAATATATTATGAAACTAAGGATGCTTTTATTATGAGAGAAAGACCTATCATCAATGCTATTACAGATGATTATAACCTACACATAAAAGGTGATGAGATAACGCTGTTTCGTAATGAAAAGGTTGCTATTGTAAAATCATCAGTTTATGGTGCGATTTATAGAAGAGAAAAATGAGGCTCTCAGCTATTAATCTTGTAAAGAGATATTCAAAAAAGATTGTGGTTAATTCACTAAGCATTGATGTAAGCTCTTCAGAGGTTGTTGGGCTTTTAGGTCCTAATGGTTCTGGCAAATCAACAACATTTAATATGATAATGGGGTTTACAAAACCTGATGATGGCAAGATTTTGCTTGATAACAAGGATATAACAAACATCCCGGTTCATATAAGAGCAAGGTTAGGACTTGGATATCTTGCTCAGGAACCAACTGTTTTTAGGGATCTTACTGTGGAAGAGAATGTATTAGTTGTGCTTGAAAGAATTTTCAGCAATAAAGATGAGATAAAGCAAAGATTGGATAGAATACTTAAGGAGTATTCAGTTGAGCATTTAAGAAAACAGAAGGCATCAACACTATCCGGTGGGGAAAAAAGAAGGGTTGAGGTTGCAAGGGTTATGGCTCTTGAACCCTCAATTCTACTTCTTGATGAGCCATTTGTTGGAATAGACCCAATAACTGTTTGTGAGCTTAAAAAAATAATAGAATATCTCTCCAAAAAAAATATAGCTATACTTATAAGCGATCATAATGTTAGAGAAACCCTTGAGATAACAACGAGGGCTTATCTTGTATATCAGGGAGAGATTATAGTTCACGGAAGCCCAAAGGATATAATAAACAGTGAAAAAGCAAGGAGATTCTATCTTGGTTATGATTTTAAGGTTTAAGGCTATATTTGTAGTTCTATTCTTATGCTCATGTTCTAAAAAGATTGATTTTGTTCCGAGCCCTTCCTCATTCATAAGAGATCTTTCAATATCATTATATGAGTCAAATAAAATTAGATGGAGATTAAACTGTCAAAATGCTGAGTTAAATGAGCAGCAGAATACCCTTAAATGTTATATAGCTGATATACTAACATACTCCAATGGAAATATATCATCTGATATGAAGGCAGAAATCGGATATGCTGATCTCAGGGAAAAACTCTTTTTTCTTAAAGGAAACGCCCAGGTTTTTTCACGCATTCAAAATGCAAAGGTAATATCAGAAAAGATATATTTTAACTATCAGAATAACACCATATATTCTGATACAAATACTATTATCTTCAAGGATAATATAAAAACTGAATCTGAAGGGTTCGAAGCAAAAAGCAATCTTTCCAACATAAAGATTAAAAAGCACAGAACTACCATTGAATGATTTTAAAGTATCCCTTCTCTTATAAGATCCCTCTCATCAATTATTCCTATAACCCTTCCGCTGTTGTCAATAACAGGTAAATTATCTACTTTCTTTTCCTCCAGTATCTTTGCAACCTCAATGGCTGTTGCGGTGATGTTTATTTTTACAGGTTTTTTTGTCATATAGAGTTTTATAGGATCATCAGGTTTTATTGATTTTATGTTTCTTCTTATATCTCCGTCAGTAAAGAAACCAACAAGCCTTCCTTTTGAGTCAACCACAGATACAGCCCCAAGGGATGTCTCTGTCATAACCTTAACAGCGTCAATTACCTTCGCTTTATAATTTATAATTGGATTATCCTTTCCCCTTCTCATTATATCAGAAGCTTTCAGATATATAATTCTTCCTATATTTCCACCAGGATGAGTTGCTCCAAGGTCTTTTCTTGTGTATTTCTTTAGTTTCATTACAGTAATCGCTACAGCATCGCCAAATGCAAGCATCGCAGTAGTTGAGGATGTGGGGACAAGATTATGCGGACATGCCTCAGCTGGAGTATGAAGAAGAATAACGGATGTTGAATAATTAGAGAGTTTGGAATCTTTTTGGTTTGTAACTGAATAAAGTTTGATAGCTCTTTTTGAAAGATAATGAGCAAATCTAACAATCTCGGGACTCTGTCCTGAGTTTGAAAAAAGAATGGCAATATCATTGTTATTGACAAGCCCCATATCCCCATGAAGTGCTTCAACTGGATGAATAAAAACTGATGGTGTGCCTGTAGAAACAAGAGTAGCTGATATCTTTCTTGCGACAAGTCCTGATTTGCCAACCCCACTTAGTATAACCTTTCCTTTCAGCAGGAGTATTGATTCTATGAGATCAACAAAATTTCTATCAAAACCTTTTTGAAAAAGAGATTTTAATGCATTAATCTCATGAAGTATAACATCCTTTGCATAGCTGATTATTAGTTTTCTATCTTTTTTTTGGGGTTTAACCATGGAGTCATCTCCGCAGGGATTATTCTTTGATCATATGGAGGGGGAAGTTTCCTAAGAATATGTCCTACTATGAAATACAAAGCAGTCAGTGATATATATATTATAAGAAGAGTCTTAAGATGCCATTTTGTATCACAAAACCATATAGGAGGCTTTGAAAGATCTGCGGAACACTTCTTGCAATATCTTGTTGAGAGTTTATTTTCGTATCCACAGTTAGGACACTTCATAATATAGATTTTACAAATTTATCAAGTTTATTTAAAACACTCATAAACTCCTCTACCTCATCAAGCGGCAGTGAATTAGGACCATCTGAAAGAGCATTATCAGGGTCAAGATGTGTTTCAAAAAAGACTCCGGCTATAGCACATGCAACACTTGCTCTTGCAAGAGGTTTTATGAATTGTCTGTCCCCAGCGCTTCTATCTCCAAGGCCTGCTGGCCTTTGAACTGAGTGTGTCGCATCAAAAATGATAGGATATCCAAATTCTTTCATAATCTCAAATGCTCTCATATCCACAACAAGATTGTTGTAGCCAAACATATACCCCCTTTCTGTTATCATTATATTGTAGTTATTCCTACTTTCTATTTTTCTGATTATATTTCTTATTTCCCATGGAGATATGAACTGTCCCTTTTTTACATTAACAACCTTGCCTGTCTGGGCTGCGGCAATAAGAATATCTGTCTGGCGGCATAGAAATGCTGGTATTTGAATTATATCGCATATCTCAGCAACAATATCTGCCTGATGAGGAAGGTGTATATCTATAAGAAGAGGTAGATTAAGCTCTTTTTTCACTCTTTTTAATATCTCAACTCCCTCCACAAGTCCAGGACCTCTGTAGGAATTAATAGAGCTTCTGTTAGCCTTATCAAAAGATGCCTTTGCTATAAACCTCACGCCAAGTTTATCTGATATCTCTTTGAGTTTTTTTAGAGTTATATAGTAGTTATCATAGCTCTCTATAACACATGTACCTGCAATAAAAACAAGAGGGTTTTTATTTGATATTTCAATATTATAATTGTCTAATCTAACACTTTTCATAATCATAATCTTACAAACCTATTATGGCTTTTTTTGTACATGCTTTTAAAAACTCAATAAAGATTGGATTTGGTGAAAGTGGGTATGAGTTAAATTCGGGGTGAAACTGCACACCTATAAAAAATGGATGTGATGGTATCTCAACTATTTCTACAAGTTTATCCTTTTTATTGAAACCAGATATTCTCATACCTGCTTTTTCGAATCTTGATATATATTCATTGTTGAACTCGTATCTATGTCTATGTCTTTCAAGTATAAGAGTTTTTGAATATATTCTATAAGCAAGTGTATTTTTCTTTATGCTACATGGATAATTCCCAAGTCTCATTGTAGAGCCTTTTTCAACATTTTTTTGTCCTTTCATTAATGTAATTACAGGATGAGGAGTTTTTGGGTTAAACTCAGTTGAATTTGCATTTGAAAGTTTTAAGACATTTCTTGCGAACTCAATAACACAACACTGCATTCCAAGGCATATACCTAAAAATGGTATATTATTTTCCCTGGCAATCTTTACTGCATGAATTTTTCCATCTATACCCCTTTCTCCAAAACCGCCAGGAATTATAAGTCCGTCAGATGAATTAAGTGTATTTTCTATTTTTTTTGTTGTTTCCTCTGTATCAAGATAATTTATATCCACTTTTACACCATTTGAAACACCAGCATGAAAGATTGCATCATTAAGCGATTTATATGAATCCTTAAGCTTTGTGTATTTGCCAGCTATAACTACTTTTAACTGATTTTTTGAGCTCATCGTATCTTTTATTCTCATAACAAGCTTCTCCCAATCAGAGATATCATATCTATTGCTTCTTAGTCTGAGAAGCATAAGTATCTGTTCATCAAGTGACTGTTTTTTAAAAATGAGAGGAAGCTCATAGATTGTTGATAGATTAGGAGCTTCAATTATTGCCTGAGGGGGAACGGATGAAAAGAGTGCTATCTTCTTTTTTATCTCCTGATTAAGACTTTTTTCAGAACGGGTTATTATTATATCAGGGTCTATACCTATCTCCCTAAGTTTTGTAACAGAATGCTGTGTTGGCTTTGTTTTAAGCTCATCACTTGAGCTTAGATAAGGAACAAGTGTAACATGTATATAGATGACATCCGATAAGTTTCTATCTATCTTCATCTGTCTTGCAGCTTCGAGGAATGGTAGGCTTTCTATATCACCGACAGTTCCACCTATCTCTATTATTGTTATATCATAGCCTTCTGATAGTTTAATAAATCTATTTTTTATTTCATCGGTAAGATGTGGTATGACTTGAACAGTCTGACCCAAATAATCACCCTTTCTTTCCTTTGTTATAACTGCACTGTATATCTTACCTGCTGTTATATTATTTTCAGCCTTTGTTTTGATACCAACAAACCTTTCATAATAACCTAAATCAAGATCTGTTTCTGCACCATCTTCAGTGACAAAAACCTCGCCATGCTGAAAAGGGCTCATCGTTCCAGCATCTACATTGAGGTATGGATCACACTTTACCATATTTACTGAAAAGCCATGTGATTTTAGAAGTCTTCCTATTGAGGCACTTGTGATACCCTTACCAAGAGAGCTTACAACCCCTCCTGTTATAAAAATGAATTTAGACATAAATTAACCTCCAAATTATATTATATAAAGCTGAAATCAGATTAAACTATTATCCAAAGCAAATCTTTCTGCCTTTGCTATGTCATGAGGTGTATCAATGCTTGGCGCTGAATAATCCACTATTTCAGCACCTATGCTCATTCCGCATGCAAGGGCTCTTAATTGTTCAAGTCTTTCGAGTGTCTCGATAAGTGATGGTGGAGAATCGACAAATTTAAAAAGTGACTCTTTCCTAAATACATAAACACCTATATGTCTATAATAAGGAATAAGACTTTTAGTTTCACTAAGATTATGATGATATGGAACAGCAAGCCTTGAAAAATAAATAACACGCTTATTTTCCACCACAGCCTTAACAATATTTTGATCTGATATCATTTGTTGGTCTTTTAAAGGTGTTACAGCAGTTGTTATATCAAATCTCAAATCACTTTCTATAAGTTTGAGAGGAAGTTTTATAGCATATGGGGTTATAAATGGCTCATCCCCTTGAATATTTATGTATATATCAGCATCCTCTTTTCTTGCCACCTCTGCTATTCTATCAGTTCCAGATCTATGAGTGGGTGATGTGATGACTGCAGTTATTCCGTATCTATCACACACATTTTTTACCCTTTCATCATCAGTTGCTACAAGAGATTTATCAATCCCATCGATTTTTATTACTCTTTCCCAAACCCATACGATAAGAGGCTTACCACAGATATGATGTATCACCTTGCCTGGAAATCTTGTTGATGAATATCTTGCAGGTATAATAGCACATACCTTCATTTCATTGCTTCCTTAAGCTCGGAGATTGTAACAGATGCAGCTCCTATCTTTGATACGACAATCCCTGCGGCATAGTTTGCAATAATACTAGACTTCAATATATCACCACAGACTGCATATGATAGTGAAACAACTGATATCACAGTATCGCCTGCACCTGTAACATCAAAAACCTCTTTTGCAACCGTTGGAATGTGTGTGATATTGATTGAAGATAATCTTTTCTCAAATACACTCATTCCCTGCTCGCTTCTGGTGATGATAAGGCTTGGGAGAGAAAGCTTGTTTATAATCTCTTTACCTATCTTCTCCACAGCCTTCTCATCAGCGTTTTCAATTCTTCTCATTCCTAAAAATGCCTCATGAAGATTTGGTGTCAGTGATGTAGCTCCACGGTAAGCCATAAAGTGTTCTATTTTAGGATCAACAAAGACTGCAACATTTTTCTTTTTTGATAGAGATATGCTGAACTCTATTATGTCTTTTGAGAAAATCCCTTTGCCATAGTCTGAAAGGATTATAACATCAGAATCATCAATAACCTTTTTTATATTTTCTCTAAGCTTGGCTTTGGTTGAGGATGAAAGAATGAGCTTCTGTTCATTATCAACCCTAACTACCTGCTGATGTTCAGCAACTATTCTTGTTTTTTCTGTGGTTGAATAAGAGTTAATCTCAATAATAAACTCTGTGGATACAGAACTCATGGATGAAAGAAGATCTACTAAAGTTCTTCCAGATCTATCACTGCCAACAATGCCTACAATCTTAGCGCTTGCACCTAATGATGATATGTTTGAACAAACATTTGCTGCTCCACCACATGATATCCTTTCTTTTGTAACCTCAACAACTGGAACAGGGGCTTCTGGTGATATTCTCCTAACCCTGCCAAATATATATTTATCAAGCATTACATCACCTATAATTCCAACCTTTATCTTTTTAAATCCATCTATGATAGATGATGCCTCTTTAAATGAAATAATTTTTCTCATAACTATATTATATTATTTTCCAAATGATGAAATTAAATAAATTGTATAATTGATTTATGAAAATTCTCATTATAAGATTATCCTCACTTGGTGATATAATACTTACATTTCCTGTTGTCAGGAACATAAAGCTTAATCTACCTTGCGCTGAGATATGGTTTTTAACAAAGAAAAACTTTGCATCTGTTGTCAAAAGTCATCCAGATATTGGAAGGGTTGTAGAGTTTAAAAGTATAATAATGAGCCTTAAAGAGCTTTCATCTGAAAGGTTTGATTTTATATTTGACCTTCATTCAAATTTTAGAAGTTTTATCTTGAGAACTTTTTTAAAGGCTCATAAAAAGATAAGATATAGAAAAGATTCTTTATGGAGACATATTCTTATCAGGTTTAAATACATATCACCCAGACTTGAAAAACATGTTGTTGAAAAGTACCTTGAAACACTCAAGATTGCAGGTTTTAAGATATTTACAGATGAGTTGAGTATAAAAGATCTAAGGATTAGTCATCAAAAAAAAGAGGTAAAAAAAATCCTTGTTTTTCAAACAGCATTTCTCGGAGATCTTCTTCTCACACTTCCTGTGATAGAGAGGATTAAAAAAACCTATCCATCATGTTTTCTTTCCCTTGTAGTAAGAGAAGAAAATCTCAAAGCAGTAGAAGCTATAAAGGAGATAGATCTTATCATACCAGATAGGAAAAAAACAGACATAATTCTAAGCTCTTTTGAGCTTATAAAAAAAATAAGACAGATAAACTTTGATATTGCAATTATTCCTCATAGATCTCTTAGAACTGCTGTGATATGCTGGCTTGGAAGGATAGATGAAAGGATTGGATTTGATGTAATGCCATCTTCAATTTTTTATACAAAAAAAATTCCTTTTAAATGGACTATTCATAATGTTGAAAGGAATATGATGCTTGTTGATTGTATTACAGATACATCCAATATCAGCTTCCCGAAGATAAGAGCTGAATCTAAAGCCTTGGAAGGTATAACCAGACCCATTATTGTTATAAATCCATTTTCTATATGGAAAACAAAAAGATGGCCAATATACAAATTTGCAGCTCTTATTATGAAGCTTAGAGAAAATTATAAGACAATGCCATTAATAATAGGAAGCAGTGATGAAAAAGAACAATCCAAGGAACTTGAGAAACTTCTTCCAGAGAACTCTGTTATAAATCTTTGCGGTAAAACTGATCTCAGCAATCTTATAGATATAATAAAAAGAGCAGATATTCTTATAACCAATGATTCAGGACCTATGCATATCGCAGTTGCCACACAAACCCCTGTTATTGCCATATTTGGACCAACAACAAAAGAGTTAGGATTTTTCCCTTATTCTGATAAATCAGATGTTATTGAGGTCAGATTGAGATGTAGACCATGCAGTCTTCATGGTTCAAAAAGATGTCCTAATGGCCATTTCCTGTGCATGAAGCTTATAAGTGTAGATAGCGTTTTGAAGGCCACAGAAAAATTTCTAAAATATACTTTATGAATACTGCTTTTATTATTATCTTTGCAATAGCTCTTTATTCAGTTAGATGGACATGGTGGTTAAAAAATAGAAAAGGGCTTAAGGTTCTTGTATATCACAAGATTGGATATCCACCAAGGGGTTCAAAATTAAAAGATTTATGGGTAACTCCTGAAAGTTTTGAAAAGCAGATATCATATCTTGTCAAAAGCGGATATAGACTTATTGGCTTTTCTGATCTTAAAGAGATCTATGAGAATTCAAAATCGGTGGATGATATAGTTATTGTAACCTTTGATGATGGATATGAGAATAACTATATATATGCCTATCCGATACTTAGGAGATATAGAGCAAAAGGAAATATCTTTGTAGTCTACAATACAATAGGAAAGACAAATATCTGGCATAATCCCGAAACGGAAGCGTGGATAAACATGGCAACAGAAAAACAACTAATAGAAATGGATAAAAGTGGAGTGATAGAATTTGGCTCTCACACTATGAATCATCCACAACTTGAAAAAATTCCCTTAGAGGATGCTATATGGGAGATAAAGGAATCTAAAAAACAGCTTGAAAAACTTTTCAATAAACCTATTCTTGCCTTTGCATATCCTTATGGAAATGGTGCTTATAATGATAAGATAAGAAAGGTTGTGCTTGAAAACTATATATTTGATTTCAGTTTTAAACAGGGAATTACTCCCTGGCCATGGGAAAGGGAAAAAAAATCAATAGAGAGACTTTTTATAAGGCACAATGAAACTCTTTTTGATCTCAAACTTCATATCAAAAAGGGATTAAGCAGGCTTTTTTGATGGAGCTTGAAAAGATAAGAAATAGAATAAAGAAAAATGTAGTTGGAAGATTGCTTCTTTCTTTGCTCAGTATAATATATTACACTCTTTTTGTTTCAAACAAACTAATAAGAAAAAAGATTATTGGCAGTAAAAAAATTAAAACTCCGATAATATGTGTTGGTAATATCTCAGTCGGAGGTAGTGGGAAAACAACAGTTGTAAGCAATATTGCAGCTGAGCTTAGTAAAAAAGGGTTCAAGATTGCTGTTGTGATGAGGGGATATAAAAGTCAGTTTAGAAAAAATGATGTTGTTGAAAGCGATTATGAAAATCTCACCAGCTTTATAAATGATCCTATGGTTTCAGATGAACAAAAGGTCTTATCGCTGATTTTTAAAGACCAAAGAATACCTGTAATCGCATCAAAAAATCGATTTGCTGCATGCATGAGAGCTGTTGAAAAATATAATCCAGATTTTATAATCTTTGATGATGGCTTTCAAAATTTTAGCTTCGAATACTTTTTCTCTGTTGTTGTTATAAACCCAAATCAAATAGATGATAAACTTCTTCCTTTTGGTAATCTTAGAGAACCTTACAGCGGTGTAAAAAGAGCCGATGCAATAATAATAAATCACTGCGAGCTTTTCGAAGAAAAAATAATTGAGCTAACTGAAAAGAAACTATCTCTCTATGCCAAAAAAGAAAGGATAATAAGAGGATTCTATGAAATAGAAGGCTTTGAAGATCCAATTGTATCAAAAACATTCTCAAAAAAATTCTTTGCCAATACTCCTGTAGCAGTTTTTTCTGGAATAGGTGACAACAAACAGTTCATAGAATATATCAGAAAAACCCATGCAAATCCTATCAAGATATGGGAATATCCTGATCATTATTCATACACAGAAAGAGATTTGATCTCAATAGAAGAGCTTAGAGAGAGACTACCTCTTATAACAACAGTTAAGGATGCTGTAAGAATCCTTAAATATGTAAGCAGAATATTTAAAAGAGACTTCTACATAACCATAATAAAAATGAAAACAGAAAAAGACATAACTAAACTTATTCTCAACAAAAGATGAAGATAATATACAACAAATCTAATCTTTTTAAACCTGCTATTTTTCTTGATCGAGATGGGGTTATAAACAAAGATGCTAAAGGAAAATACATAACATCAATTAAAGATGTTAAAATATATCCAAGTGCTGTTGAGGGATTAAGAAGAATAAAAGGATATCATCTCATAATATTAACAAATCAGTCAGCTATTGGAAGAGGAATGATGAGTTTTGAACAATCAGTTGAAATAAATAATTATATTGTAGATACACTTGAAAAAAAGGGTGTGATAATAAATGCAGTTTATTTCTGTCCTCATAAACCTAATGAAAGATGCATATGCCGTAAACCTCTGCCCGGAATGATAAAGATGGCAATGAAAGACTTTAAGATAAACATTAAAAAATCCATAATTGTTGGGGATAAGGCAAGTGATATTGAGCTTGGAGAAAACACAGCTATTAGGAGTGTTATGGTTCTTACAGGACAGGGAAGGAAGGAGCTTACAAAACTTAAAAAAAAACCGTTTGCTGTAATAAAAAATCTAATTTCCCTTAAATCAATAATAAAGCTGCTTTTTTTCTTTGCTGCTATAAATTTTCAAAACGCTGCTTTTGGCAGTGAGTATCCATTTGAAAAAATCTTCAAAAAATCTGCTAAAACTTCCATCATCGAAAGATTTGAGTATGATATATACTGGGGTGCAATGAATGTTGGAAGTGCTGTTATTGAATGGGGGGAAAATTACATAAAGGATGATAGAGATGAAGCCTACATTATAAAATCTATTGCAAGGTCAAATTCATTCATTGATATATTTTTTAAGGTTAGGGATACAAATATATCATATATATCAACAGATACCAAAAGATCATACGGATATATAAAAGAGATAAAAGAAGGAGGGTTTCAATTTTCAGAATATAGCGTTTTTGATTATAGTAGCGGTATTTTTTATGGAGAACATTTCTCCAAAAACAAAACCACAAAACACTCAGGAGAGTTAAAAGGCTATGTCTATGATGCTCTATCTGCTCTGTTTATGGTTGTTCGCTCAGATGATCCTACTCAAATCAAAAGCATTAATATAGCTACTCGAAAAATCAAAAGTATAAATCTGATATTTCATGGTATTGAAATGGTGAAAATACCTTTCGGTAAATTTTATGCTTATAAAATTGAACCCACAATAGGAGAAGAGGGGATATTCGTGCCAAAAAAGGGAAGGAGTATGTATGTTTATATATCAAAGGAAGAAAGATTTCCACTTATGCTTGAAGCGGAGGTTTTTATAGGAAGTGTAAGGGCTGTTCTTGTAAATCATATAGTTTTCAAGAAATAGCTTTAAAATATTATAAAATATTCTCTATGAAAATGGTAAAATTTATATTGCTTATATTTCAGTGTTGTTATGTATTTTCAATGCAATCACAGAATTACAGAGTAACCAACTTAACACAACACTCTCTTTCAAACTATGATAAAAAAATATCATATAGCTATGGACTTGATGGAAACCTTATTGATATAGGCTATACAAGATTTTTATCCTCACTTTATTCTTTGAACTCAGGTATCGTTGCGCTTAACAAAGGACCTGAGGCAGATGTGAGAAATGCATATGTTTTCCCAAATCCATGCAGTCTTAAAAATGGTTGCAATGCTGTTACATTCGCTAAACTAAGCCTTATATGTGAGATAAAGATATTTAATATAGCTGGTGAAGAGGTTGTAACACTGAAAAAAAATACAAACTCTGAAAAGCATTCATGGGATCTTAAGGATTCTAATCTACAATATGTGCCAAGTGGACTTTATATTTTTTATATAAAAGATCCCACTGGAACTGTAAAAAAGGGAAAACTAATTATAATAAGATAGGGGGTTTAATGAAATTTGCAGTGATGTTTTTGTTATTCTCTTTAAATCTTAAAGCAGGTGAAGTATTACCCGGAAGTGTTCCTGGAACGATAGTTTATCAGGGAAGGATTGAAAAAAGCAATGCTCCAATCAACGGAATAATACATATAAATTTCAGAATCTATGACAGCCCAGACGGAACTAATAAACTCTGGGAATCAGGATATCAAACAACAGAGGCAAGGGCTGGAGTCTTTTCAATTACACTTTCACCACCCCTTACAATATTTGCTCAAGGTGCTCCAAGATACATAGAGGTTGAGGTTGAGGGGGAAAGGCTTACACCAAGAGAGCCTATCAATAGCGTTATATACTCAATGATTGCAAAAAAGCTTGAAGACGGCTCATATGTTCATTTCTCATCTGCAATTATAGGTGAACTTCTCTCTTCTTACCCATACGCCTCAGATCAGAAACTAATAGTCTACGGCGGTGGCATATATACGGATCGGATATGCTTTTCTTCCTCCGGAAATTGTATGTATGGACCTGGTGAGGCATCTGTAGTATCAACCCTTTTTTCATCCGGCACAGTTAGAATAAGAGCTGATATAGACAATTATCTGGGGGGGGATATAATATTTGAAACAAGAGGAAATGAGATTGCAAGATTTTCAAATAACGGAAATTTCGGTATAGGCTTGTCAAATCCCAGTGAAAAACTCTATGTAGACGGAAATGCTGTTGTCACAGGTAGCATAACAGTATCAAATATAAATCTGTCAGGGATATTCAATAATGGCGTCATAAAAGGTTCTAATCAAGAACAGATAAGTATTGGTGTAGTTAATGATAGGATTGATTTTGTTGTTAATGGCTCAACTGTTGCAGCGCTAAGTGGATCAAGACTTGGTATAGGCAAGACTGACCCATCATATCCGCTGGATGTAGATGGAGATATAAGAGGAACAAATATATATATCTCAACAATAAATCTAACAGGCGAGATGAAAAATCCATCCGGTCATATAAGTCTTCAATCGTCAAGTATATATAATGTAGGTATAGGCACAACGACGCCATCAGAAAAACTTCATGTTGTAGGGGCTATAAGGGCTGATAATGGGCTTTTAACAAGCTCAGCAACATTTAGTTCTGATGTGAATATACTTGGAAATCTAAAGGTTACAAGATATGGCAGAAAAGTAGAACTCTCATCAACAACAGTTTATGGAACACTTGATGTTGTTGGAGAGCTTCTTGTAAATCAGGGGCAGATTGCAGCTCTTAAATCAACTCAAAGCTTTTCAGCTACAAATACCTTTCTTTCTAAGGTTTATTTTTCAAGCAATGTATATATTAATCCGGGAAGTTTTGTATATGGAGCAGATTCTGAGGCATTTGAAGGTGAAAAGTATTTTCAGATTGGAAATCCTTTTTCTGTTAGTGAGGATGCAGTGATGTATGTAGGAGGTGGGAGTAATGCTTCATCTATTGTAAGATTTTATAGAGGACGAACAAATAAAATAGCAGAGCTTTCTGCTTCGGGTGATGCATTTTCGATTAAATATTCAAATCAAAATATTCCAAAATTAGACATAGACTCATCATCAACTAAACTTTATGGACCTTCTATTTTTTTCTCTACATCCTCGCTTGCACAACCATCTGTCTACATAAACAGTTTAGGAAATGTTGGAATTGGAACAAGTAACCCAAACCGTAGACTTGTTGTTAATGGTGATATACAGCTTTTAGGAAGCGGCTCATCTATTATATTTCCAGATGGCAGTATATTGACCTCAAGCTCATCTATATCAGTCGGTGCGATATCAAACACAGGTGATGCTGTGATATATGCAGATTCGGATATGAACGGATATGGTTCAATTATTATGAAGACAAACAATATAACAGCAGCAATAATAGATAACTCAGGTAAAATGGGAATTGGAACTCCAAATCCTCAGGAAAAGCTTCAGGTGATAGGCGATGTGATGATAGGAAACACTTTAAACCCCTTCCGGGGCGATTCAAAAAGCGATCTTTTGGTTGAAGGAAATCTTGTAGTTGGTGGATATCTCAAACAAAAGTCTACAGCACCTGTTGAATTTGAGTCACTATCTGTAGGAGGAGATGTATTTCTATCAACCGAAAGTGCATCAGCTAAAACTGGCATAGGGACAACCTCACCATCTGAGAAGCTTGATGTTTCGGGAAATGTGAATATCTCTGGAAACCTTAAAATAAACGGAAAAGATGTTATAACATCAGGATTAGCACTTACAAACCTTACAGGTATCTCATCATCAGGAGACATAAACTTTTCATCACTTACAGCATCAAGGCTTGTAGCAACAGATGGTTCTAAGAATCTTGTAAGCTCAATATCTGCAGCAGATCTTCGATCATC
>JBMFKQ010000002.1:69020-88636 GCA_049972095.1 Elusimicrobiales bacterium
GTATCTGGCACAACTGGAAGTGGCGATCTTGTTTTTAGCACACAGCCAAGCTTTACCACGGGGATAACAGTGTCTGGGTGGGGGAATTTTTCTGGTGGCATAACAGCATCAAGCGGGACATTTACAACTGCAGTTGGAACACCGCGTATGAATCTAACAAGCAATGTTTACATATCATCAACCACATCTGCAAATTATGGCGGTGTTTATGTCTCAACACATATATATCTTGTATCAGGAGCAAGATATTATGGAAATGGAAGTCAAATTACAAACATTGATGCCTCAAAAATAACAACAGGAACACTTCCTCCTTCAAGAGGTGGAACTGGTATTTCTGGTGCAGGTGGGACAGCAAATAGGGTTCTTATTACAACCGATGGATCTTCCTGGACAGCAGGCCAAATAAATCCAGCAACAATGATATCAGCAGGAGCGCTTCCAATAAATGTTATTGCATCATCAATAGCAGTCAATGCGGTTTATACTGGGGCGATATCGGATGGTGCGGTTACGGATGCGAAAGTATCAGACAATATTTCTATCAATAATGGAAATTTATATTCAATATCAGGTTCTGGCAACGTCGGCATCGGGACGACAAATCCACAATATAAATTGGATGTGTACGGGGATCTTCGCGTTACCGGTATTATACGGGATTTCTGCATACCAGTTGCCTATCCCAACGGAACATGTCCTTCGACCCACCCAAGAATGTCAGGATTTTTCCCTAATGATTCAGGTTATATTGACTTCTATGCAATGGACGCAGCGAGTTCATGGACCAGATACAGGTTTTCTCTATTTTCGGGTGGAACTATAATATGCTGTAAGATATGGTACTAAAGGAGGTTTTTTGAAAGATATTGTTTTAAGATATCCGGTGAGTTATGATATTGAGGTGATAAGATATGTCTCATATATGATGACATCTGATTTCTGGGTTTTTGTAAGTAAATCCGGAAATTTCTTTCAAATAAGGCTTACTCCAAAGAAAGATGGTGTATACGATCTAAGAAAAATTAAAAAAAGATTTGAAGATGAGTTAAAATACGAGATATTTAGAAAAAAACTCTTAGATAAAAATGCTGATTTCAGGTTTCACATAATAAAAAAGGCGATTACCTATACCCCACCCTCTCAAGAGGAACTTCCAGATGCTTTAACACCAGAGGAGCAAAAAGAGCTTGAAAGGCTTATAAAAGAGGCTGAGGAAGAGATAAAAAAAGAACTTCAAAAGGAGAAGGATGATGATATTAGAAAAACATGGGAAGAAAAATACGGCAAAAAAGTTAGATAACACTCTCTTTGTAAGATGGAAAAAGATATCCAAAAACAAAGTTATAATGACAAATGATTTTGGAGGCTATATTATCCTTAAAGAAAAAGACCTCAATGATTATATATCTAACAAAATAACTAAAAAACACAGACTTTACAAAGAGCTTTCAGAAAAGGGGTTTATAAAAACATTTATGGATTTTGACTCACTTTTCAGAAAGTGGAAAGACTTAAACTCATATCTTTTTACAGGCCCTTCACTTCATATAATTGTAATAACTCTTAGGTGCAATCAGAGATGCATTTACTGTCAAAGTCAAGCAGTTGGAATGAAAGATACAGACACTGATATGAATATTAACACAGCAAAAAAGGCTGTTGATACTGCTTTTTTATCACCTTCGAAAAACCTGATAATAGAGTTTCAGGGTGGAGAGCCGCTTGTAAACTGGGATGTAGTTAAGAAAACAATAGAATATGCAAGGGAAAAAGAAAAAAAATCAGATAAGAGACTTTCACTATCGGTTGTCACAAATTTCTCGCTAATGGATGAAAAAAAGGCAGAGTTTCTTTTGAGAAATGAGATTTCACTCTGCACATCTCTTGATGGACCTAAGAGACTCCACGAGTCAAACAGGATATATTCAGGCTCAAGCTCTTATGAGCTTGCGGTTAAATGGATAAAATACTTTAACAATAAATATGAAAAACAGCATGGACTTTCTTATAGGATATTCAAGCCATCAGCCCTTTTGACTGTTTCAAAAAAATCACTTGACTATCCTAAAGAGATAGTTGATGAATATGTTAAAAATGGCCTTGAAACCATTTTTATAAGACCACTTTCCCCAATAGGATTTGCCAAAAAACATTGGAATATTATAGGATATACTCCTGATGAGTTTGTAGATTTCTACAAAAAAGCTCTTGAATACATAATAAAACTGAATATAAAAGGTAAAATACTTTACGAGAAAACAGCTCAGATGCTTTTAAACAAAATAATAAACTCAAAAGACCATGGATTTACTGATCTTAGATGTCCATGTGGTGCTGCAACAGGACAGATAGCATACAACTTCAACGGTGATGTCTACACCTGCGATGAGGGAAGGATGGTGGGATGGGAAGGGGATGAATCGTTTAAAATAGGAAATCTTTTTAGTGATTCATACTCAAAACTTATAAACTCCCCAATAACAAGGATATGTATGCATACATCAAACCTTGAAAATCAACCAAGATGCTCAAGATGTCCTTATATGCCGTGGTGTGGGGTTTGTCCTGTTGTTAACTACGAATCACAGTCTAACTTTTGGGGTGATAACTTTACATCATCAAGATGTGCTATAATGATGGGTATATTTGATACACTCTTTGAGTTTATGGAAAACAAAAGTTATTCCAAGGTTCTTAACGACTGGGTAAAAATCTAAGGTGTGAGGTAAAGATGAAGTATGAAATAGATCTTGACATATACTCGGCTGATGCTATAAAAATAGCAAAAAACATTATAGACAAAGAAGATCTCATAAAGATAAATATAAAAGATGAAAAGGCTGAGGCAATATTCGACGAAAAAAATATAACCTTATTTAATAATCTTATGAACGAAGCATTATCACAGCAATGCAGGATAGATACATCAAAGAAAAACTCAAAAGTAGCTGAGCTTTTGACAACTCTTGTTATACTTTCTGCCCTTGGAAAAGGAGGAGGCAAAAAATGAAAAAATATATAGTGTTTGGTATAATAATCGTTGCAGCAGTTATTATTCTGCTACAGATTAAAAGCAGAAAAACTCCTATAATTCAACAACCAGAAACACAAACTGAGGAGCTAAAAATAGGAAAAGAAATTCCAAAGGATTATACCACTCCACCACCTGTTTCTACTCCTCCACCATCCATTGAGCAAACTGTATCACCAGAGTATATGCAGATGACTGGATGCACAAAAACATTCGAAGACATAATTTCAGGCTGGGGTAAGGAATGGGGACCACCACCAAGGAAGATAACATCCCCCATTCAACAACTAACATTATCCCCTCAGCAGACTAACAAAATAGTAGAGCTTCTAAAGGATTACCTTTTATGTGAGGCAATTGCCAATAAAGACCCATCAAAGTGTGATAGGTTTACACCGACAAAAGAAGAATGTACAAAGGTATATTATGAGTATCAGTTTAATGAGTTTTTTATAGGTGCAAATAAAAACGAAGCTGATTGTAAAAAATACCTAGAGATGGAGATACGTGATGAAAAGGAAAATCGGATACGTACAAGTGATTCCTGGCGTTTTTCATCTCTAAATCTTAGCCCAGATAAAATTTGCTCCGAAATAAAAAATGATATAAGAGGGATATGTGATAGACTTTTCACAAACCCATCAGAAAGAAAAAAATGCTACACTGTTTTCCCTAAGAATATACTTGATGGGTGCCCAATGCCCAACAAAGAAGAATGCGTTAAAGCATATGAGAATATAAAAACTACAGGAAAATATGATTGCGAGTTTCTCGAAAAAGGCTCGGAAGAGTTATGTAAAATCAGAAAGATAGGAGGTGTTATATGTAGAGAAAAACTCAACAAACTTCTTTCGACATACTGCTCATACCTTGCTGATCTTGAGGAAAAAAGGAAAAGAGAAGAAGAAAAGCTTAAACAAGCACAGGAGGAGGAAGAAAGAAAAAAGTTAGAGGGAGAGATAATAAAAAAGGCAAAGCAGGCTGCAGAGGAAGAAAAAAGATTTAGGAGGAAAAGAGGGGGTGGTGATGAAGAATAAAAAAGCAAAAGAAAGCATAAAAAAATATCTAAAAAATTATCTAACAAGTGAAGAAGGAAAAATCCTTGATAGTGATGTTGTAAAAACTGCAATTGCCTTAGGGATTATTGGTGCATCACTTCCACAGGAAGCTGAGGCAGGTGTCTTTCATACAAATTACTTTACAGGAACACGGCATGTCTCCCATTCATCACATGGTTCTCACTCATCTCATGGAGCACATGGATCACATTCATCTCATGGAGCTCATGGAGCACATTCATCTCATGGATCTCATGGATCTCATGGATCTCATGGATCTCATGCACGCGGTGGATGGTGCTGATGACTAAAAAATAATAAAGAATTTACATAAATATATTAGACAAAAGTGAGTCATAAAAAGTAGAAGTGAAAATACTATCCACAATTGATGCCATAAAAAAGTTTGGTTGGCCATATACAAACCCAAAATCATGCGAGCTTACACTTCACTACTCCTGCAATGCAAAATGTATCTTTTGCTATACTGAGTATCCCCAAACACAATTATCTTCCCTATCCATTGATTTAAAAAAAGCGGCACTTCATATGAAAAAATCCTATGAAAATGGCTCAAGACTATGCCAGATAATAGGAGGAGAGCCAACAGTATATCCAGAGCTTGAAAAGATAGTATCAATTGCAAGAAAAATTGGATATCCCATAATTCAGATAGTGACAAATGGTATAAATCTTTCAGACTACAAATTTGTCAATAAGCTAAAAAAAGCAGGGTTAAACTCAATAACCTTTTCCATCCACTCTCATAATCCTAAAACCCATGACAGAATAGTAGGTATTAAAGGGGCATTTTACAAAGTTTTAAAAGCCATAGAAAATGTCATAAAGGAAGAAATACACATAACTGTTGGAACAGCTGTAAACTTGCTAAACTTCAAGGATATACCTCATCTTGTAAAATACTTTCACAAAAAATATGCCATAGAAACATTTCACATAATAGGGCTCCATATAATAGGAGAGGTAAAAAAAAATAAAGAAAAACTTACAGTTCCATACTCTACAACCCTTCCCTACATAAAGCAGGCAGTAGAATATCTTGCCTTGCATAATGCATTCCCACTATCTCCGATTCTTTCCAACTACACTCCATGTCTTTTGCCGGGATATGAAGGGCTTATATCTGATTGGAAGATTCCATTCTCAGATGATGACCTTATACTACCTCAAAAAACTTATTACAACCAAATGTATACAATGATAACTCAAAATTTGAGAATTAAGACAAAAAGATGTGAAAAATGTATATATTCAAAAATATGCGCTGGTTTTGAAAAAAAATACTATGAAGAGTTTGGAGACAAAGAATTTAAACCGCTAGATAAAATCCATAGCCCCCCAAAGATATCGTGCTTTTACAAAAGATGAAGGAAACTGAAAATCTCAATACTCTGCCACATGACCATATAATATCAATAGGAAATATATGTAACAGCAACTGTCTTTACTGTGCAGCTAAAAATAAAAATGAGACAAAAAATCAGATTGATGAAGATACCTCATATAGAATAATAGACTTTATTCTCTCAAAATCACCCCAGTATATATATCTTGAGCTAACTGGTGGTGAGCCATTTCTCATAACAGAAAAACTTGAAAAAATGCTTAATTATTTTGAAAAAAAAACTAAAGAGAAAAAAATCAAAAAACATATATCAATTGTATCAAACCTAACAAAACTTACTGATGATGACATAAAACTCATCCTTAAATACCGAATAACTATATGCACATCTCTTGATGGACCAAAAGAGCTTCACAATCTTCAAAGAGATGGAATTAAAGATGCATACTCAAAACTCTCATCATCAATAAAAAAAATTCAATACTATGCTTCAAAAGGTATAATAGAACAACCCAATCTGATAACAACGATAACCAAATTCTCTCTTTCTTTTTATAGAGAGATAATAAATGAATATCTAAAGCATAACATCACAAGGGTTCAGCTGGGAATGATTGAGCCAATAGGAAAAGCCAATGAAATATGGGATAGGATAGGAATAACATCAGAGGAATACATAGAATTTTATGAAAAAGCATTTGATGAGATAATCAGAATAAACCATGACAGAGAAATACCAATATATGAAAAAGGTTTCTTTCTACTCTTAAAGACTATGAAACTAAAAAAATACCATCCTAAAAGAAGCATTCCAATCTTAAACAGACTTTCTTATGATCACAATGGAAACATATACCCTGATGATGAGTCAAGAATGCTTTGTGAGGATGGAAAAAAGGATTTCAAATTGGCAGATGTATCTATGTCTGTAAAGAGATTTTTAAACTCTGAAAATGTAAAAGAGATTCTCAAATACTCAACAACAAACAAATATGATCAAAACTGTAAAATGTGTGCTTATTCTAACTACTGCCATATCCCAATATGGCACAGATATCTTTACTCAGATATATCATCTCCCTCAAAAACACCAAAGTGCAAGATATTTAAATTTATCTTTGATCTTATAAACCAGTCTCAAAAAGACAGATTATTAAGTAAGATAATGAAAAGATGGCTTGAGATTTATGAATAAAAAACTTGATATAAAAATAACATTCAACTGCAACAATAGATGCGATTTCTGTGCACAAGGCTCAAAAAGGGAATATATAAAACCAAAGTCTTTTGAGGAGATAAAAAAAGCACTTTATGATGGCATAAAATCAGATGCAGGAACAGTAGTTCTTACGGGGGGAGAGCCAACCCTACATCCCGAGATAGTAAGAATTGTGAAAGAGGCAAAAAAAGCAGGTTATACAAGGATACAGCTCCAGACAAATGGAAGAACACTTTGTAATGAAAGATTTCTAAAAGAATTGGTTTCAGCTGGTGTAAATGAGATAAGTCCAGCAATCCATGGGCCAAATTCACAAATTCATGATATGCTAACACACTCACCTCAAAGCTTCAATCAAACCATTACTGGAATAAAAAATGCCAGAAAACTTGGAATATATGTTTTAACAAATACAGTAGTAAATTCAGTTAATTATAAATATCTTCCGGAAATAGCAAAACTTCTTGTCTATTTAAATGTAAATCAGTTTCAATTCGCCTTTATACACATAGTAGGAAGGGGATGGGAAAACAGAAACTGGATTGTTCCAAAAAAAACAGATGTTATGCCATACATATATAAAGGGCTTGAGATAGGAAGATCTGCAAAAACTCCATGCTACACTGAGGCAATACCATACTGCATGATGCAGGGATATGAAGAGCATGTGGCTGAAAGAATAATACCGGATGGTCCTGTTGTTGACGCTGATGTATTTGTTGAAAACTTTGGAGAATACAGAAGAATAGAAGCAAAAGTCAAAGGCCCTCAATGTAAGGAGTGTTTTTATTACAATATCTGTGAAGGCCCGTGGAAGGAATATCCTGAGATATACGGCTGGAGTGAGTTCAAACCTGTAATTAAAAAAAGAAAATGATAATTGATATACTTTTTGAAAAGATAGATGAGAATAATTATTTTATATCATCCCACAGCGGGGCAAATACATTTCTTAAAAAAAATGAATTTATATCAGTAGTTGAAAATAGAATGCCTTCATATCTTTTTAGAAAACTCTATACTCTTGGAATGATAGTTGGCAAAGAAAATGAAAAAAGATACATATCAAACTACCTTAAGCTCAATAGATACCTATTTTCTCCACCAACACTTCATATAGTCGTGCTTACAACAAAATGCAACCATGCATGCGTCTACTGCAGAGCAAAACCAGAAGGGACAAAAATCATTGATATGAATTTCAAAACAGCACAAAAAACTATTGACTTTATATTCTCTGTTCCATCAGATCATATAACTGTTGAGTTTCAAGGAGGAGAATCTTTCATAAACTGGAAGGTTTTTGAGGAATCTGTATTATATATAAATGAGAAAAACAGAAAAAAAGCTAAGGATGTCCTTATAACCATTGTTACAAATCTCTCACTTATGAACAGCAAAAAACTTGAGTTTATAATGAAAAATAATATATCGCTATGCACATCACTTGATGGTCCTTGTGAGATACACAATACAAACAGAATCTATTTTGCTCAAGATTCGTACAAAAATACTATTCTTTGGCTTTCAAAAATTATTAAGCTTACATCAACTATAAAAAAAGGACAACCCGATTCTCTTCCCTCAGCTCTAATGACTACCACAAGGATCTCACTTAAGAGATGGAAGGAGATAATAGATGAATATAGAAATCTTTCTCTTGGTGGCATATTCATAAGACCACTCTCTCCAATAGGATATGCATCATCAAGATGGAACGAAATAGGATATACCCCTGATGAGTTCCTTGAGTTTTATGAAAAATCTCTTGACTATATAATAGAAATAAATAGAGAAGAAAAATTTATTGAAAGAAATGCAGCCATAAAACTTAAAAAAATACTTTTTAACGAAGATCCAAACTATCTTGATCTAAGAAGTCCATGCGGATCAGTCATAGGTCAGATGGCTTATTATCCAGATGGAGGTATATACACATGTGATGAAGGGAGGATGATAGAAAACAAAGGAGAAAACATCTTTAAAATTGGAGATGTTTTCTCTTCATCATATAAAAGTATAATTAAATCGCTAAAATCAAAGGCTGTTATTTATAGTTCTAACATAGATATCTATCCTCAATGCTCAAGGTGTGCTTTTAAACCATATTGTGGGGTGTGCCCAGCTTTTAATTATTCTACAAAAGGCTCCCTTATCAATATAGATTTCTCAAATTATTGGTGTGTAATTGAAAAGGGTATTTTCAAGATACTTATAAAAAAGCTGATGAAAAGGGAGATAAAAGATATATTTATGAGGTGGTTTGATGCCTGACATATCACTGTGGAATAAATGTAATAACAGATGCATAATGTGCACAAATCCAAGAGATTATTCTAATTCAGATCCATATGGTAATTATGATTTAAAAACCCAGATAAAAAAAATAAATCTTTACCTTCAAGGTAAAGATGATGTTTTTTACCCAAACCACAAAAGAAAAGACTATATAAACATAACAGGTGGAGAGCCAACCCTTCATCCAAATTTTTTTCATCTTATAAGATACTTTTCTGATAAATTTAAAAAAACACCAATAACACTTTTAACAAATGGTAGAAGGTTTTCGGATGAAACATTTGCTAAAAAATTTTCAGCAATAACAAATGAAAGATTTACTGCTGCCATAAGTATTCATTCATACAGATCTGATGTCTTTGACAAAATAACAGGAGTAAAAAAAAGTTATCATCAAACAATATCAGGACTTATGAATCTTATGAAATACTTTTGTGGAAGTATAGAGATAAGAACTGTTGTTCATAAACTCAATATAGAAGATTTAAAACAAACCATTCTTTTTGTAAAGGATCTAATGATAGCTTATAGAAATTGGTATCATGTTATTATACACTATGAGATAGAAGGAGTTGGTGAGGAAAATAGAAAAATAATAAAACTCAAACTTTCAGACTCTGCAAAGGTAATAGAAGAAATTGATGAAGATATATTAAAAGCATCAAACATAAGACTTTATCATTTTCCACTTTGTATACTTAATCCGAGACTCAGAAGATATGCATGGAAAACACTTCCAGATAATGAGATTATTTTTACAAAAAAATGTGAAAAATGCATTTTAAAAAAGAAATGTCTTGGACTTATGAAAAGATATTATGAACTTTATGGAGACGATGAGCTTAAAACAGTTTGTAGATAACCTGAGTATTTTTCTATTTTATGCATCAGCATTCTTTTACATAACATGGGGAATTTTTATTATAAAGGAAGATTTTGAAACAGGAAAGATAAAAAATTCACATATCATCTTAGCATTTAGATTTACACTTTTTATGCTTTTAATACAACTAACACTAACTCTTCTTGGAAGCTATGGATATATCAGCAATTACTTAACAAATCAGTTTTACATATACTATTTTTATAATCTCATACAGTCTGCAATCTTTTCATACATACTTTGGTATGGGGAGGTATGGCCTGCTGGGGATTCAAAGTTTTATACTGCAAATATGGTAATAATCCCTCTTATAAATCCTCAACTACGAGGATTTCCACAATCTTTATGGCTATTATGCCTTATAAACATATTTATAATAGCTGCTTTTTTTTCTATCTATTCATATGTAAAGGAAAACAGCACAATGCTTAGAAAAGGAGATAATGATGCATTCAAAGAAATAAAAGAATATTACAAAAATGAGTTAAAGGAATCTTTAAAACTTAAACCTCAAAACCTTTTTATGATATTCTCACTTTTCTCAGTCTTCTCATATAAACAGACACTCAACCTCCTTCTTCAAAACTACATCTTTAACATCTTTCACAGAACAGACATATTCTTTTTTCTTCTTTACTTTCTATGGCCTAAGATATCAACAATGTTTAGATCAAAGATCTGGAAGTACATAATGTTTGTTTTTTATGTCTGGCTTTTAATATATGCATTACTGTCTCCACAATCATATGAGATAATAAAAAATATAATAATAACTGCTATAAAAAACACTTTTAAGTTTGCAACAATCTTTACTGTTGGAAAAATAATATTTGAAAAGATAATAGAAGCCCACAATATATTCTATGCCTCAAAGGATGAGATAAAGCCTGGTATGATCCTTTCATCATATGAGCTTGGAATAATCAAGAAAAATGAGGTATTTAATGGAATCTTTGATGATCTTTTTAAGGATGGGCTTAGTGAAGAGCAGGTTGAGGTTCTTAAGAAATGGATGGAAAATCATCCTAATAAAAATGTTAAGCTAAGATTTGTAAGAGCAAAACCATTTGCATTCAATATATTTATAGGGTGTCTGATGCAGATAATAATTAACAAAAATCTGCTTAAGCTAATATTATGAGGAAATTAAAAAAACTTGTAATATTCCTTGGCTATTCATGTAGCAACAACTGTGTCTTTTGCATAAACAGTCAAAGAAGAAACAAAATAAAAGACAAATCAACACATGAGGTTTTAAAGGAGATCTATCTTGCTGCGAAAAAAGAAAAGGTTGATATTCTTGAACTGATAGGTGGTGAGGCAACAATAAGAAAGGATTTTTTTGAGATAATATCTACGGCAAAAAAACTCAAGATTCCAGATATAGTTATTGCAACTAATGGTAGAGCATTTGCAGACATAGACTTTTGTAAAAAAGCCTTAGAAGCCGGACTTTCTACCATAATATTTTCAATACACGGACATACACCACAGCTTCACGACAAACTTACAAGATCACCTAAGGCATTTTCTCAGATGATGAAGGGTATAGAAAACCTTAAAAAAATAGGTTTTTCAAGGATAAACGCTAACACAACAGTGGTCAAAACAAACTATAGATACCTTCCAAAAATAGCATTTCTTCATATAAAACTTGGAATAAGAGATGTTGAATATATATTTGTTGATCCCCAAGAAGGCGGTGCTAATGAAAATTTTGATAAGCTTGTGCCAAGAATATCAGATGCCTCAATTTATATGAAAAAGGCACTTGAAATAGGGATAAAAAACGGCTTTAATCACTGGAAGGTAAGGTATGTTCCACTATGCTACTTTTCAGATTATCTTGACTACATTAGCGAGATAAATGAAGCAAAGCTTTTTAAATCAAAACACTGGGCACCTGATTTTAAGGATGATGATGTAGTTAAATCAAGGAAAAAATACGGGAGAACAAAGACAGAAAGATGTATAGGATGTAAGCTATATAATCTCTGTGAGGGAATATGGAAGGAGTATATAAAAAAATATGGAGACAGCGAACTAAATCCAATAAAATAAACAAGCTTTTTGTATATGTAACAAGCTCTTGTAATCTTAGATGCTCATACTGCTTTTATTCATCTTACAAAAAAAAGAAAAGCATATCTTTTGAAGCATTTAAAAGGGCATTTAAAAAGTTTTTAGACATATCAGAAAATCCAGAGGTTATTTTTATAGGTGGAGAGCCACTAATTGAAAAAGAAAAGGTAGTAAAAATGATGAGATATGCTGTGAAAAGTGCAAGAATAAGCATATTTACAAATGCAACGCTTATAGATAGAACCGTAGCAGATTTTATAAAACAAAACAATATAAATCTAATAGTAAGCATAGATGGAGATTTGAAAACAAATGATAGAAACAGAAGGTTTATAGGTTTTAAATCCTCGGTTTATAAAAGGGTTTTATCTGTGCTTGAAAAATATAACTTAAAGGACTACACATCAGTAAATATGGTTATAACCCCAAAAACTATAAATAGCCTTTCAAACAATATAAAACATCTCTATGAAATAGGATTTAAATCCATAGGTATTTCCTTTGACTATTCATCTAACTGGTGTCAAAAATCAATCTTAATACTTAAAAAAGAGCTCAAAAAGGTTTTTATTGATTATCTTAAAATGATAAAAGAGCATAATGCATATAGATTTGCAAATATGTATGAAGTTTTTTATAAAATTAAGAATAAAAAAATACCACCCTGCTCAAACCTAATACTCTTTCCCGACGGTAATTTTTATTTATGTGATAAAATAATATCTATGAATGAGAATGAGAGAAATCTTTTTAAAATAAAGAAGAATATCATCAGGGAAAGAGAAATCTTTTTTGATTTTATGAATAAAAATGAGATATCCTCATCACAAGGCTTCTGCCAGATTGGAATATATTTATATCTGAAATATATAAAAAAATTGAATGATGATATAGTAAAACTGAGATTATTAGAAAAGTCTAAGCTTCAAAGCGAAATAGAAGAAATTTTAACAAATTATTTTACAAAACTACTTAAATTTAAATATTTTACAGAACTTCATAGAGTATGAAAAACAACAATCAATGCTATGAGATACTCCTCAACTACTCCTGCAACGCTTCATGTATATTCTGCTCTCAAGCAGACTATGATAGAACTAAAAAAGCATCCTTTGATGATATAGTAAAGCAGATATATAAAGCAAAAAAAGAGGGATATATTAAACTTGGCTTAAGTGGTGGTGAGCCAACAATTAGAGATGACCTCCCTCAGATAATAAAAACAGCAAGGAAAATAGGGTTTAGCTTCATAAGGATACAAACAAATGGAATACTTCTTGAAAATTACGAATTTGCTAAAAAACTTGTTGAAGCAGGACTAACATTCTGTAAATTTTCATTTACATCACATATACCAAAAATACACAATATACTTGTGAAAAGAGAATATGCATGGGAAAAAGCAATGAAAGGTCTTGAAAATATGAAAAAACTTAAAGTAAGAATAGGAAACAACATACTTGTAAATAAATGCAATATATTGAATATTGAGAAAACAGTTAAATTCTTCTTAGATAAGGGGGTGAGCAATTTTGTAATAATATATCCAATCTATACAGGCAATATGTATATAAACAGAGATATTGGGGTCTCGCTTGGAAAATGTAAAAAACATTTTTTAAACCTTATAGAAATGATGAAGAAAAACGGACTTTCTAATGAAATACTTTTTCTAAATGTGCCACCATGTTTTCTTGATGAATATTATCAGCAAGCAATAGGGCTCTCCCCATTTAACACGCTTGTGACCTCACCTGATGGCAGAAGAATAGATCTAGATGAAAATGCAAATGAAGAAAAAATAAAGGGGAAGATATGTGAAAAATGCATGCTTTATAAAATCTGCAAAGGAGTGGATAGAAAATACATTGAGATATTTGGATGGGAGGATTTTATGCCACTTAAAAGCGAAAATGATAAAAAAAAGAAGCAAAAATTTTCAAAAGAGTACCTTACTGATAACGAAAAATGTCTTATAGAAATACTTAAACGGAAAAACAATATAGATACTCAAACAGTTCTTAAGATAGCAAAGAAAATACCACTATGTCAGGATTGCACAGATGGAAACAATGTGATTAATGCCGCTGCAAAGCTTGTTAATAAAAAAATAATACAAATGGAGTTTATAAAAGGAAAATACTACTTTAAACTATTAAAAAACCAGGAAAGCATTTGAATTTTACATTACTATAAAAGAAATATTTAGTCTCTCTAATTGATTAACATTTAATTAACCTACCACAAAAGTAAGGTTAAAGATATGAAAATAGAGAAAATTGAGAGAAATTATTAAATAATATCAAAGAAAACAGAAAAAAGGAAAGTTGTTATCATATCATATTCAGGTGGAAAAAGATTTTCATATTGCAATAATCAAACTAATTGAAAAAGAATTTTTTTCTGTTTTTCTAAGCCTATTCTTGGAGAAAGAAATTTAAGATACCTTAACTGTCCTGACTTGAGTGAGCTAATTAAAATAGTAAAATAACTAAAAAACTTTTAGAAGCAAACAAAGAAAAACTTGAAGAACCATTATCTAATTTTTTTATAGACTGTAGTTGTTCAATTATCATTGTTTAAAGATAATACCCAAATTTTCATAGATCAAATTAAAAAAATTCTTCATCATTATTATTATTCCAAAACCTACTAAATCCAAGTTTATCTTAAATTAATTAGTAATTAAGCAAATCTTGAGACATAAAAATAAGATGTGGAACAATTTTAAATTTTGGATATTGGATTCTGGAACATTAAAAGATAATACTTATAAAATCAAACATAATTTAATTTTAGTGAAAAGATGATGGGTGAGAAGTGAAATGTAAGACATAAGCAATTTTAAGTATTGGATGTTGAATTTCAAATTTCGGAGTATGACAGAAGAATGTAGTGTGCTGGTATTTATTTTTACACAATCTCATAAACAAAATACACATCTAAAGAGAGGAATAACTATAAAGGTATTTTAAAAGTGGTGATTCTCTTTAGATAGAAAAAAGAAAACAAAGAATTAACCCCTGAAAGGTCCCAAAACATATGTAATCCTACAACTTGAAATTTTTTATTATTTGTAGTAGAGATGCTGTATAAACGCGGGAAAAGTTTAATTGATTTATAAACCATTCTCGTGGACTTTGACCTGAAAATTTACAAAAGAAATATAAAGCCATAGGGCAATAAAAAAAAAGAAAAGAATCTTTAAAATTGTAGGTTATATATTTTTTTGCCTCTTTTAATAAACTATCCCTTTTATCCCATAAAATACCCTGCTTTATATTACCTATTGTAAAAGATTCATTATTACCCTTTGAAATAAATCTCATACACTCATCACATATATAATAATTTCCATCAGGGCCAACATTAATCTGTCTACACTCATGCCACCAGTATCTTCTTTCCAAATATTTTGTAACTCTTTTCCAAACATCTTCTATTTCTGGAAATGTTTTTGTTAGTTTATCCCATGTGAAATTTTCAGATAAAATAAAATGTTCAAATTTATTAAAACTGTGTTTTAAGTTAACTAAATCAACCTGTCTCCATTTAGTATACATAACAGGAGTAAATCTTATTTCAGTAAAACCCAGTTTTAGTAATGATCTTATATTATTTGTAAAACTATTAAGAGTATTAATACTAAAAAACATTTTCGCATTTAATTGTGTGTGTTTCTTGAGTATAGGTATTACTCTTAATAATTTTTCATAAACTGAACTTTTGTTATTCAAAAATTGTCTATATTTATCATTTATATTTCTCAAACCATCAATACTTACATAGATCTTTACTCCTTTTATGGTAAGGAATTTAATTCTATCCTCATTTAGGTTTGTCCCATTTGTTGTTATATCAATATTTATATCATAAGTTTTATACTTTAGCCTTATATAATCTATTATCCTTTCTATTGTTTTATAATACAAAAAAGGTTCTCCTCCAATTATAGAAATATATTTGCGATTATAATTTGAAGAATAAATAATAAATCTGTCTATTGCTCTGTATAGCATAGCCACATCATCCAGCGTCTTTGAAATATTTTTATCTATAAAACAATATTTACACCTCATATTACATTCATTGGTCAGGTATAAATAAAGAGACTCTATATTATCAGCTTTGGTCATTTAAACCTCTTTTGTAAATTTTAGATACCTTTAGTAAGCCATTTACCATATTGATTGATATATCCAATAGGTGTCTCAATTTATAATAAGGATCTTCCTTACGATATTTACATAAAAAATATAAACCTAAAGGACAATAAAAAAAAAACTGTGACCCTTTTATGTTTTTGATAACATATTCTCTTGCCTCTTCAATTAAAGACCTTCTCTTTTTAAAATCTATACCTGTTCTTAAATCACCTACAACACCTTCGTTTTCTTCTAATGGTAGTCTCATACACTCATCACATACATAATACTTACCATCAGGACCAAGATTTAGCTGTCTACACTCATACCACCATGGAAGTGCTTTTTTAGTATAAAAAGGTAATCTTTTTAAAAAATCTTCAACATCTCGGAACTTAACATTTCTATATTTATCGACTATAATAGATATTTTCTCCAATTCTTTTTGTAACAATTTTAAAGACTTTTTGGAAAATTTTGTATATAGCTCAGCCAAGAGATGTATTTCTACAAAACCTTTTTTAGCCATATATTCTATATTTTTGGAAAGAAAAGCTACATTTTTGGGAGTAACTACCATCTTTACACAAAAATCTTTAGATAAGTCTCTCCTCTGAAAAAGATTATTTAATATATTATGAACTGATTTAGATTTCTTTATTATAAACCTTCTATTTTCATCATTAACTTTCTTAATCCCATCCCAATTAACAGATAAGTTAACTCTATATTTTTTAAACTCTTCTATTAAATTTTGGTTCAATAGTACTCCATTAGTGGTAAGCTCAAAGCTAAGATTCCGTACAGAAGAATAATTCTTTACTAACCTAAGAATAGTATCAGAAATAAGCAATGGTTCTCCTCCTAAAAAAAGGATATGTTTAGTTGAACTTTTAGAAACTTTTAAAAAATAATCAGTTGCATTTTTTAGATCTGTAAAAGAAAGTTTATATTTTCTTTTATCACTGAGATTATCCTTTAAGGCACAATACTTACATTGCAGATTGCATATATTAGAAGTATATATACTTAATTGATCTAAATTCTCCTTTTCAGTCATGACACTATTGGGATTATATCACAAAATCTTCCATCACTAACAGTTTTTTCATCTGATATTCTTAAAGGAGATTTAAAATAATCCTCATGAGGACCAGGACAATGTGTTAAATATTTACACACCAAACATGACTCAAGTTTTATAATTTCTTCTTCACTTTCTCTTGCATCTGGAATAAAAAGAAAGGACTCAAAAAGTTCTTCTTGTTTAGGATAAAGAAGACATGGTAAAGAATTTAAAATGACAGTTCTTATACCAACAGCAGCTGCTTTATCTGCTATTGCAAAAGTATTTTCTTTAAGTTTCTTATAAAGTAAATAACAATCATTATCATAAGACCCAACAGGAAGGATAAATAATAATCCATCCGCATTTTTCTTCTTAGACAATTTTATTTTATTCTCAAAATTTTTAAACTCTTTGTCTCCAAGCCCACAATAAAAGAAAAACTTTATCCCGCTCTCTTTAAAAATTCTTAACTGGTTGTTTTCTTGCAATGATAAAGGAAGATAAACAAGAGACAAGCCTGCATTTTTAAGTCTTGTAGCATTATAACTATTAAGATCATCAAAAGCAGGGCACATAAATGCTGAATCTAAACCTTTTTTACCTGCCATATAAACCATTAAATAGGCTTTCTTAAAAGATATAGGTTCAGAATCACAAAATACTATTTGTTTAAGACCCAAAGTTTTTTTATGAGAAATTTCAATAAAAATCTCTTCTAAAGGTCTTTCTTTAAGCCCATCTTTTGCTGCTATTAAATTATATAGAGTCAATCCTTCTCTTAAAAAGCAAAGTTTTGAATATTTGTTATGAATGTTTTTAAGAGATTTATTTTCACTTATTAAACTTTTTTCTTTCTTTTTCGCTATTCTTATATCAGCATATGAGGCAAGTTTGTAAATTATTTTAGGTGGGAAAAATACTGAACTAAGATCAAAAACTCCCTTATTCCTGTTTTTAAGGATATAGCTGTCACAAGTTTTCAAAATCCTTCCCATTTCTAAAAGCCTTTTTAACTCAAGTCCAATCGTTTTTTCTGGTGATTTTCCAAATTTTTCTTTAAAATCTTTTAGGACCAGCTGACCTGTGTGCAAAAATTTTACTACCGCATAGTTGATTATCTCATCTTTTTTAGAAAGAAAAACAATCTTTTCAACCGGCAATAGTCCTTTTTCTATCAATGAAATATAACGACCAACATCAGAAACATTTTGATACCTCTGCTTACCAGCACAGTATGTTATTGAACTCGCTCCAAGTCCAAGGGTAGAGTATCCTTTTTCTTCCTGCTGATCATAAGTATAGGGCCACTCTCCACCTTTTCCTTTAAAAATCCAATGACCACAACGCATAATATAACCCTTTTTTTCTATAAGCCAATCTATCCCCTTTTTGCGCCAAGCCCTTGCTTTGTCCATTGATTCACCATATAAGGAAGCGCTATGAAAATCATTATAACTACTAAATTTCCTTGGTTGCCAGTCAAAAATATAAACACGCTGCAGTTCAAATTGGGAAAGAATCTCTATATCTCTCATAAAAATCTCTTCTGTTTGTCCGGGAAGTCCTACAATCAAATCAGCCTCAATATTTTCTATACCAGCTTTTATAGCATTATTTAAAGCATTAATTGCCTGTTGTTGGGTTTGCGGTCTACCAAGGCCCCTCATTAGTTCTTCATTGAAACTCTGGATTCCTATTGCAAGATAATTAACACCAAGCTCCTTTAGTTTAACAGCCTTCTGATAGGTTAGAGTATGTGGAGATGCTTCCATTGCTATTTTTGTTTGAGATGTAATAGTAAAGTTTTCTTTGAAAACTTTCATAAGAATCTCTAATTGTTTTTCTGAAAGTATAGTTGGAGTACCACCACCAAAAAAAAGAGCTCTTATAGGAAAATTCTTAAAAGCATCTTTAAAATAGATAGTCTCTTTAACTAAAGCCTTTAGGTAGTATTCTATTTCCAGATGACTATCTGGTATTTTTCTATAAAAGCCACAAAACTTACATATATATGAACAAAATGGAATATGAACATAAATAACTGGATTTATGTTTCTGTTTTTGCTATTTGATTCCCTCCATAGTTTTACCACTTTTTCCGGCTTTATACCCATTACTCTATCCCATGAAAAAAATGGAGGATAGTTCGGTGGCATTTCCGGCAGCAAATTTTCATCACTTATAGCAAAAATCTTTTCCAAAAAGCCTTCATCAAAAATATCACAAGACAAAGTTTTATTCCTTTTCATCTATTCCACATAATTCCAACATTAACTTTTTATTCTCTAAAGTTTTTATTATTTGGCATTTTATATTTTATGTTATCATTCTACAATTTTTATAACCGCGAGTCAAATATCTGTAAGATCTCCATACATTTTGGAATTTTCTGGTGTTAATTCTTTGTTTTCTATTTTCTCTTTAATTAAATATTCCATCGGTGTCATCTTTATGCTTTTATG
>JBMFKQ010000003.1:0-87612 GCA_049972095.1 Elusimicrobiales bacterium
CAACACAAGGCTGCGTTAAACTTAACTTTCAATATGGTATTATTAAAAGCACAGAACCTGGGGTCTGTCCATGAGTGTCAAACCTTTCCTTCAATTGCTTTTATTATTATCTCCTTTGCACCTGTAAGATTGCAAAAAACTTTTTTTGAGCTTTCACCTGCTTTTTTTCTCATATCCTGACTATACATAAAGTATTTTATTCTACTTTTTATTTCATACTCATCAGATACTATAAATCCACAAGCTCTTTCAATAAGACTTTCTGCAGCCATTTTTTGCAACTGGTATGAAGGACCAAAAATAACTGGCTTTGAATGAAAAGCCGGTTCAAGAAGATTGTGACCTCCGACTTTGTTAAGCGTTCCTCCAACAAAAGCAAGATCACAAACTATATAAAGCCCGCTTAGATAACCTGTGAGATCAAATATCATAAAATCAAAATACTCACATCTTATTTTTTTATCTTTTTGTATATCAGAAAACCTTATATAGTCAATATTATGTCTATTTAATATCATCTCAAACTCAGAGATTTTTTCTATATGCCTTGGAACAACTAAAAGCTTAATATTGAGTTTTTCATTCTTTAAAAGTTTGTATGCCTTAACAAAATATTCAAACTCATCTGGATGAATACTTCCAAGAATAACTGTAAAGATATTATTCTCCCATGTTTTAAGTATATTTAAAATATCGTTTGGAATTTCAATGAAAAGATCGCTGTCATACTTTGTATTACCCGCAATTACTATTTTTTTATGATCAATAAATTTAGAAAATCTTTTAAGATCATCCATAGTCTGCACAAACACACTATCAACATTTTCAAAAACATATCTTAAAAGCGGTTTTAACAAGGTGTATCTTTTGTATGATCTTTCAGAAATCCTTGCGTTTATCCATATAACCCTTGAGTGTTTTGAGAGACTTATTATATACGATGGCCATATTTCAGTTTCTGTTATAAATGCAATAGCTGGGCTAATCTTCTTGACAAAGAGCTTGACTACGGGATAAAAATCTACAGGCATTAGAACAACATTATCATATCTTTCTTTTGCAGATAAATATGCTGTCTCTGTAAAAACGGTTATGACAATATTTTTATTTTTAGCCCTAAGATACTTAATGATTCCCTCAGCTGCTTTCATTTCACCAAGTGATGAAAAGTGAAAAAGAAAAGATTTCTCTTTGTTCTTTTTAAGATGAAAAAAAATCCTTTTAAGATAGTTTTTAAGTGTGATTGATTTTGTTTTTGAAAAGATTACAAAAACCCAGCCTATAATATAAAAAGCAAAAATAAAAAGATTGTAGAACAAAAAAAATAACCTTCCAATTACTTTCTGGATGCTATCCATGGAACTGCAATAAGCCAGCTATTGAGGGGAAAAATCATCTCATCTTTTAACTCAATTCCATCAGAGGATGGATTTAAAATGTTGTAGAGGTGATATGTTGCTTGAGTTAATTTCTTATGAGGTTCATATATGAATAGAATATCACCTACTTGAAGTTTTTCTTTCTTTGCCTCCTCATCAATTATATCTTTTGTAGTATCAAAGACTGTTTGTGAAACAACATCAATGAATATATTAAATATAGCAATCTCAGAATCATCAATGCTTTTTTTCTTCTCATCTATGTAGCTACCAAGTGTAATAAAACCAAATGAGGCATAAGGTGATTTTTTATCATAAACTATTTCCTTTAAAATCTCATCCTTGGAAGGTTCAAATGTATCATATATCAGTGTTATTTTAAGATAGGATGCAAGGGTGGATATAAAGTTTTTTAAGTTTGACTCAACATCATCTCTTCCAAAAATTGATACAAGATCTATGGAATTTTTTCTAATCTTTTTTTCTATGTCATAATATCTTATTGGTATTTTAAGTCCCCTTATCCTTCTCATTATTATCTTTCTCTCTGCCACCTGTATCCTAAAGAGGTTGCTATTGTTATTGTTGAATAAACTCCAGAGATGCATCCAACAAGAAGCGTAAAAGCAAAGTCTTTGATTGATGAGCCACCCCAGAGATAAAGTATAAAAAGAACAATAAGAACCGTTAGAGATGTGATAATTGTTCTTGAAAGAGTTTCATTTATGCTAAGATTGATAACTTCACGAAGATTCATCTTTGGATTTTTTCTCATATTTTCTCTCATCCTGTCATATATAACTACTGTATCGTTTATTGAATATCCTGCTATTGTAAGAAGTGCAGCAACAATCACAAGATCTATCTCACCACCAATCAAGATAAGTGCAACAGCTGCAACAAATACATCATGAACAAGAGCAATAACCCCGCTTATTCCCCATATGGGATTTGTAAATCTAAATGCTATATATATCATTATCCCAAACATTGAAAGAATTATTGCAAAAAATGCTCTTTTGGTAAGCTCTCTTCCAACAACAGGACCAACAAAATCTCTCTTCTCCTCTGTAAACGAAAATCCTGCATCACTCAAAGCTTTTTCTATCATTGAAGCATACTCATTGACATTCTCCTGCCTTCCTTTCATAAGAAAGGCATAGGAGTTATTATTATAACTTCTTATTTTGGCTTCAATCTTTTTATCAACAAGAGCTTTTCTAAGCTCAGAGATTGAAGGATCTTTATCAAATTTAAGCTGAACAATTGTTCCACCTGTAAAATCAAGACCAAGGTTAAAACCTTTAAGATATATCACCATACTCCCAGCAATTATAACTGCTACAAGAAGACCCAGAAAGACAGATGATTTTCCCATAAAATCTATGTTAGTTTTTGGTATAATCTTTATCATAAAAGCCTCCGTCTATACACTCAAAGTCTTTGGATTAGATGATAGATACATCTCATATATGGTTCTTGTAACATATACCGATGTGAATACTCCAACCACAAGTCCTATTGTAAGGGTGGTTGCAAAACCCTTAACAGGTCCTGAACCAAACTGGAAGAGGAAGATACTTGTTATCCATGTCGTCATATTTGAGTCAAATATTGCAGACCATGCCTTTTCATATGCTGTAGATACAACCATAACTAAGGGTTTCTTTAACTCAAGCTCCTCCCTCATTCTTTCAAGTATAAGCACATTTGCATCAACAGCCATTGCTATACTCAAGATAATACCAGCAATTCCTGGAAGTGTAAGTGTTGCACCAAAGTATGAAAGAAGGGAGATAAGGAATATAAGGTTTAGGATCATGCCTATATCAGCAATCAATCCTCCACCTCTGTAGTAAAAAAGCATAAACAGAAAAACAGCTACAAATCCTACAATACTTGCTTTAAGCCCCTTTCTTATAGAATCCTCCCCAAGCCCGGGTCCAACAACTCTTTTTTCTATTATCTTGACAGGGGCAGGTAGAGAACCACTTCTTAAAACAAGCGCGATACTTCTTGCCTCCTCCATAGTAAAATTACCCTCTATAACTCCCCTTCCACCTGTGATCTCTGTTTTTATAACAGGTGCTGTGTAGACTATATTATCAAGAACTACAGCAAGCTTTCTGCCAACATTTCTTGCGGTTATCTTTTCAAAGATCTTCCCACCTTCCTTATTGAATGTAAAGGCTATATTTGGCATGCCAAACTGATCAGTGTCAACCCTTGCGTTTTCAAGATATGCCCCTGTTATCTGAACACTTGACTGAAGAACATAGTATCTAAATCTTCCTTCTTCATCACTCTTTCCTCTTAAAACTTTGAGATTTGAAGGGATCTTTTTTGCAAACTCTTCCAGCATCCTTCCATCCCTATCAAAGATTGGTTTATCCTCATTTTCAAGCTCAGATATAATCTTTACTGCTGTTGAGGATTCATCAACAAGATAAAACTCAAGAAGAGCGGTTTTGCCTATTAGTTCTTCTGCCTGCTCAGTTTTTGAAATTCCTGGAAGGTCTACTGATATCCACTTCTCTCCAACCCTTGCAATTGGCACCTCACTTATTCCATAAGCATCAACCCTATTTCGTATTATCTCAATAGCTCTTTGAACAGCATCAGAAAGTTTTTCTTTCTTACTGAGCTTATCCGCATCAAGCTCAAGAAGCATGTGAGTGCCACCTCTCAGATCAAGTCCAAGATTTAGTATGCGCTTCGGCCTTTCTCTCATCATCTCAAGTTTCTCCCTTTCCTCCTTTGGTTTAGTGTACCACTCTATTGATGGATATATGAGAAATAGGCTTATAAGAAAGCAGATTGCAACCACGCTTATCCTTATATGAAGCCCTTTCATAATCTCTCCTTATACAAGATTACTGACCGCTGATTTAACAGCTTTAACACGGACATTTTTTGCTATCTCTATCTCAATCTCATTGCCTTTAATATCAGCTATTGTTCCAATTATGCCGCCTACTGTAAGCACCTTATCCCCAACTTTGAGATTATCAAGCATCCTCTGTCTTTCCTTCATCTGTTTTTGCTGAGGTCTTATAAGAAGGAAATAAAATATGATTATCATCAATAGAATTGGAAAAAGTTGAGCGAACACATTATTCATAAATACCTCCTTAAAAGCAATCAATAATTTTATTTTAACATATTTTAAATTTTAGTCTCCATTTGAAGTGTATTTCTCTTTGAAATCTATAAAAGCCTTCTTAAAACTTCCTTCTGTTATTGCTTTATTCATCATCTCAGTTTGCTTTATCAAAAACCTTATATTGTGTATTGAAAGAAGTCTGTGAGATAAAAGCTCCTTTGATTTATATAGGTGTGAGAGATATGCCTTAGAATAATTTTTGCATGTATAACAATCGCATTCCGGATCAAGTGGGGATTCATCCTTTTTATATGATGCATTTTTAACATATATCTTGCCATAGGTTGTAAGTGCCTGCCCGTTTCTTGCATTTCTTGTTGGAAGAACACAGTCATACATATCCACCCCAAGATATGTTGCTTTCCATATATCAAGAGGATCACCAAGTCCCATAAAATAAACAGGTTTTTTTTTATCAGTATGCTCTGTTATAAACGAAAGAACATCCCACATCTCGTTTTTTGTTTCACCAACGCAAAGCCCTCCTATTGCATATCCATCAAAACCAAGCTCATCTATCCACTCTATTGATTCTTTTCTCAAATCTTTATATGTAGAACCTTGAATTATACCAAAAATAAGACTTCTCAATTCATTATGCTGGATTTTTCTAAAAAAGTCTATGGACCTTTTAGCCCACTTTTTTGTTTTTTTAAGAGCTTCCCTTGCATCACTATAACTGCATGGATTTTCAACACATACATCAAGATGCGTCCATATATCACTGTCTATTATTTTTTGGTATTGAATAATCTTTTCAGGTGTGAAAAAGTGTTTTGAGCCATCTATATGTGATGAAAACTGCACTCCATCTTCAGTTATTTTTCTAAGCCTTGAAAGGCTATAAACCTGAAAACCTCCAGAATCGCTTAATAATCCCCTATCCCATTCCATAAATCTTCCAAGCCCACTAAAGATTTTAAGAACCTCCATGCCTGGTCTCAGATAAAGATGATATGTGTTTGTAAGAATACATTCTACCCCTGTGGATTTAAGATCATCTGGTGAAAGGGCTTTGACACAACCCTGAGTTGCAACCGGCATAAAAAGTGGTGTTTTTATTATTTTCCCTCTTGCTATTATCTCTGCTGTTCTTGCTCTTGTAGCATTATCAGTATTAATAATATGAAAGTTTTTGCTCATTTCCATAATAAGCTTTTTTTAAAGAATAATTGATGCATCACCGTAAGAGTAAAATCTATATCCAAGTTCAACAGCTTGACTATAAGCGTCATAAAGAAGTTTTTCGTCACCACAGAAGGCAAGTACCATATAAAGTGGTGGTGAGTGTGGAAGATGAAGGTTTGTTATAAAAGCGTCTGCAATTTTAAAATTCCAGGGTGGTTTTATAAATATATCCGAATAGCACTCTTGTGATATAACCATACTGCCATCATTCATCTTTTCAATAGCTCTCATAGAGGATGTGCCAACTACAAATATTCTGCCACCACTCTTTTTTGAAAGATTTATCACATTGCATGCCTCAGGAGTTATCTTGGCATATTCAGATGGCATAACAAAATTATCAGGATCTGTTCTAACCATTTTAAATGTTCCATATCCTATGTGAAGGACTATTTTTGCGATACTAACACCCATTTTTTTTATCTCATCAATAAGGTTTTCTGTGAAATGAAAGCCGGCAGTAGGTGCTGCAATAGATCCTTTTTCGCTGGCATAGACTGTCTGATATCTCTGCTCATCTAAATAAATTTCGTCTTTTTTATTTTTTCTTTTTTTAAGTATATAATGAGGAAGTGGCACCATTCCCTTTTTATCAATATCATCAAATGTAAAATCTCTGTTGAACTCAACAATATTATAGCCCTCATTGTGTCTGTTTTTGAGAATAAAATATCTATCTTCATCAACAAAATATCTTTTTTTATCTGAAAGCTTTCTTGAGATACATCTCCAGAGTTTAAAATTTCCTTCAACAGGGGAGATAAATATGACATCTCGTTGAGAGCCGTTATCAGAATAGACATTAAACCTTGCTTTAATCACCTTACTTTCGTTAAGCACAATACAATCACCCTTTCTGAGATACTCTACTATATCTTTGAATCTTCTGTGATAAATTTTTTTGTTTCTTCTTTCAATAACAAGTAACCTTGACATATCCCTTTGTTCAAGGGGTTTTTCTGCTATAAGCTTGTCAGTGTCAAGTCTTTTAAATCTTTCCATTATTTCCTTAGTATTCATAAACCTTTTCTATATTCATAATTTTGGAGCCAGGATAATAGAATTCAAGTATCTTTTTGTAGTTAAAACCAAGATCAGCCATCTTCTTTGCACCATCCTGACATAATCCTATTCCATGCCCCCAGCCTCTTCCATATATTTTAAATCCCAAAGATCTTTTTTCTATCTTTGATATAAAGGTGCTTTTTATATCAAATGTTCCAATGAACTCCCTTAAATCCTTTGCTTCAACCCTAATATTTCCCTTATCCGTTGATATAAGCAATTTTATAGCCCTTCCACTTTTATCCTTAGAATAAATCCTTATATTCTTTATTTTTGATACATAATTTCCCTGCCTATTTAGAAACTCTGTTATATCTTTTGAAGGTAGAAAAATGCTCCAGCTGTAGTTTTTTGAGTATTTTGCATAAGGATCCTTAACTCCTTTTAAAGGTGGGATTTTTTCACAATCCCATGCTGCAGATGGATTAGTAGTGTGCCCACCTGAGTTTGCATGATAATAGGCAGGAAAAAGATTTCCTTTGTATGTAAGCACCTCACCTTTTGTTTCACTTACGGCCGATATTATCTGGGGGGATATATTTTCAAAACCAGTATAAAGCTGATGTTTTGTTGTGGCTGTAAGATCATATTCGTTGCCCCTTTTTATTGAATAAATGGCATATGTTCTTGCGGCAACAGCCTGGCTTTTGAGTGCCTCCTTGGGCCACGATGATCCCATCTCAGGCGCAAGAACTCCCCATAGATATCTTTCAAGATCAATATGTTCAACAATATTCAATCTTTTTGAATCAGAATAGATTCTAAACCTTCCCTTATACTTTATTCCATCTATCTCTATATAGGAATGTGGGTTTGAGTTTTCTATATAAAAAGGAAGTTTAACGGAATAGTCATTTATCCTTGCAAAAAGGTCATCAACAGCCTCTATCTCATATTCAGAGTCATTGACAAGCTCATATCTTTCATTTGTTTTTTCCTCTGTTATGTAAGCCTTACCACCAATCTTTATTTTGATATCTTTTTGCTTTTCTTTTATAAGTATTCTTATCTCAATGCTTTTATTGATTCCATCAGCCACAGAAACTAAAGATGGCAAAAAAAAACTAAAAAAGAAGATTATCTTCATCTTTATTAAATGGAGGCTTTATTCCAAGATGTCTATATGATTTTTCTGTAAGGACTCTTCCCCTTGGTGTTCTTTTTATAAAACCGGCTTTTATAAGATATGGCTCTATAACATCACTGATGGTATCTGTTTCTTCAGAGATTGCAACTGCAAGGTTCTCAACACCGACAGGCCCCCCATTAAACTTTTCAGCAATTATCATAAGAAGCGTCCTGTCAATTTTATCAAGCCCCTCATCATCTATCTCCATAGCCCTCATTGCATCAACAGCTATCTTATCAGTCACAATACCGTCTCCTTTAATATCAGCAAAATCCCTTACTCTTTTAAGAAGTCTGTTTGCTATTCTTGGAGTTCCTCTGGATCTTTTTGATATCTCAAAAGCACCACTCTCTGTAAGTTTAACACCGAGTATTGATGCTGATCTTTTAACTATCTGAATTATCTCATCTATCTCATAGAAATTCAGATTCATTATTATACCAAATCTGTCTCTAAGCGGACCTGTAAGAAGCCCACTCCTTGTTGTAGCGCCTATTATAGTTATTCGAGGTATCTTTATTTTTAGCGTTGTTGAACCAGGACCTTTACCTGTGTTTATATAAAAATTAAAATCCTCCATCACAGGATATATGGATTCCTCGACACTAACATTGAGTCTGTGAATCTCATCTATAAAAAGCACATCACCATCACTGAGTTCTGTGGTGAGTATTGAAGCAAGATCCCCTGGTCTTGTAAGTACGGGTCCTGATGTAACCTTTATACTTGTTCCCATCTCATTTGCTATTATGTGAGCAAGGGTTGTCTTACCAAGACCTGGCGGGGCGTAAAAAAGACAGTGATCCAAAGGCTCTTTTCTCTTTTTTGCTGCTTGAATATATACATTTAGATTATCCTTTATCTGTTTCTGTCCTATGAATTCAGAGAGTGTTTTGGGCCTAAGAGAGGATTCAAATATCTCTTCAATTTTATCTGTTGAATTTTTATATATGTAATCCATAAGACTATCTTTGAGAAAGCTTTCTAAGAGATTGTTTTATCATCTCTTCTACTGTTATTTTTTTGTCTCTATTTTCAGATATAACATCTGAGAGTGCATTCTTTGCCTCGGATGCTCTGTAGCCAAGATTAATAAGGGCATTAAATGCTGAATCATAATTCTGAGAATATGAGGAGATAACAAAACTGTTCTCTTCAGAATAAAATTCATAGATCCTATCCTTTAAAAAATCTATTATTTTTTTTGCTGTTTTTGAACTAAACCCGAACATATTCTTTAAAGCCTTTTCATCAGCCTTCGCAACAGCAATACTAAAATCAGAAACTGATTTTTGAATCTTATTAAGATAGTCCATCGCCTTTGAATTCCCTGTGTTTGGTATCTGTGATTTTATGAGCTCAAAAAGTTTTTTGTCGTTTTCATTTAAGAATCCATAAAGCTTTATACCCTCATACATACTATATGAGGTGTATATAAAAATCTCAATATCCTCATTTTTATTGAGTATTGAGAGATCTCTATCAGTCATCGTAATTTCATATCCCATTCCAGAATTTTCTACAACGAGATATCCCTTCTCAATCTGTATCACCCTTCCTTTTATATACGAGATCATAAAACTCTTTTGACTTTTAGAAAATGAAGCCTTGCTGCTGCAATTCCTATGGCTATAGCATCACTTACATCATGATATAATTTTTCATTTATTGAAAACATTGCCTTTATTACCCTCTTAACATACGACTTATTTGCCTTTCCATTTCCTGTGATCATCTTTTTAACAGTAACAGGGTTATACTCACTGCAGCAAATACAGTGTTTTTCAAATGCAAGCATTATAACACCCTTTGCATAAAGTGATAGTGTTTGGGCTTTTATTTTGTTTGAGAAAAACATACCTTCAATGGCTCCCTGGGTTATAGAGTAGTTTTCTATTATCTTAGATATTTCATCATAAATCTTTGAAAGCCTTGATTGAACCAAAGTGTTGTTTTTTGTTTTTATAAGCCCAAAGCCTTTTACTCTAATACCTTTACCATTGCTCTCAATAACCGCCCATCCTGTGTCTTCAAGCCCTGGATCAACTGAAAGAAATCTCTCCATCTTTATTTCATAAGCCTATCCATCAGCTCTGATGGTATATCAAAATTTGAATAAACATTCTTAACATCATCATGATTTTCAAGTTCATCCATCATCTTTATAATATTTTCAGCCTTTTGCTCATCAGATATATTTACAGTGTTTTTAGCAAGCATAGTCATCTCAGCAACTGATATATTAATTTCCTTTGATTTAATCCCATCCCTTACTGATTCAAAATTTTCTGGTGAGGTTATTATTTCAAAAACATCTCCCTCTGATCTAACATCATCAGCACCATATTCAACTGCGATATTGAAAATATCATCCTCTTTTACAGAATCTTTGGGAACTGTTATAAAGCCTTTTCTCTCAAACATCCAGCTAACACATCCAGTTGTCCCCATATTACCACCGTGTTTTTCAAGTATAACCCTTAGCTCATTGAATGTCCTTTTTTTATTATCTGTTGTTGCTTCTATCATAACAGCAATCCCCTCGGGTCCATATCCCTCATAGACAACCTCTTCATAACTAGCGCCGGGTAGTTGCCCTGTTCCTCTCATTATTGCCCTTTTAATGTTATCCATAGGCATATTGACCTCTTTTGCATCATTTATTGCTTTTCTGAGCCTTGGATTACTTTCCGGATCACCGCCTCCAAGCTTTGCTGCAATTGTTATTTCCCTTATGAGTTTTGTATATATTTTGCTTTTTTTTGCATCATTGGCAGCTTTTTTATGTTTTATTCCTGCCCAATGTGAATGCCCCCCCATCTCTCCTCCAAAAGTTTGGTTTTATACTAATTTTATACTAAAAGGATATTTTATAAAATATAGTTAGGTTTTACAAATATGTTCTTTTCTAATCTATAATGTCTTGCCCCCTTAGCTCAAGGGAGAGAGCAGCTGCCTTCGAAGCAGTTGGTTAGAGGTTCGAATCCTCTAGGGGGCATTGGTAGCGAATAAGATGGAGAGGTTTTATGGAAGGATTTCTTTTCTATATATTTTTTATCTTTGCTGATCTTTTTGCATCTGAGGATCTTTCAAGCATATATCTGCAAGGTGTAAAACAGTGGCTTGATGGAAGGATAGATGATGCTATAGGAAGTTTTGAATATGTTGTTCACAACTCAACAGATAATACCCTTATACTTAAAGCAGGAAAAGATTTGATAACCCTTCTTAACTCAAAAGCTGAAAGTTCTCTCGCTCTTGCATATTCGCAAAAGCTTGAGGCTATAAACAGCACTGATTCTTATATTCTTTTTGAAAAGGCATATTCTCAGATGATTATCGGTGATTATGTAAAAGCAGAAAAAACATTTGATGATATAATGACAACTACAGATGATGAAGATGTTATATATGTTTCTCGCTTTTTTAACTCAATTGTAAAATCAAAACTATCAGGTTATGAAAAAGCGATTTCAGAGCTTATCGGTGTTTTGAAAAACTACAAACCCCTTCTTGCTCCATCATCGTATCTTTTATCTATTTATTATCTTCCTTATAGAAAAATGGCTTCTATCAATTTTCTAAAAGACTTGCTAACATATGATCCTAAAAACATTCAGGGGTTGATAGATCTCGCTGAATTATACAAGGATACAAAATACTATTTACAGGCATGGCAAGCATACTACACCCTTAGAGAAATAGAGGGGACAGACTCTTATGCGGATAGTAAGGCAAAGAAACTTATTAAAAAAATAGATAAGGACCCAAATGATCTTTTCTTCTGGTCAAGAATTGCATGGCCTGTTCATGAAAAGCCATTATCAACAATATCTCTTACTCCGATAAGAATAGCCATATATGCAAATAAAAAGAAACACTATCCCCTTTTATCCTTTTACATCATATCTAACTCTGATTTTGAGATAAGAGATGCAACCGCAAGAAGATTTCAGGGCAAAAGAAATATGCAGTATCAAATTATTTATCTTCCAGAAATAAGACAACTTGATATTAGGGATAACTATTCATCAGTGCTTTTTAGCACAAGAAAAAACATTGAGGTAAAACCAAATCTCACCGGAGGTGTTATTCTTATAAAATCACCGCAAATAAAACAGGATCTCACAGGAGTGAATAGAGGAGATAGGGAGTTGTCAGGGAATTTGAGTGTAGATGTTTCTTCTGATGGTATGAGAATTATAAATCAAACATATATTGAGCACATACTTCCTTCAATCGTTCAAGGTTTACCAGGGCCAAAAAGAGATGATGAGGCGATAAAATCCCTTATCATTACTATAAGAACAATGCTTTTAAGAAGATTGAATAGCTCGTTAGATTATGATATAACTGATGGGGATGAGTTGATTGAATTTAAAGGGCTCCAGTTTGAAAAAGAATCGGTTATAAAGCTTGCTGAAGAAACAAAAAACATTGTTTTGAAAAAAGGCTCTCAGCTCTATCCCGCATCGTATTCTCTCAATACTGCAAATATAATCAACTCAGTCCCACATCCTTCATCATCATTCCCTCAGCTTCTTTCTCCATCATCGCTTGATGAATGGCTTTTTTTTAAAATTTTAAAAAAAACATCATATTCCACCCCTCTCGATCCACTTGAGTTATCAACTATATCATGGATGCTTATATTAAAGCCATACTGGATAGAAGAAAGAATAAATACAAAATATAGAATAGGGAAAATAAAAAACATAGTTGTTCTTAAAAGAGATAGTATAGGGAAAGTGATATCTATAAAGATCGAGGGCAGTGCTGGTGATGCTATTATAGAGGGCGAAAGGGAGGTAAATCACTATATTGCAGCAGGCACAATTAGATCCAACCTTTTTACTATAAGACAGGTAAGAAAGAATAATTTTCCTGAATTTTTTATACTTAAAGGAATAGGCACAGGAAGTTTTTCTGGACTTTGTATTTATGGAGCAGATTATCTTGCAAGAAATATGAACTGGAAGTATAAAGAGATACTAAAGTATTATTTTCCTGATGCAGAGATATCCTATAAATGAAAAAGATAAAGATAATACATATAATAACAAAACTTGAACTTGGTGGTGCTCAACAGAATACTCTCTACACAGTAGAGAATCTAAACAAAGAGATATTTGAGGCACTGCTTCTGTGTGGAAAAGGTGGAATACTTGATGAGATGGCTTCTAAAAATCTGAAGGGAAAAATTAACTTTATTAAAAATCTTGTAAGGGAAGTTTCTCCTCTAAATGATCTTATTGCACTTTTGAGGTTAATAAAGATTCTTAAAAAAGAAAAACCAAGCATAATTCATACACACTCATCAAAAGCAGGCATACTTGGAAGAATTGCTGGTTTTTTATCAGGTGTGCCTATCATAATACATACATATCATGGATTTGGTTTTAATGAGCATCAGAATTTTCTTGTAAGAAATTTTTATATTTTTCTTGAAAAAGTTGTTTCTCTACTAACAGATGTTCTAATATTTGTTTCAAGAGCAAATATTGAAACTGCAAAGAGATACAGAATAGGGAGTAAAGCAAAATATATAATCATAAGAAGTGGGATAAAACTTTCAAACTTTTCAAAGGAAAAAGACAAAAGATTTGCTGCCAAAATCTTTCCAAAAATAACTCAAAGCTCAAAAGTCATTGTAAGTGTTGGAAACTTGAAACCCCAAAAAAACCCTTGTGATTTTATAAAAATAGCATCAGAGGTTATTAGATCTCAAAGAGATGTGTATTTTATATATGCCGGTGGCGGAAGTGAAGAAGAAATGATATATTACAGAAAGATAATAGAAGAAAATAATATATCCGATAGATGTATAATAACCGGCTGGATAAGTGATATACATCAGGTCTACAGATCAGCAGATATTTTTCTTTTAACCTCTTTATGGGAAGGACTCCCAAGAAGTCTCATAGAAGCTGTTGCAAGTGGAAGTGTTCCTGTGTGTTATGAGACTGATGGTGTGAAGGATATAATAAAAGATGGAGAGAATGGTTTTCTTATAAATAAATTTGATTGGATCAATGCAGCAGAAAGGATAAAAAATCTGTGTGATGACGAATTACTATATGAAGGTATGAAGAAGAATATAGAGCTTATTGATCTTCATGAGTTTGATATAGATTTTATGGTAAAACAGCAGGAAACTCTTTATCTTGATTTATTAAAATAATATTTATGGAAGAAAAACTCAGTATAATTATTCCTGTATATAACGAAAGTGAAAATATAAAGCCACTTTTTGAAGAGATAAAAGATGCCATTCAAAACTTTGAGGTGATATTTGTAGATGATGGAAGCACGGATGAAACATGGCAAAGAATAAAAGAGTTATCTTATCACGATCCAAGAGTAAAAGGCGTAAGACTCAGCCGCAACTTTGGGCAGACTCAGGCAATAAAAGCAGGTATAAACGAGGCTTCTTCACATATAATTATAACAATGGACGGAGACATGCAGAATGACCCTTGTGACATTCCACATCTTTTAAAAAAGATGGAGGAGGGTTTTGATGTTGTAAGTGGATGGAGAAAAAACAGGAAAGACCCTTTTCTAACAAGAATACTTCCATCAAAGATTGCTAACATTCTCATATCCTTTGTAACAGGAATAAAACTTAAAGACTATGGCTGCACACTAAAAGTTTACAAGAAAGAATATCTTGAAAAGATTGAGGTTTATGGGGAGATGCACAGATTTATGCCGGCACTTTGTCATTATCTTGGGGCAAGAATAGCTGAAATAGAGGTAAATCACAGACCAAGAATCCGCTCAAGTTCCAAATATGGCTTTGGAAGAACATTTAAGGTTTTATTTGATCTAATAATGGTTAGATTCTTTGGTGGAATGATAAACAAACCTATATATCTTTTTGGCGGTGTGTCTTTTTTTCTCTTTAGCATCTCTATAATATTCTTTTTGATTACGCTTTACAATAAATGGTATAATCATATTTTTGTGAAGGATCAACCACTTTTTTTAGTTGCTATATTTATAAGCCTTGTGGCTGTTGAGATGATGATGATAGGAATTATAGCAGAGATACTAACAAGAGTATACTACAGGGATAAGGTTGAATATATAGTAAAGGAAAAAACATATGAAAAATAAACATATAGCCATTGAGTTGAGTATTGATGATATAAAGAAAGAAAAGGAATTTAGATATTTACAAGAGATAGATCCACATTGGTTTGATGATTGCTCATCAGAGTTTTATAGAATAACTTATGCTTATGGAGATCTTAAGTTAATGCTTGAAACATCATCTATTTTTATATCAGGTAAATTCAGTTTCACAGCAAGACACACATGTTCAAGATGTGGAGATGAGTTTGAAGAGAATATAACAGAAGATATTTATGAGCTGTGCAAGCCTAATAGCTCTGGAATGATTGATGTTTTTCCTGTTTTGAGAGAATTGGTTGTAATAAATGAGCCGATAAAGATTCTGTGTCATTCATGCAGAGCTAAAGATAAAAAGGAGTGAATATGCCAAATCCAAAAAGAAAACACACAAGATCAAGAAGGGACAAAAGAAGATACCAAGCATGGAAGCTTGATATAACAAATCTTTCTGTGTGCGCGAACTGTGGAGCACTTAAAAGAACACATATGGTCTGTCCTCAATGCGGATACTATAAAGGGAAACTTGTTATACCTAAAAAAGACAATGAAAAGAAAACTAAGGAAAGATAAACCTATGAAAATAGCACTTGATGCACATGGTGGAGATTTCGGTGTGGAGCCAAATATTAAGGCTGCAATAAAGGCGGTGTCCGAGGGTGAGGTAGAGCTTATTCTTGTTGGAAGGGATGAGGAGATAAAGAAAGAATTGAAAAAACTTGGTTATTCCTCCCTTCCACATGGGCTTTCAATAACTCATGCTTCGGATATTATAGAAATGGGTAGAGAGCCAGTTGATGAATGTAAAAGCAAACCAAACTCATCAATAATGGTTGGATGTGAGTTGGTTTCAGAAGGTCTTGCTAATGCATTTATATCAGCAGGAAACTCTGGTGCAGTTATGGTAGCTTCACTTTTGAAGATTAAAAGGATAAAAGGGATCTCAAGACCAGCAATAGCTATTCCTTTTCCTACAAAAAAAGGCACATCCATAATACTGGATGTTGGAGCAAATACAGATGTCAAACCATTCAATCTTGTTCAATTTGCATTAATGGGAAGCGTTTTTTACAAAAATATATTTGAGAACAATAATCCAACTGTTGGAATACTATCAATTGGTGAGGAAGAAACAAAAGGCAATTCCCTTGTTTTAGAGACATTGCCGCTTCTTAAAACTACAAAACATATAAATTTTATAGGACCTGTTGAAGGGAGGGATATACCTGAAGGAAAGGCAGATATTGTTGTATGTGATGGTTTTGTTGGCAATATAGTGCTTAAACTTTCTGAGGGTATAGTCAAATTCATTAAGGACTTTTTATGTACAGAAATATCAAAAAGTCTTATGAGAAGGATAGGGGCCCTTCTTCTTAAGAATGTTTTCAAAGGTTTCAAAAACATAACGGATCCTGAAAGATTTGGAGGTGCTCTGTTGCTTGGTGTAGATGGAGTGATTATGGTATCTCATGGCAACTCATCAGATAGAGCAATATACAATGCCATTATGAGAGCAAGGGATGCTGTTGAAAGGGATATAATAACAAAGATAAAGTCTGACCTTCAAGATATAATTGAAAATGCAGAAGAAAAAAACTGATATTAAGGAGTAAAAATGCTCTCTTTTAAAGAAAAAACAGTTCTTATAACGGGAGCAGCAGATGGAATAGGCAAAAGAACAGCTGAGATTTTTTGTGAACTTGAAGCTAATCTTGTGTTAATGGATGTGGATCCAAAGGTGAGGGAGGTTGTTGAGAGGCTTAGAGAAAAAAACTCAAAAGTATTTTACTTTCAGGGAGATGTCTCTGTTGAAGATGACTGCAAGAGCTTTATTGAGTTCGCAGTTAAAAATACAGGAAGAATAGATGTTCTTATCAATAATGCTGGCATAACATGTGATAACCTTGTGATAAGAATGAGCAAAGAAGAATTTTCAAAAGTTATTGATATAAATCTTAAAGGACCTTTCTACCTTTCAAAATATGCCTTTATACATATGTCAAAGAACAGATATGGAAGGATAATAAATATATCATCAATAGTTGGTTTAACGGGACAGGCAGGACAAGCAAACTATGCATCATCAAAGGCAGGGCTTATAGGACTTACAAAATCTCTTGCAAGGGAGTTTTCAAAAAGGGGAATAACGGTAAATGCAGTTGCACCAGGATTTATAGAAACATCGATGACTGCAAAACTTGATGAAAAGACCAAACAGAGAATAATAGATCAGATACCTCTTCAAAGACTTGGAAGATGCGATGATGTTGCATGGGCTGTTGTGTTTCTTGCCTCGGAGTTAGCATCATATATAACAGGACAGGTTATATCTGTAAACGGTGGTCTTTATATGTAATTTTTTTTGTATAATATTTAAATCTAAGAGGAGGAGTTAAATGGCAATGACAAGAGATGAAATACTTAAAGAACTAACCAAGTTAATAGCTGACTCACTAAGGATTGAAATCGATGAGATAAAAGAAGACTCAAAGTTTATTGATGATCTTGGTGCAGATTCACTTGATATAGCCGAGCTTATAATGGCAATGGAAACAAGATTTGATATAGAAATACCTGATGAGGATGCACAAAAGATAAAAACAGTTGGAGATGCGGTGGATTATCTGGTTTCAAGGACATCTTCAAAGTAATGTTTCAAGATCCGGCTGAACTTGAAGAAAAGCTTGGTTATCATTTTATAAATCAGAAATACCTAAACAAGGCATTAACACACCGTTCCTATGCAGCAGAGAGAAAACTCAATTACAGTAATGAAAGGCTTGAGTTTCTTGGAGACAGCGTTATAAACCTTATAGTAACTGAGTATCTAGTAGAAAAGTTTCCAGATAAAACGGAAGGATACCTATCAAAGATAAAATCACACTTAGTATCGTCAAAAAACCTATACAGATGGGCAAAGAGGGTAAATCTTGAAAACTATGTCAAGATCTCTATTGCTGAAATGAAAAGTGGTGGCAGAGAAAAACCACAGATATTGGCAAACACATTTGAGGCAATTATAGCAGCACTATATCTTGATGGAGGATTTGATTCAGCAAAAAGGATAATAAGAAATCTTCTTGAATGTGAAAAAGAGATAAAGATTGAAGATTATAAATCAACCCTGCAGGAATTATGTCAAAAAAAATTTAGAGTTATACCAGTTTATAAAATAATCTCAGAGGAAGGTCCCCAACATAAAAGGAGATTCAAAGTTTCTGTAGTTATAAAAGATAAAGAGGTTTCTGATGGTGAGGGTTATAGCAAAAAAGAGGCAGAAAATAACGCTGCAAAAAAGGCTCTTGCTTATATAAGGGGGTTGTGATATGATATACAATGAGATTCACAAGGAGATTGAAAAACTTTCAAAGGAGTTTGCCATAAATATATTAAAGCCTCTTTCTATGGAATATGATGAGAGAGAGGAATTCCCAACCCAGCTTAGAAGTGAATATGAAAAAACAGGACTTTTTTCGGTCTTCTATCCAACTGAATACGGCGGTGTAAGTGGAGGAATAACAGGGCTTTGTATAGCCATAGAAGAGCTATCAAGGATTGATGGCTCACTTGCGCTTTTGCCTGCTACATCAGCACTTGGCTCAATACCTCTCATACTTTATGCAAATCACCAGCAAAGAAAAGAGCTATTTTATGATCTTTCCAGTGGCAAAAAGATTGCAGCATTTGCTCTGACTGAACCAGAGGCAGGCTCTGATGCAACAGCAATAAAGACAACAGCAAAAAGGGAAGGAGATTACTATATAATAAATGGAATGAAACATTTCTGTTCATCCGGTGGAATATCTGATGTATATGTTGTCTTTGCAAAGACTGCACCTCAAAAATGCGCAAGGGGAATAAGCTGTTTTTATATTGATAAAAATACTGAAGGATTTAAGATCGGAAAGAAAGAAAAAAAACTTGGGATAAGATCAAATCCAACTACTGAAATCTATCTTGATAATGTAAAAGTTCCTGTTAAGAATATGATAGGTCAGGAAAACCTTGGTATTTTCATCCTTCAAGATACTTTTGAATTTTCAAGGCCAGGCGTTGCGGCTCAGGCTATTGGAATAGCAGAGGGGGCTTTTGCGATGACAGTAAGATATTTAAAACAAAGAACTCAGTTTGGTCAAAGTATCGCCTCGTTTCAAGCAGTATCACATAAGCTTGCTGACATGGCAACAAAGCTTGAGGCTGCAAGGAGATTTTTATACTCAATAACCTTTGAAATGGATGAGGTTTTTATACCAGCATTTGAAAATGCTGTTAAGAATCAGACAACTGTAAGAGATGAGATAAAAAAGCTTTCAAAAAAAAGATGGAATAAATTATCAGCAATGGTGAAACTTTTCTCTTCGGATATAGCATTTGATATAACTCAGGAGTGCATTACACTATGTGGTGGAATAGGATATATAAGAGAGTTTGGGCTTGAAAAATTTATGAGGGATGCAAAGGTAACACAAATATATGAGGGTGCGAACAATATCCAAAGAAATGAGATAGCATCAAGCATTTTAAAGGAATACTAATAAAATTTATAGGAAAATCTTACGATAAAATCAAAAGTGATATAATATTATTATGAATTTTGTCTTTTTTATTTTAGCATTTATCCTTGTATTAGCTGTTAGCATTTCAATGGTTCTTATTTCATATCTTTTTGGTCCATCATTAAAAACAGAGATAAAAAAACAGGTTTTTGAATGTGGTATGGAACAGGCAATGCCTGTTAAAAAATGTGTGAATATAAATTTTTATGTAATAGCTGTTATATTTCTTGCTTTTGACATAGAGATAGTTTTTCTTTATCCTTGGGTATGGGGGTTTTCATCTTTGAGTGATTGTGGCTTTTTTGCAGGGCTGATTCTTATTGGAATAATTCTCTTTACAACATTCTATATTATAAGAAGGAAGGCTCTTGAATGGGATTAGAAAGATTCTTTGCAGATTCATGGATAACTTCAAAGCTTGAATATGTCATAAACTGGGCAAGAAAATATTCTTTTTTTGGATATCCATTTGTTACAGCATGCTGTGGGATGGAGTATATGAGCACATTTGCATCAACATATGACATAGCAAGATTTGGTGCAGAGTTTCCGAGGTTTTCACCAAGACAGGCTGATGTCCTTTTTGTCGTTGGGACTATAAATCAAAAACTTGCCCCCGTTTTAAAAAGAGTGTATGAACAGATGCTTGAGCCAAAATGGGTGGTAGCTTTTGGCGTGTGTGCAACAAGTGGTGGATTTTACCAGAATTATGCTGTAGTGGATGGTATAGATCGTATAATACCTGTTGATGTCTATATACCAGGATGCCCTCCAAGACCACAAGCATTTTTAGATGCATTAATAAGACTTCAGGAAAAAGTTCAAAAAGAAAAATCTATAAAATAAAGAAATGACTCAGAATAAAATAATATCTGAACTGGTAGAAAGATTTAAAGAAGGTATAATTGAGATCAAAAATAATTATGCAATAGACTATCTTAGAGTTAAGAAAGATTATGTTAAGCATATTATAAAATTTCTTAAAGAAAGCAGCTTTGAATTTTTGATGGATCTTTCGGCGGTTGATTATCTTGGCTATCCTCAAAAGGAAAATACAGAAAGATTTGAGGTTGTATATAATTTGTATTCTCTTTCAAGAAATGAAAGAATAATAGTAAAAGCACCAGTATCAGAGAATGAATCTAATATTGAAAGCATTAGTGATCTTTTTGATGCAGCAAATTGGTATGAAAGAGAGGTTTATGATATGTTTGGAATATATTTTAAAAATCACCCTGATTTAAGAAGAATTCTTATGTATGATGAGTTTGAAGGATATCCTTTAAGAAAAGACTATCCATTTAATAAAAAACAACCAAGAATAAAAATGAAAGAGGCAGAGAAGTGAGACTTGAAGAAAGGATAGAACATATTGCGGGGAAACATAATATAGAATTTCTTGAGGATGGGAAGGTTATTATAAATATGGGACCATCACATCCTGCGGTTCATGGAATTGTAAGAATAATTCTTAAGATTGATGGTGAAAGGGTAGTTGATAGTGATGTTGAGATAGGATATCTACATAGAGGCTTTGAAAAAACTTGTGAGGTAATGAACTATAATCAGATAATTCCATATACCGATAGACTTAACTATGTATCACCATTTATAAATGAGGTTGGTTTTGTAATGGCTGTTGAAAGAATGATGGGTGTTGAAGTCCCGGAGAGAGCAAAATACATAAGAGTTATAATGAGCGAGATATCAAGGATAACAGATCACCTGACCTGTATAGCGGCAAACGCTATGGAGCTTGGAGCATTTACACCATATTTTTATCTCATAAACTCAAGAGAGTTTTTGTATCAGGCAGGAGATATGGTAAGTGGGGGAAGAGTGACACCAAATTATTTCAGGGTTGGTGGGGTTAGTTTTGATATAAACTCAAGTTTCATTGAATTTACAAAAAATGCACTTAGTGAAATTGAGAAAAATCTCTTAGATACAAGAAAACTTCTTGAAAGAAACAGAATATTCTATGACAGATTAAGAGGAACTGGTAAGATATCAAAAGAAAAGGCAATATCATATGGCTTTACGGGTCCAATGTTGAGAGCATGTGGGGTTGATTATGATGTAAGAAAATATTATCCATATCTTGTCTATGATAGGTTTGACTTTGAAATACCTGTGTGTGATGGGTGTGATAATTATGCAAGATATTTGGTTAGAATGGAGGAGATATATCAGAGTATGTCAATAATAAGACAGGCATTTGAGCAAATACCTGATGGTCCTGTAAATGTGGATGATTATTCAGTTAGAATTCCACCAAAGCAAGAGGTTTATGATTCTATTGAAGGGCTTATATCTCACTTTAAACTAACATTTGAAGGACCAAAAACACCAAAAGGCGAGATATACTTTGCTGTTGAGGGTGCAAATGGGGAACTTGGGTATTACATAGTAAGCGATGGAAGCCACAAACCCTGGAGGGTAAGGGTAAGACCACCATGTTTTCCGATAACATCTGCTTTATCACAGCTTATAAAGGGTGGTTATATCGCAGATATAATAGCAACCTTCGGGCAGATAAATATGATAGGTGGAGAGCTTGAAAGATGAATAATCTTATAGAAAAGATAGAAAGCATTATAAAAAAGTATCCAACAAAGGAATCAGCTATTCTTGAGATTTTGCATATAATTCAGAAAGAGAAAAACTATATAACAGAGGATGATATAAACTGGCTATCAGAGATGTTTGGTATTAACTATTCAAGAATTAAAGCGGTTGCCACATTTTATACGATGTATAATCTAAAAAAAACAGGAAAGTATCATATCCAGATATGCAGAAACATATCCTGTCACATAAGTGGTTATAGAAAGATTAAAGAGTATATTGAAAAAAAACTAAACATAAAAGAAGGTGAGGTAAGTTTAGATGGTATGTGGAGCCTTGTTTGTGTTGAGTGTCTTGGCTCATGTGGAACAGCCCCTGTTATGATGATAAACCAGACATATTATGAAAAACTAACAGAAGAAAAGATAGATAATATAATAGAAGAGATTCTAAGAAAGAACAAAGGCATATGAAGATAATACTTGAAAAAGAAGCCTTTGATATAAATACCTATATAACAAATGGGGGGTATAATGCATTAAAAAAGGCATTTACTAAAAAACCCCAGGATATAATAGAAGAGATAAAAAAATCAGGGTTAAGAGGAAGAGGTGGGGCGGGTTTTCCAACAGGACTTAAATGGTCATTCATACCCAAAGCAGAGATGAATAAGTATGTTATATGCAATGCTGATGAAGGCGAACCAGGAACATTTAAGGACAGAGAAATAATACACAGAAATCCGCATTCTATAATAGAAGGAATGATAATTGCAGGATATGCAATAGGAGCAAATAAGGGCTATATATACATAAGAGGAGAGTTTGCAAGAGAAGCAAGAATACTTGAAAAAACTATTTATGAGGCAGTGCATTTTGGATTCCTTGGTAAAAACATACTTAACAGTGGTTTTGACTTTACAATAGATATAGTTAGAGGAGCTGGAGCTTATATATGCGGAGAAGAAACAGCGCTTCTTGAGTCAATTGAAGGAAAGCAGGGCAAACCAAGAATAAAACCACCATTCCCAGCAGCTAAAGGACTTTTTGGATGTCCCACTCTTATAAACAATGTTGAGACCCTTGCCGCTGTGCCATACATAATATTAATGGGTGGAGATAAATACTCAAAGATAGGAACTGAAAAAAGCTCTGGTACAAAACTTTTTTCAGTAAGTGGCCCTGTTAAAAAACCTGGAGTTTATGAGATTGAACTTGGAATGCCATTTAAAAAGTTTTTTTGGGAATTTCTTGGGGGTATGAAAGAAGCAGAGGAGTTGAAAGCTGTAATTGTTGGTGGATCATCAGTGCCGGTTATAACTGCTGAAGAGGCAATGAATGTAAATCTTGACTATGAGTCATTGTCTTCTGCCGGCACAATGTTAGGTTCAGGTGGAATGATAATAATACCAAAAAGCCAGTGTATGGTGGATCTGCTATATGTTCTTGTGAGATTTTATCATCATGAGTCATGCGGTCAGTGCACACCGTGTAGAGAAGGAAGTGGTTGGATAGAGAAAATAATTAAAAGAATAAGATATTTCAACTCTGATTTTAAAGATATAGACCTTGCCCTTGATGTTGCAAACAGCATTGTTGGAAGGACAATATGTCCTCTTGCTGACGCACTTGCTATGCCGCTTATAAGTTTTATAACAAAATTCAAAGATGAATTTGAAAACCATGTAAAGGGAAGTTGTAAAATATGCCAGAGATAACCATAAACGGTAAAAAATATGTTGCAAAGGAAGGGGAGACCATACTTCAGGTTGCTGATAGAAATTCTATATACATACCAAGATTCTGTTATCATCCAGCCCTTTCAATTGCAGGAAACTGCAGGATGTGTCTTGTTGAGATAGAAAAAAACCCAAAATTACAAATTGCATGTGCAACACCTGTTGTAGATGGAATGGTGGTGTGGACAGAAAGTGAGAAGGTTAAGAAAGCAAGGAAGGATGTATTGGAGTTTTTGCTTTTAAATCATCCTCTTGACTGTCCTATATGTGATCAGGTTGGAGAATGCTACCTTCAGGATTATTACATGGAATATGGACTTAAAAAGAGCAGAATAAGATATGAGGATAAAAATACAAAAATGAAAAGAAGAGACATAGGTAAATATATTATTCTTGATAATGAAAGATGCATACTTTGTACAAGATGTATTAGATTTTTAGAAGAGATTACAAAGACTAAAGAGCTTTTCATAAACTCACGAGGTGATCATTCTTTTATAGATATAAAGCCAGGACTATCAATTGATAATAATTACTCTCTAAATCTTGCAGATATATGTCCTGTTGGAGCAATAACATCAAAGGATTTTAGATTTAAAAAAAGAGTTTATATGTTAAGCACTAAAAAATCAGTCTGCCTTGAATGTGCAACGGGATGCAGGATATTAGTTCAGTATGATGAAAATGAAAATAAGATTTATAGAGTACTTCCAGATCCAAATATACACACAAACATATGGATCTGTGATATAGGAAGGCTTTCTTATAAGAAACTTTATGATGAAAAAAGAATAACAATCTCAAAGATTGATGGCAAAGAGGTTGAATTGAAAGAGGCTTTTACAAGATATGCTAAGTTTTTCTCAAGGATGATTGAAGAAAGAAAAAAGGTTTGTGTTATTCTATCAAACTATCTTTCACTTGAAGACAATATTGCACTTATAAAACTTGCTAAAAAACTCTTTGAGACTGATATGGTATTTTTTACAAAAGGCAATGAAAAAAGGATAGATGATGGCATCCTTCTAAATACTGATAAATCTCCAAACTCCACAGGGATTGAGATGATAAAAGGATATTTTAATATAAAAGAATATAATTTTGAAAATGCTGATTTTTTTATAGGATATGAAAAAGAGATATTTCTGTTCAATCACCATATTGATCCATCAAGAGCAATTCTTTTTTCATTCTATAACCACTCAAACTATCCAAATCAAATAGCAATAAAGTCATACCTTGAGGCGGAGGGAAGTTTTGTAAACTGGCAAGGTTATGCTTTTAAAACTCCAAAAATTGTTGTTGCACCAAAAAATAGTGTAGGTATTTATGAGTTTATTAAAAAGATTATGGAGCTTAATGGTTTTTATATTGAGGATATAAAAGAACTCCAAAAATTTATATATGAAAAATTTAAATTTAAAACGGAATTATGATAGGCATAGAATCTCTTATTAAAGAACTTGTGATAAGGTATTTTGAAATAGTAAAGCCTGTGTTTTTATCATATTTATATCAGTTGCTTGAGTTTGCAGGAAAGATGGTGTTTTTATACGGTGGAGTTTTTTCTCTTGCAGGACTTTTAACACTTCTTGAAAGAAAGATAAGCGCTCTTATACAGGATAGAGTTGGTCCCGAGAGGGCAAACATATGGAGATTTACTCTATGGGGGCTTTTTCACCCACTTGCGGATGGTATAAAGATGATAATGAAAGAAGATTTTGTACCTAAAAAGGCAAATAAAATTCTATTTACACTTGCACCAATAATAACTGTATTTTCTGTTTTGATAGTTTTTGTCTTTATACCTTTTGGAAACTATATTGAAATTGCTGGTCAAAAAATAAAGCTTGTGATAATTGATACTGACATATCTGTTTTTCTTGTAATTGCACTATCATCCCTTGCAATATATGGGATATTTACGGCAGGTTTTTTCTCTTCAAATACATGGGGTATGATAGGCTCTCTAAGAGCAGTATCTCAGATGATTTCATACGAGATAATAACACTTCTATCAATACTGCCTGTTATTGTAATCTATGGTTCTTCCTCATTTTTTGAAATAATGCAAAAGCAGGCTGATATGATAGGTGGTATAATTCCTAAATGGGGTATATTCCTTCAACCACTCTCCTTCCTGCTTTTTATAACAGCCTCTTTATGTGAGAATAAAAGAACTCCCTTTGATGTTGTTGAATGTGAAAGCGAGATTATAGGGTATTTCATAGAATATAGCTCAATGAGATTTGGAGCTTTTATGTTTGCAGAATATATAGAAATAGTTTTTTTTTCAATGCTTATAACTATCTTTTTTCTTGGCGGTTGGCACCTTCCTTTCCTCTATGAATATGGCTTTAAAGTAGGCTTGTGCTTATTACCTCTTGATAGAAAATGGGTTTATATCATTGAGGCATTAACATTTGCTTTTAAAACTTTTTTAATCTCAAACTTCATAATATTTATAAGATGGACACTTCCTCGCTTTAGATTTGATCAAATAATGAGATTGGCGTGGAAGAATATAATGCCCCTTGCTCTTTTAAATTTATTAGCTACTGTCATTGTTTTAAGGTTATTAAAATGATAAAAGTAAAAAATATAAAAATAAGAGAGTTAAACTTTTTAGAAAAAGTATATATCATTGAGATATTCAAAGGCTTTGAGGTAACACTTAGACATTTTTTGAAAAATCTATTTCGGCATCTGACCCGTTCAAAGATATTGACAATAAGGTATCCTGAAGAAAAAGTTAGTGTTGTTGGAAATGCAAGATATAAATCAAAACACAGGATAAAACTCAGGTATGATGGAAGTCCCAAGTGTGTTGCATGTATGATGTGCGCTACTATATGTCCTGCAAGATGTATAGAAATAGAGGCAGATGAAACAGATCTTGAGGTTGAAAAATATCCTAAAAAATTTAATATAGACCTCTCAAGATGTGTTATGTGTGGTTTATGTGTTGAGGCATGCCCGGAGGATGCAATCTCAATGGATAGTGGCGAGTTTGAAGGGGGAAGATATCATAGATTTGCCCCTGCATCAAGAGGAGGACTTTTTTATACAAAAAATGAACTTTTTAAAAACCTTGACAACGATCATGTATCTGAAAAGGGGGCTTCTAATAATCTGATATTTAGGAGAGCAAAAAACAATGAGTGAATTTCTTATAAATATAATCCTTTTAATCATAACCTTGATATACATTTTGATCTGCTTTACTAAAAATATATCATCCTTTATCTTTCTTGTTTTTTTAATCTTCATATTAACATCTGCAACATTGTTTATTATGGGGCTTAAATTTGTATCAGTGCTTTATCTCATAATATATGCAGGTGCAGTAATTATACTTTTTATAATATCAACAAAATCTATTGAGATATCACAAAATATAAAAACCTCTTTTAAAAATATTCCTCTTCTTGTATCTTCTATTGTATTTATAACAGTTTTAGCAATGATGATTTTAAAGACTAAAACTTTCCAAGATACTGTTTTGAGTTATTATCGGTTTTCAATTGTTGATATAATGTTTAATAAAAATTTTATAGCAGTTGAAATTCTTTCTCTTATACTTATAGCAGCTATAGCAGGTATAATTAGTTTTCTCAAGGAGAAAAAAGATGAGATATGATATGGTGTTTGTGATGTGTTTTATTATGTTTGCCTCTGCTCTTATAAATTTTTCAAGGTCATCCAATCTATTTATTATGATAGTTTCAATTGAGCTAATGCTTAACTCTCTCAATATTATACTTGCAAGACTTGCGGTGATATCTAAGGCAGAGGATATTATTTTCTGGATAATTACAATAATAACCATTGCTGCAGCGGAGGTTAGCGTTGGTCTTGCCATACTAATAGTTTCATCAAAAAAACTAAAGAAAACAGATGTAGGCTTGATCACATCAATAAGGGAGATCTTTAAATGAGTCAGAATTTTGAACTTTTAAGATTCATAATTCTTTCCCCTCTTACAGGATTTTTATTTATATTTCTCTTTTCAAGATTTATAAGCAATAGAATAACATCCTATATAGCCTGTTTAGCTGTTTTTCTCTCATTTGTTTTTTCTGTTATATCTGTAGAAAATATGATATCAAACAATTCTCCTTTAACCGATATGATTTTCTGGTGGATAAATCAGGATTTTATAAAAATTCCATTTAGATTGTATCTTGATAATCTGTCATCAGTTATGGTTCTTGTTGTAAGTGGGGTGAGTTTTTTAATACACATCTATTCAATTTCATATATGCATGGAGATAAGGATTTTAAACGCTTTTTTTCATATTTTAACCTATTTGTTTTTTTTATGCTTCTTCTTGTACTGGCTGATAATCTAATAATAACATTCTTTGGCTGGGAAGGGGTTGGGCTTTCATCTTATCTTCTTATAGGATTCTGGTATGAAAATATTGAAAACTCAAAGGCTGCAAAAAAGGCTTTTATAGTAAACAGAATTGGCGATGTTTTTTTTATAATGGCAATAATGATAATCTATTTTCTTCTTTCATCTGCAAGTATAACTGAAATATCATATCAGATCATAAAGGAAAACCTTTCTTACTTTCTTAACTCAACCATCTTCTCTGTTTCTGCTTCGTTTTTAATAACACTATTTATTTTTATATCAGCATGTGGCAAATCAGCTCAATTTCCACTCTATATCTGGCTTCCTGACGCTATGGCAGGACCTACGCCGGTCTCTGCCCTTATACACGCTGCCACAATGGTAACAGCTGGAGTCTATCTTATCTCAAGAATGTTTTTTATATTTAGTCTAACATCAACAATGGAAATAATACTCTACATCTCAGCCTTTACATCACTTCTTTCAGCTGTCATTGCAATTGGGCAAAGAGACATCAAAAAAATACTTGCATACTCTACAATAAGCCAGCTTGGATATATGTTTATGGGAGTTGCATGTGGAAATTATGCATCTGGTATGTTTCATCTAACAACACATGCATTTTTTAAAGCCCTTCTTTTCTTATCAGCAGGTGCAGTTATACACTCGCTTTCAGGCATACAGGATATATTTCAGATGGGAGGATTGAAAGAAAAAATAAAATCTGTTTTTTATGTAATGCTCATTGGATTTCTTGCTATAAGCGGTTTTCCTTATCTAAGTGGATATTTTAGCAAGGATATGATAATAGAAAGTATATATCTATCAGGATACAAAACTATATGGCTAATCTCATTAATTACTGCTCTTTTGACCTCACTTTATATGACAAGAATGTTTGTGATTGTTTTTATAAGAAAGCCTTTTGATAAAAATCTTCATCCACATCATCCTGACATAATTATGATGTTTCCCCTCTATATTCTTGCATTTCTATCATTAGTATCCGGGTTTTTTATGAAAGTTTTTTTAAATTTCCTTGGTCATGAAATTGAGACTCATCATATACCCCTATATGTAAAATATTTACCTGCAATAATTAGCCTTTTAGGAATTTATCTTGGCTATATAATTTTTATATCAGAATCTAAAGCTAAAAAACTTGGTTTTTTATCAACCCTTGTGTATAATAAGTTTTATGTAGATGAGATATATGATGTGTTGATTGTAAAACCAATTTATTCTATTGCATCAAATCTCTTTCAGGTGGTTGAGAGAAGCATAATAGACAAATTTTTTATTGAAGGTAGTGCAAAATCATTTATGGATCTATCTTTTATCAGCTCAAGGATGGAAAACTCAAATCTGGTATATTATATTTCATATATAATAATTGCAGTTTCAATATTTATAATTATCCTGATTAAAGGAGTTGGATAATGTATTGTTTAAGCACTATGATTTTTCTACCTCTTTTCACATCACTTTTAATACTTTCTACTAAAAAAGAAAGTACTATAAAATATCTATCCTTTATATCCTCCATCACTATGCTTATTATTTCAATATTTATGCTTCCAAAAGCAATGACTGTAAACATGAGTTTTGAAGAGAAATATGAATGGATAAAATCTCTGAATATAAACTATCATCTTGGTGTTGATAATCTGAGTATGCTTATGATCCTTCTTGTGAATTTTCTGATGCCAATTGCAATACTTTCATCATTCTCATATATAAAACACACTATAAAAAAATACTATTTCTGGATGATGATTTTACATTCTGCAATGATTGGTGTTTTTTCATCCCTTGATGCTGTTCTTTTTTATATATTCTGGGAGGCGATACTCATACCAATGTATTTTCTAATAGGTATATGGGGAGGGGAAAATAGAACATATGCCTCAGTAAAATTCTTTATATATACAATGTCCGCAAGTGTGCTTTTTATAGTAGGTATAATAATACTTAGTTTAAATCTAAAAGGGCAGGGTAATCCATCGTTTTATATTATGGACCTTTATAAAAACACTCTCTCTGGAAACTTAAGGCTTTTTGTTTTTATTTCGTTTTTTTTAGCATTTTCGGTTAAAATCCCTCTCTTACCATTTCATACATGGCTTCCTGACGCACATGTTGAAGCACCTACCGCAGCAAGCGTTATACTTGCAGGTGTGCTTCTTAAAATGGGTGCATATGGATATATAAGATTTCTTATACCCTGTTTTCCAGATCTCTCTCTTAAATATTCAACAATAGTTGCATTTCTTGGTGCAATAGCTACTATCTATGCAGGTTTTATGGCATGGATGCAAACAGATATTAAAAAACTTATAGCCTACTCCTCAATAAGCCATATGGGGCTTGTTGTTCTTGGAATTTTTTCATTTAATCAAGTGGCTCTTTCTGGTTCAATCCTTCAAATGATAAACCATGGAATTTCAAGTGCAGCTCTTTTCCTTGCCGTTGGAATAATGTATGAGAGGATGCACACAAGATTTATATTGGATTATGGAGGAATATTTAAGATTATTCCATTCTTCTCAACATTTTTTATGATAATAATACTCTCCTCAATAGGACTTCCAACGACAAATGGATTTGTTGGTGAGTTTCTTACAATTATAGGTGCTTTTAAATCACATAGATTTCTTGCACTATTATCTCTAACAGGTATGATAATCGGTGCAGTGTATATGTTATCAGCATATGAGAAGATATTTTTTGGTAGCATTCAAAGGCAAAATCTTCTCAAAATGAATGACCTAAATATAAGGGAATGGATATATACAATCCCGCTGGTTCTTGCAGTTTTTTTTATAGGAATCTATCCAGATATCATTCTTTCAAAGATAAATGAGTTTGCAACAAATATGCTTAATGGAGTTTTAAAATGATATTAACACATACTATTATTGCAATAACCACAATTGTATTTGGTGCCTTTTTATCGCTGATGGTGTGGGTAGAAAAAAAGAACAGGAAGCTCACATTTGATATAACTCTAACATCAATGCTTATTGCATTTGCTCTTATGATATCATACTCAAGTTTTTCTTGTAGCTCATATCTAATTTCTTCCTCATTGATAAATAATTTTTTCTCAGCATTCATAATCTTTATCTCAACAGCTATTTTATACTCACATAGAGAAACTATAAACGAAAATCTTAAATTTGGTGAATATATACTTCTTATCTCCTTAACAGTAGTATCTTCAATTATACTCATTTCATCTGATAGCCTTTTTATAATCTTTATAGCCATTGAACTTCTCTCAATATCACTTTATGCCCTTGTAGGTTTTGATAAAAAACCATCTTCCATAGAAGCATCTGTAAAATACTTCATAACAGGCTCCTTTGCAACGCTCTTCTTTATTCTTTCATTTATATTCATAAAATATTCTAAAGCAACTATAGAGCTATCTTCTATATCACATTTAACACCATCTCTGCCCCTCTCACTTGCCGGGATATTTTTCCTAAGCGCAATGTTTTTTAAAATATCACTTGTGCCAATGCACTCCTGGGCTGTTGATGTATATTGTGGCTCACCAACATATATCACTGCTGTTCTTACAAGTTATATAAAACTTGCTGTAATCATTGCAGGATATAGAGTATATTCTTCTTTTGAGCCACATATACCATCAGACTTAATCAATTTGGTTATAGTTTTAACACTTACCCTTCCAAATATCTCTGCACTTTCAACTAAAAACATAAAAAAGATACTTGTCTATTCAGGCATATCTCATGCAGGTTTTATATCAATTGGTTTTTTAACTTCTTCAAATCCATATCTCTATTTTTATATAATCGTATACTCAATTACAGCAATGGGGGCTTTTATGCTTATTTATCTGATTGAAAAAGTTCAATTGAACACTGAATATGAAACTATAGAAGAACTATGGAGGAAAGATCCGATTATAGTAATATTTCTTTCAATTTTCCTTTTTTCACTTGCAGGTATTCCACCATTTGCAGGTTTCTTTGCAAAATTCTATATATTCTACTCAGCGATAATCTCAAATCACACAATCATTGCAATAATAGCAGCGCTTTCAAGTGCGGTGGCTGCATACTATTATATAAAGATACTTATTCCACTTTTTAAACAAAAGACAAATGCTGCCGTTCAAGAGCAAAGCGTCATAAAAGAAAATCCATACACATTTTCACTAATAACCATATCAGCAATCAGTCTATTAATTCTTGGAGTTTTTTCATCTACCATTATCTCATTTATAGAAAGAATACTCTAATAAGTAATCCATACCTAACTAAATAAAGCCATTATCCTTGAGGATATTTTAAAGAAGTTGTTTAAGTATCTGTATACTCCTATACCATAATCTCTCAAATCAGGCTTAAAGCCAAGTTTTGTATTTGCCTCAAATACACCCTAACAAGTATTGGTGTTTCATTTATCTATATTCCTCTGACAAGAGCAGTGTGTTCTTTTCCATTGGTCTTTTCTCTAAAGACTATTATGTAAACTCACTATATATAGTTGGTAGTTTTGCTTTTGATACCATTTCAACAAGATATTCTCTTTTTCTTCTATGTTCTATTTGAAAAATCTGCTTATCAACAGCAACATATACAAGTCTCCTTGCGTTTTTAAGTATAAAATTCATTTCTTTTGATATTACATATTCATCTGCAACAATAATATCACCTTTGTTTTCTCTCTTTATTATCCATAACATTTCAATACTTAAATTTAATATAATAGCATTATGAGAAAAAGGAGATTTAACAAAACCATAGAATATCCATGGAGCACAACTATTTTAGCATCTATAACGATAGTTTTTATTTCTTATCTAGTATTCTCTAACATTCTAAACAAATATCCTCCCCATATAGCTCAATTTATTTATGCTTTAAATCCAGTCTATTATCTAAAACACTTAAATTTTCCCACAGTTTTATCAAATCTCAAAGAGATTCTTTTTCTTCTTATCTTTGTTTACGCCTCTATATCAACAGGAAAGATACTTTCATATCTACACCTTTTACCCTACCAAAATATATCCGTTATCTATCTTTTAGGCATTTTTATAAATTCATTTATTGTGGTTGTAACTGGATTTTTAGGATACATCTCAAAGGATCTTTATATCTTTATCATCTTCTGTGAATCTGCAGCAGGAATCTACCTCATTTTAAAAAGGGAATTTAAATTTGATATTTCATTTAAAAGCGACTTCAAAGATAATAAAATGCTTTTCATTGCTTCTTTTTTTGTGCTTATGATGAGTTTTGTTGCAGCACTATCACCGGAGATTTTCTATGATAGCCTCAACTATCATCTTGCAGCTCCAAACTGGTGGATTATAGAAAAAAAGATAGTTGATATGCCATCACATATGTATTATAAACTACCTCTATCTCACTCGCTTATTTATGCATTTTCACTCTCTGTTTTCGGAGAACAAAATCCTCCTCTTGTAAATTTCATAACTCTTTTCTTCTTTGCCTTGTTTATAGCATATGGCTTTAGGGATTTCATATCTCCAAAAACCTCTCTCAATGCTGGCTTTATATTCATCTCAATATTTCATGTTTTTATAAGCTCTCAATCTGCAACAGGAGATATACTACCATCATTTGCAGGCGTAGTATGTCTAAGGATGTTGATTGACGGAGTATCATCTGGTAAAACTAAATTTATTTTCTGGGCTGGTGTATCTTGTGGTTTTGCTTTTTCATCAAAATATAACACTGCTTTTGCAACACTTCCATTTTTTCTTCTCTACCTTTATTTGAGGTTAAAACAAAAGACAAATTTGAAAATGCTTTTCAGAGAAATCTTTGTTTTTGCAGCTGGCTTTCTCATCTTTTCAGCACCCTGGATGATAAAAAACTTTATAAAATACTCAAATCCACTATTTCCATTTGCACATCCATTATTCTCTCGCTCAACCCCACCAGATGAACTTCAAAGGATAAAAGGATTTATAAATGAAGCTAGACAATTTGAAGAAATAAACTTTAAAGATTGGCTTACACTTCCTTTTGATATATCCTGTGGTAAGATAGCCAATTCAGAGTTATTCCTTCCCCTTTTTATAATTATACTTCCACTTGGCTTTTTTAACAGGAATAAAAATCTATTTATAAGATATCTCTGGGCATGTTTTTGGGCATCATACTTAATCTGGTCACTATCAACAACTTATATAAGACATTTTTTACCATCGCTTTTCATCATCTCGGTTATAAGCGCTTATTACATAACCCAAGCCTTTGAAGGTTATCTTAAACAGATTATAAAAATGGCATATATATTCACAATGTTTTTAAATACCGTTTATCTTACTAACTATTTCACTCTTGAAAGAAGGTTTGAGCCAGTCTTTGGTTTTATCACAAAAGATGAGTTTCTATCAAAAAGCAGAATAAGATATCCATATCCATCGTATTCAATCTACAAATATATTAATGAAAACCTTCCACATGATTCAAAAATACTCATATTTGGTGATTCAAGAGCTTTTTATCTCAAACTTCCATATCAAATTGCCTCAGTCTTTGACAAACACCCGCTTATAGAAATTACAGAGAGTTCTAAAGATGAAGATGAGATTTATGAACGGCTTAAAAAAGTAGGTATAACCCATATATTTCTTAATTTAGCCGAAGGATATAGAATCAAAACATATGGGAATCATTATTTTGATAAAAAAGATTTTGAAAAATTTGACCGTTTCTTTAAAAAACACCTTATAGTTGAAAATGAGATAGAGGAAAAGAAGAATAATCAGATATCTCAAAAATTAATCCTTTATATGATTGTTGAAAGGAATATGACAAGCTCATTCAACTACTTTAACTATTTTGTAAAGCCGGATGTATAAAATCAATCTTGAGACTAAAGAAATTTCACATCTATAGTTCATCATTCAAAGCTTAAAATTTATAATTTAAAATCGTCTCACCTCTCACATTTCACATCTTAGGTTTATATATATTGGCTAAAAATAAATAACTTTGATAAAATGTTTAAGTATGGATAACATTTTTAATATCTCACCAATTGATGGAAGATATGCGTCAAAAACTCAAAAGCTTAAGCCTTTATTTTCTGAATCAGCGCTCATAAATCTCCGCATACAAGTTGAATGCGAATATTTTATATTTTTAACAGATTTTCTCTTTAAAAAACATAAGATTAACAAAAGGCTTTCAAAATCACAAAAAGAGTTTTTAAGAAGTATTTACAAGAAAATTGAAGAAAATGCGAAATATGTAAAGAAGATAGAAACTGAAGGAGACGGCATAGTAGGCCCAACAAATCATGATGTAAAGGCAGTGGAATATTATTTAAGAAAAATCTTTGAAGATAAAATACCTTTAAATACTCAACTTATTCATTTTGGACTAACATCAGAGGATGTGAATAATATTGCTTATTCTTTAATGATTAATGACTTTATAAAAAACGAATATATAGATCAACTTGAAAAGATACTTTTAAAACTCAACGATTTTGCATCAAGATACAGTAAATCAATTTTTCCTGCTAGAACTCATGGGCAAATAGCATCACCTACAACATTTGGTAAAGAGATGAAAAATTTTGCTCAAAGAATAGAGAGAAAAATTCAGAGGATAAAAAGACATAAACTGCTTATAAAACTAAATGGGGCTGTTGGGAATTATAATGCTTTTTGTGCTGCTTATCCGGATATTGACTGGATAGATTTTACATGCAGGTTTGTGGATTTTATCAATAATAGATTTTCAACCTCTTTTCTTCCAAATCTTCACACAACACAGATAGAACCACATGATTCATGGGTTGAACTATTTATGGAGATTAAGCATATAAATAGCATACTTATAGGATTGTGTCAGGATATATGGAGATATATAAGCGATGATCTTATTGTGCTAAGGAAGATTGAATATGAGGTTGGATCAACAACCATGCCCCATAAAGTAAATCCTATAGATTTTGAAAATGCAGAAGGAAATCTTCAAATAGCAAACACACTACTATGCTTTCTATCAGAAAAACTTCCAATTTCAAGGATGCAAAGAGATCTTACAGATTCGACAGTAGAAAGAAACATCGGTGTGGCTTTTGCTCATACATATCTCGCCTTTGATTCTATTCTGAAAGGACTTTTAAAATTAGAGCTTGATGAAAAAAGGGCATATGAGGTTGTAAAAAATTCTCCTCAGATATATGCTGAGGCAATACAGACTATCCTTAGAAAATACGGAATTAAAAACGCTTATGAAATGCTTAAAGATTTTTCAAGGGGCAGAAAAATAACTCGCAAAAAACTTTATGATTACATTAATAAACTAAAAGTTAATTCACGGATAAAAAAGGAATTATATGAAGTTATATCAAAACCATACACAGGCCTTGCAAGTAGACTTGCCATAATGAAAACTAATAGATGGAGGAAGGATGGTTGATGTAATTGTTGGGGGACAAGGTGGTGATGAGGGAAAGGGGAAGATTGCGGCTTATCTTGCAATAAAAGATGGATACCACTACTGTGTTAAGGTTGGTGGGCCAAATGCGGGGCATACTGTTTTTGTAAAAGGTAAACCTGTGGCACTCAGGAGCATTCCTGCAGGATTTGTAAATCCAAAAACAAAGCTTGTTCTTCCGGCTGGTTCATACATAATAATTGACTGGCTTTTAAGAGAAATAGAAGAAACTGGTGTAAGCCAGAGATTGATAATAGATCCACATTGTGTTGTCATAACAAAAGAACAACAAAACGAGGAAAAGACAAATCAGCATCTTATGGGAAATATAGGAAGTGTTGGAACAGGACTTGGTATAGCGATAAGAGATAGAGTGGAGAGAAAAAATATTAAGTTTGCAAAGGACTGTTCGGAGATAAAAAAGTATATAAAACCTGTTTCAGAGATGCTTGTAAATGAAATAGAAAAAGGAAAAAAAGTTCTAATAGAAGGAACTCAAGGCATCAAACTTTCACTTTTTCATGGAGAATATCCTTTTACAACATCACGAGATACAACAGCATCAACATTTCTTGCAGAAACAGGATTGGGACCAAGGTATGTAAAAGATGTATATCTTGTGATAAAACCATATGTTTCAAGGGTGGGGCCGGGTCCGCTTAAAAAGGAAATAACAGATCCACAACTCCTTAGAAAATATCATACAGATGGCAGAGAGGTTGCGAGTGTAAGTAAAAGGCTTAGAAGAATAGGAGAGTTTGAGTTTGAGACAGTAAAAAAAGCCATAATTATAAACTCTGCAACAAAGATTGCAATAACACATTTTGATCTGATATATAACAAGGAATTCACCAAGCTTTCTGAAATAAAAGGTAAAAAAGCCGCAAAATTTTTGAAAGTTTTGACAAAACTCACACAGATATATCCTTATCCTCAAATAAGTCTTATATCAATTGGTCCTAACACTGAAGATGTGATAGATTTAAGATGAAGATATTTGTCTGTCTTAAACCTGTTGTAAATGAAGATAGTATAAAAATAGATTCAAATGGAAATATTATAAGGGAATCTTTAACACTAACAGTCAATAAATCTGATGATTATGCAATTGAAAACGCAGTCATTTTAAAAAAACAATTCAACCTTGAGCTAATAGCCATAACTATGGGTCCACAAAATTCAATAGATGTATTGAGATACGCAATATCAAGAGGGTGTGATAGGGCTTTTCTTATATCTGATCCAAAACTAAAAGGATCTGATTGTCTTATAACATCAAAGGTTCTCTCATCAGCAATAAAAAAAATTCTAGGCTGTGAAATTGACTATGCAGTTTTTTGTGGAGTATCATCTGATGATGCTCACACATCTATGATTCCAGCTCAGATTTCTTATTTTCTTAATATACCATTTGTATATCAAGCAATTGAATGTAAATTCTCATATTCAAAACTTGTAGTCTTGACATCTGATGCAAAAATCACAGTTTCACCACCAGCTGTTATATCTTTTGATATCTCAAACATAATTAAGCTCTCAATAGCACCGTTAAATCTTAGGATAAAAGCTAAGACCTATAATCCATCAATAATCACAACACAGGATATCGGTCTTGAAATATCAGCAAAGTGTAGTCCAACGAAAGTTGACTCAACATTTGTGAAGGATATCAATTTGAAGGCCACTGAAATTCTTGATATGAAAAAAGAAGAGGACATTTACAAGATCAAAAAGATTATATATGAATAAAGTTATTCTCATATCAGATCTCCCATCAAAAATAAAAGCTATTCATTCAAAGATAGCTAACTATTTTAAAGATGCACATTTTTCTTATCTTTTAATCTCGGAAACCCCATCTTTTGTTTCAATTGAAGATTCGTTCTTTATAAAGTCATCATATCCACTAAGATTAAAAATTGATGATATAGCTTCTTTTATAAAATCATTAAATCCAGATTTTATATTCAGCTCATCAGATATAAAACTCAAATCCTTTTTATCAATACTTGCAGCTGCGCTTGATACAGGCATGCTTTCGGATATATCAGAGATAACTGTTGAGGACGGAAAGATATTCTTTTTAAAGCCTTATTTCAAAAATCTAACAGTAAAACTTTCCTCATCAAAAAAACCTATCCTTGTAAGCCTTAAAAGTTTATCTTTAGAAGATGATGATTTTAAATATACTCCAAAAGAGTTAAGCATCAAAAATTACTTTTCAATGAATATTGAAAAATGTAAGGCTGACGAATATATTGATATTGAAAAAGCAAAAAAGGTAATTGGTATAGGAAGGGGGGTGAGAAAAGAGGATATTGATCTTATTAAAATCTTTGCTCAAAAAATAAATGCAGTTATAGGATATACAAGACCTGTAAGAGAGGAGCTTGGTATATCTATTGAGTATCAAATAGGAATAAGTGGCAGATGTATAGCAGCTGACCTATACATAGCAGTTGGTATATCAGGTAAAGAATATCATATGGAGGGAGTAAAAAAAGTAAAAAAGATAATAGCAGTGAATACTGACATAAATGCTCCAATAAAAAGATTTGCAGATTACTTTATAAACTCAGACTATCGAATTTTCATAGAAAAACTAATATAAGATAATATCTAAAATATCTACAATTAGAAAGCATTGTAAAGTTTAAACTAATTTAATAAAATCAAATTAGAGAACTAAATTCAATCTTTTTAGGAGGGAAAAAATGGCAAAAAGGCTTGTTAATAGCAAAAAAGGAAAAAGACTAACAAAAGAGGAACTTATAAAAAAAGCACAAAAACCTCAAGAATATGCGCTAAATATGCATCCTTTCTATAAAGGAAAAATAGAAACAGGGCTCAAAGCTTGTGTAAGAAACTATGATGATTTTGCTATATGGTATACCCCTGGTGTTGCTGCTCCATGCAAAGATATACACAAAAATCCAGAAAAAGTTTTTGAACATACTAATAAGGGAAATACAGTTGCAGTAGTTAGTGATGGAACAAGGATACTTGGTCTTGGAAATATAGGACCAGAGGCTGGCCTACCTGTTATGGAAGGGAAGGCAATGCTGTTTAAGTATCTTGGTGGTGTTGATGCAGTTCCAATATGTCTTAAAACAACAGATGCCAATGAGATAATAAAAACTGTAATATACCTTGAGCCATCTTTTGGAGGAATAAATCTTGAGGATATTGAACAGCCAAAATGTTTTTATATACTTGATGAGCTTAGAAAAAGGATGAACATACCTGTATGGCATGATGATCAGCAGGGAACAGCAACGGTTTGCCTTGCAGGATTAATCAACGCCTTAAAGATAGTTGGCAAAAAAATATCAGATGTTAAGATAGTTCTTCTTGGAGCGGGTGCTGCAAATATAAGAATAGGTTGGCTTTATATAAAATATGGTGCAAAACCAGGAAATCTTATATATGTTGACTCTAAAGGGATCCTTCATAAAGGAAGAACTGAGCTTCAAAGCCATAAAGAGAAGTGGGAGATGTGTCAAATAACTAATGAAAAACAGATAACCGGAGATCTTGCACAAGCACTTGTTGGTGCTGATGTATTAAGTGCTGCATCAACACCTGGACCTGATATTGTGAAAAAAGAATGGGTTGCAAGGATGAATAAGGATGCTATAGTTTTTGTCACTGCAAATCCAATCCCTGAGATGTGGCCCTGGGATGCAAAAGAAGCAGGCGCGAGGATAGTTGCAACTGGAAGGAGTGATTTTGCAAATCAGATTAACAATTCCCTTGGATTTCCAGGGATATTTAGAGGAGCTCTTGATGTAAGAGCAAAAACAATAACAGATGAGATGTGTATAGCAGCAGCCGAGGCACTTGCTAGATATGCGGAGAAAAAAGGCTTATCTGAAGAATATATAATACCAGCAATGGATGAGCCTCAAGTTTATATAGAGGAGGCAGTTGCTGTTGCAAAAATGGCGATTAGACAAGGAATAGCAAGAATAAAACTTAATGAATCAGATCTTAGAAAATCAGCAGAAGAAAAAATTACGAGAGCCATAAAAGATACAAACCTACGAATGAAATATGGAATCATAAAAAAGTATAGATGAAAAATTGATATAATGTATTTATTAGGCACCGTAGCTCAGGGGTAAGAGCGGGCGTTTCATAAGCGCTAGGTCGGAGGTTCGATTCCTCCCGGTGCCATTAGATTAAGAGTTTTTTAAAAAAAAAGATGGAAGATATAATTCTCACAGAGGAAGGTTTAAGGAAAATAAGAGAAGAGCTTCAAAAGCTTTATAAAGAAAGAGATGAGATAAACAAAGAGATTGAAGATGCAAGAGAGCAGGGTGATTTGACGGAGAACGCGGGATATCAATATGCAAAAGAAAAACAGGGAATTATCTTCAGGAGAATAACAGAGCTTGAAACTTTGATCAAAAATGCAAAGGTAGTAGATAAATCAAATATAAGCAAGGATGAAGTTAGAATAGGGGCAAAGATAGAGGTTTTAAATATTGAAACATCTCAAAAATTTTTTTATCAGATAGTATCTATAGCTGAAAGCAATCCACTTGAGGGGAAGATATCTGTAAGCTCTCCACTGGGTGAAGGGCTTCTTGGAGCAAAAGTTGGAGAAGAAAGAATCATCAATCTTCCATCGGGAAATAAAAGGTTAAGGGTAATATCTATAGAATATTAATAGGATTCTAACAAGGGAGGTTTTTTATGCCATTTTGGGGGCAGAGAGATGAAACACCTAAACCACAATCACCTCAACCATCATCAGATATATCGAAATTCTCAAATCTTGAAGAAGCTTATAACAATCTTGTAGATTCAAAGATGAAATCACCTGCTATAGATCTTGCGATTAAGGCAAGTGATATGATCCTTGAGTTTGCAGTAAAAGAAAGGGCAAGCGATGTACATATAGAAGGACAAGGGCAGAAGCTAAGGGTTAGATTTAGAATAGATGGCATACTACATGATGTTTTAAATGTTCCAAGAAATCCTCAAATTCCATTAACACAAAGAATAAGGGTCCTTGCAGGATTTGATCCGGAGCCACCATCAACATATAGAAATGAAGAAGGAAGATTTCAAAAGATAATAAATGGAAGAACGATACAGGTTAGAGTTTCATCATTTCCAACAATAAACGGTGAAAAACTTGTTTTAAGAGTTCTTGATAAGGGGCAGCTTGGCCTTGATATAGAGCAACTCGGAATGGAAGCAGATACACTTTCTCTAATTAAAAAGGTTATAAGAAATCCTTATGGCATATTCTTTGTAACAGGAGCAACCGGCTCGGGTAAAACCACAACACTTTATGCAATGCTTAAAAACATAAACAATCCAGCAATAAACATAATAACCCTTGAAGACCCTGTTGAATACCGACTTGAAGGCATAAATCAGGCTCAAATAGACTTTAAAAGAGGTTTTATATGGTCTGAGGGTTTGAGAACTATACTCAGGCAAGATCCTGATGTTATAATGATAGGAGAGATAAGGGATTATGAAACTGCAGAGATATCACTGAGAGCTGCTCTTACAGGACATCTCTTGTTTACAACAATACACACAATAAATGCTCCAAGCACAATAGAAAGACTATTTGAGATGGGGATACCACCATTTCTTATAGCTTCATCCATGATAGGAGCAATGTCTCAAAGGCTTGTTAGAAAGGTTTGTCAAAAATGCTCAAAAAAAGCTGCACCCCCAACAGATGCAAGTGTGAATGAGTTTGTGAAAAATATGGATCCATTAGAGGCTAAGCTTGTTAAAGAACTTCTTCTGATGCCAAACTCAGACTATAGAGTTGCAAATGAGGGGGGATGTCCTGATTGTAGAAATACAGGCTATATGGGAAGAACTGGAATTTTTGAATTGATGCTTATGAGTGAGGATATAAGAAAAGAGGTTCTTAATCACTCAACCACAGATGTAATAAAAAAGGTTGCCATTCAAACAGGAAAGATGAGAACACTTCTTATGGATGGAATCCTTAAAGCAAGAAATGGCATAACAACCCTTGCGGAGGTTATAAGAGTAACTGCAACAATGGTTTAATGAAACTTGCAGTTCTTAAATTTGGGGGAAGTTCACTTTCAAACTCAAAAAGAATAATATACATAGCATTGAGAATTAAGCAATATCTTGAATTTTATGATAGGATTGTCGTAGTTCTTTCAGCACCAGCAAACATAACTGATGAACTCTCCCTTATACATAAAGCTGTCTCATCATTAAACCCTCCTGCATCTCTTCTTCAAATAGGTGAGCTCATAAGCATTTCATTAATGGAATCAGCAGTTAGAGAGAAAAATGTTTCTGCTAAAGCACTTAATCATTATGAGATTTCAATAATTGCAGAGGGTAATGAAAGCGATGCCAAACTTATTTCTATTAACGAGAAAAGACTTAAAAATGAATTAAGAAGATATAGGGTTTTAATACTCCCTGGATTTATCGCGCACACAAGAAAAATGAAGCCTGTGACACTTGGGAGAGGTGGTAGTGATTATACTGCTGTTTTTTTATCAGATATCCTTTCATCACCCTGTTATCTTTACAGTGATATAAAGGGAATATACTCTTCAAATCCATTACAAATAGCAGATGCACTAAAATTAGAAAAGGTCTCATATTCAGAGCTTTCAAGGATGATAGAATGTGGTGTTCAAATAAGACAGATTAAGGCAGTCAACTTTGCTTTAAGAAAAAAAATAAAACTTTATCTCGGCTCAAGTTTCCTTTCAGATGAAAAACCAACAGAGATTTCAAAAGATACATCAGACAAACGCATAAAGTTTATATCAAGGCATGAGATTGAAAAAACAACTCTTTTTTTTGTAGCAAATAAGATAGAGAGCAGAGAGCAAATTATCAAAGAGATAAAAGCATCATTTCCACAATCATCAATAAAGTTAAAAAAAGATATACTTATTTTAAAAAATCAAAATCCAGTATCAGACAAAAGGTTCAGTGAAACCCACAGAAGATTTATTCTTAAATAACAACCATTGAAAATATATTTGTATTTAATTAAGAGGAAGGTGCTATTTGTGGTTTATTCAACCTTTCTAAAATCAGATGTTTGTGGTGATAGTGTTTCTAAGGATTATTTTATTCACCTTTTGACTGCAAGACCACAGGTAAAAATGCTAAACTCAAAGCAATAACTACAACACTATAAAAAAAGGCATAAGAATAAAGTTCACTAATATCATAAATATCGGATATGGTTTTCTTAAAAAGATAAATACTAAATATTATACCACAACACCAAAGAGATGAAAAAAATAATTTTAAAAGAATTCTCATATTAAAATTTTAACATTTTTTTTGATTCATTTGTTCGAAAAAGTAGCCCTTTGCTCTCTCGATATCATTTTTTATTTCACATACAAGTTCATCAGCACTTCTGAATTTTTTTTCTTCTCTTATTTTATGAAGAAACTTAATACCTAAAAGCTCTCCATATATATCTTTATTGAAATCAAATATATGAACCTCACATATAATCTGGCCACCTAAGGTATTAAAGGTAGGACGTTTTCCAACATTTGCCACTCCCCTCAATCTTTCATTTCTTAAATTAACCTCAACAGCAAAGATACCCAATGGCAGTATCTTTCTAATATCAACCTCTATATTGGCTGTTGGATATCCAAGTCTGCGCCCTATACCAGCGCCTTTTTTAACAATGCCGTAAAGAGAATAAGGTCTTGCAAGAAGCTCTTTAACCTCATCAACCTTGCCTTTTTTCAAAAATTCTCTAACAAGTGTTGAGGAAACTATGTGATTGTGATACTTGATATAATCCACGATGTGAACTGAAAAGTTCTTATCTCTTGCAAAATTAAATAACCATTCAAGATTTCCTCTTCTCTGATAGCCAATCGCAAAATCTTTTCCAACAACAATATCTTCAACAGCGCATTGAGAGAATACAAATTTATTAAAAAAATCCTCAGGGCTCATTGTATGAACTTTATTATTAAATTCAATGGAAAAGATTTTTTCTACTCCATAGTTCTTGATAAGAGATCTTCTTTCTTCAGGAAGGGTTATTAAGGAATTTACAAGCTCATTTTTAAAATAAAGCTTCGGAGGTGTTTCAAGAAAAAATATAGAAGATTCAATCTTTTTATGATGTGATATTTCTATAATTTTATTCAATATAGCTTGGTGCCCAATATGAAGCCCATCATAGCTTCCTATAGTCATAACATTCCTTTTCATTTTATTTTGATAACAAGATTTTTGATTTCATCAATACCCATCTTCTCAAATTTATCTATACTCACAGCATTATTTATAGAGTATTCTCCTATCTCAACCCTTCTCAAAGATGATAATGTTCCACCACATCCAAGAACCTCACCAAGTTGATGTGCGATTGATCTTACATATGTCCCACTTGAGCATTTTATCTTAAATCTAATACTTCTATCATAATACTTCCATTCAAGCCATTTAACTCTTACAGTTTTTTTTACAATGGGAGTTGGAAGTTTTTTTCTTGCAAGTTTATAGAGAGTTTGTCCTTTATATTTAACAGCGGAGTAGGGAGGTACCCTTTGAACTATTGTGCCTTCAAAAAGCGATATACCTTTTTTAATGGCGGAGTAAGGTATATTTAAATTATCAATCTTTTTGATTATCCTTCCTTCTATATCCCATGTATCTGTAACAATGCCAAGTTTTATCTCACCCTCATAAACCTTTTCCATCATTTGGAATTCATTTTGCTTTTTTGTGGAAACTCCGATAAGAATTATCAAAAGACCACTTGCCATTGGATCAAGGCTTCCGCTATGTCCAACCCTTTTAATTCCTGTTTTTTTTCTAACAATATTAACAACATCATGAGATGTTAAACCAATAGGTTTGTCAAATAGTATTATACCATCCATTAATGTGCTATTTTTTTCCTTATTTCTCTACTGAGGTATTCTTTAATCTTCTGTTTTAAAATCTCTATATCTTTAATTTCTTTTTTTGGTATTTTAAAGCCGCTTGCAGTTATATGCCCACCACCACCGAATCTTGATGCTACATAGGAAACATCTATATTTTTTTTTGATCTGAATGTAACACTATATTTTTCAGAGTCCTCTTTTATAAGAAATACAGCAAGAACATCTTCAAGCATCATTGGATAATTAATTATGTTGTCGGTATCTGTGAAATTAGCCTTATATTTTTTGAAATCGCTTTCTTTTATAACCATTGATGCAATTGAGTTATCAATCTCAAGGCTTGAAAGGGCAACTGAAAGAAGCTTAAGGTTTTTATATGTAGTTCTATTAAAAAATACCTCATTTATCCTGTAAAAATCAATACCTAACGACATAAGATTGCTAACAATCTTAAGGGTTTGTGGTCTTGTTTGAGGATATTGAAATCTACCTGTGTCTGTTATTATTCCAGCATACAGATTAACTGCCATCGTTGGTGTTATAGAGGCACCCATTTTTTTAATAACAGAATATATAATCTCTGAGGTTGATGGATAGTCGGGATAGATTATATTAAGATCTGCATATCTTTCAGCAGTTATATGGTGATCTATGCTAATTGTTTTTCTAAATCTGAAATCAGATATATCAATACCTGACCTTTGAGGTACTGAGCACTCAAAAAAAACAGCGGTATCAAAGACTTTCAAGATTATCTTATCCTTCACATCCTTCACGCCGGGAAGTGTCATAAGAGCGTTGTTAAGTTTATCATGAGAATACATATAAACCTTTTTCCCTTTCCCTTTCAAAAACTCAGCAAAACATAGCATGCTTCCGCATGCATCTGCATCCGGAATCATATGAATAGTGAGAAAAAAGGTTTTAGAAGAATCTATAATTTCTTTAAGAGCTTTTATTTTTTTTATCATCCCAGGCATTATTTTTCTCCGACTCTATTTTTTTAAGTATCTCTTCTATTCTGCTTGCATGTTGTGGAGTTGGATCATAAATGAAATAAAGATTTGGGATAAACCTCGTTTTTATCCTTTTCCCTACAAACTGTCTTATCTCAGTTGCAAGGCTGTCTAAGAAAGATTTCACCTCATCTATTTTATTCTGATTATTATTCCCAAAAATTGAGAAATAAATATTAACAGATTTACCTTTATTTATAATCTCAGCATCAGTAACTGTCACGAAAGCAATCTCTTTTAGTTCCTCATTTCTCAAAAGAAGGCTGTTTATCTCCTCAAGAAGTGATGATTTAAGCTTATCCTCTTTGAAATTCATCAATCCTCCTGATTCTTTCTTCTTTGATATATGCCTCTATTACATCTCCAACCTCAAAATTTCTGCATCCTTCAAGCATTATTCCACATTCGTATCCTTTCTCAACCTCCTTCACATCCTCTTTAAACCTCTTAAGCCCAATGATTTTAGCCTCTCCAATAACCTGAGAATTTCTGATTATCCTTACAAGAGAATTTCTTGTTATTTTACCTTCGCTAACAACACAACCACAAACTCTTCCCGTTGATATATCAAATATTTGTTTTATATCAGCCCTTCCTATAACTACATCAACTATCTCCGGTTCAAGCATTCCATTTATTGCTGCTTTTATATCATCAAAAAGCTCATATATAATTCTGTATATCCTTATTTCAACACCATTAGCTTTTGCCTTTTCCTTTATATCCTCACTCGCTTTGACATTAAAAGCAAATATTATAGCATTTGAAGCCTTTGCAAGAAGAAGATCTGATTCATTTATATCGCCTATACCAGTATGAAGGATGTGAATTACAACCTCTGAATTTAAAAACTTTTCAAGGCTGTCTCTTATAGCCTGAAGTGAACCATAAACATCGCTCTTTATTATAATATTTAGTTTTTTTATCTCCTTCTGGTCTATCTGGGGTTTAAGTGAAAGAAGTGATATATTTTTTTGGTGAAGTATATTATCTTTTCTAAGCTGTTTTCTTTCTTCTGCAATTTTCCTTGCAATCCTCTCATTTTCCACAACCTTGAGTATATCACCCGGCACAGGGATCTCTTCGTTTATTCCAATTACCTCAGCTGGAACGCCCGGTGTTATCTCTTTCAATCTCTCTCCCCTATCTCCAATAAGTGCCCTTACCTTTCCAAAATCAGTTCCAACAATAAAGTTATCTCCTATTTTTATTGTTCCTCTTGTTGCTATGATCGTTGCAACAACACCTTTCTTTGAGTCTTTTTTCGCTTCAACAACAACAGCCCTTCCTTTTACATCATAGTTGGCTTTGAGCTCCATTATCTCAGCTTGAAGGAGAATCGTATTCAAAAGTTTGTCAATATTTATTTTTTTCTTGGCAGAGATCTCAACCATTGGGACCTTACCACCCCATTCCTCGGGTATAAGATTATAAGATGAAAGTTGCTGTTTTACCTGTTGAGGATTTGCGCGAGGGAGATCTATCTTATTTATGGCAACTATTATTGGTACATTGGCTGCCTTTGCATGGTTTATTGCTTCAATTGTTTGAGGCATGACTCCGTCAACTGCGCAAACTACGAGTACAACTATATCTGTTATTTTAACTCCTTGAGCTCTCATCGCTGTGAAAGCTTCATGACCGGGAGTATCAAGCACGGTAATATTGCCCTTTGGGGTTCTAATCATATATGCACCTATATGCTGGGTTATTTGTCCTGCCTCTGTGTCAACAACATTTGAGTTTCTTAAAGCATCAAGAAGTGTTGTCTTTCCATGATCAACATGCCCCATTATTGTTATAACAGGCGGCCTCGTTTTCAACCTTGATGGGTCATCTTTCTCATCTTCATCAACTATAACTGTATCATCAAAGACTGGTGCGAACTCAAGCTCATAGCCATAGTCAAGACTTATCAATGCTGCTACATCCTCTTCAAGCCTCTGGGTTATTGATGCAAATATTCCATATTCCATAAGTTTTTTTATAAGTTCCACTGAAGATATGCCAAGTTTTTCAGCAAGATCCTTAACTGTAAGAGATGTTGAAACCCTTAATTTTTTATACTCTACATCCTCTTTTTTCTCTATCTTTAAAAGATTTTTTTTTGTATTGATCTCTTCTTTTTTTTCCTTCTTTTCCTTAGGCTGTTCATCTTTCACCTTTTTCTTTTTGAGTTCTTGATATCTTGCTTTTGTAGTTTTTGTATCCTTTATTTCATATGTGATATAACTCCCTTCATCATTTTGATTAGCAGGAGTTTGCAATTCTTTTTCTTTTTCAGAAAGTAGTTGAGTGGTTTGAAGATCACTTCTGTGAATTTTTTTATCATTACTTTGTTTTTTCTTATCAGTTTCCAAAGTTTCAATCTCTTTTGCTTTTTCAATTTCCTTATCAGCACTTTCAACAATCTCAGCACTTGAAGTCTGTGATGTCGATTGATCGATTTTTTTTGCTTTAAGTTTTTCAAGAAAAGCTTTAGCCTTATTCCTATCTATTTCAACCTTAACCTTTTTCTTTGTCCCTCTTATCTCATCAATAGTTTTCTTCTCTATCCTTTTATCTTGACTCATAGAGTATGCTCCTTACCTTTATAAAGATATTATCCTTTTTTATCATTGTTGTTCTTATCTTTATTTTCAGAGAGGTATTTTTTAACCCCTTCAATTATCTTTTGAGCTGTCTTATCTCCTATTCCTGAAAGTGTAGAAAGTTCATCAGGCTTAAGCCCTATAATTTTCTCAGGTGTTGAATAACCAAACTTGACGAGGGTTTCAGCTATCCTTTGGCTTATCCCTTCAATCTCCATAAGCTTTTTTACACTACTCCTAAAGTTTTCAGATATCTCCTTTTCCTTCTGGGATTCAGATTTTACCTCAAAAGTGTAGTCTGTAAGTTTCTCAACCAAAGCCCTGTTTATTCCATCTCTTCCAACAGCCATATCTATTTGATCGTCAGCGACTATAACAATTGCTCTTTTATTCAGCTTGTCTATTGAAACTGAACTAACCTTTGCAGGGGAAAAGGCTTTTGCTATTATCTGAACTATATCCTCAGAATAAGGGATCAGATCTATCTTCTCATTCGATATCTCAGCCATTATTGCTTTTATCCTTGAACCTTTAACACCAACACATGCTCCCACAGGATCAATTTTTGATGAGTTACTTTTAACTATTATCTTTGATCTTACACCTGGCTCCCTAACAACCTTCACAATTTCTACTATGCCATCATATATCTCCGGTATTTCATTTTGAAATATGGCTTTAAGAAACTCTATTGATGCTCTGGATAGGATTATCTGAGGGGTTCTATTCTTTTCAACCCTCTGTATTATTGCCTTTATTCTGTCGTTAACAGAATACCTCTCTTTTTTTATCTGCTCTGAAAAAGGAAGGATTGCCTCAGCCTTACCAAGATTTACAAGTATATCCCTGTTGTTTATATGCGTGACAAGGCCACTAACTATTTCACCAACTCGTGGTGAAAACTCTGAGTAAACCTTTTCTCTTTCTGAAATCCTTATTTTCTGAAGAAGCGTTTGTTTTGCTATTTGAGATGCTATTCTTGAAAAATCTCTAACATCAATCGGTATTCTGATCTTTTCACCTATTTTTGCATCAGCCTTATATTTTTTAGCCTCCTCAAGTGATATCTCAAGCTCATCAACCCCAACCTCATCAACAACATCCTTAACAAAATATGCTTTTACCTCTGCTGTTTCATTATCAACATCAGCCTCAATCTGGACAAGCTTACCATAGTATTTTCTAAGAGCAGTAATTGTAGCATCTGCTATGGTCTTAAATATCTCATCTTTTTTTATATTTTTATCCTTTTCAAGCTGTTCAATTATAGCCATAAATTCACCTTTTTTGAATGTTTTGTCCATAAGCACTCCTTTTTAATAATTTCCTAAATCTTTAAAGATCTCACTATCATCAGGATTAAGCCTTATCTCCTCTATATCATTCATGTTAAACTCAAGATTTTCAAAAATTGCCTTTCCATCTTTGAAACCAACTATCCTTGAATAATAAACCCTCGTTCCTTCAAAAGGTTTTTTGAGAAGAATCTTTACTTCTTTCCCCTTAAATCTCTCAAAATCCTTAGGCTTTTTTATAATTCTATCTATACCAGGTGATGAGACCTCAAGAATATATGAACCATCTATAATAGAGTTCATATCTATAAATGAACCTATTTTATCTGACCACTCCTCACAGTCCTTTATTGTAACGCTACCATTTTCTTTGTCAATGAAGATTTGAAGTGTAATATCTTTACCCCTCAATATTCTCAAGTCAACTATCTCAAAACCACTGTTTTCAAAAAGAGGTATAAGTTTTTTCTCAAGCTCACCAAGATTCATAATTCTTCCTCTATAATAAAAAAGTGGCTTTTAAAGCCACTTTCAGCCTTAAAAGGACTATGAATATATAATAGCAAAAAACACCTTACAAATGCAAGATTATAAGCTCATTTCCTTATTGTAAACTGCGATTAGATGGACTTTTTAGATGAATTAGATGGGAGAAATACTTTCTCAACAAAACATATAAACTTGGAGGTAAAATTACTATCTACTCACATCTTAAAATCACTCAGTTTGTTTGATCTTTCTTACATTAAATCTTTCCCTAAACTCTTTAACAAAATCGGCTGATATATCTACAATTCCGGGACCTTCCCTTGACTGGCAATCTATAATCATATCTCCGTTGGGGGAGAAGCATACTGAATATCCACTATACCTATTACCTTCATGATCCTCTCCAAGAGAATTTACACCTATAACATAAGCTTGATTTTCAATAGCCCTTGCAGATAAAAGTGAAACCCAGTGAGATATTCTTGAGTCCGGCCAAGCCGCTACAACTATATAGAGGGTTGTATAAGGTGCAACCTTCCAGAAAATTATAGGAAATCTTAAGTCAAAGCATATGAAAGGAGACACACTAAAACCCTCCATATCAAAAGTAACACTTTTTTTACCTCGGCGATAATGCTTATCCTCTTTTGATATGTGAAAGAGATTTATCTTTGAATATTCTGATATCCTTCTCCCATTCCTATCAAGTGTTATAAATTTATTGTATTTATTCTCAACCCCACCAAAAGATATATTTATGTGATACTTCTTTGCTATAGAGCAAAAAAAGTTTAGATCGTCTTCGCTTAGTGTTGATATCCTTATATTATTAGTAAATCCTGAAAGCGTCATCTCTGGAAAAATTATCCAATCAACACCTTTAAGGTCTGATGAATCTATGAGTTTTAGTATTCTTGTTTTATTTGCCTTTTTATCTTCCCACCTTATTCTATACTGAAAGAGCCCTATCTTCATACAAACCTCATAATATTTGAGATTTTATCTCTTCAATAAGATTCTTTAGATCTGAGACCTTCATCCTTGAGGGCAAATCTGATATTCTTTTTTTAAGCTCAAACTCACCACAAGACACAGTCTTCTTGCTTACGACAATACGCCACGGTAGTCCTATAAGATCACAGTCATTAAACTTAACTCCAGCTCTTTCATCTCTATCATCCCATAAAACCTCAATACCTTCATTAGCAAGTTGTGAATAAATAGAATGTGCTGTTTTTAAAACATCCTCATTATTCTCTATATTTATAAGATAGATATGAAAAGGTGCAATGGAAACCGGCCATATTATACCCTTTTCATCATGGTGTTGTTCTATTGCAGCTGCAACGATTCTTGAAACCCCTATGCCATAACAGCCCATCTCGATAAGTTTTTTTTGCTGATCTTTATCAAGATAATAACAATCAAGCTTTGATGAATACTTGGTGCCAAGTTTAAATATCTGACCAACCTCTATTCCTCTTGTAAATTTGAGTTCACTACCACACTTAACACACCTGTCACCTTTAGACGCAACCTTTACATCAGCCCATATATCCGGCTGCCAATCCCTTGGAAAATTTATGTTTTTTGTATGATAATCATCTCTATTTGCACCAGAAATGCCATTAGCAACTCCTTTAAGGTGATTATCTGCAATTATTAGATCAATATTTTTCCCATTTTTCTTAGCTATATCTCTTATACCAACCGGTCCAGCAAAGCCAACCTTGCCTCCTATTATAGCAGAATATTCTTGAGGGGAAAGCCTCTCAATAGATGATACAGCAGTTAGTCTAATGATCTTATCCTCATTTATTTCATGATCTCCTCTTATAAGAACAAGGATTATCTTGTTATCAGCTTTGTAAAACATTGTTTTTATGAATTTTTCCTTAGGAAGTCCTGTAAGCCTTGAAACATCTTCAACGGTATATAAATCTGGTGTTGGTATATCCTCAAGGGGCAGTTCACTTTCTTTCTTTTCAAAAACTGGCTCTTTCACCTCTGCCCTTTCAGTATTAGCCGCATATCCACAACTGCAAAAAGCTATCTCTGCCTCTCCTGTGGATGCAAGTACCATAAACTCATGTGAATAATTACCACCTATCGCACCGGTTACAGCCTCAACAGCTTTAAAATTAAGACCGCATCTTTTAAATATCCTTGAGTAAGCATCATAGAGCTTCCAATACCACTCAATACAATCTTTTTCATCAGTATGAAATGAATATGCATCTTTCATATAAAACTCTCTTGCTCTCATAACACCAAATCTTGGTCTTATCTCATCCCTGAATTTTAAGCCAAATTGATAAAGAAGAAGGGGAAGTTCTCTATAAGATGTTATCTCTTTCTTCACAAGCTCTGTTATAACCTCTTCTGCAGTAGGAGCAAAGCAATACTCATTGTCCTTTCTATCTTTTATCCTGAGAAGCTCTTTACCGTAAACATCCCATCTTCCAGTTTTTGTCCACAGATCCTTTGGTTGTATAACAGGAAGCCATAACTCAATCGCTCCAATTCTATCAAGCTCCTGACGTATTATGTTTTCCACTTTTTTAAGAACTCTAAAACCCAATGGCAGCCATTCATATATTCCACTCGCGAGCTTTCTTATCATTGATGATCTTATCATAAGCTGTGCTGATATACTATCTGCATCAGATGGTGTTTCTCTCACAGTGTTTAAAAAATATCTTGTTCGTCTCATTTTTAATCCTCCGCCTCTACTGTTGTAATCTTATAATGATCTTATCTTTCTAATTATCTCATTAACCCACTCAGACTCGTGTATAACCTTAACGCACTTTCCATTCTCTATCCATATACCATTCCCCTTCCCACCGCATATACCAAAATCTGCATATCTTGCCTCACCCGGTCCATTAACAACGCATCCCATAACCGCAATTTTCTTACCTTCAGATTTTTTTCTCAGAAAACTATCAGAATATATCCTTTCTTCTATTTTTTTAACTACATCTATCAGATTTATCTGACACCTACCGCAGGTTGGACATGATATGATATGAGGTCCATAATCTCTAAGCCCAAGGCTTTTCAGTATTTCAAACCCAGCTATAACCTCTTTGTATGGTTCATCAGTAAGGGAAACTCTTATAGTATCACCAATACCCTCAGAAAGAAGCCTGTATGCAAAGATGGAGGTTTTAACAAGCCCGCTTATAAAAGGACCTGCCTCTGTTATTCCTATATGAAGAGGCAAATCTGTTTTTAAAGCAAAGATCTTGTTTGCTTCAAGTGTTCTTTCTATATCATCAGCCTTAAGTGAGACTACTATATCTTTAAAACCATTACTCTCAAAGAAATCCACATACTCCATAGCCTCACTAACCATTTCTAATGCCCATCTATAGCAATCCCATCCAGAGACATTCTTTTTTTCTCTCACAGCCTTTATTGAGCCAGCGTTTACCCCTATTCTTATGGAAACCCCTCTGTCTTTAGCAACCTTTATGAGTTCTACAAGATTCTCTTTGTTCCCTATATTACCAGGATTTATTCTTATTTTATCTGCACCATTTTTTATCGCCTCAATGGCAAGCTTGTGATTGAAGTGTATATCTGCTATAAGCGGTATATTCATTGCAGGTTTTATTTTAGATATTGCTTTTGCAGCATCCTCATCAAAAACACTTATTCTCACAGCCTCACAGCCATATTCCTCAAGCTTTTCTATCTGTTTCAATGTGGAGATTAGATCTCTGGTATCAGTGTTTGTCATTGATTGAACAAGAATTGGATTATTTGCACCTATATAACGATTTCCTAAACGAACCGGCCTTGTTTTCCTTCTTTTTATCTTATTTTGCTGCTTCATTGGATTGAAGTTTAATTTTATGATGCTTATATATTCTGGTTATATCTGAGTATGTTGCAAAAACAAGTATGCTAGCTAGGATAACTATTCCTACTGATGTTACATATTTTATAATCCGAGGTGTTAATCTTTTACCCGATACACCCTCAAAAATATACATAACAAGATGCCCTCCATCGAGAAGTGGAAGTGGTAGGAGATTAAAAAAGCCCACAGCTATCGATATCAACCCAACAAGAAAAAGAAAATCCCAGAAACCAGATTGAGCTGCCTTTGAGACTATCTGAACTATACCTATTGGTCCTGCAATATCAGGTTTTTGTCTTCTATATATACTCATTGCAATGGTTCTAATAGTCATTGATGTCCAATAAATTATCTGAGCAAAAGACATTTTAATAGCCTCAAAAAAACTAACCCTTTTGTATTCTGTATAAGGAACTATACCTATCACACCTCTTTCAGAAGCAGGATCTCTCCTTGTAACAATCCTTATAGAATAAATCTTCCCATCCCTTTCATATTCAAGTACTATCTCCTTTTCTATTTTTGGCGAAATCATATTCATCATATCCTTCCATGTATCTATCTTCTTTCCATCTATGCCAACTATTCTATCGCCACTTTTAAGTCCTGCAAGATCTGCAGGAAATCCCTCAGCCACATCCCCTATAATTGCTTTTGAAGATGGAACTGGCTTGCCAACCCAGAATATAACAGTAAAGAATATCAGAAAACTCAAAATATAGTTCATCACAGGTCCTGCGATTACTATCATAATCCTTTCATACCATTTTTTTGAAAAATACTCATCATTCTCTCCTTTGTAGTCATTTATATCCTCACCTTTAGGTTTAACATATCCTCCAAGTGGAATGAGTCTTATTGAATAAACAGTTCCGCTTTTTATCTTTTGAAGAATTGCTTTTCCAAATCCAAAGGAAAACTCCTCTACATAAACTCCAAGCACTTTTAATACTATAAAATGACCAAGCTCATGTATGAATATTATTATTCCAAATGTAAAGATTATACCGGCAATTGACTCTATCATCTCCTTTCCTTTAAAATGCTTTCTGCTACCTCTCTTGCCTTATACCTTGCCCACCCATCAGCCTCAACGATGGCATCTATTGAAAGGATAGCTTTCCTTTTTGTAGAATTCCATCCTTTAATAACCCTTGCAACAACTTGGGCAATCTCATTAAATTTTATCAAACCGCTAAGAAACATCTCAACTGCAACCTCATTTGCCGCATTAAGAAGTGCGGGATAAACATCTCCTTTTCTTGCTGATTCAATTGCAAGAATAAGACATGGAAATTTTTTAAAATCAGGCTTATAAAACTCAAGCTTTTTAGCTTCAAATATGTTAAGCTTCTTCACAGGCGATGCAATCCTTTCAGGCCATGTTATTGAGTATTGTATTGGGAGCCTCATATCAGGATAAGACATCTGAGCCATAATTGAACCATCACAAAATTCAAGGGCTGAGTGAATAATTGACTGTGGATGAATGACCACCTCTATTTTTGATACATCAATATCGAAAAGATTTTTTATCTCTATCACCTCAAGCCCTTTGTTCATAAGTGTGGCACTATCAACAGAGATCTTTTTTCCCATCCTCCATCTTGGATGTTTAATGGCTTGTGATGGACTTACATATGAGAGATCTCCACAATATCTGTAAAATGGACCTCCTGATGCTGTGAGGTATACCTTTTTAACTGGGGATGAGTCAAATCCCCCTAATATTTGAAAAATTGCAGATGGTTCAGAATCAACAGGTATTATGAGAGTGTTATTCTTATTAGCCTCCTTTTTAATTATCTGGCCAGCTATGACAAGTGGTTCTTTGTTTGCAACACAGATCCTTGGTATTCTGCCTATTGCACAAAAAATGGGGAAAATCCCAATACTTCCACTTACAGCGAGCATCAAAATATCAGAATCAACACTTTCAACAAGTTTGCATAATCCTTCAACCCCAGCTGGGAAAAGTTTAACTGAAGCAGGAATAAGTTTCTTAATCTCTTTCCTTTTATCATCATCAAAAACACATACCTTTTTAACTCCAAAGCGATGTATCTGCTTAAGTCCCTCAGATATATTTGAAAAAAAGGCAATACCTTCAAGCTGATAATTCCCAAGGAAACTGATAACATCAATAGTGCTTTTACCTATGGAGCCTGTCGAGCCAAGAATTGTTATTCTTTTTTTACTTTTCATCTTATAACTACATAAAAATAATAGAAAAGTGGGGCAAGAAAAAGGTAAGAATCAAATCTATCAAACACACCACCATGTCCGGGCAGCAAATTTGACGAATCCTTGACACCGCAGCTTCTTTTAATAAGAGATTGTGCAAGGTCAGAATATTGACCAGCAATCGCGGTTATAAATGATACTGCTATAAACTGCCATCTTGAAAGAATATCAAAATTTTTCGAAACAACATAAAAAAACAATATGCAAGAAATAAGACCTGCAAAAAAACCTTCCAATGTCTTTTTAGGACTTACACTTGAAAGCCTTCTTTTTCCAAACTTAGTTCCAAAAAAATAAGCTGCTGTATCACATATCCATACAGATATAAAAAGAATATATGTAAAAAACCTTCCGTTTGAGGGAATATCTCGTATCAGTATCAGATGAGAAAGCGTAAATGAGATGAAAAAGCTTGCGATGTATGTGTAGGCAATCCTTTCAAGTGACCATTCTTTTCTAAACACCTCAACAAAAAAAGGAAGAATCACACAAAAAGAAATAACCATCGTTATGAAGTTGTATGATGGAGCATCTCCATTAAGGTAAAAAGCGATAGGTATAGTTGCCGATGAAATAAAAAGAGAGAAAAAATCAGCAGACTTAGAGGATAATTTCATCATTATATAATACTCCCAAGCCGATGCAATTATGACAAACATAACAAAGAGAAGAAATGGAATACCGCCTATATAAACCACAGTTAAAACAATAGGTATCCCAAAAACCGCTGTTATTACTCTTGGAAGTATCATTTTCCCATTCTTCTTTCTCTTTTTCCAAAATCCAGTATAGCAGCCAGAAGATCGTTTTCTGAAAAATCGGGCCAAAGGGTCTGTGTTACATAAAACTCTGAGTACACTGACTGCCATATAAGAAAGTTTGAAAGTCTCATCTCGCCTGATGTTCTAATAACAAGTTGAGGTTCTGGTAGGGGATATGTATAGAGATTTTTCTCTATATCTTGTTCAGTTATCTTCTTTGCTCCATTTTCAATTATCCTATTTACCGCATCAACTATCTCGCGCCTACCACCATAATTGAGAGCAAGATTTAAAACCATATTCCTCTCATCCTTAAGATAATAAACAGCTTTTAATATCTCACGGGACAAAGAAGGGGGGAATTCATCAATCCTTCCAATTATTTTCAAGGATATACCATTTTTTTTCAGATCTTCACGATATTTTTTTATTGTTTGTTTTAAAAGCATTAAAAGACCTCTAACCTCATCTTTCGGTCTCATCCAGTTTTCAGTAGAAAATGTATAGAGCGTGAGATACTTTATTCCAATCTTTCTTGAAGTCTCAACAACCCTTTTAACACTTTCAACACCCTTTTTATGACCATATATGATAGGATAATGATGTTTTTTTGCCCATCTTCTATTCCCGTCCATTATTATAGCAAGATGAAACGGTGAATTAAGGTTGATTATCTTTTTACATTCATCTATCATCTAATTTATACAGTAAGGATATCTTTCTCTTTTGTCTGTGATAACTGATTTACATTTTCTATAAATCTATCAGTAATCTTTTGAATCTGTGCTTCATATCTTTTTGCGTCATCCTCGGAAATCTCAGAATTCTTTTGAGCTTTTTTTATCTTTTCTATATAATCCCTTCTTATATTTCTTATCTCAACCCTTATCTCCTCAGCAATCTGTGCAACAACCTTAGCCAATTTTTTTCTCTGCTCCTCATTCATAGGGGGGAGATTTATTCGTATAATATCCCCCTGCCTTTGAGGGGTACTTCCGAGGTCGATCTTTTTTAACTCCACCTCAATAGCATCAAGAGCTGTTCTATCCCAGGGTTTTATTTCAAGTGTTCTTGCATCAGGCACACTTACAGCAGCAACCTGTTTTAAAGGCACCCTTGAGCCATAATATTCAACATAAACACTATCAAGGAGCTGAGGATTTGCCCTTCCTGTTCTAAGTGATTTAAATTCTCCCTTAAGTTTCTCAATCTTAATAGACATTTCCTTTTCACATTTTGACATCAAATCATTGATATTCATAAAATCCTCCTCAAAAGAAAATCTCCTTAATTATTATTATACCGATTTTTTAAATCAAATTAAATATTTTCTTCCAAAAATTCGCATATGGTATGTATCACAAAAAGATGTGCTTCCTGAACACGTGGGGTTGGTGCTTCAAAATCAATAAAGGTATCACTAAGCTTAGCAATTTTTCCTTTTCTGCCAAGGATACCAATAGTTTTTATGCCATAAGTTTTTGCAATCTTAAAAGCATTAATAACATTTTTGCTATTTCCTGATGTTGAAAGACCAATTAGAACATCACCCTTTCTTCCAATTGCCTCAACCTGCCTTGCAAAAACAACCTCATACGAGTAATCATTTGAGACAGAGCTAATAACTGAGATATCAGATGCAAGTGAGATGGCACAAAAACCTTTTCTTTCTCTTTGATATCTTCCAACGATCTCTGCTGCAAAATGCTGGCTTTGTGAAGCACTACCTCCGTTTCCACAAATAAGAATTTTATTTCCATTTTTTAAAGCATTTAAAATTAGACTACATATCTCATATATTTTCTCTCTTTTAAGAGATATCTGATCAAAGATTTCTTTTGCTTCTTTTAGATTTTTCTCTAAGTCCATAGCTATGATATAAGCGTGCCTATATCATTTCCAATAATAGCTTTGTATATATTTTCTTTCTTATGAAGATTGAAAACCCTTATTGGAATGGAGTTTTCCATACACAGAGTTAAAGCGGACTGATCCATAAATTTAAGCTGAGCCTTTATAGCATCCATATATGAAAGCCTCTTTATCAATCTTGCATTTCTATCAGTTTTCGGGTCTGAGCTATATACGCCATCAACTTGAGTTGCTTTAAGAAGAATATCAGCATTTATCTCGCTTGCCCTCAATGCTGCTGCTGTATCAGTTGTAAAATATGGATTTCCAGTCCCACCTGCAAATATAACAACCCTTCCCTTTTCAAGATGCCTAATAGCCTTTCTTCTTATGAAAGGCTCTGCTATCTGGGCTATTGTTATGGCAGTTTGAACCCTGGTAACTATACCAATATTCTCAAGAGCTGATTGAAGCGCAAGGGCATTTATAACCGTTGCAAGCATCCCCATATTGTCAGAGGTAACTCTATCTATGCCGTTGTGATTCTTATTTGCCCCTCTCCATATATTTCCGCCACCTATAACTATCGCAAGCTGAGTATTCTTACTTTTAACTGCCTTTTTTATCTCCAGTGCTATATAGCTCAAAGAATCTTTGGATATAACATCATTCTTTTTATGGCTATTAAGTATAGAAAGAGCCTCACCCGAAATTTTAAGAAGGACTCTTTTTGGTTTCATCAATACTATTCAATAGCCTATTATAAATGCATCAAACTCAATAATATCAAGCTTGCAAGCACATTCTCTTGAAATGTTCTCAAGATACTGTTTAATGGTAATCTTGTTGTCTTTTATATATGGCTGCTCCATAAGACAGGTATCTTGAAAAAACTTGTTTATTCTTCCTTCAAGCATCTTTGAAACAGCAACATCAGTTTTTCCTTGTGCCTGAGGGCTTGCTTTATATATCTCTTTTTCCTTCTCTATAACCTCATTAGGGACATTCTCCCTTCTTATCCATCTTGGCGACATTGCAACAATCTGCATTGCTATGTTCTTTGCAAACTCTTCAATCTTTGATCTATCACAGCTACCTTCAACAGCTATTCTAACAAGGGCAGCCTTTTTTTTATCTGAATGAAGATAAGAACCAACAACAGATCCACTATTCAATTTATAAACTGTGCTTCTTCTTATCTGCATGTTTTCACCTATCTTCATTGCAACAGAGTTTAGTATCTGTTTAGCCCCTTCATCCATATGCGGTAAAAAACCATCCTTCTCAATCATCTCATCAGCAAGTTTGTTAGCAAGGGATACAAACTCTTCATTTCTTGCGACAAAATCTGTTTCACAATCTATCTCAAGCATAACATATTTTGAACCATTATTCTTAACAACAACTATACCTTCTTTCATTTCTCTTGCTGCTCTTTTAAGAAGTCCGCTCAAGCCCTTTTTTCTCAATATTTCCACGGCCTTCTCTATATCACCATTCGCCTCTTCAAGAGCATTTTTACAGTCCATTATACCAGCACCTGTCTGTGATCTAAGCTGCTTTATAATTTCTTTTGATATCACACTGCTCATAAACTCTCCTTTTCTACTTCATTATCCTCTTTGATATCATTTTTAAGTGCTTCGTCTGGCAATTTTTCATTTTCTTCTTCGTTTACATTGTTGTTTTCAGGATTTTCATAGTTCTCAATCTGCACAGAATCAGCCGCAACACCACTGCTTGCTTCATTAGAGATGTCTTGCTGTTCATTAGTCATAGAAGAAGATTGTGCCTCTTTTGCCTTTCTTCCCTCTATTATTGCCTCAGCTATAGATGAGCAGAAAAGCCTTATTGATCTAGCAGCATCGTCATTTCCTGGAATTATAACATCAATCTCATCAGGGTTTGCATTAGTATCACAAATAGCAACTATTGGAATACCAAGTTTTCTTGCTTCATGAACAGCATTGTATTCTTCAACAGGATCTACAACGAACATAACATCAGGTAGCACCTTCATATTTCTTATACCCGAAAGAAACTTAACAAGCCTATTCTTCTCTTTTGTAAGCCTAGAAACCTCTTTCTTCGACATCACCTTGAAATAACCTTTATTCTCCATATCCTCAAGCTCTTCAAGTCTTCTTATTGAAAGTTTTATTGTCTCAAAATTTGTTAACATTCCGCCTCTCCATTTTTCATAAACAACAAAAGCACCTGCCCTCTCTGCCTCGGATTTAACTATCTCTTTTGCCTGTTTTTTTGTCCCAACAAATATAAAGCTTTTTCCTTCCTTTGAGTTTTCATAGACAAACTCATAAGCCTTTTTAAATTCCTTTATAGTTTTTTGAAGGTCAAGTATATGAATACCATTCCTCTCACCAAATATATACTTGGCCATCTTAGGATTCCACCTTGATGTTTGATGACCAAAATGAACCCCCGCTTCAAGCAGTGTTTTCATCGTAACATTAAACATCTTAATACCTCCATAACAAAAAGTATACAAAATTTAAAGGCAAAAAGAAAGATCATTAAAAATGCTATCATATATTTGATGAGAATAGGACTTGCACATATAAATATTACCCCTGCAGATATATCTGGGAATCTAAAGAAAGCAATTGAGGTATATCAACAAGCATATAAACTTGGATGTGATATTGTTGTTTATCCAGAGCTTACCATCCCCGGATACATTCCCTTTGACATACTCAATTACTCATGGTTTGTAGAAAAAAATCTTACAGCCCTTAATAAATTTGCATCTACCACCTCAAAAACAGCTGCGATTATAGGATATGTTGATAAAAATACTCAGGGCTGGGGGAAACCTCTTAAAAATGCTGCTGCATTTATTCAAAATGGGAGAATAGTTAAAAAGGTTTATAAGAAGATTATTCCCTTTTCTGATATATTTTATGAATCAAGATACTTTGAGCCGGACAATAACCCCCCTGAAATAATAAATTTTAAAGGCAAGAAAATACTCATAACAGTATGTGCTGATATATGGCATAATACTGACATACTATCAACACCAAGAATATCTCAAACATCCCCTCTTGATTCAGAAAAAAAATATGAGATGATAATAAACATATCAGCATCTCCATATCATTTTGGAAAGATTGAGAAAAAACTAAGCACATTGAAAAGAATTGCAACTCTTAGACAAGCTGATATAGTTTATGTCAATATATGTGCTAGCACAGAAACAACAGTTTTTGATGGAACATCATTTTTTATCTCAGCTTCAAAATTATTTACAACCAATCCTTTCACTGATGGCTTGAGCGTTGTTGATACACAGGATTTCCAAAATACAGAAATAAAAGAAGATATATCATTTATTGAAAAGGCAATAGTTCTTGGGATAAAAGATTTTTTTTCAAAATCAGGATTTGAAAAGGCGGTGATAGGACTAAGCGGTGGAATAGATTCGGCTGTGGTGCTGTGTCTTGCATCAAAAGCAATTGGTAGCAAAAAGATCAAAAGTCTCTTACTACCATCGCGATTTACATCATCCCAGAGCATAAGTAATGCTATTGATCTCTGCCATAATCTGTGCTGTGAGTATGAGATAATCGATATAGAAGAGATATACAGCTCTTATTTAAAAACTCTTAAAATAGATGATAGAAACCCAACTATCACTATTCAGAATATACAATCAAGAATAAGATCAAACATACTTATGGCATATTCTAACCGATATGGGAGCCTACTTCTAAACACATCGAACAAATCTGAAATAGCAACTGGATACTCAACAATCTATGGGGATAGCTGTGGAGCTATAGCACCTATAGGAGATGTTCTTAAAACTGATGTATATAGAATTGCTAAGTTAATAAACTCAAAAAAAACAATAATACCTCAATCAATAATAAAAAGACCACCCACTGCAGAATTAAAACCAAACCAGAGAGATCAGGATGATCTTCCACCATACTCTATTCTTGATAGAATAATAAAGATGTATATTGAGGAGAAAAGAGATCCAGAGGAAATAGCAGATATAGTTGGTAAGAAAAATCTTGTCTTTTCAATTGTAAAAAGGATAGAGGCAGCAGAATATAAGAGAAAACAGATGCCACCAATAATAAAGATTTCAAGATGTTCATTTGGTGATGAAAGAAAAATTCCTGTGATAAAAAAACTTGAGATATAATATGATTATTCTTTTTATACCCCTAAGCCACACATCCCACCTATCACCACTACCTCTTTTGTAGTTAAGATAAACCTTCTTTAAGCTTATTTGCTTATCTCTCTTTCTATATGCTTCCACCCATCCTTTATGCTTTTAATAATCTTCAAAAGCTCTTTCTCGCTTACTTTTTTAAGCCTTTTGTATTTATCTGCAATCTCATCAACTATTCTAATATAATCCTGCTTTGTTATTTCCTTAAGAGCCTTCATTCTCTCAAGAACCTCTCTTTTTATTTCAAGAGAAAAGTTCTTGATCCTTTCTCTGTTTTTCTTACCTCTCTCTCCACTAAGAAAGTAAATTGCACATGCAACAATAGCTGCGGTTATAGCACCCGCGGCAATTTTTGTAGTTTTTTTCATCCTAACCTCCTTTCTATCCAACTATCTTGCTTATGTCCGCGATATCACTAAAAAGATTATACACTTTTTTGAGAATGGATAGTCTGTTTTCTCTAAGTCTGTTATCATCAGCCATTACAAAAACCTTTTCAAAAAATACTTCAAGTATATCATTCAAAGATATTATTCTCTTGATGGCTGAAAGAAAATCCATATTAGATATATGTCTATAAACATCTTTTTCCAACTCTATAGAAAATTTAAAAAGATTTTTTTCCTCCTCAGTTTTAAAAAATGATTCATCGACACAAACCTTATCCCAATTCATTGTTATGTTTTTAAGGCGCTTATATATAAAAACAAGTTTCTTGAAATTAGAATCCTGCTTCATAAGCATCAAACAATCAATCCTTTTTTTAAACTTAACAACATCTCCTTCTCTTAAAAATATCTCTTCAACAGAATTTACAACATCAACATCAATCTTTTTCTCTTCAAAGTAAGAAAGAGCGCGCTGATATATGAACTCAAGTATTTCAGATGTCAGCTTTTCATATGACTTGCTGCTTTTCAAGTTTTGAGGATATAGCTCATAAGCCCAGCTAATAAGATCTCTTATTGAAAGATTGATCTTCATTTCAAGAAGTATCCTGAAGATTCCAATTGCAGATCTTCTAAGTCCATGAGGGTCATTGCTCCCTGTTGGAATTATACCAACAAGGAAATCCCCTACAAGACTATCTATTTTATGCGCGATAGCCATCACACAAGAACAGAGATCAGAGGGAATAGCTGATGAAATAGAGATAGGAAGGTATATCTGGCTAATAGCTTTTTTAAGCTTCTCATCTTCAATACCATAGTTTTTTGCATAGTAATAATTCATCAAGCCCTCAAGCTCTGCAAACTCACCAACAACATTGCTTGCAAGATCAAAATATATATATTCCGATGCTTTAACAACATCAGCATCACAATTGATTTTTTGAGATATATTTTTAACAATCTCTTTAACCCTAAGTGTCTTATCATAAACAGAACCAAGATTCCCTTGAAAAATAATCTTCTTGAGTTTTTCTTTCCATACTGAAGGATCAGTTTTTAGATCTGTTTCATAGAAAAAAAGGGCATCTGCACATCTTGCTTTCATAACATTGAGATAGCCGCTTTCGACATTACTTTGTCCCTTTGATGTACCATCTCTTATTCCAACAAAAAAAGGGGCAAGGTTTCCATTTTTTTCGCGAAGGGGGAAAAATTTAAGCTGTTTCTTTATAACAAGTTCAAGCAGTGGATAGGGAAGCTTAAGAAAATCAGATGGATACTTAACAACAACGCTCCTTGGATATTCACAAAGATAAACATTCTCTTTAATCACTGACTCATCTCTATCAGATATTAATCCTAATGTTCTCTCAATACCTTCAAGAGCTGCAACTATTCTCTTCTCTCTTTCATTATCATCAACAATAACATAGTTTCTATCAAGCTGTAAAAAATATGAATCAGCACTTTTTATAACTATCCTTTTAAAACCAGTAAAATAAGATGAAAAGGTAACCCTGCCTGATTTCACACCACATATTGAAACAGGAATAATCTTAGATCCCCACAGAGCAACTATGTTTCTGATAGGTCTTGCAAATCTAAACCTACTTTCTTCCCATATCATATTTTTGGGAAAATCAAGATTTCTGATACTTCGGCTAAAAACCTCAGAAAGTATCTTTATACATGAAACAGACGGTCTTGTCCTAACAACACAAAGAAGTGCTCCTTTCTTCTCATGATTTTCTACCTGAAGATCCTGAGGGTTTACACCACATGATCTTGCAAAGCCAACAGCAGCCGGGGTAAAGTTGCCATAATCATCCTTTAAAAGAGATGCCTTTGGACCATAGATCTTCTCAACCGTTTTTTCTGTCTTTGCTGGAACATCCGTTATAAAAGCCACGAATCTTCTGTAGGTTGCATAAACCTTCACATCACCGAATGGAAGTTGTTTTTCTTTAAGAAGTGTTAAAAGATTATTTTTAAGCTGCTCTTTTGCAGGTATTATGAATCTTGCAGGAATGTTTTCAACTGTAAGTTCAAAAATAACATTCTTCTTATTAGATTTCATAAATTCTCCATCATCACCTTTCACAAGCCTCAATATAAGACTTTGCACACAACCTTGCCATATTTCTTATCCTTTTGATAAGATTTGCCCTTTCAGCTACTGAAATAATACCCCTTGCCATAAGAATATTAAAGCTGTGAGATGCCTTCATAACCATATCATAGGCAGGATAATAAAGTCCTTTATCAATAAGGATTTTGTTCTGTGATTCATAGTAATCAAAATCCTTCATCATCCTTTCAGTATCTGACATCTCAAAGTTATAGATAGAAAACTGCCTTTCCATCTCAAGATGCACATCTCCATATGTAGTTGAATCATTCCATTTTATATCAAAAATGTTATCCTTTTTTTGAGAAAACATACAAAGCCTTTCAAGTCCATATGTTATCTCAACACTGACAGGGAAAAGTTCATAGGATGCCATCTGTTGAAAATATGTGAATTGTGTTATCTCCATTCCATCAAGCCAGATCTCCCATCCTATTCCACTGGCACCAAGTGTTGGAGATTCCCAATCATCCTCAACCCATTTGATATCATGCTCATTTATTTTTATTCCAATTGCTTGGAGTGATTTTAGATATATCTGTTGTATATCATCCCTGGGTGGCTTTATTATAACCTGATACTGATAGTATCTTCCAAGCCTGTTTGGGTTCTGTGCAAATCTTCCATCAGTAGGTCTTCTTGAGGGTTCAACATAACAGCAATACCATCTTTTTTTGCCTAAAACTTTAAAAAATGTTGCAGGGTTAAATGTTCCTGCCCCCTTTTCAATATCATATGGCTGCATCATTACACAGCCCTGTTTTATCCAGAAATCACTAAGTTTATTTATTATATCTTGAAAGTTCATAACTCCTCCAATCACATAACCTGTCATAGAACTCCGTTTTTATTTCTCTTGGAGAATGCTTATTCATTTGCTCAATAGCAAACCCACTGATATCTTGATACACATAATCATACTCACAAAGCTCATCAATTCTTTCAAAGCCACTGTGAATTATCTCCCACATGCGACTGTCATAACCAACCTGAGTTTTTTTAAACCCAACTCCAAAACATTCAAGAAAATTGAGCATAAAAACAGTTTTAAACCACTTTGATATCTTATTTGATTTTGAAATGTAATCAAGTGCAGAAATAAGAAGCTTGTATTTCTCAAAAGAACTCTGATTGATAGGAGTCATTAAAACAAAAATATCAGAGATGAAAAAAAAATTTGTTATCTTATCCAAATCTTCTCTGATAGAGTTGTAGCTATTAATGAGCGATGCTCCTGTACAGAGTGGCATAGTAGTGTATTTTGAGAGATAAAACCTAAAATCAGAATGGCACATCACCTCAGAAAAACACATAAGCTTCGCCTGTGGTTTTCTAACACCCTTGAAAATCACCTCCATTCTGCCATGTTTTTCACTAAAGATACTCACTATTCTGTCAAACTCTTTTACATCCTTGTGTCTGAGCACAATCCCTTTATCGCAAAAATACATATAAGATATTGTATAAAAATTTAGCCTTAATGGAATTATTGCTTTGAATGGCTATACTCATTTTTGTATAATATTTTCATTATGTTGCCAACATATAGACCAAATGTTAGAAAAAGAAAGAAGAAGATCGGTTTTAGGGCAAGAATGAAAACAAAAAGCGGGAGAAGGATCATTGCCAATAGAAGAAGAAAGGGAAGATGGATGCTTATCCCTGAATGAAATGAAGTATCTTCTTTCCCGCATTAAACTTAGGACTGAGAAGTGTATAAAAGAAGTATTAGAAAATGGTCAGATAGTATTTAGCTCGAAGGATGTTGTTATTTATGCGTTGAAGGTTTGTGAAAATGAGGGGTTTAAGTTTGCGGTTATCACTGCAAAGGAGTGTGGTAACTCTGTTAAAAGAAACAGAATTAAAAGGCTTACAAGAGAGTATTTTAGGCTAAATCAGCGGCGTATTAAAAATTTTTATGTTTTAATAAGGTATAAAAGGGATCCAGGTTTTAGAAGATATTGTGATGCAGAAAAATTTTTTGAAAAGATCTTTGCTGAAAAAGATTTATTCAGATCTCATTGATATCCTTTTTATTTCATGGAAAAGCATAAGGATAATAATGGGTCCTGGAAACTGCAGATTTATGCCAAGCTGCTCTGAATATTCAAAGGATGCTTTAAAGAGATACGGATTTATAAAAGGTTGTTTTATATCCTTTAGAAGAATAATGAAATGTAATCTGCTTTCAAAGGGTGGATATGATCCTCTTTGAACGAGGAGGAGGATATGCAGAAAAATCTTATAATGGCATTGCTTTTAACATCATTAATATGGATAGTATGGTACACTTGGATTGTTCCACCACAGACTCAACAGACTAAAAAAGTTGAGATTTCAGAAGTAAAAAAGTATGACGAGTTAAAAGAAACAAAAGAATTGAAAACATCTCAAAATACTTTGGTTAATAACATAAAAAGTTTTGAGCTAAAAGCAAGCAAGACAAGATTTGTTCTTACATCATCTCTTTCGATAATGGAGCTTTTTTACTCAGGCCCTGTTCAAGAGATAAATCTCATACCTGACTCATCAAAACCATTCTTATCCTTCTATGATCTTGTAAAATATAGAGAAAAATTAAAAAAGCAAGATGAGGTTAGTGTAAGTGGAAAATCTGATGTTGAGATAACAAAAAAACTTGTAATCTCAAATGAAAATGAACTCAACAGACTTATTGTAGAGCTAAAAAACACCTCACCAAAAACTATAAAAATCCCAGAATCAGAACTTACCGTTGGACCTGGGCTTAACACAGTCAAAAGCGAAGAAAATGAAAATCCAAAGATATGGAAGGCTTTATATGCATATAATAAGAAAGAAAGAAAAAATCCAGTTATAGAGAAACTAAAATCTGATTATAAAGGTGAATTTATATGGGCAGGTATTGAAAACAGATACTTCATATTCGCTGTGCTTAATGATAATAAGATTTTTTCAGCAATAAAATACTCTCAACAAAAGATAAACGACAATTTAGCACCTATGATAAGGCTCGTTGTTGAGCCATTTATAATAAATGCTGGTGAGTCAAAAAGGTTTGAGGTAAAATTCTATGCGGGTCCAAAGGACTATGATCTTCTAAAAAAAATAGGATATGGACTTCACCTAAGCATTGATTTTGGAGTTTTTGCTCCCCTCGCAAAGATAGCAAACAGTCTTCTAAAAAGATTTTATGCTATAACTAAAAACTATGGAGTTTCAATAATCCTGCTGAGCATACTTGTTCAAATAATAATGTTACCTTTAACATTTAAATCATACAGAGCAATGGCAATAATGAAAAAGATGCAACCAGAGATGAGGTCTATACAGGAAAGATACAAAAATGACCCTAAAAGGATGAATATGGAGCTGATGAATCTTTATCGAAGGTACGGTGCAAATCCATTTTCAGGATGCTGGCCAATGCTTCTTCAAATACCGATCTTCTTTGCACTCTTTACAACACTAAGAAACTCATGGGACCTTCATGGTGCAAGATTTATACTCTGGATAAAGGACCTCTCAGATAAGGACCCTTACTTTGTGCTGCCTATTCTTATGGGTGCTTTAATGTTTTTACAAAACTATCTAACCCCTCAAACTACTCAGGATGCCTCTCAAGCATTAGTTATGAAATGGATGCCAATTGTATTCACATTTCTCTTTTTAACTTTTCCAAGCGGGCTTGTTATATACTGGATTGTTAACAGTCTTTTTTCAATAACCCTCAACTACTACTTAAAACAAAAAGGATTTTATTCATAATCAATTGGGAGGAAAGATGAAAGAACTCAAAATAGAGGCGAAGACGGTAAAGGAGGCAATAGAAAAAGGGCTTAAAGAACTAAACCTCACAAGAGAACAGGTTGAGGTTGAGATAGTTCAGGAAGAGAAAAAGGGAATACTTGGGATAGGCTTTCAAAACGCTTGTGTTATAATAAGAGAAAAAAACTTTAACAAAGCTGATGAGCTTGATAAAACTCTAAATAAAAAAGAGATAAAGATTGATGGATATGAATCCTTTAACAAAACCGGAGATCTTCTTAATGATCTAAAAAAGATACTCACAGACATTCTCAGGCTTTCAAGAATAGATGCCAAGATCACAAAAGAGCTATACGATGAAACCAGGGGTTATGCATACATAAACATCCAAAGCAAGGATGCAGGGCTTCTGCTTTATGATGGTGCAAAGGGACTTTTAACACTCCAACAGATCGTTTCAATGATTATAAATAGGCACTATGAAAATAAAATAGTGTTAAGAATAGACACTGAGGAGTTCTGGAACAAAGCTGAATCAAAAATCAGAAGGGATGTAGAACATGCAATAGAGTTCATAAGAAAGACAAAAAAAACATACAAAATGAAACCTATGCCATCACCATTCAGAAAAATAATACACGATATTGTTAAAAACAATTATCCTGACTACTCAACATTTTCTATAGGAAGTGGAAGGTTTAGAAGGGTTGTTATAAAATTTAAGGAGGAAAATAAGGAAGCTCAAAATCAAACAGATAATACAACAAACCAAACATATCTTAATGAAAACCCAGAAAAACATCAAGAGGAAAAACAAGAAAATGTACCCAACGAATGATACGATTGCTACCATAGCCTCAGGGCCGGATGGGGTTATAGGCATTGTAAGGATAAGTGGGAAAGATACGTTTAAAGTAGCATCATCTTTTATCCTGCCGAATGATTTTTATAAAGAGAAAGATAACAAATACTATCTTGTTAAGATCATAGATCCTAAAACATGCAAAACAATAGACCGAGCAGTGATTCTTGTTTATCATGCTCCCAAAAGCTATACACGAGAGGATATGATTGAGATATTCTGCCATAACTCGCCCTACATAGTAAGAAAGATCCTTGAACTTGCTATTGAAAATGGTTCAAGACAGGCACAAGCAGGAGAGTTTACATTTAGAGCCTATATCAATGGAAGAATCGACCTAATTCAAGCAGAGGCGATAAATAATCTTATAAAATCAGAAACTGAGAAACAACATGAAATAGCACTAAGACAGGCAGAGGGAAGTCTTTCAAAGAAAGTAAAAAAGATAAGATCACAAATAATAGACCTTATCAGTGAGTTTGAGGTAAGAATTGATGACTCATATGAGGAAATGGAGGATATAGACAAGTGTAAATTCTACACAAAGATAGACGAGCTTGTTGCTGTCATAAAAAAACTTGCAGATACATATAAAAACTCTTCTATTATAAAAGATGGGATAAAGATATGTATCATAGGGGCTCCAAACTGTGGAAAATCAACCCTTCTTAACACTATAATAGGATATGAAAGGCTTATAACCTCTCCTATACCAGGCACAACGCGTGATGTTGTTGAGATAGCCTTTGATATAAATGGATTTAAAACAGTGTTTTATGATACAGCAGGAATAAGAGAAACGGATGATCCGATTGAAAAGGAGGGTATAAAAAGAGCAATAAAAACAGCAACGGTATCTGATATCATTCTTCTTTTAAGAGATCCTCTTCAGAGCGATGATGACTATTTTAAGATAAAAAGGATTCTGTATGAAAACATCTCAAAGCATACAAAAATTTTGGAGATAATAACCAAGTCAGATACGGTTAAAGAAAGAAAAACCGATGGATTTTATGTATCATCCTTCACAGGAGAGAATATAAAAAAACTTTTATTTAAAATAACTGAAATAAAGCAAAGAATAAATGACAATATATTTGATGAGATAATAGTTTCTGAAAGACATTATCAATGCCTTTTAAAAGCAGCACAAGAGATTGAAAAGATAAAAGATATACATTTTCATCATTATGAGCTTGTATCTGAACATCTAAAAAATGCCCTTGATGCAATGGAAGAGATAGCAGGAAGAACCTTCAGTGAAGAGATAATAAAAAATATATTTTCAAGATTCTGTGTTGGTAAATAAAATATATGAGATGGATATTGTTTTTCATAAAAAAACCAGAAGAGTTTGTAAGAAAACTTAATTCAAAATCTGCCATTATACTTTTTATCTCAGCTATGATTGTCAAGATAGCTTATAACATCATCTCAGATCACAGCTTTCCAGCGGAGATGAATTTTGAATTTGCCGGAATATCAAACCCAAAGCTTTATGAGTTTATTCTTTCATATCTAATATCTGAGTTTTTATTTCTTGGAATTTTTCTCTCTGCTTTTCTTATAAACATAAGAAAAAAAGCTATTATAAGCTTAACTATAGATATCTTGCTTGTTTCTATTCTTTCATTCACACTCTTATCACACTCAAAAATTTATATACCACTTTCACTGTTAGTTACCATAACAGCCCTTACTTTCTTTATTTCAAATATGATCAAAGAATATATCATATCAGTCAAAATAATGATATCACTTCAGATATTTAACATAATCTCAACAATTTTACTCTACATATCTGAGATAATATCATCAAATACTCTTGCAATAACAGTGCTTTTTGTATATTCTATTATATCATTTGCATACTTTATAAAAATCTTTAGGGCTTTTTATGATATTTCTGTTAAAAGACTTATAATATCATCTATACCTCCTATCATTATTTCAGTTCTTTGTGGTTTTGTGATATACAAAGCAAACATATTCTCACCAAATACAGTTAAACTTATTCTTTATAACTAATGTATGTTTGTTCACCCTGAGAAATTTGACATAATAGTTATCGGTGCAGGGCATGCTGGATGTGAAGCAGCACTAATTGCTACAAGAATGGGAGCAAATGTTCTTTTATTAACACAGAACCTTGACACAATAGCTCAGATGAGCTGTAATCCTTCAATAGGTGGTGTTGGGAAAGGTCAGCTTGTAAAAGAGATAGATGCTCTTGGTGGATATATGGCAATAAACACAGATTTAGCATCTCTTAACTATCATATGCTTAATACATCAAGAGGTCCTGCTGTAAGATCTCCAAGGGCACAGTGTGACAAGAAGCTTTACCATATATATATGAAAAAAAAGATTGAAACAACAAAAAGACTTCATCCTTTGCAGGATGAGGCAAGATCATTATTTATAAATGGCTCAAAGCTTTGCGGTGTTATAAGTATTAGAAACAATGTATATCTATCCGATGCAGTAATAGTAACAGCGGGGACATTTCTAAAAGGTGTAATTCATATAGGGGAGTTTTCATCAAAGGGCGGTAGATATAATGAGCCACCATCAGATTATCTCTCAGATGATATAGAAAAACTTGGAATAAAAAAACTCAGAATGAAGACAGGCACTCCTATGCGACTGAACTCATTAGGTATAAAGTTTGAACTCTGTCAGATTCAACCATCTGATGAACCACCTTTTTCTTTTTCCATATTTAGTGACATCACAAAAATAAGGAATAAAAGATATCTTCCATGCTGGATAACAAGAACAACAGATGAAACATTTGATATAATAAGCTCAAATCTTCACAAAAGTGCTCTCTACTCAGGAAGAATAAAATCAATAGGTCCAAGATACTGTCCCTCAATAGAGGATAAGATTCACAAGTTTCCTCATCACAAAACCCATCACATATTTCTTGAACCCGAAGGCTTTGAAACACTTGAATACTATGTCAACGGGCTTTCAACAAGCCTAAGTGAGGATGTTCAAAAAAAGATTATACGCTCAATACCATCAATCAGAGATGCTCAAATCATAAGGCCTGGATATGCAATAGAGTATGATCTTTTTGATCCAACACAGTTAAAACATACACTTGAATCAAAAATAGTTGAAAATCTTTTTTTTGCAGGTCAGGTAAACGGAACAACAGGGTATGAGGAGGCAGCTGCTCAAGGTCTTATTGCTGGAATAAATGCGGTTTTAAAACTTAGAGGTAAAAAGCCTTTTATACTTTCAAGAGAAGAATCTTACATTGGTGTTATGATAGACGACCTTGTTGTAAAGGGTGTTGATGAGCCATACAGAATATTCACATCAAGAGCGGAATTTAGGATACTTCTTAGGCAAGATAACGCTGATTTGAGGTTATGCAAATATGCTTTTGATCTTGGTATATTCTCTAATGAGCTTTGCGAGAGGTTCAAAAAGTATAATGAGATATATGAAAAGTTAGTTTCAAATCCTGATGCAGATATAAAACTCAATTGTGATATATCGCCATGGAATGTTGAAAATGCAAGAACTGCTGCAAAAAATCATATCTTCTACTCAGCGTATATTGAAAGATACAAGAGAGAGATAGAAAAGATGAGCAAGCTTGATTCAATAAAAATACCAGCTGACTTTGACTACTCGTCAATAAAAGAGCTTTCAATAGAAACTAAACAGAAGCTCTCAAGGCTAAAACCCTCTACTCTTGCCGAGGCATATAGAATACCAGGAATAACATATACAGATATACAACTCATATGGATAATACTGGAAAAAGAAAAATATGAAAAGGCTAAAAGAGATTCTTGAGAACCTCAAAATAACCTTGAGTGAAAAAAAGATTATTCTAATCGAGGATTATATAGAAGAGATAATAAACAAGAACGAAATTGTAGGACTGATATCAAAGAATGACATCCAGCTCATATATGAAAGGCACATAGCTGATTCACTTATACCGCTATTATCAGAAGAGATCTCAAAACTTTTTAATAATGTCAATGCACTTGATATTGGAAGCGGAGGTGGTTTTCCATCAGTTGTTCTTGCAATCGCATTTGAAAAAACTTGTTTTTATGCAGCTGAGTCAAACAGAAAAAAATATGAGTTTCTTTTATGGATAAAACACAAGCTCAAACTTGAAAATTTTCACCCTCTAAATGAAAGGATAACTATATCGCATTCCTGTAGATATCATATCATAACCCAGCGTGCCACAGGGAAATTTGAAACAGTTCTAAAAATTGCACTGCCTTTACTTTTACCTGAGGGTTATTTTATCTCATGGCTTTCATCACAGGATGCTGAAAAAAACAAAAAAATTTTTAATTTTATATATAATTATAGTTTGGAAGGAAGAAATATGGCTCTTTGTGTTATAAAAAAGAATAAAAACTCAAGCTCATAAAATACTAAGCAGGGAGAATTATGCACACATTTAACACAATATTTACACCTTTTGGGATTATTCTTGTTATTTTTGCAGTTATATTTTCACAACCAGAGAAAAAGGACACAATTTTAAGTATAGCTACACTTACATTTCAATTTGTTGTGAACTATTACATGTCCAAGAATATCTACCATTTTCCTAAACCTCAGGTTTTGAGAAAGATACTTGTTATGTTTAATATTATCACGACATCTGTGGTTTTTTATCTTCTTCAATCATACTGGGCACCAGTATGGCTTTTATATACAATGCCATCAATCTTTGCCTCAACATTTCTCACCACAAGACAAACAATTCTGTTTTCTGTTATCTCAGCCTCTCTAATGCTTTTAGCCTACTACATTAAAGCATTCATACTTGACATAGAACTATCGCCAACGATAATAACAATGGCTCTTTGTCATTCACTTTTTATAATTGCAGTATCAGTTTTTGTAAATACGCTTTGTGAGGCTATTGTCAAGATAAGAAAGATTTAAAAATGGATATAATCTATCGGCTCAGAATAATATTTTGGTTTCTAATCATATTGATATGGGCAATATATCTATACCAATACATAAGTGAGGACCTTGAAAAAGAAAGGAAAACAAAGATAATTCTAAGTGGAGATAAGAGGAGCCTGCCAATACAAAAAAAAACTCAACCCCCTTCTTTAAAAATACACAATGAGTTTTATACCTTTGAAGAAAAATTAGAAAAACAAGAGCTTCAAAAAAAAGAAGACTTTCAACCACGCATAGCAATAGCAAAGACAGATGATATATCCCTTCCTCAATCGCATCTGAAAGAAGAGTTTATAAAGGAAGTTAAAAAAGAAAAGAAAAGCGAGATTCCGAAAGGATTCATTTTTAAAAAAACAAGACATTTCAATCTCTATATTGAAGAGGGTATTGAACCGGATGAAATAGAAAAAGAGGTTGAAGCACTTCATGGAGAGATGATGCTTGAGCTTATTGCATTTTCTCCATGGAGTCGTGATGAGAGGGTTGATATTTATTTAGCTTTAAATCCACTAAAATATCAGGAGCTTTCAGGAAGGCCAGGCTGGTCAGGTGGAGCAGCAAATTTAAAAGAAAGAAAGATATATCTTTATAAATCTCATGAATGGACAGGAATTTTAGCTCATGAGCTTACTCATATATACTTTGATAGTTTCTTTGGTGGTTATGATAAAAGCCCTCTTTGGTTAAGTGAGGGAATGGCTGTATATATACAGATTCAGTATGGTGGTTCAAAACCGATGTGGATACAAGAAAATCTAAAAAGGCTTGTTAATGGTAATTACTACAGGATAAAGGATTTGATTGAAACCAGATCGCTTGATGATATGAATGAGAAAAATGTAAAACTATGGTATACTCAAGTCTATACAGTTGTATATCTTCTTTTGAAGATACAGCAGAAAGATGAGTTTTACCAATTTTGCAGACTTATAAAGGAAGGAAATAGCACATCAAAATCACTTTATCTTGCCTATGGTAAACCATATATAACACTGAATGCACTTGAAAGTGTGTGGAAATTTGAGGTAAAAAAAATCTATGGTTCAATATAGAGGATAGATGTAAGAATAACTGTAAAGAGAAATAGCAATTTTAAATTAAAGCATTGTCTTATCTTGTTGTTCATCACTCTAATAAAAATTATTCCATAAACATATTTCAGGAACTAAAGGTCTTGACAAATTAAAATTTATCATCTATACTATTTTTTTTATGGTGGTGAAAAGTGGTTAGAAGTGTTTAAAAATGTTTAAAGGGGTAGGATGTCATCCTTCTATGGAGAGTATCAGTTTGTCATAGACCAGAAAAATAGGGTTTTTATCCCAGCAAAGTTTAGAGATGAACTTAAAAAAGAAAAAGCAAAAAAATTTATGATAACAATTGGGCTTGATGGATGTTTGTATATCTTTCCACCATCAACATGGCACCAGCTTATGAAAAACAATATGGAGATTTTCAGATCAGAAAATAAAGAGGAGGAAAGGGCATTTAAAAGATTTTTCTTCTCAAATGCATGTGAGCTTGATATAGATGAACAGGGTAGGATATTAATACCAAACTCTCACAGAGGTTATGCTTCAATAAACAGAGATGTTGTCATAATAGGAGCAGGAAACAAGATAGAAATTTGGGCAAAAGAAAAATGGCAGGATTATTCAGAAAAAAAGATAAAAAAATCTATCAAGAAATTTTCAAAGATACTTGATATATGATAACTATGGATGAAAAATATACTCACACATCAGTAATGGCAGAAGAGGTGAGAAAGCTTCTTGTAACTGACAAAGGAGGTATATATGTTGATGCAACTGTTGGAATGGGAGGGCATTCAAAGGAGATTTTGAAGGTTCTTGATGATGAGGGAAAAATTATAGGTATAGATTGGGATCCTGAGATGCTTAACATCGCACAGCACAATCTTAAAGAATATGGCAAGAAAGTAAAACTCATTGGAGGTAATTTTGCAAATATTGATGATCTTCTCAAAAAAGAAGGGATATACAACATAACAGGGCTTCTTCTCGATCTTGGAATAAGCCTGCTTCATTTTAACAAACCATCAAGGGGGTTTAGCTTTAGAAAAGAGGGTCCCCTTGATATGCGGATAAACCCTGCAAACCCCCTTACCGCTTACAGTATAATAAACAGCTGGCCATACCAGCAGATAGAACATCTAATTAGAATATGTGGAGAAAGATTTTCACAAAGAATAGCAAAGGCAATAATTGATGTACGGGAGAAAAAAGAAATAAAAACAACCACCCAGCTTGCTGAGATAATCAGCTCAGCAATACCTCAAAAGGTTCAAGGAAAAAGGCATTCTCACCCTGCTACAAAGACATTTTTAGCTCTGAGAGTTGCAGTTAATTATGAGTTTGAAAATCTAACAAAAGTTCTTCAGAAGGTTGTGCATATGCTTGTGCCAGGCGGCAGGATAGCAGTTATAACCTTCCACTCACTTGAAGATAGAATAGTAAAGGAGACCTTTAGATTTATGGCAAAGATGGGTGGGTGGAAGATTATTACAAAAAAGCCGTTAACTCCATCAGAAACTGAGGTAGTAAATAATCCTCGTTCAAGAAGTGCAAAACTAAGAGTCATAGAAAAATTAAAATAGAAAGGAGGGCTAATGAAAACCTCAAGGATAATAAAAAAGATCAAAAAAAACCTCGTTTCATCGATTAGAGAAAAAAATTCACTAACCCCCTCAAAGATATTCTACATATGGAATAAGAACACCCTAACCAAGGTTGAAACATTTATAATATGAGAGGAAGATTATGAAAAAGTTTTTTTTAAGATTTATATGGCTTTTTCTTTTCCCTATCATAATAACAAACTTGAACCTCAAAACAGTTTATAGAATAAATATACTCAATCGTAAAATAAAAGAATTAGAGAGGGAAAATGTATATATAAAGAAAAAGATCTTTGAGCAGACAAGTTTAGTAGAAATTCAAAAAAAAGCACTTGCTATGGGATTTGATGTGGCTGAACCATCAACAATAATCATAATAGAGAAGCAAACTTCTAAAAAACTTTTTGCTAATGCTGGTATAATTAAGACTATATCACATCTTATCTTTGAAACTCAAAAAACATAATTTGAATGTTTTTACAAAAACCACGAATTATAATAATTCTATTTTTCTTTATTGTATTTTCAACGCTGATAATAATAAGATTCTTTTATCTTCAAATAATAAAACACACAGAACTTGAATCATATGCAAAAAGAGAATACATAAGGAAAATTCAAGAATTTAGTCCAAGAGGAAAAATATATGATGCAAACGGAAATATTCTTGCAGATTCAATAATAACATGGGATGTTGTGATAACAACATCTCAAATCTCTCATAGTGAGATTGAAACAATCTCAAAAGTTACAGGGATAAGATTAGATGAAATCAAAAAGAAAATAAAACCAAACACCAGATATCTCAAAATAAAAAAGGGAATAAATAAGGAATCCTATGATATATTGAAAAATATCAAATCTATCTATTTAGAGCCACATCAGTCAAGGATATATCCTCAGGACTGTGCGAGAGAGATAATAGGAATGTCAAATGAAAACGCAGGTCTTTCAGGGATAGAGCTCATATATGATAGATATTTGAGGGGAAATATAACTGTAAAAGAGATAGTAAAGGATATAAAAGGAAATGTAATAAAATCTAATGAAAAGGAGATTAATGATAGACCATTTGATATCTACCTTACAATTGAACACGAGATCCAAAGCATAGTTGAACAAATAATAGAAAAACATTTTACAAGCCTCAATGCTGAAAGGATAATAGCAATTGTTCAAGACTCAAAAACAGGGGCTATAGTTGCAGCATCTTCATATCCTCCAAATTATATAAACTTTATGCCCTTTGAATATGTTTATGAGCCAGGCTCTACAATAAAAACAATTATTCTATCCGCAGGTTTCGAAGAAAATGTTATATCAGAGAACGATTTTTTTGACTGTGAAAATGGATCATGGAAGATAAACCAAAAATACACAATAACCGACCATGAGAAACTTGGTGTTATTTCGCTAATTGATGTATATACACATTCATCTAATATAGGATTTGGCAAAATAGGGCTTAAGATTGGCATAAAGAGGCTTTATCCATATATAAAAAAGTTTGGATTGGGAACTAAGTATACACAATTTCCAGGTGAATCAAAGGGGATAATAAAAGAGATTAATAAATATAAAGATACAGAGCTCATTACAACATCATATGGATATGGCATTGCCATAACACCACTTCAACTTATAAATGCATACACAGCAATTGCAAATAGAGGAGAGCTTCTTAATCCATATTTTATAGCGTGCATAAGAAGGGACAAAGAATATGAGATTCAAAGCACTCAAAGAAATGTAATAAGAAAAGTCATAAGCCCTCAAACAGCAGAAAGAGTTATAAAAATGATGGTAGATGTTGTTGAAAATGGCACAGGAATAAACGCCAGAATAAACGGATATACAGTCGCAGGAAAAACTGGAACAGCAAATAAGCTTGATCTTAAAACAGCAAAGTATATAAAAGATGTTAATGTTGGATCCTTTTGTGGTTTTTTCCCTGCATCAAGACCTTTTTATACCATCCTGATAATAGTTGATAGCTCAAAAAAATTTAAATATGGTGGTCAAAGTGCTGCACCAATTTTTAGGGATATTGCAAAGCAGATAATAAGCATAAAAAGTATTAAACCTGATAGACCATTTGATACTGAGAAAAATGAAAATAAAAAAGGTATTGTTCTTAACTGATGAGCCAATTGATAAAATTTAATTATGAGAATATCTGAACTTTTCTTAAACACTGGTGCAAAGCCTGAAATCGACTGCGAGGTATCAGGTATATCAATAAACTCAAAAAGTGTAAAAAAGGGATATATTTTTTTTGCACTTGAAGGTGAAAAAACAAATGGCTTGTTTTTTGTAGAGGAGGCATTTAAAAATGGATCAGTTGCAGCGGTTGTCAAAAAGGAAAGCAAAATTTCTGGGAAAAATATAATAAAGGTTGATGATGTTAATAGAACACTTGCACTTGTCTCATCAAGATTTTATTTAGACCCTTCATCAAAGATGAAAACTGTTGGAATTACAGGGACAAAAGGAAAAACATCAACACTCTTTTTTTTAGAACAGATTTTAAATCATGCTGGTTATAACTGCGGTGTGATAGGAACTATAAACTACAAAACACATAAAAGAGTTATAATGGACTCACCAAACACAACACCTTATCCACCACTTCTTGATGAGGTGATGAAGATGTTTGTAGAGGATGGTTGTGAGATATGTCTGATGGAAGTATCATCTCATGCTTTGAAGCTTAAAAAAGTTGATGCTGTTAAATTTGATTGTGCTGTTTTTACGAACCTTCAATCTGATCATCTTGATTTTCATATAACCCATAATGATTACAAAAAATCAAAGATAAGGCTCTTTGAGCTTATTGAAAGTTCACCAAAACCTAAAAGATATGCTGTTTTAAATTTAGATGATCCACTTTCTATTGAAATATCAAAAATGCTTAAAAACATTGATATAATATCATTCTCTCTATCAAAAAAAGCAGATATTATTGCGTGTGATATACACACATCTGAAAACTCAACCTTATTTACACTATTATTTTCAGGAAAGAAACTGAGACTAAAAACAGAGATTATTGGCACTCACAATGTATACAATATTCTTGCCGCATCAGCAGCTGCATTATCCTTTGGAGTTGATCCTAAGGATATAGCCTCATCAATACCTCTCCTAAAACCTGTAAAAGGAAGGCTTGAAAGGATAAGATCTTCAAAAGGTTTTACCGTTTATATAGACTACGCTCATACAGAGAAATCTCTTATGGAGATCTTAAATACCTTGTCATCACTTCCTCACAGGAAAATAATCACCGTATTTGGCTGTGGAGGTGATAGGGATAAAACCAAGCGACTGCCAATGGGAAGGGTTGCATCAGAAATGAGTGATTTTGTTATAATCACATCAGACAATCCAAGAACTGAAGATCCTCTTGAGATAATAAAGGATATAGAAAAAGGGGTAAGAGAAACTAAAAAGAATAACTATGATATAATACCAGACAGATCAATAGCAATAGAAAAGGCTATTTCTATTGCATGCGAGAAGGATATAGTTTTAGTTGCAGGAAAGGGTCATGAAGAATATCAAATAATCAACAATGAGAGGAGATACTTTAGTGATAGGCAGGAAATAGAGAATGCAATGAAAAAACTTAATAAGTTATAAAATATGAAACTTGATATAAAACCAGACGAACTTGCAAAAATAATTGAAGGAGATCTGATTCATCTTTCATCAAAAAAAATGATAACTAAATTCTCCACAGATACACGAACCCTCAAAAAAGGAGATATCTTTTGGGCACTTAAAGGAAAAAACTTCGATGGCAATGATTTTGTTAATGAGGCGATAAACAAAGGAGCAATAGGTATAATATCATCCCGTAAATCAGATCTATATCACAAAACTGATTTTTACATACTCTGTAAAGACACTCTTCAGGCGCTTCATAAACTTACAGAGTATCATTTTTCAAGATTTAAAATAAAAACAATCTCAGTTACAGGTTCTAATGGCAAAACAACGACAAAAGAGATGATAAAAAATCTTCTATCAGCCTTTGCTCCAACCGTATCAAATCTTGGAAATTTTAATAATGAATATGGTCTTCCACTTTCTGTTCTTGAAACAGAAAAAAAGCATAAATATGCAGTTTTTGAAATTGGCTCTTCTTCGTGTGGTGAGATACAAAAGCTTTCAAAGTTAATAAAACCAGATATAGCAGTGATAACAACTATTGCTGTTGAACATATGGAGTTTTTTAAGAATATAAAAAATGTTTTCAAAGAGGAAACCTCAGTTATTAAAAACCTAAAAAAAGACGGCATAATAATAATAAATGGAGACAATATCTATCTTAGAAGATTAAAACAAAGCAGGAAAGATATAATATCGTTTGGTTATCAAGCTCATAATGATCTTATTATAAAGGATGAAGAGAAATCTAAATTTTTTATCTACAAATCAAAAAAATACAGAATAAAACTAAAACATAATATATCACATAGCTACCTTAATGCCGCTGCTGCCTTTATTGTTTTAGATGTTTTAGGTTTATCCCTTTCAAAATCAATTAGAATACTTGAAAGATTTGAGGGTGTTCCAATGAGGATGCAGATGATTAAAAGGAGAAACTCTATTTTAATATTTGATGCATATAACGCAAATCCACAATCAATGAAATATGCTCTTATTGAAATATCAAAGATGAGACCATTTGCAGTAGTGCTTGGTGATATGAAAGAGCTTGGAAGTTATTCATTAAAAGAACATATAAACGCAGCAAAGCTTATTGAAAAAATAGAACCAGAATATACATTTCTCATAGGGCATGAAATAAAGCCTGCTTATGACTATCTAAAAGACAGGATTAAAAATATAAAATATTATAATAACACAGAGGATGCTGTTGATGAAGTAAAAAGATTTATTGATTCAAATAAAGAGCTTAACATTCTTATCAAAGCATCTAGGTCTATGAGATTTGAGAGATTTGTTGATCTTAAACATTAAAAAGGAGTTTAAATGCTTTACTATCTTCATGAGTTAAAAGATGTATTTTCCCCCTTTAACCTTTTTTATTACATCTCTGTAAGGTTAAGTGCCGCAATAATGACCTCTTTTTTTATAGCAATAATAGCAGCACCATATATAATAAATAAACTCAAAGCCCATAAGATTCAACAGATACAAAGAATGGATGGTCCTAAAACACACCTCTCAAAAAGTGGAACTCCAACAATGGGAGGGATAATAATATTCATATCAATAATTTTATCAACTATCTTATGGGCAAGAGTTGATAACAGATTTACAATACTTCTTCTGATATCAACATCTATACTTGCTTTTTGTGGCTGGCTTGATGACTACACTAAACTGATTAAAAAAGACCCTCGTGGAGCACCAAGCTGGATAAAATTTCTCTTGCAGATTATAACATCACTAATAGTTGTGTGCTATCTTGCGATAAATCCACCATCACCGCAATACCAAACTCACCTTTTAATCCCTTATACCAAAAATCTCATAATAAATCTTGGAGTTTTTTATTTTTTCTTTGAGATGCTTGTTATAATTGGCTCATCCAATGCAGTAAATCTAAGTGATGGACAGGATGGACTTGCAGCAGGACTCATAATATTTTCAGCCCTTACCTTTATAATAATGGCATACTGTGCAGGAAACATAAAATGGGCAACTTATTTAAAACTTATATATGTTGAAGGTGCAGGTGAGATTTCTATATTTTTAGGTTCAATGGTTGGAGCATGTCTCGGTTTTCTATGGTACAATGCATATCCAGCAGAGGTATTTATGGGAGATACAAGCTCACTTTTTCTTGGCGGCACCATTGGGATATCTGCAATAATGATAAAACATGAGCTTCTGCTTCCAATTGCCGGAGGGATGTTTGTAGTAGAAACACTTTCAGTCATAATACAGATGTTTTCATATAAATACAGAAACAAAAAAAGAGTTTTTTTGATGGCACCAATTCATCATCACTTTGAGCTTAAGGGTATAGCAGAGCCAAAAATAACAGTGAGATTTTGGATATGCGCAATAATACTTATGCTTATAGCACTATCCTCATTAAAGATAAGATGAGATAAAAATGAGACAAAAAAGCAAAGAACCTACTTTATCTCATACATCTTTTAATCATAGCCTTTTTAAGGATAAAAAATGTTTAATAATTGGTGCAGGAAAAAGTGGGATATGGTGCGCAAAACTTCTTAAAAAAAAACTTACCAAATTCATAACCCTATCTGATAAAAAAGAAATAAAAACAAATTTTTCTTTTATAAATGAAAAGGATATAGACAAAAACCTTATAAAAACCATTGATTTTGCTGTAAAAAGCCCAGGAATAGAGCCTGAAAATCCTGTAATAAAACTTCTTAAGAAATTCTCAAAACCAATCTTTAGTGAGGTTGAAGTGGCTCTTTCTTTTTCAAAAACAAAAAACATCATAATGATAACCGGCACAAATGGTAAAAGCACAACATCTTATCTTACTCATCTTATAATAAACGAACATTTTAAAAAAAACAATAAAAAATCAATTCTCTGCGGAAACATTGGAAATCCAATATCAAAAGAGATTTTGAAAGCAAAAAAAGATGACTTTCTTGTAATTGAAATATCAAGCTATCAGCTTGAAGATTCAAACTACATTAAACCAAAAATTGGTGTTATACTCAATATAACACCAGACCATATAGAACATCATAAAAGTATGGAAAATTATATAAAAGCAAAGTTTAAAATATTTTCATTTATGGATGAAAACTCTACACTCATAATAAATTTTGATGATCCTGTGCTTGCAAGAATCAAAGAAAAAGGATTTAAATTATTAAGATTTTCAACAAAAAACAAAAATGCTGATGCCTTTTTTTCAAAAAAAACTAAAAGAATAATAACAAAAAACAACTGGAAGCTTAAAACTGCACACATACCAGGCGAGCATAATATCTACAACCAAATGGCATCAGTTCTTGTAGCAATGGTATGTGGCATAGATAAAAAAACTATTGAGTCAGTTTTTTCATCCTTTAAAGGGCTTGAGCATAGAATAGAATTTGTAAGGGAAATAAATGGAGTAAAATATTATAATGATTCAAAAGCCACAAATGTTGATTCAACCCTTGTATGCTTGAGATCTCTTGGTAAAAAAAAGAATATACACCTCATACTTGGAGGGGTTCATAAAAACTCACCATACAAACCACTTATACCTCTGATTAAAAGGTATGTAAAAAAAATATATACAGTTGGGTCATCCCAAGATATTATAAAAAAAGAGCTTTGCGGCACTGCTCCTATAATACCAGCAGGAACAGTTAAAAAAGCTGTTGAACTAACCTCAAATTCAGCAGTTAGAGGTGATATTGTTCTTTTATCACCAGCATGTGCATCCCTTGATCAATTCAAAAACTTTGAAGAAAGGGGAAGGAAGTTTAAAAGCTATGTAAAAAAATTATGAAGTTTTTAAGAAAAAAAATTTTCATATCATCGATTGACATAAGACTCTTTGACAGATCTCTTTTTGTAATAACTATAATACTGATTATAATTGGCTTGACATTTCTCTGCTCGTCAAGCTCTGCAATATCCATATCAAGATATCACAACGCATATGTTATATTTCTAAAACAGCTTATATGGACAGCCATTGCTTTTATAATTATGATTTACTTCTCTATATACAACCTTGAAAAATTAAGAAAAAAGATACCATATATGATGATTCTCATAATACTGCTTCTTATCATAACACTTTTTATGCCACCAATACAAAACACAAGAAGATGGATACCACTGAAAATGATAAATCTTCAAACATCAGAGTTTGCCAAAATCGCTATCCTTCTATATCTTAGTCATTTCATTGACAAATATTATTCAAAAATAAACAACATAAAAATACTTCTCAAACCTGCAATTGTTATTTCAATAATTCTGATTCTAATCGCATTTGAACCGGATCTTGGAACGCCGATCTTGATACTCATCACCTCCCTTACAGTTTTTTTTATTTCGGGTATAAGAATATCACATATCCTGATGCCAGTTATAATAGCACTTCCACTTTTGATAATAGAAATAACAAGACATCCTTACAGAAAAGACAGAATAGAGGCTTTTCTAAATCCGTGGCTTGATCCATCAGGAAAGTCTTTTCAGCTTGTCCAATCGCTTGCTGCAATAGGAAGTGGTTGGTGGTTTGGTAAAGGGCCTGGAAATTCAATAATGAAACTCAGATATCTTCCAGAAACCCACACCGATTTCATATTTCCAATAATAGCGGAGGAAACAGGCTTCATAGGAGTAGTGGTAATCATAATACTATTTCTGCTTTTTTTCTTAAGAACACTTGTCATATCAAAAAGGGCTTCATCTCTTTTTTTAACCACTCTTGCATTCTCATGTGGTTTTATGATAACATTTCAAGCACTTTTCAATATAGCAATGAGTGCTGGGCTTTTACCAACAAAAGGACTTCCACTTCCCTTCTTTTCATACGGTGGCTCATCAATAATAGCAAATATGATAATGGTCGGATTTATCTTAAATACCTCAATGAGAAGAAAAAAGATATAATAAACATAGTCTTTGAGGAAGGGTATGGATAAGGGATGTGATTTATTAAAGTGTTAGCATAGTATTGACCTGTTATAATCAATGCTGTTATAATAGAGCACTATTCGATTTGATTTGGGGTGAACGGGATTTTTGAGAAATATGGTAATATTGTAAAATAATTTTAATGAGGTTTATGTTTTTTATAGAAATAAAAACAGGTTTAAAAAAAAGGAGTCAACTATTTAAAATAAAATGAGCAATTCATTTAAAAGCTCTATTTTCATTAAGCAACGCATAGATAGTCCTCAAGAGTTTAGTAGATGTAGCGATCACTGCTTCTTT
>JBMFKQ010000004.1:0-71603 GCA_049972095.1 Elusimicrobiales bacterium
TATCAAAATCAAAGGACCAGGCACTATCCGTAATGAATAACATCAATGCTATAATACCTATCAAACGCATCATTACCTGCTTTAATCAAGAATCCTTTATATTTTAAAAGAAAAGAAGACAAAAAGACAAGAATCTTTTTCCTATTGACATCAAGGAAAAAGAACACTTGTCTTGTTAATACTATGTAGTATCTCCCCTCATTCTGGAATTTTGAAGAAAAATGAAACATTAAATATAATGTTGTTTATATTTATTTTTTCAGTGGGAGGGACAAAAGAAAAGCAAAGATTATTATAACTGATAATATACACACCCAGTATCTTTCAAAAAATCCAGGCCGTTTAATATCCAAAACAGCTACTTCAGATGTTATCACGCCTATCCTGTTGAGTGATAGCTGTTTTTTAACCACACCATTTGGATATATGAAGGCTGATATACCATTGTTTGCAGCTCTTATGAATATCCTTCTGTTTTCAACAGCTCTCATCACACTGGCTGCAAAATGCTGATATGGTGCTGATGTATCAAGGTACCATCCATCATTTGTTATGTTGATTATAATGTCTATGTTGTGGTAAGGATAGTAAAGGTATTTGAAGATTGTTTCATAACATATTGTTGATGCTATTGATATGTTTTTAAATGGGATTGGTTTTTGATCATCCTTACCTTTTTCAAACTCACCAAGTGTTGTTATGACAGATATGTATTTTGAAAGCAGCTTTCTTGCTGGTACATATTCACCAAATGGAACAAGAATTCTCTTGTGATATTCAGCTAAAAATCTGCACTGTGGTGAGATGAGATAAAGCGATACATGTTTTGAGCCCTTTTTTGAAACAGAACCAACGATGTGGAATGTTTGTGATTCTTTTATGTTTCTGCATAGCCACTCATATACATCCGCATCATCTATCCATCCATAGAGTGCATTTTCTGGCCAAATTATTAAATCTGGTTTTTCGCTTGCAGCTTGCCTTACAAGATTTTCAAGCCTTGTTTTGATGCTCTCTTCATATCCCTTGTTCCATTTCATATACAGATCAACTGATGGCTGTATTATTGAGACCTTTGTTGACTGCCTTGCATTTATTATATCGTTTGATATTCTGTGTGATATCATATAGCCTGCCAAATGGGAGATGGTTATTATTAAAATCGCAAGGAAGAGTTTTTTAATTCTTGCTTTTTTTTCTTTTTCAATCAGTATGGTTGCAATAAGTACATTTACTAAAACAATCACAAATGTTAAAGCATAGGACTGGCCAACAGATGCCAGGGATATTAAAAATCTGTTTGTATATTGTGAATATGCAATTTCAAACCATGGGAAATAAGGTAAAACCCTTGTTATCTCTGTTTTTACCATATCCATAACAACCCACACAGAGCTGAATATAAGACAGAATATGTTTGTGCCAAAGGTTTTTGCTTGATATGACAAAGATGTTATTATTATAAATTCAATTGAGAGAATCAAAGGTAAAAGTATTGTTGATAAAGCTGATATAAAAGGATTAACATCAGCTGCCCTCATTGTTGGATATATCCAGTATAGTATAAAAAGATAGACAAAAAAACCTGATGTTAATCCATATATAAAAATCTCTTTTTTTTCTTTAATTTCAAATATCCCTTTGATATATGGGATGAGTGATATAAAGGCAAGTGGGAAGATAGAGATCTTTGGGTATGATAAAAATATAAGCAATGATGTAGCAAGAGGATACCACATTAGAGTAGTTAATTTTTTTTTCATTTTCATAAATAGATTATACATAAACTTTAAGCCCTCTTTAATCTCTGTAATTAAGGTATAATAGATTTATAGGGAGATTTGAATTGCCCGATTTATAAATAGAGGAATTTATGATAAAAAAGCTTGTGGATGTGATTTTTGGAACAAAGAGTGAAAGGGATATAAAAAAAATAATGCCAATTGTCCATGAAATAAACATGCTTGAGGATGAGTATTCAAAATTAAGTGATAAAGATTTAAGGGCTAAAACTGATGAGTTTAAAAAAAGAATTAAGGATGGAGAAAGCCTGGATAGTATTTTACCTTGTGCTTTTGCCGTGGTAAGGGAGGCTGCAAAAAGAACAATAGGGCTTAGGCACTATGATGTCCAGCTTATAGGTGGTGTTGTCCTTCACCAAGGTAAGATTGCTGAGATGAAAACCGGTGAAGGGAAAACTCTTGTTGCAACGCTTGCGGCATATCTGAATGCCCTTACGGGCAAAGGGGTTCATATTGTTACAGTTAATGATTACCTTGCAAAAAGAGACAGATACTGGATGGGTCCTGTTTATGAGTTTTTGGATTTGAGTGTTGGTTTTATACAACATGATATGGAAAACGACCAAAGAAGAAAGATGTATGCTTGTGATGTAACATATGTTACAAACAATGAGATAGGTTTTGACTATCTTAGAGATAATATGGTTGTAGATAAAAAGGATAGGGTGCTGAGGGGTTTAAATTATGCAATAGTAGATGAGGTTGATTCAATACTCATAGATGAGGCAAGAACCCCCCTCATAATATCAGGGCCTGCTGAACAGTCAACTGATAAGTATTATATAGTTGATCGAATAATTCCATATCTTAAGATAAGGTTTATAACTGAGGAAGAGGAATTGATAGCAAAGAAGCAGGGAATAGATCTTGGTAAAGGATATGATGCTATTGTCGATGAAAAAAATCACTCTGTTGTGTTAACTGATGAAGGAGTTTTGAAGGCAGAAAGGTTATTGAAGGTGGATAACCTATATAATGATATAAATGCTGAGTGGGCACATCATATAACTCAGGCAATAAGAGCACATTATCTTTTCAAAAAAGATGTTCATTATGTTGTAAAGGATGGTGAGATAATTATAGTTGATGAGTTTACAGGAAGGTTAATGCCTGGAAGAAGATGGTCAGATGGACTTCATCAAGCAATAGAAGCAAAAGAACATCTCAGGATAAAGGAAGAAAATCAAACACTTGCAACAATAACATTTCAGAATTTTTTTAGAATGTATTCAAAGCTTAGTGGCATGACCGGAACTGCTATGACTGAGGCAGAGGAGTTTTGGGAGATATACAAGCTTGATGTTGTTGAGATACCGCCTAATAAAAAATGTATAAGACATGACTATCCTGATAGGGTTTATAAAACTGAGAGGGAGAAGTTTAATGCAATAGTTAATGAAATATACGAGAGATGGCGAAAAGGTCAACCCCTTCTTGTTGGAACAAGATCCATAGAAAAATCAGAGATGCTTTCTCAGATGCTCAAGAAAAAAGGAATACCACACCAGGTTCTAAATGCGAAGTATCATGAGATGGAGGCACAGATCATAGCTCAGGCAGGGAAAAAAGGGACGGTGACTATAGCAACAAATATGGCAGGTAGAGGTACTGATATAATACTTGGTGGCAATCCTCCTGATCCTGATGATCAAAAGTATGTTCTTTCGGTTGGTGGGCTTCATGTTATAGGAACCGAAAGGCATGAATCAAGAAGAATTGATAATCAGCTGAGAGGGAGATGTGCAAGACAGGGGGATCCTGGAAGTTCTGTTTTTTATGTCTCGCTTGAGGATGAGTTGATGAGGCTCTTTGGTTCTGATAAAATTGTGCCCTTGATGGAGAAGCTTGGAATGAAAGAAGGAGAGGTTATAGAGTCAAGGCTTATAACAAAACAGATTGAGAATGCTCAAAAAAGGGTAGAGGCAAATCACTTCACTGCTAGAAAACAGCTTCTTGATTATGACAATGTAATGAACAAGCAAAGACAGGCTATCTACGAATTAAGGAATGTTATACTTGATAGTGATAATGTATCGGATAGAGTTTTAAGAATGATAGAAGAGTTTGTTGAATGTATGGTGAGCAATTATATAGATAAAGAGAAACATTATGAGATGTGGAATACTCAGGGGCTTTTAATTCATACAAAAAGAGTCTTTGGTTTTGTTGTTGATGTTGGCTCTAAGGATTATGATGGGATAATAGATGAGATAAAAGGAAGGGCTTTTGAGCTTTATAGAAAAAGAGAAGAGGATTTTACATCAAGAGGAGTAGATTTTCATGAGCTTGAAAAGGTTCTTTTACTTCAGATAATAGATCACAACTGGAAGAATCATCTTTATGAGCTTGATCACTTACAAAAAGGGGTGATGTTGAGAGCATATGGGCAAAAGGATCCTCTTATAGAATATCAGAAAGAGTCTTATTCTCTTTTTGAAAGGATGCTTGATAGGATAAGAGATAATATGGTTGAGTATCTTTTCAGAATACAGCTTCCACCTCTTAGATTTTCGCACCAAAGAGCTACTGAAGGAAAAAACACTATGACTAATAAAGAAAAAAAACCTGGCATATCCCAGCAATCAGCTGTTAATGATGAAAAAAAGCCTGTTTTTAAGAAGGTTGGAAGAAATGATCCATGTCCATGTGGAAGTGGTAAGAAATATAAAAAGTGCTGTGGTAAAGAATAGGGATATTTTGAGAGTTAATATTTATGTAATAAAAAGTTAACTCTTTTTTTCTAAAATTCAATTGTAAGTCTCGTAGTTTTGAGTGAGTTTTATTTAAAAGAAAAGTATGAGGATATCCACCAAATTCATAGTAATGTTTAGTGTTGTGGGGATATATATAATGGGTCTTGGTGCAATATTCTACTACAATCTTTTCAAATGGACTTTTGATGAGAAGCTGAAGGCTGATATTATAGACACCATAAAGGTTTATGCGCCTGCACTGAGGGAGGGGCTTTTAAAAAACAGAAAGAGCATAACATTTGAAGAGTTCAAGCTGATGAATGAAAACATTTCAAAAGATGAGAGGATCACATCTGTTGTTTATATTAACAGTGCTGGAATAATTAGATGGCATAGAGAGCCGAGATTTATAGGTATAAGCTGGGATGAGTATGTCTCTCAAATGCCTGTAATGACAGATGCAATAGTGCAGGCAAAGGAGTCAAAATCTCCAAAGGTAAGAGCTGTTCCAAAACAGCCATATTATGAAATAGCTATACCACTTACTGTTAACAATGAGATTGTTGGAATGCTTCTTCTTCTTGTCTCAAGAGCAACATCCCAGCAACTTATATCATCAGCAATGACTAAATATGCTATTGGCGCTGTGGTTGTGCTTATACTTCTTGGGGTTCCTGTGTTAGTATTTATGTCCCACTATATATTTACGCCGCTTGAGATGCTTGCAGAGGCTATTGATGTTGCTTCGTTTAAAACATTTGAGCTTAAATTTGATATAAAAAACAATGAGATAGGACTTGTAGCGGAGAGTGTAAATAACCTTCTTAAAAAATTTAAAAAGGAGATTGAAGAGTATTCAAAAAAGGATAAATATTTTCGTGAGATAGAGGAGAAGTGGTGGAAAACAATATTAAAGACACTATCGCATCCAAACGAGTATATTATAGTTGTTGATGAGAATAATAATGTAGTATATGCCAATTTTGAGATATCAAATGTCTCATCAAATCCTCATTTGCTTGATGTAGTAGATAGTCAACAGCAAACACTTTTAAGACTTGTTGGCTGTGCATTTGACAATCCTGGTGAGGTTATTGAAGGAGAGACGGTTTTTAAGGGGCAGAATCTTGCAGTCAAGGTTATTCACGTAGGTGACACCCCTGAGCTTAACAGAACCCTCATACTTTTTTATCCAAAAAAAGTTTACTAAAATATAATTGTTTTAATAGTAGTTTTTTGAGGAAGAGGTGTTTAAGAATTTTTTTGAACTTGTTAAATCAAGAAAAAGTATAAGGAGATTTAAAAATACCACAATCTGTAATGAAACACTAAAATATATACTTGAATGTGCAATAAACTCCCCATCGGCATGCAATGTTCAACCATACAGATTTGTTGTTATAAAAGGAAGAGCAAAGGAGGAATTCTGTAATGAGGTTTTTAGTGGAATTTATTCTCTTTCTTCTTTTGTGAAAAAAGCCCCTGTTATAATAGCCATTGTCAGGAGTAAGAAGAGCATAAAAATGAGTATTGGTGAAGGTATAGTTGATTGTGATTTTTCCCTTATAGACATAGGTATATGCGGGCAACATATTGTGCTTGCTGCAACTGAAAAGGGGCTTGGAAGTCTATGGGTTGGATGGTTTAATAGGAAAGCAGCAGATAGGTTTATTGGGGTTTCTAAAAACGAAAGGGTTGAGATACTGATTGCTTTAGGAGAAAAGGATGAAGAGCCTTGTGAAAGGAAAAAGAAGAATTTTAATGAGCTTGTCAGTTTTATTGATTAGCTTTAAGGCTTTTGCTCAAAACGATAAGAGGGTTGTTTTTGAAAACCCGGGTGTTTTTGTTATTTTTATTGTGGTTGTTTTCCTTATTTACATATATCTTGGTGGGAGAAAGAAAAGAAGAAAGGGATGATGCTTCTCAAGAATGGTTTTGTTGTTGATACTCTTACAGGCTCTATAGAAAAAAAGGATATACTTATCAAAGGTAGAATAATAAAAAGTATTGGGAAGGTATCTGTATCTAGGTCAAAAATAAAGAAGGTTTTTGATCTCAAAGGAAGGTTCGTTATACCAGCTCTTGTTGATATTCATGTTCATTCAAGAGTGCCTGGTAAGGAGTATGCTGAGGATTTTTCAACCATTTCAAAACAGGCTTTACGGGGAGGGATTGGAAGGATTGTGACTATGGCAAACACCATTCCTGTTGCTGATGATGAGCAAACATTGAGGTATATAAAAAAAAGGGCAGCAAAAGAATCGCTCATAACAGTGTTTCAAACATCAGCAATAACTGAAAATCAAGAAGGGAAGAAGATTGTTGATATAGAGAGAAATTCAAGGTATGCCTTGGGTTTTAGCGATGATGGTAGGTGGGTTTTTAAAAGCGAGCTTATGATTGAGGCTATGAAAAGAGCATGGAGATGCGGCAAAAAGGTTTTTTCTCATCCACAGATACCATTTGAGGCGGTTTTAAATAGAAAAATGTTTTTGCGTAGATATAAGGGGATACCATCCTTTACAGAATATCTTGCGGTTTTTAGGGATTGCATGATTGCTATTGTTGAGAATATACCACTCCACCTTCAACATATAAGCACAAAGCAGGCATGTCAGATAATCAGAGAGGCTAAAAAAATAAATCCTTTGATAACAGCAGAGACATGTCCTCATTATATGTGGTTTAGTGAGGATGATGTTAAGGATGCAAATTTTAAGATGAATCCTCCTTTAAGAAAGCGCAAGGATGTTGATGAGGTTATAAGAGGCGTTGTGGATGGAACTATTGAGGTCATAGCGAGCGATCATGCCCCGCACACTGAGATTGAGAAATCCCTTGGATTTGAAAAATCACCTTTTGGAGTAATTGGCCTTGAAACACTACTTCCTGCCTCTGTTGACAAATTGCATATCGAAAAGAAGATGCCTCTTGTTGAGGTTATCAAAAGGCTTACGATTAATCCTTCATCTGTTGTAGGGATTAATGCTGGTTTTTTAAGAGAAGGTTCATCTGCTGATATATGTGTTTTTTCTTTTTCAAGCTGGCTTTATGATAGTTCATTTTCAAAATCAAAAAACTCACCGTTTCTTGGAATGAGATTTAAATCAAAGGTTGATATGACATTTGTTGCAGGAAGGCTTCTTTATGAGAATGGTAGATTGGCTTTACAGAGCATTTAGCGGAATTCTTTTTATGATAAAGCCTGAAGAAATGCATAATACTGCGCTTTTGGGCTTTAAGATTGCAGGGGAGATTGAGGGTGTTAGAAGAATTGTTAAAGGTATTTTTGGATTTGAACAGCCTTTTGAATATATGGGCCTTAATTTTAAAAATCCTATTGGACTTGCAGCAGGTTTTGATAAAAATGCTGAGGTCTTTGATGTTGTGGAGGCTCTTGGCTTTGGTTTTTGTGAAGTTGGGAGTGTTAGCCTTAAGCCTCAAAAAGGAAATCCAAAACCAAGAATATTTAGGATTGTTGATGAAGAAGCTCTCATCAATCATATAGGTCTTGAAAACAATGGATCTTATGCTGTTGCAAAGAATATTGAAAGAAAAAGGAAAAGGATTACTTTTCCTCTTGGTATAAATATAGTTAAAAACAATGATGTTGATCTTAAAGATGCAGCTAACAATATATTTGAGTGCTTTAGAATAATGAAGGACCTGGGTGATTTTTTTGTTTTCAATATAAGCTGTCCTAATGTAGAGTTTTTTCATAGGAATATTTATGATTATATATCGGAGATCGGTGAAGAAATAAACAGGATCTGTGTTAAAAAACCAAAGTTTATAAAACTTTCCCCTGATCTTGACAACAGAGATCTTGAGCTTGCAGTTAAGGCATGCAAGGAGTGTGGTTTTGGCATTGTTGCTGGCAATACAAGTAGAAGAAGGGATATACTTAAAAACAGATGTTTTGATTTGATTGACGGAGGGGTTAGTGGTAAGCCTTTAAATAAGCCTTCATCTGATATGCTTGAGAAGATAAGGAAAATAGATAATAAAGTGGATGTGATTTCATGTGGTGGAATATTTGAGAAGAAGGATATTGAGTTAAGAAGAACTTTTGGTGTAAGACTTTTTGAGATATACACATCTTTCATATATTATGGTCCAGGTATTATTAGAAGGCTTCTTTGTGATGTAAGATAAAGTGTTTTCGGAGGTCTTATGGAAAAAAGTATAGGAAGGATTATAAGTGAGCTTGCATGGACAAATATAGAGCTGTGGCATGAGGAGGATAAGGCAAGATCTGAGGATGATAAAGAGGTTGCTATGGCTAAAAGGAATATAGATAGGCTTAATCAGAAAAGAAATGATCTGATAGAGCTCATTGATGAGATTGTTATAGAGAGTTTATCAGCAAAGAAAAGAAAGAAAAGATTTGATTCTTGATAAAATGGCTGAGACTGTTGGAAGTTTAGTTGATAAGATAACGATAATAAATCTCAAGATATATCATATGATGGAACAGCTTAAGAGAAGTGATGTTGATGACAGCTTCAAAATATCTGTTGTCAATAAGATAAAGATTTTAAAGATTCAAAGAAAGGATCTTGAAAAAGAACTAAATCAGCTTTTTGATGATGTGGTAGAAGGGAGGAAAAGGCTTAAGGTATATAGACAGTTCAAGATGTATAATGATCCAAGATACAGGATGAAGAAGTGAATTTTCTCATAATAGTTTATAAAGGGATAGGTGATGTTATACTAACAACCCCTCTGGTCAAAGCCATCAAAAAAAATTTTCCGAGCTCAAAGGTTTTTTTTCTTACAAAGAAATACTCCTCAAGCATACTCAAAAACAATCCTTATGTAGATGAGATTATTGTTAGGGAGGAGATGAGGCTGATTGATCTTATGTCAAAAGGGATTGATGTTTCAATAGACACTATGCTCTCATCCTCATCTGCATTCTTTTCTCTTTTAAGTGGGGCAAAGAAGAGAGTAGCCTTTTTTAGAAATTGGGGCTTTCTTGTCTATAACTGTATGATAAAAAGTCAGTGGCACGGATATAATGTTATAAAAAGACTTGAGTATCTCAAAGTTTTTGGGATTGATTGGAGAAACATAAAGGATATAAAGCCAGAGATCTATCCTGCCCCTTGTGATTTTGAGAATGTAAAAAAAACCCTTGAAAGGTATCTTATATATCCTGGTAGAGATAAGATAGTTAGCTTTGATATTACAAGCCCCCGCAAGGAAAGACAACTGCCAGCTGATATTTTTATCTACTGTGCTGATAGGCTTGTTGAAATGGGTTTTAAATCCCTTTTTATGCCTGCAGCTTGGGATTATGAATATGTTATCTCCTCAATTAAAAGATATTCATCTCATCCTGATAGATATGTTGTTATAAAGGATTTCTCCATTCTTGAGCTTTCAGCTGCAATATCGTTTGCAGATATTCATATAGGCACATCATCCGCACCTATGCATATTGCAGTAGCTTTTGATGTGCCAACCTTTACTCTATATACACCACAGGTTAATCCAATTTCCTGGAGTCCCCCCTTTCCTCATCACAGATGGATACAGTCAGAGATATCTAAGATAGATAAGTTTGATGTGTGGAAGGCTATTGAGAGGCAGATTGATACTTTAAATTTGTAGTATAATTAAATTATAAGGTTTGAAACTTTTAAAGAGTTAGGTATAAGGAGGAAGAATGAATATTCATATAGTTGGAAGGAAGATAAAACTTACTGCTGCCATAAAAGATTTTATAGAGAGTAAGGTTAACAATGTTCTTGGATATATGGATAATATAGTTTGGGTTCAGGTTACAGTTGGAGTTGATAAGAAACAGCATTATGCTGAGATAGTGGCTCATGTTGGCCATCAGACTATAAAGGCAGTAGGGATATCCGATGATCTTTATTCCGCAGTTGATAATGTCCTTGATAAGATAGAAAAACAGGCAAAAAGGTACAAGGAAAAGATTATTGATTCAAGAAAGGAGGTTGGTAGTTGTAATTATACTACTGGTGTGGTTGGGGATATAAGGTTTTCTGTTATAAAAACCGTTCCTATAAAACCAATGACAAGGGAAGAGGCTGTTATTGAGATGGAAAGACTTGGCTATAACTTCTGGCTTTTCTATGATAAAAATACTAATCAGCCTCAGGTTGTTTTCAGAAGACTTGATAATACATATGGAATACTTCAGCCTGTTAAAAAATGATGTGTTTTTAAATGGATAAGGCGATAACAGTAAAACAGCTTGTTGAAGAAAAGGGTAAAGAGCTTAAACTGAGGCTTGTTGTAGGAAAGGGATTTCTTGGGAGAAAGATTGTTGTAAGTGAGATCAATCGCCCAGGTCTTGCGCTTACCGGATATCTTGAACAATTTAGGTCAGAAAGAATACAGGTAATTGGAAGAGGGGAGTATTATTACTGTATATCACGCAGCTATCAAAAAATATTTAAAAACCTTGACAGAATGTTTAAAACAGGGGATGTACCTTGTGTTGTTATAACTGGTGGAATGAAACCTAATTCAGCAATAGTAGATGCTGCAAAGAAAAATAACATTCCTCTTCTTGTGAGCCTTCTTAATACCGCAGATTTTGTAAGAGAGCTCATAGCATACCTTGATGAAAAACTTGCTCCATCAACCATTGTCCATGGGGTTCTTGTTAATGTATATGGGCTTGGTGTTTTGATACAGGGGGATGCCGGCATAGGCAAGTCAGAGTGTGCCATAGAGCTTCTTAAAAGAGGTCATATACTTATTAGCGATGATGTTGTTGAGATAAAAAGAAGGGTTGGGCACATACTCATTGGAAGTTCACCAAGGACTATTAAGAATTTTATGGAGGTTAGAGGAATAGGGATAGTTGATGTAGAGATGATTTTTGGGGTTGGTGCAATACTTCCAAGCTCTGCGATTGAGCTTGTAGTTTATCTCCAGTCATCTAAGGGTGTTGATCTAAGCAGTTATGACAGCACAGGGCTTGAAGAACAGACAATTGATATACTTAATGTTAGTGTGCCAATGATAAAGATACCAGTTACTCCCGGAAGAAACCTTGCTGTTCTTATTGAGGTTGCTTCACTTAACCAGCGGCTTAAAAATACAGGTTATTTTGCAGCAAGAAGACTTAATGATATTGTAAAAAAAGAGATAAAAAGAAATTCAAAATGAAAACTGTATTTATAGTTAGCGGCATAAGTGGTTCAGGTAAAAGTCAGGCACTTAAGTGTTTTGAGGATTTTGGATTTCACTGTATAGATAACATTCCTGTAAAGCTTTTCTCAAGTCTTGAGAAGCTCATAATGAGTGAGGAGTATCTTAATAAGGTTGCGGTATGTATTGATATAAGGGAGATGAGACATTCAAAAAACTTCATATCTGGAATATCCTGTCTTAATATGAAGGGTGCGGAGTGTAAAATAATATTTCTTGACTGCCAGGATAATGTTATTATACAGAGGTTTTCTGAAACCAGACATAGACATCCTCTTGGTGAAAATATATCCGTTGCTATAAAGAAGGAAAGAAAAATGCTTGCTCCTCTTAAAGAGCAGGCTGATAGAATAATAGATACGACCAACCTAACGCTTGGAGAGCTTAAGGAAATAATCTCATCACTTGTTGCTGTTAAAAGTGTTTATGATTTTAAGATAAATTTTATTTCCTTTGGTTACAAGTATGGTATTCCGATAGATGCGGACATTGTTATGGATGTGAGATTCCTTCCAAACCCTTACTATGTTAAAAATCTCAAAGATAAAACCGGTCTTGACAGAGAGATCAAAAGGTATCTTGAGAAAAGTAAAGTCTATTGTGAGTTTATTTCAAGCTGGTCTAACCAACTTAGAAACCTTCTGCCTCTTTACATAAAAGAGGGTAAATCCTTTTTGACAATTGCCGTGGGCTGTACAGGAGGGAAGCATAGGAGTGTGTGTGTTGTTAATCGTATGACATCGATATTCAAGGATGATGGTTACGATGTAAGTGAGTTTCATAGGGACATAAGAAAGGTATGATAGGTATAATCATAGTAACACATGGAGATTTCGGCTCATATCTTCTTGAAGCATGTGAGCATATTGTTGGCAGAAAAGATAAGATAAGAAGTGTTTCGATATATCCTAAAATGACTATGGATGATATAAGAAAGACAATAAAAAAGGTTACAGATGAGATGAGAAGTGAATGCAGCAGCCTTGTTTATCTTGTTGACATTCCGGGTGGCACTCCAATGAATGTTGTTATTCCTTTTGCAAAGGAGATTGAAAAATCTTATGTTGTGTGTGGTCTTAATATGAACATGCTTATAGATGCTATGATTCTTAGAGAAAGACTTGACCCTGATCATTTTGTTGACAAGATAATAAGTGATGCGAGAAGATCCATATGTGAGGTTAGTGAAATTTTTTCATCACTAAATGATAAAAAATGAAGATATACAGGGTTGATGACAGATTGATTCATGGACAGGTGGTAGAAAATTGGCTTGATTTTTTCTCTATAAACTGCATAGTTATTGTTAATGATGATATTGTTAGTGATGAACTGAGAAAGAACATAATGAGGTTTGCTGTTCCTCACAGTGTTAATGTTTTTTTTATAAAGACAGATGAACTTGTTTCTTTTCGCAGTGATGATTCAAAAAACTATCTCTTTCTTTTTGAAAATCTTAGGGATGTTATGAAATGTATCGATATGGGTGCTAAAATAGATAGGCTCAATCTTGGAGGGATTCATTTTGCACATGGAAGAAACTTTACCCTTGGAAAGGTTGTTTATCTGAGTGGTGAGGAATGTGAGATTTTAAAAAGGCTTATTTCTTTTGGGGTTGATGTTTATAGGCAAGCCATACCTCAAGAAATTCCTGTTAATGTTTCAAAGGAGATATGAAAAAATTTATTTTTGCTGTTCATAATCATCAGCCTGTTGGAAATTTTGATCATGTTATAAAGGAGGCATTTGAAAAAAGCTACAAGCCATTTGCTGAACTTATTTTTAGGCTTGAATACCCTAAGGTTTGCTTTCATTTTTCAGGAATAGTTTATGAATGGATTGAAAAAAATTTTCCACAATACCTTGATATGATCTCTGCAATGGCAAAAAGAGATCAGATAGAGCTACTCACTGGTGGTTATTATGAACCAATCCTTTCTGTTATACCTCAAAGAGATGCAGTTGAGCAGGTGAAAAAACTCAATGATTATATATTCAGAAGATTCGGTGTTGTGCCAAGGGGGATATGGATAGCTGAGAGGGTTTATAGTCCTAACATAATAAATGTCCTTACAAAGTGTGGAATAGAGTATGTGATTGTTGATGATACTCATCTTATGACATGTGGTATCAGCGATAGTGATATAAAAGAGATTTTAATAACAGAAAACAACGGTGATGTAGTTAATGTTTTTTCAATAGATCATAATCTCAGATATCTAATTCCTTACAAACCACCTAATCAGAGTATTGATTATATAGAAAACTCGCAAGGAAGTATATTTGTAATGGCTGATGATGGGGAGAAGTTTGGACTGTGGCCTGAAAGTTACAAGCTTGTTTATGAAGATGGATGGCTTTATAATTTTTTTGAAAGCATAAAAAACTCAAAGCTTGAGATGAAAACCTTCTCTCAGTGTCTTGATGAACATAAAAGTAGAAAAAAACTTGTTTATATGCCTAATACATCGTATTTTGAGATGACACAATGGTCTATTGATCCTGATACATCTATTAAACTTGATGAGTTTAAAGAGAAGGTAGGTGCTCAAAATAAGAGATTTGTTAAGGGCGGTATATTTGAAAACTTTTTTACAAAATATCCTGCCTCAAACATGATTCACAGAAGGGTTTTTGATCTCAGCACTAAGCTTGAGAAAAATTACAATCTTAAGGCCGCAGATTTTCTATATAAGGCTGAGTGTAACTGTGGATGGTGGCATGGTGTCTTTGGGGGAATTTACCTTCCACATATAAGGCATACTATTTATGAAAACCTTCTTAACTGTCAGAGGCTTATATACATTCCATCATCCATACCATCAGTTGATATATGTGATTTTGATCTTGATGGTAAAAATGAAATAACTCTTGAGACAAATAATAACTACTTAATATTCTCTCCTTCATATGGGGGTTCAATTGTTGAGTTTTCAAGCAAAAGAAAAGCTGTTAATTATTCTTCAGTTATGAGCAGGGTTAAAGAATCTTATCATATGAAGGAGATAAGGGATATAAATGGGAGGGTGATAAACAGCATTGATAGAGAGATTTGCTATGACTGGCATGAAAGAAGAATGTTGCTTGATCACTTTGTAACTCCACAAACAAGTCTTGAAAGTTTTTCAAAGGCATCCTATCCAGAGCAGGGTGATTTCATACCACAGGAATATGAGTATTCTATAAGTGTTTTCAATGGAGGTGCTGAGATAAGGCTTTATAGAAGAGGAACTGTCTGGTATGATGATTTTCCATTCTCTGTTATGGTTGATAAGTTTGTAAAGGTGTCTAATGAAGATGGTTTTGATGCTGATTATAGAATAAGAAACCTTTCAAACAGATCCAATAGATTTGTATTTATATGTGAGCTTGTTTTTGGTTTCTCTTCTAAAAGCGTTGCTGATACAAGAGATGTTGATGGGATAACTGAGTATATTTTCAATGATGAGGTGAGGGGAATTGTGAAGCTTAATTTCTCAAAGCCAACAAGGCTTTGGATATTTCCGATTATGACATCTTCAAGCTCTGAGGCTGGAATTGAAAAAACATATCAGGGTTCGGTTGTTGGTTGTGTTTTTGATGAGTATATAAATCAAGGTGAGCTAGCTACTTTTTCTTTTTCCTTGAGGGTTTTATGACTCATGGTTTTGTTTATTCTGCTATTGTATCACTTATTAATCTTGATACAACATCTTTTCTTCAGTCATCCATCTCAAGACCTTCTGCCTCAGGACTTATACTTGGTTTCCTTACAGGACATGCCTTTGAGGGTTTTATTCTTGGTATTATCTTTGAGCTTGTTATACTTGACTTTCCTCCTATAGGTGGAATGCCTGTGCCAAACGGGTGTATTGCGGTAGGGATTTCGTGCTATTTAGTTAGCATAGCAGATGCCGGATTTTCGTTTTTTGCAGGTCTTATAGGAGGTATTCTTTATTCTTATGTTGAGATGATTTTGAGAAGTAGAAGGAAAATCTTTAATAGAGCTGTAGAGAAAAGTATTTTATCCTTTAGATTTTCTGTTGGGAGATTTGTGTTTTTATCATTGATGATTGAGTTTCTTGTAGCTCTTATTTATGTTTATTCCTTTAGTCTTTGCTTGAAGTGGTTTTTTTCAAAGCTTTCATTAGATCTTTCATATCGTGTCAAACAATGGCTTGAACTTTCTCTGATATCAACAGTTTTTATTACACTGACATCTATGGTTTTCAAATTTTTAACTCAGGTGAGAAAAAATGCTTAGTAGATTTGATGTTTTTATAACAGTTTTTAGAAGCTTTTTTCTTCAAGCAGTTTTTAATTTTGAGGGATATCAAAATATTGGTTTTGTTTTTTCGTTGCTATGGATTATTAAGAAACACATATCTGATGTTAGTGAGCTTAGGAAAATTATGATTAGACACCTTGAGATATTCAATACTCAACCATATATGTCAGGTTTTGTTATAGGTAATGTTGCAAGAATGGAGATTGACAAGAAAGATGAAAAGGATATTATTAAAGTTAAGCAATCGCTTGCCTCAAGCTTTGCCTCAATAGGCGATAGAATATTCTGGGCAAGAATGAGGTGTATTGAGGCATATACTACAGTTCTTCTTACAGTAATTTTCTATTACTTATGCCACAACGATTTTGAAACATGGGGCATGTGGATAGCCGCAAGCCTACCAACTCTCTTTTATTTTGCATATACGCTATATATCAGATATATAGGGATTATTTATGGCTTTAAGTGCGGTGGGATAAAAAACTGTGGGCTTGATCGTTTTGACTGGAACCAAATGATAAGGAGACTTAGCAGAATATCTTTCTTCCTCGGTGTTGTGAGTGTTATAGTTATTGTTTTTGTCTATGGATTTTTTCTTTTCAGTAAAAGCATTTCTCATAATGCTGTTTATATCTCTATACCTTTTCTTTCTTTTGCATCTCAGCGCTTTTTTAGAAAAGATAGAAAAAACATACTTTATCCAATTGGTGTTATGATGATTATCTGTTTTATCTTGTGTTTTTTACGGATTGAGATATGATAAGGAAAACTGTGAAGGTGATAAACGAGCAAGGGCTACATGCAAGACCCTGTAGAATGATATCACAGCTAGCTATGAGTTATCAGTGTGATATAAAGCTTATCAAGGATGGCTATGAGGTTAATGCCAAAAGCATAATGGGGATACTTTCAATGGCAGCCCCCAAGGATTCAATTATAACAATAGTAGCTGATGGAATCGATGAAAAAAAGGCTGTTGAGGAGATTTCACATCTTTTTGAAACGAAATTTGATGAGGAATAGTCTATGATAGTAAAAAGGGGAATCGGTATAAATGTGGGTATAGCCATAGGCAAGACATTTGTCCTTGAGGATGATAGCATAGTTATTGAAAAAAAGTTCATACCAAAAGAAAAGATTAAAGATGAGGTTGCGAGGTATAAAACAGCGCTTGCAAAAACAGAGGAAGAAATTGAGCTTGTAAAAAAACATGTCCTTGATGCTCTTGGAAAGCAGCATGTAAAACTTATAGATGCCCATACCACAATATTAAAGGATCCCCTCATAACAAAGGATGTTATCTCTCTTATTATCAGTCAGAGAATAAACGCAGAATATGCTCTTTCAAAAAAGATAGAAGAGATTCTTCAAAAATTTAATAAGATAAGTGATACCTTTTTCCTTGAAAGGAAAAATGAGATACTTGACATATCCAAAAAGATAATTCAAAACCTTACAGATAGAAAAACAAATGTTATAGCTCAGATAAATGAGCCTATAATACTTATTGCAAACAATCTTTTACCATCAGATCTGATAAACATAAGTAAGTCACCAAATGTAGTTGCTTTCTGCACAAATCTTGGTTCAAAAACAAGTCATACAGCGCTTTTTGCACAGAATATGGGGATACCTGCTGTGGTTGGGCTTGGAGACATAACAAGGGTTGTTAGAAGCGGTTGCCTTGTTATAGTTTCAAGCAGTGAAAACAGTGTTATAATAGATCCAACCCCTGAGATTGTTGAATCCTATAAGAAAAAAAAGGAACAGCTTGCAAAAAGTGAACTATATCTTTCCAGAATCAAAAAACTTCCAACCATCACACGCGATGGAAAGAAAATTTCTCTTATGGTCAATCTGAACAGCGATGATGATTTAGATGAATACCGTAGTATTAATTCTGATGGGATTGGGCTTTTTAGGACCGAGTTTCTCTACATAAACAAAGAGAATATCCCTATAGAGAATGAGCAGCTAAACATTTACAGAAGGATTCTCACATCAACACCTAATCTTCCTATTGTTATAAGAACTGCTGATATTGGAGCTGACAAGATATCAAATATAGGATTTAAAGATATAAATGAAGCAAATCCTTTTATGGGATTTAGAGGCATAAGACTTTTTCTTAGATATCCTGATCTTCTTAAAACCCAACTTAGAGCAATATATCGTGCAAGTGTGGATACCTCTGTTCATATAATGATACCAATGGTTACAAATCTCGATGAGATTATTCAGGTTAAGGCAATAATTGAGGATGTGAAGAAAGAGCTTCTTATAAAAAAAATTCCTTTCAAACCTGACATACCTCTTGGTGTTATGATTGAGATTCCATCTGCTGCGCTTATAGTTGACTACATGCTTGACTATGTTGATTTTGTTTCTATAGGGACAAATGATCTAATACAGTATCTTCTTGCGGTTGATAGGGTCAATCAGTATGTAAGCAGCATGTATGACCCATTTCATCCTGCGGTTTTGAGGATAATAAATCTAATAGTTAACGCATCTCATAAGAAAGGCAAAAAAGTTTCGGTCTGTGGTGAGATGGCAAGTGATCCATTAGGCTGTCTTGCACTTATATCCCTTGGTGTTGATTCCCTTTCAGTTCCTCTAAAGCTTTTTCTCAAGGTTAAACAACATATTCGAAACATAAATTATGAGAGGTTAGCAAAACTTTCAATCAAGATACTTAATGAGAGTGATTCATCGAAGATTGCCGGGATCTTAGAAAAAGAGATGGCTTATGAATTCAAGTAGGATAAGGAATTTTTCAATCATAGCTCATATAGATCACGGTAAATCTACACTTGCAGACAGATTCATAGAGATAACACAGGCTATTCCTGACAGAGCAATGAGGGAGCAATTTCTTGATACAATGGAGCTTGAAAGGGAAAGAGGAATAACAATAAAGGCAAAAGCCATAAGAATGAAATACAGCTCAGTTGATGGTGATGAGTATGTATTCAATCTTATAGACACGCCCGGACATGTTGATTTTTCATACGAGGTTTCAAGGGCTCTTTATGCCTGTGATGGAGCAATTCTTCTTGTTGATGCAACTCAAGGGGTTGAGGCTCAGACCCTTGCTCATGCACAACTTGCTATCTCCCTCGGTATAAAGGTAATTCCAGCAATAAACAAGATAGATCTTGAACATGCTGATATTGAAAAAACTCAAGCTGATATATGGGAGATACTAAAAGATCCTATAGATATCTCTTATGTAAGTGCTAAAACAGGGAAAGGCGTAAGGGAGTTGATGGAGAGAATTGTGAAGGAGATACCTCCCCCTACTATTAGAGATATACAAAGGCTTAAAGCCCTTGTTTTTGATTCTGTTTATGACAGCTATAAAGGAGTCATAGTTTATACAAGAGTTTTTGATGGAAGGATTAAAAAAGGTGATATCATATTTTTTTACTCAACTAAAAAAAGCTATAAGGTTGAAGAGGTGGGTTATCTTACTCCTGATATGAAAGAATCTCAGAGCATTGAGGCAGGTGAGGTTGGTTATATAGTGGCAGGAATAAAGGATATACATGATATAAAGATAGGTGATACAATTTTTCTTAAAGAAATGGTGGCAGAGCCACTTGGTGGTTTTAAGGATATAAAACCTGTTGTTTTTGCAGGGATATTTCCTCTTAATAGCTCTGATTTTAATTCACTTAAAAATGCAATAGAAAAACTTCACCTCACTGATTCCTCTTTTACATATCAGGGAGAATCATCAAAAGCTTTAGGATTTGGTTTTAGATGTGGTTTTATGGGGCTTTTACATCTTGATATAATAAGGCAGAGAATAGAAAGGGAATTCTCTATTCCAGTTATAATTACAAATCCAAATGTTATCTATAAGGTTAAAAAGAAGAAAAAAACCCACTCAAAAGAATCAGAGATAATTGAGGTAAAAAACCCCACAGATTTCCCTCATTATGGTGATATTATTGAGGTCTATGAGCCCTATGTAAGTGCAAGGATAATAACACCTCTTGATTATCTTGAAAATGTTATAAATCTGCTGAAGGAAAAAAGGGGAGTTCATAGAAGTATTGATTACATATCCACGACAAGGGTTATAATTAACTATGATCTTCCTCTTGGAGAGATAATAGTTGATTTTTACGACAGATTAAAGTCATCTTCCAGAGGGTATGCTTCATTTGATTACGAACATTCAGATTACAGAGTAGGTGATATAGTCAAGGTTGAAATTGTTGTTTGTGGGGAGGTTGTTGACGCTCTCTCTTTTATGTCACACAGAACAACAGCACAATCAAGGGGAAGGGAGATGTGTGAGAGACTAAAAAAGATTATTCCAAGGCATCTTTTTGAAATAGCTGTTCAAGCAAGGATTGAGGGAAGGGTTGTTGCAAGGGAAAGCATTCGGGCTTTAAGAAAGGATGTTTTGGCAAAATGTTATGGTGGTGATATTACAAGAAAGAGGAAGCTTCTTGAAAAGCAGAAGGAAGGGAAAAAAAGGATGAAGATGTTTGGAAGTGTTGAGATACCTCAAGATGCTTTTGTAGATATTCTCAAGATTAGCTCTAACAAAAAAGAAAACAGTTGATTTTTTGGATTTTGTATAATTTTATAGTATTTGCTTCAAGAAAAGAACTTGTGGAAGGGTGGCTGAGCGGTTTAAAGCGCCGGTCTTGAAAACCGGTGTGCGGTTCTTCCGCACCGTGGGTTCGAATCCCACCCCTTCCGTGCTTTTCTAAGAAATGCGAAAGCATTTCGTGGGAAAGGGATTAATAAAAGATTATATGAAGGAGAAAAAATATAAAACAATCGAAATTTGTAATGAATGTGGTAGAGATGTAAGTTTAAATAACGGACTATTTATAAACAGAGTTATTGACTTTGATGATTATAAAATTAGAAAAGAAATGAATAAACCCTTTCCACGAGGAGATTATATTTGCAGAGTGTATAATTTCATAAACATACTAGACTTTTAGGTATAATAGAATTAGTGTATGTATCTGGAGGTTTGCTATGAGGTATTTTAACATTCCACATTATAAGGCTTTGGTAGAGTTAAAAAGGCGGTTTGAGATGGTGAATGTAGAGGGGATGGATATAGCAGTCATAGATTAGAGGTATCATAAGATTATAAGATAACACCGATGGAATATTTAATTAATAAAGAGAAAATAGAAAACAAAGAATTAACACCAGAAAAGTCCAAAATGTATGGAGATCTTACAGCCTCTTGATTATTTAAGCTATTAATTGGTAAAATAATATTTTATGAAAGCAAATTGTTATGATATAGTTATTGTTTTTGATCCGAGGCTGAGCGAGAATACTCTAAAGGATTTGCTTACAAATAAAGTGAAAAATCTCATCTCTTCAATGAGTGGAGAAATACTCACTGAAGATAGCTGGGGAATACGAAGGCTTTCTCATCCAATAAACAAAAACAAAGATGGCTTTTATTATTTTATAAAAGCAAAGCTTGATGTAACCAAAATAAAGGATATAAACTATAACCTTAAAATAACAGATGGTATTTTAAGAGTTAGTATAATTAAATCAGCAATAGGAGTAGTGAAGTAATATGGCTTTGAGAATTCCATCACAGAACCAGGTTACAATAACAGGTAGGCTAACAAGGGATCCAGAGTTTAGAGCAACTCAGAAAGGCACTACTGTATGTTTTTTTGATATAGCATCAAATAGAAGAATCAAAGATCAAACAACTCAGCAATGGAGAGATGATACAACATATGTTCCAGTGATAGCATGGGGACAAATAGCCGAAAGATGCAGGGATAAAATAAAAAAAGGAACCCCTGTGTATATAGAAGGCAGACTTTCAAACAGTGAGTATGTAAACAAAGAGGGAACTAAAATAAAAAAACTAAGAATTGTTGTAAATAAGATTCAGATTCTTGAACAGATAAAGGGAGAAACCACTGAGTCTGATGCTATAGCTGATAAGGATACAGATGTTGATATTGTAAAAGATATTGATGATGAAATACCTTTTTAAGGAGTAGTTTATGGAAAATATAGATCAAACCTCAAGCCCTCAGGAATCGAAAGATACATCAGGGGTTAAAAAAAACTTTTATTTTCAAAGGAGAAACCAGTTTAAAAAAAAGCAGTGCAGATTCTGTCTTGAAAAGATAAAGCAGATTGACTGGAAACAAACACAGATGCTTAAGCCTTTTACAACAGAAACAGGAAGAATACTTCCCAGAAAAATAACAGGAGTATGTGCAAAACACCAAAGACAGCTTTCAAAAGCCATAAAGATAAATAGAAACCTTGCAATTCTTCCATACACAACAATGTGCTCTAAGTAGGGAGAGGTTTTATGAAAGTCATACTCAAAAAAGACCATCCTCATTTAGGAAGAGAGGGAGAGATAAAAGAGGTTGCAGATGGTTATGCCAGGAATTACCTTTTTCCAAGAGGTATCGCTATTCTTGCTACAGAAGCTGCTGTAAAGGCTTTGAAGTCAAGCGAAGATAAAAGGAGAAAGAAGCTTGAACAGAAGAAAAAAGCTCTTGAAGAGCTTGCGAAAAGAATATCTCAGGTAAAACTTTCTTTTTCAAAACCCAAGAATGAAGAAGGGTGTATGTTTGGCTCAGTTACAAAGGCTGAGGTATTGAAAGCTCTTAAAAGCGCAAACATAGAAATAGATAAATCAGCTCTTGATATGCCTGCATCACTAAAGGAGTTTGGTAGTTTCGAAATAAAAGTTAATCTTTCAACAGATGTTAAGGCATCATTCAAGGTAGATATAACTCCATTCTAAAAAACTTTGAACCATTTGTGAAAAAATTATACCTAATATGTAGATCTTATAGTTCATGAGGAAACAAAATAATTAGAAAGGAGATTAGATGAAGGTCATTGTAATAGGTTCAGGACCAGCGGGATATTCATCCGCCCTTAAACTTAAAAGCATGGGGGTTGATGTTAAGATTGTTGAAAGCGGGGATTTTGGTGGAACATGCCTTAACAGAGGATGCATCCCAGCAAAAGCAATACTTGAGATAGCAAGAAGATATTATGAGATAAAAGAAATAAAAGATTTTTTCACACCACATCCTGAAATAAATCCTATATGGGAGAAGATAAAAGAGTATAAAACAAAGGTTGTAACAAATTTAAGATCATCGCTTGAAAGATTGTTTTTTTTAAAAAAAATAGAGATAATAAAAGGAATAGCAAAAATTTTATCACCGAAAGAAATAGAGGTTAGCACAGATGGGAAAAGACAGATACATCAGTTTGATAAACTTATAATTGCAACAGGCACAAAGCCGTTTTATCCAAAACCCTTTGACTCACACAAAGATATCCTTATAGACTCTGACAGAATATTTGATCTTGAAAGAATACCATCAAAACTTGCAATAATAGGTGCAGGAGTTATAGGGATTGAGATAGCATGTTTTTTTAATGCTGTTGGTGTTGAGGTAAGTGTAGTGGATATAATGAGTGAGATTCTACCTTCTGAAGATCCTGAGGTTGTCAGATTTCTAAGAAATTCACTTGAAAAAAGAGGTGTGAAGTTCTATCTATCATCAAAGATAAATAAGATAGAAATAAACAAAGACAAAAAAACACTTCTTCTTGAAAATGGCTCACATATTGATGCAGACACTGTTATGATTGCAGCGGGTAGAACCACAGAACTCCAAGAGTTAAATCTTGGGTTAGCAGATATCAAATACTCAAAATATATTGAAGTCAACAATTTTATGCAGACATCAAATCCCGATATATATGCATGTGGCGATGTCAACGGAATATCTATGCTTGCACACTCTGCAATAAGACAGGCAGAGATAGCAGCCCAGCATATAGTTAGAGCAAATAGTGAGAGGTTTGATAAAAACATAGTTCCATTATGTATATACTCATGGCCGGAGTATGCGTCTGTTGGCTTCAACACAAAAACAGCAAAGGAAAACGGAATAGATATAAAAGTTAAAAAGGCATATTTTCAAGCAGTTGGAAAGGCTGTTGCAACAATGCATACAGAAGGCTTTATACAGATAATAATAGATGAAAATGAAACTGTAATAGGCTCACAAATACTTGGAGGCCCTGCAACAGAGATAATACACACACTTGCAGTTGCAGTTAAGAATAAACTTAAACTTAAAGAACTCAAATCAATAATATATGCTCATCCAACAATGAGTGAGATAATAATGGAAGCGATAAATAGATAAACTAACTCTGTGTTTTTAATAACACTACTTTTTTAAAATAAAAAAGTGCTATAAATCTTCCTATTGTTGAAAGTCCAAGAAGGAGAAGAAAGGGTGAAAAGCTGGTTTTAACTCCGTCATAAAGCAAGCCACCTATAATTGAGCCAAGAAACTGTGCAATTGACATTACAAATATAAGACAAGCTGTATATCTTGTTCTTTCTTTTGACTCAACATATTCATATATTATTGTATTGTATACTATTGAAAAAGCACCCCACACAAAGCCCGAAAAAACCTCAACTAATAGAAGATACCAAAAATTCTTAGTAAGCATCCACAAAAGTGATATGAAAGGTATAAACAAAAGCCCTTTTTCAAGTGTTAGGACACTTCCATATCTATCAACAATCCTTCCCCACCCCCTAGCACTTATCCAGATAAGAACCTGTCCAAAGCTTGTAAGAAACATATATCTCATATAATCAAACTTTAACTCTTTTAAAACATAAACACTGAAATATGGAGCTGCAATATATACAGAAAAAAGAAGAAGAAAAATTGCTGTAAAAATCTTTTTCATATAACTATTCAAACTGAAACTAAGAAAATCATAAAAATGTGTATATTTTTGAGGTATATGAAATTTTTTCTCAGGCTCATACATTAAGCTCACATAATATGCTGACAAAAACCTAAAAAAGGATGCAAGTATAAAAAAAACAAAGAGAATCTCCTTTTCAGATGAATGGTATTTTTTTAGAAAATAACCTACGATAAAACTTGAAAGAAAAAAAACAACACCTATAATCTGTAGTCTAATGCCAAAAAATCTTCCCCTCTTATTGGCTGGAAGATACTCTCCCATAAGTGTAGCCCATGGTGCTGAGGCTATTGAACCAGAGAAATTATAAATAATAATCATTAACAAAAAAAAATACTTTGCCCACCAAATATTAATAAATATACTAAAAGAGATTATAAAAATTGTCAAAGCCTGAACAAAAACTGCACGAAAAACAACCTTTTTACATGATCTCAACCTAACAACAAGCATCTCAGAAACTGTCTGTGAGAGTGATGAAAGAAGAGATGGAATTGATCTTAAAAAACCTATAAAAAGGTTGTTTGAGCCAAGATTTATTGCAAAGGGAATAATGTAAGGCTCAACAAAACCAACCATAGAAGCCCAGCATATTCCATCCTTAATAGAATATTCAATAGATTTTCTTACCTTATTCATTTAAAAGGAATTATCTATAAATCCATTCACAACTAAACTATGTATTAAAAAACACAAAGAACAATATTACTTCTCAACTATCTTTATCCCTGAATTTTCACCGACATTAAATGAATAGCTATTTCCCTCAAGAACAGCATTCGGACCTATTATTGAGTTTGAAAGATTCAAATTTTTTATCACCGCCCCTTCATTTACAATTGAGGAGCTTACTATTGAGTTTTCAACCCTTGCATTATCTCCAATAGAAACATAAGGACCTATAATAGATGATTTAATCCTTGCAGATGGTGATATATAAGAGGGAGCTATTATAACGCTTCCTTTTATTTTACATGACAACCTCTTTGAACTGAGTATGTAGGTATTTGTTTCAAGAAGTGTTTCTGATTTTCCACAGTCATACCAGCCATTTATTTTTACTGCAAGCATCTTATAACCCCTTTTAACCATAAGCCTCATAGCATCAGTTAGCTGATACTCATTTTTCGTTTTTATACCTGATTTTATTATCTCATCAAGAGCAGAATAAAGCTTTTTAGAATCAGGAAATGAATATATCCCTGATATAGCAAGATTTGTTTTTGGATTTTCTGGCTTTTCAACCATATCAACTATAAAATTATCATCAGAAACCTCAACTATACCAAATCTCCTTGGATCACTCACCTCTCTTACACCAAGCCTTGCTATTTTAAGATCCAAAAAATCCTTTATATCAGCATCTATTATCGTATCACCCAAGATTATTAAAAGAGGACCTTTAACACATCTTCTTGTAAGCCATACTGCATGACCAAGGCCTTTTTGCTCTTTTTGAGTCACAAAAAAAGCTCTTACTTTCCTGCCATATTCTCTTTCAATATAATCCTTAACCTTTTCACCTAAATAACCTATAACAAAACATATATCTTTGATACCACAATTTAAAAGTTTATCAACTATATGACCAAGTATTGGTTTATCCCCAACGGTTAGAAGAACCTTAGGATATGTATATGTATGCGGTTTTAATCTTGTTCCTGCACCTGCAACAGGAACCACAGCAGTATAATGACTCATACATCCTCCTATCTTTTTAAAATCAAGCCTGAGATTACTGTTATAAAAACTATAAATGAGTAGAAAGAATATCGGTAGTCAGATATATGATAAAAACCAACACAAAGCACTATTATTCTTATAAGTGGGGTTATTATCAGAAAAAAAACTGCATAGCTTGAAATATACCAGGAAATAGCGCCGCTTACAGGAGCAATGAGATAAGATATAACTCCTGCAAAAATGTATATGACAACCCCTACTCTAAGCACAAAACTAACAATTGAAAATATCTTCTTTTCCTCGCTTTTCATCTGAAAACCCCAGTTATCATCTTAAAACTCACAGCCATAAGCAAGGCTGAGAATACAAGCTGAAGGGTTGAGTTTTTAGCACGATAGAGCATCTTCATACCAAATATGCTTCCTGCAATGACTCCTCCAATAAGAAAAAACGCTATATCATTAACAATATAATTTTTTTTCCAGAGTATCAAGGAACTTGCGCAGGCAGAAAGACCTATCATAAAATTGCTTGTTGATGTAGCAACCTTCATTGGCAGCTTACATATTATATTCATAACAGGCACTTGAATTAAACCACCGCCAAGTCCGAAAAGGCCGCTAAGCATACCGCTGAAAAAAGACAAGATAAGGGCTGTTTTCTTTCTACAAACGGAGTAGTTTACTGTTTTTCTTAATGAATGATCATAATATGAGTAAACCTCACCCTCACAAAACTTATTAAAATCTTCATTATCCTTTTTCTTTCTTGATTTGAGATACATACTAATAGCTGTTGGAAGAAGCATAAACGCAAAAAGTAGCTGAAGGATTTTTGGGTTTATGGATATCATTAGATATGTAGCAATAATTGATCCTAAAGCCATCGTCATTTCAAAAAGTATTCCAATCCTTATATTTGCAAGCCCTCTTTCAACATTAACAGAAGCCACAGCACTTGATGTTGCAATTATTGAAACAAGAGAAACTGCTATCGCATTTTTTATTGGCAGATGAAAAACCATCATAAGAAAAGGCACTATAAATGCCCCCCCACCTATTCCCATAACAGAACCAATTATTCCAATAAAAAAACCAAACAACACAAGAATTACTACATCGTGAAAAGAAAAAATCATAAGAGTTAATTAAATTTTATCATTTTATGAAGTGAAGCTTGCAGACTCTAAGTCGCATTTCAGTATTAAAAAACAGATTAACAAAAAATACTAAAATATAGTTGTACTATCTAAGGAGGTAAAAGTTGAATACTCTGGTACTTTTTGCCCTTGTTGTGATAATAATAGCTGTTCTTGTTTTGCCTTTTTCTGTTAAAAAGGTTGAGGAAGAGCTTGAGATATTCCTTTTCATAATGGGTACAATTTCATTAACAGTTTCAAATCTCTGGAGTAAAGATCTAATAATTCAAGCATTAAAAGAGCCAATACCAATATCCATTACAGTTCTTATTATGGGACTTCTCTTTAAACTTTTTAGGAAAAAACTGATATATCTTTCAAAAAAACTCATAGAGAAATATAAAGCCGAATTTGTTGTTTTCTCTGTTGTATTTGTACTTGGGGCATTTTCAAGTATTATAACTGCGATAATAGCAAGTTTAATACTTTCAGAGATTATAAGCATAATGAAATTTAAAAGAGACTATGAGATAAAAATAACAGTTCTTGGATGTTTTGCAATAGGAGCAGGAGCAGCACTAACACCAATAGGAGAACCTCTCTCAACAATAGTTGTATCAAAGCTTAAATCACCTCCACATAATGCAGACTTCTTTTATCTAATCAAAAACCTTGCTCATTGGATTATACCAATTATAACAGTATTTTCACTTCTTGCATCAAAAAAAGCATCAAAAAACCTATCAATGCAAGATGGGCTTACGGAGGAATATATTGAGACATCAAAAACAATTATTCTTCGCGCTTTTAAGGTTTATCTTTTTGTTATGGCACTTGTCTTTCTTGGAACAGGAATAAAGCCACTTACACAAGCTGTCATCACAAAACTAAAGCCAGAGATACTCTATTGGATGAACTCAATATCAGCTATACTTGACAACGCAACCCTTGCAGCAAGTCAGATCATACCTGAACTTTCAGACAGACAAATAACATTCATAATAATGGGATTGATAATATCTGGTGGTTTTTTAATCCCCGGAAATATACCAAACATAATCTGCGCTTCAAAACTAAACATAAAATCAAAAGAGTGGGCAAAATATGGACTTTTATATGGAATTCCTACGATGGTTATATACTTTTTTATTCTTTATTTCTTTGCATAAATGGAGGGAATATGAAAGATACAAAAAAGAAGAAAGACTGGCCATGGAAGACAATAATAGAGCCTTTTAAGATAAAGATGGTTGAACCACTTGGTTTTACAACATATGAAGAAAGGCAGAAAATCCTTGAGCAAGCACACTATAATATGTTTAATATAAAAGCAGAAAAGGTTCTGATAGACCTTCTTACAGACAGCGGGACGAATGCTATGAGTGCAGATCAATGGGCAGGAATAATGGTTGGTGATGAGTCATATGCAGGTGCGAAAAGCTTTTTTCACTTCAAACAAACAATTGAAGAGCTTACAGGGCTTGATGAGATTATACCAGTGCATCAAGGAAGGGCTGCTGAAAGGATACTTTTCACAGTCTTAAATGGCAAAGGTAAATATGTTATATCAAACTCCCACTTTGACACAACAAGGGCTAATGTTGAAGCAAGTGGAGCAATTGCAGTCGATTTTCCAATAAAAGAGGCATTAGATTTTGATAAATATCATCCATTTAAAGGGAATGCTGATGTTGAGAAAATGGAAAGGTTTATAAAAGAAAAGGGAGCGGAAAACATACTTCTTTGTGTTATGACAATCACAAACAACTCATGGGGAGGTCAGCCTGTTTCAATGCAAAATCTTAAAGAGGTTTATGAGTTGTGCTCAAAATATGGAATAAAGGTATTCATTGACTGTGCAAGATTTGCTGAAAACGCATACTTTATAAAGATAAGGGAAAAGGGTTATGACAAAAAGCCTGTTATAGAGATAGCAAAAGAGATGTTTGAATACTGTGATGGAGTTATGATGAGCTCAAAGAAGGATGCTTTGGTAAACATTGGTGGTTTTCTTGCAATGAATGATAAAGAGCTTGCTAAAAAAGCACGTCAGCTTCTTATACTCACAGAGGGGTTTGTAACATATGGTGGCCTTGCTGGAAGGGATCTTGAAGCAATAGCAATTGGACTTAAAGAAGCAGTTGATGAAAACTACTTGCAATATAGAATTAGAAGCGTAGAATATCTTGGAGAGGGACTTTTAAGACACAACATACCAATAATATATCCAACAGGAGGGCATGGAGTTTATATAAATGCAAAAAAACTCCTTCCTCACATAAAACACCACAACTTTCCTGCACAATCACTTTGCTGCCGGCTCTATCTTGAAGGAGGGATAAGAAGTGTGGAGATAGGAACACTTATGTTTGGTAAGAAAGATGAAAAAGGAGATATACTGCCGGCACCGATGGAGCTTGTAAGAATGGCTATACCAAGAAGAGTATATACACAAAGTCACATAGATTATGTAATTGAGGTTGTCAGTGAGGTTGCAAGAAAGAAAGAAAGTATAAAAGGTCTTAAAGCCATTGAAATACCTGATATACTACCTCATTTTACAGCTAAGCTTGCTCCCCTCTCATAGTATATGCAGGTATTATTGGAAAAAGCCAAGGAAGAAATATTAAAAATTTGTAGAGTAAGCTGTGATGAGCTTTCAAATCTTATATACTCATCAGATGCTTCAATGATAAAAGCAAAACCAGCAGGTGTAATACACATAAATGATATTGATGAGATATCAGCTGTTGTAAGAATCCTTTACAAAAACGGAGTTTCATTTACGCCAAGATGTGCAGGCACAAACCTAAGTGGTGGGGCAACGAACAGTAAAGGTGGATTTATAATAAATCTTGCTCAATGTAGAAAAATACATCAAATAGACACTCAAAAACAGATTGCCGTGGTAGAGCCTGGTGTTGTAAACATACATCTGCAAAAGGAGCTTGAAAGGTTTGGTTTTTTTTATCCGCCTGATCCAGCAAGTCAGAAGGTTTCGACAATAGGTGGTAATATTGGAGAAAATGCAGGCGGTCCAAGATGTATAAAATACGGTGTTACATTGAATAACGTGCATAGTCTTGAGATTGTCCTTCCTGACGGAACAGAGAGTTTTTTTTCAGTTGATGATTATGGGCCTGAGCTTATAAATCTTTTTATAGGAAGTGAAGGGACACTTGGAATAATAAAAAAGGCGTATCTCAAAATATTTCCTATTCCATCTTTTTCAGGTGTAATATATGCAGAGTTTCATACACTTGAAGATGCTATGAAATCTGTTGAGGATATTATATCATCAGGTATCATTCCGGCAGCTATAGAAGGGCTTGACAGAATGACTGCTGAGCTTGTTCTTAAAAAAGAGCTTGATAAAAAGATTGAAGGCATGTTGATAATTGAGATAGATGCACATGATAAAGACGAGTTCTTAAAACAGAAACAGGATATTGAAAATATAGTAAATAAAAGAGCAGTTCTGATTAAGTTTTCAGATGTAAAAGAGGAGATAGAAGAACTTTTCAGAATAAGAAAGGATGCATATCCATCTCTTGCAAAAATAGCAAATAATATACTTGTTGAGGATGGATGTGTGCCAAGAAGTGTTCTTTCTCAAGCGGTTAAAGAAATAAAAGAGATAATATCAGAAAATGGGCTAAAAGCAACCCTTGTTTTTCATGCAGGTGATGGGAATATTCATCCAAATATAATCTTCGATGAAAGGGATGTAAAAGAGACAAATAGAATAAGAAAGTTAGCTCGTAAAATTCTTGATGTTTATCTTAAATACAACGGAACAGTAAGTGCAGAGCATGGTATAGGGGTTGAGAAAAGGGGATATGTTGCACTCCAGCATGATAAAAATATACTTGAGATATTGTATAAGATAAAAAATCTAGTTGACGAAAAGAATCTATCAAATCCATACAAAAAAATACCTCTAACCTCAGATATACCGAAGAAGATTAAAAGGAAAACATATTATGTATCTGATTATCTAAAAGAGTTAGAGAATGAAATAAAAAAAAGATATAACACCAACACACCAAGTATAATTAAAGGCTCATCAACATATCTTAAAGGTGATTGGGGATTAAAAGAGCTTTCATCAAAAGATTTAAAAAGAATAGTTGATCTTGACACAAAAAACCTGATACTCATTGCAGAAAGTGGTATAAGCATTGATGTATTAAATGATCTTCTTAAAGATGAAGGATTTATGACACTTCCATACAAAGGAACACTTGGAGGTTTTGTTTCTCAAGGCTTGTGGCACCAAATAAGGGAGCTTATAGTTTTAGTTGATGTAATACTAAGCAATGGTGTGGTTTTACATTTAGGTTCAAAAAACATAAAAGACACAAGTATATATGAGATAATGAGAATATTTATAGGCTCAAGAGGGAGTCTTGGTTTCATAACATCAGTTGGGATAAAAATATTTAAAGGCAAAGGTGATATAAAACTCACGCCTAAAAAACTTATCAAAAACATCTCCCCAATTCATCCAAAAATAAAAAAAGCCTTTGATGAAAAAAATCTCTTTAATCCCTTCTTAACACAGGAGCTATATGGGAAATGAAAAGATATAATGAACTATATACCCCAAATACCCCTCATCTCAAAGGCATCATAACCCAAAACGGCACTTTTGATATATATGATGCTGTCTCAAGATGCACAAGGTGTGGATACTGTATTGAAACATGTCCAACATATGCTATCTTGAATGATGAAAGGCTATCTCCAAGAGGTAGAAACATAACAGTCAGAGCTCTTATAGAAGGAAGGTTAAAGGATGTCAGATATGCATCCTTTTCTATAGATAGTTGTCTTTTATGCAGTGCATGCAGTGATGTTTGCTATGGTGATGTTCCAACACCAGATGTAATCCTTGAGGCAAGAAGAGAAAAAAGAAGTTTATATGAGCAAGCAATTTTAAAATTTATTCTCAGGATGAGAGAAAAGGCAAATGTATTTGATCTTATTGTGAAAATATTTTATCTTATGATAAAAGCAGGGCTTTTAAAAATTGCAGATAAGCTTGGATTTTTTAAGCTAATTGGGTTTCCTGCACTTTGTGAAGTAAGCAAAAAACTTTTTAATCCCCCCCTTAAATTTTTACATGAGAGCATAGAAAGATATATAAACATCAACCAAAATACACCCACAAAATGGGTATATTTTCTAACATGTGGAACAGACTATCTTTTCCCCAATGTAGGCAAATCAACACTAAGGGTAATGAACAAGATATTTGGAAACATTATTTTTATGAAGAACAAATGCTGTGGGCTTATATCTTATAACTATGGTGATTTAGAAGATGCAAGAAAGCTTGCCATTGAGAATATAAACATATATCTGGAACTTAGAAAAATACATAAAGATCTTTTAATAGTCGTTGATTGTTCAAGCTGTGCTGCTTTTATGAAAAAATATCCACAGCTGTTTATAGATTCTTCCTATTACGATAGCGCAATTGAATTCTCATCAAAGGTAAAGGATATAATAGAGGTTATAAGACCCCAACACATCACTGGACCTTTACCCAAAGAGCTAAAAAACAAAAAAATCACTATACATCATTCATGTAAGGCATATCGTGAAGAAAAGTTAAAAGACAATCAAGAAAAAGTGCTTCTTCCCCTTTTCAAAGAAAACCTTATAAACCTAGATGAGGTTATGTGCTGTGGAGGTGCAGGGGCATATACCTTTACACATCCTCAATACTCACACCAAATACTTTTAAGAAAAATCAAAAACATAGCAGAAACCCACGCTGAGATAACTGTTGTAAGCTCAACAAGCTGTCTTATGCAGCTTGGCTATGGTAAGACAAAGTATTACCCCTACACAGAGGTAATTCATTACATCGAGCTTATAGACAAAATAATAGGGTAAAAAATTCTTATCTCAAAAAATCTGAAAGGAGTTTTCTATTTTCAAGCTCTTTTAAAAAGCTTTGAAGGAAATAACCTTCAAAAATATCATCTATAACCTCAAATATATCAAAACCATTGTCATATGCTTTTTTAAACCAGAAGTATGTTCTTTCGAAATTCCTCTCTGCCTTCCACCACCAACATGCCCTTAATATATTGATCTTGGATGTTGTATCATCATCGCTGATATATTTTCTTGCCTCATCATAATTATCAAGATACATCTCAACAAGTGCCCTCATAGATTTGTAGGATAAATTTGTTTTTGACTGAAAATATGATTTGAGAATACTTTTAGCAACAGAGAAATCCATTGCTGCAGCAATATGCTTTCCATATGAAAGGTAAATTGCCCCTCTTGCTATATAGTATGAAGGGGATATATAAAAATCTCCAAATACTAAACCCTCACTCTCAACAGCCACATTTATATCCTCCTCAGCCATATCATAGTATCTGTGATAGTCTTGTTCAAAACCTAAGAGCGATCTCTTAACCTTATCTACGAGTATGGAAGGAATTGAGTTTTTTGCTATAAGTTTAAGTAGTGATGCAATAGTTGCATAAATAATAGCTCTGTTTAGTCTGTAGATACTATGTGAAGGTTTTATTTCTATTAAACGATTAAAATCATTAATAACCCCTACATAATTTTTTGTCAATAAATTTATATTTGCCCTTAAAACATAATAATCAGCTGCTGATGGCTTCATCTTTATCGCTAAATTTATATCACCTATCGCACCATTAATCATCCCCATTCTATATCTTGTAAGCGCTCTTCTGTAATAGATATCTGAACCCCTTTTACCATTTTTTATCGCTTTAGTATAATACTCCTCTGCCAAAGAGTATTCTTTCTTATCATATAATAACCTTCCAAGTTCATAATAAGCAAATGGATCTCTATCGTTGATATCTATAACCTTTTTAAGACACTTAAAAGCCATATCCTCATCCTTCATCATCCTATATACAATGGCAAGATTATAATAAACAATACTCTCATCAGGCTTTATAAATGATGCATGAGTAAAATCCGAAAGGGCAAGTTCATATTCATGCTCTTGCATATAATAGAGTCCCCTTTCAAGATATAACCAGAAAAGATCATCATTACTCCCCTTTTTTGAAAGCTCCTCTATAAGGTGGGTATAATATTTTATTCTATCCCTTGTATCCATTACATAAGATTATACAAAATTCTAAAGTTTAAGACTGTAAAAACCATCTCCTTCAGGTATAAATCCTAACCTTTCAAGGTATAATCTGTAAATTTTGTTTGAAGAATATGTTCTAAGAATAGCATTCTTAAACTCAGGATTTGATGATAAATACGCAAAGAAATTTACTGCATTTTTAAAATCTCTCCAATCAGCAACTATATAGTCAATCTCTATCATAATACTCTTATCACTAATCTTTTTATATCCAAAAATGCCTACAAAAACAAAATTTCTTATTATTATGTAATACGAAAGACTTTTCAAATCCTTTCTATCAACATCAGGAAAATATCTTTTTATATCATCAATATTTTCTTTAATAAAAGCTTCAATTAGCTCATTATAATTCATAGGAACAAATCTAAAATGCCCCAGTTCTTTCTTAAGCCTATGTATGTAGTACATATCAACTATAGCTATAAACAGATTTACAAGCCACACAGCATGAGCTTTTATCATAAAACCATACATCACAAAAAGCAAAGCACCAAATAGATTAACTATTCTAAGCTTTAAAACATTTTTCATTAGAAGTGACAAAGCAATAACAAAAGAACCAATATATCCTATGATTTCAGTCATACAGTATAATATTTTATTATTTTCACCAATTTAATTGATAAATCAACAAACCACAAAATTCAGCCAACTGTTTTTTATGTATATCAGTTCCTTCAATAAAATCACTCTACAACTACATCAAACTCAGGTGGATCTATAATTGTCCTTTTAACGCTACATAGACTAACACTTTCCATAAGAGCCTTTTTATATTTTTCTGGAAAGTTAGATGAAAGTTTCATTTTTATAACAACCTTTGAAAGTCGGTGTTTTACGCCATCCCACTCCACCTCAAGCCACATCTTAAAGCCATCAGTATTCAACCTTCTTGTTTGAAAAAAACTTATTGCAAAAATCCCTGCACATGCTGCAAGCGAGGCCATAAAAAGATCGTATGGTGTCGGAGCTGTTCCATCTCCACCTGCCTCAACTGGTTGATCAGTTTTTATCTCAAAACCTCTAAATTTTACATTAACCTTTTTGTTTCCAGCAAAGATAACCTCAATCTTTTCCATAACCTACCTCCTTTTACCTAAAACCAAAAATCTTGTGAATCTGCGGTAAAAATCTAATATCAAAAAGTTTTTCATAAGCAATATTATAAAGTTTTTCAATAAGTTTTACAATCCTTTTGTCAATGATTAGTCTTGAATCTGGTTGTATAAAGAACGGAATTTTTCTATCCACCTTTGCAACACAATCAACAGCAGTTCTAAAATCTGAAAGACTCACATCCAAATCAAAAACAAGCTTTACATAAAGAGTTTTGCCTTTTGAAAGATTTAAAAAACTAATATGCTCATCCCATAGAGCCTTTCCACAATACTGTGGAAGTTTTATATCAGCAGAAATAATATCTATCATCTTTCTAATGCGAATAAAGCTTTGTGGTAATGTAGCGTTTGTCTCAAGAAGATATCTATGATTCAAACCTAAGTCTTTTATAACATTTGATATAAAATCTGAATAAAGAAGCGGCTCACCACCTGTAAAAGAAATCACATCTGTTTTATTTAAAAGGCTTTTTATCTTCTCGACCACATTAAAAACACTCATTTTTTTCCATTTTTTTGTGCTCTCATCACAATAACTACATCTCAGATTACATCCATAAAACCTAACAAATATGTGTTTTTGTCCAACAAAAAGCCCTTCACCCTGAAATGAATCAAAAATCTCACTTACCTTGGCATAAATCATAAGGCAGGATCCTTTATTCCAAGCTCACTAAAACCCTTTGCTCTAAGCCTACATGCATCACATCTTCCACAAGGTTTTTTACCACCTTCATAACAAGACCAACTATATTCAATTGGTGCTTTTAATCTAAGAGCAAGCTCAATTATCTCTTTTTTTGAAAGATTTATTATTGGAGTCAATATTTTGATATTTCCCTTTTTTGTGCCATATTTCAAAGCATTGTTAAGATGTATATAGAAAGCTGGTCTGCAGTCAGGATATCCTGAAAAATCTATTGCATTCGGTCCCATTACTATGTAATCAAAGCCATAACTATCAGCATAAGAAGCAAGAAGAGATGCAAAAACAAGGTTTCTTGCAGGTACATATGTTGAAGGTATTAGGTTATTAGTTATTTTATCAACAGGATTATTAGGTAGTGGAATATTTTTGGATACAAGACTACTTACCTTAAGCCATGGCAACACAAGCTTAACCTCAATCAGCTTAACCCCAAGAATCTTAGATATTTTTCTGGCTGAGTCAATCTCCCTTTTATGACGCTGTCCATAGTCAAAAATAACTGCAACAGTTTTATACCCTTTTCTCAAAGACCACATAAGGCATGTTGTTGAGTCAAGCCCTCCAGAAAAACTAACAACTGCTTTTTTCATACCCCACTCCCACAAAACCTCCTTTGTTTTTATCAAACCTCATCTATCACCCTGCACCTTCTCAACCTACCATAAGCTGATACAACATTAACTCTATAAAAACAACCTAACCTCATATCTCTATCCGTCTCAAAAATGCCATCTATATCTGGAGCATCCATATATGATCTTGCACATCTTTGAGAATCAGCAATAACAACAAAATCTCTTCCCTGTATTTTTCTATTGAGCTCATTAAGCTTTATAGATGCTTTTGAAAGGAGTATTTTATATCTTTCATTCTTAATATTAGAGGGAATCTGTTTAAAAAAGTAAGAAGAGCTTCCTTTTTCACGAGAATATTTAAAGAGATTTACATATGCAAAAGGATAATCATCAATAATCCTTACAACCTTCCTAAAATCAGATTCTGTCTCATATGGAAAGCCAACTATAAAATTCGTCCTTACTGCTGCATCTTTAATCTCACTGAATATCATATCAAGTAAATCTCTCATCATAACTTCATCATATCTTCTGTTCATAAGCCTTAAGATCTTTGAAGAGGCATGCTGAAGAGGGATATCAAAATATGGAAGAAGTTTTTTTGAGTTTTTCATATACTCAATTAGATCCCTACAAATCTCTGAAGGATAAAGATACATCAACCGTATCCATGAAAGTGAGGGAATTTTTTCAAGCCTTTCAATTAGGCTAATAATGGATTTTTTACCATATATATCACTTCCATATCTAAGCGTATCCTGAGATATTAAAACCAATTCCCTAACCCCACAATCTGCAAGAGCTTTTGCCTCAGCTATTAATTCTTCAATATTTCGTGATCTAAAATATCCCCTTATATTAGGTATCACGCAGTAGCTACACATATTATTACAACCCTCAGATATTTTAAGATAAGCAACATGGTTTTTAGTAAGAAGAAACCTTGAACTATGATGGAAATATGATGATGTTGATATTAGTCTTTGAGATGAGCGAGTAGTCACAAACCTTTCAAGCCCATCAAGTGACTCAACATCAACAAAGGCATCAACATCTGGATATCTTTTTAATATACTTTGCTTATACCTTGAGACCATACATCCTGCAACAACAACTTTTTTTATTGCACCCTTTTTCTTAAAATCAATAAACTTCTTTATAACCCTATCAGATTCTCTTGTCGCTGATGAAAGAAAAGAGCATGTGTTTATAATAACCACATCACACTCAATTTCACTTGTAAAAATATATCCATTCCTCACAAAAATATCAGCAATTCTTTCGCTGTCAACAAGATTTTTTGGACATCCAAGGCTTACAAGATGAAATCTTTTCACCTGCTAATAAATCCTTTCTCCTCAAGTTTCCTAAATATGTAAAAGATAAACCATGCTATAAAAACAGAGAGTACAAAAAACAATAGAAAAGCAACCCTTACATTTTCAATTCCAACAAAAGCACTAAGCTCAGACATACCAAACACAGAAGCAAAGTAGTTTGGAATAGAAACAGCGATTGTAATTACTGTAAGTGTCTTAAGCCAGAGGTTCATATTGTTGTTTATTATTGATGCTCTTGCATCCATAAGATTTGAAAAAACCTGAAGGTATATCTCTGCTTGGTTCTTCGCTTGAGAGTTTTCTATGTATATATCCTCAAGATATTCTATGCTTCTTTGTGTAAAATTCATTCTTTTGGCTATTGTTCTTAGTTTTTCCAAGGCATATCCATTTGAGGCTATTGCACTTGTATAATAAACAAGAGATTTTTCAAGAGTAAACATATGTATGAGATACTTATTATCCATAGACATTGAGATCTTTGTTTCTATTTCATCTGCTATCATATTTATGACCCTCAGATGCTCTATAAAATGGTATATTGAGTTATATATAATCTTCAAGAATATCTCTTTTATTCCTATAACATGCTGAAAATACTTTCCTGAAAATATATTTATATCTTCATTAAGAATAACTATAAGCCTTTCTTTAAACAAGAAAAGCCCTATAGATGAAACCTTGAAAAGATAGTGATCTTTTGATGAGTAGTTTTTCGGTCTTTTAAATATAAGCTCTATTCTTTCATTATCAAACTCAACTCGCGCAGGTTCTTCAGGATCAAGAGAGGAGTTTATGTTATGTATATCAATAGAGTATTCTTGGGATATCTTTTCCTTCTCAGCCTGATTTGGATTTATAAGAAGAATTATTTTACCCTCTTTATTTTCAACCTCTAATATCTTATTATTTTCTATGGTATAGTTCTTTATCATCTTTTAACCTTTTTTCTGTCTTTAAGATACTGTGATATAGTTTTCCCTATCTCACATAGATTTTCAATCACAACTATACCCGCTCTTTTTAGTTCATCAACCTTTGCCTGGTGAGTTCCGCTCAAACCCTCAACTATTGCTCCTGCATGCCCCATTCTTCTCCCCTTTGGTGCAGTTTTACCCGCTATAAAAGCAAAAACTGGTTTTTTGACATTCTCCTTTATAAACCTTGCAGCCTCCTCCTCCGCACTTCCACCAATCTCACCTATCATTAGTATCGCATCAGTCTGTTTATCCTGATTAAAAAGGGATATGACATCTATAAAATTCATACCTTGTATAGGATCACCTCCTATACCAACAACACTTGATTGTCCAAGACCTTCATTGGTTATCTGCCAAACAGCTTCATAGGTAAGGGTGCCTGACCTTGAAACTATACCAACACTTCCCTTTTTATGTATATACCCTGGCATTATTCCACACTTCGCTTCACCCGGGGTAATAACCCCAGGGCAGTTTGGACCAATAAGATATACCTCCTTCTTAGAAGCTCTAATCATATTAAGATGTTTTTTTACCCTTGCCATATCAACAACTGGTATTCCTTCTGTTATACATATTATCACCTTTATTCCGTTATAAGCACACTCAAGAATAGAATCTGCTGCATAAGGAGCAGGCACAAAAATCATTGCGGTATCTGCCTTAGTATGAAAAACAGCATCAGAAACTGTATTAAAAACAGGCAAGCCAAGATGTTGAGTTCCACCTTTTCCAGGTGTTACTCCTGCAACAATATTTGTGCCATACTTAATGCACTCGTTGGTATGAAAACTCCCATGACTTCCAGTCATACCACAAACCAAAACTCTGGATTTTTTATTTACCAAAATTGACATAAAGCCCCCTTTTAACCTGCAAGCTCAACTGCTTTTTTACAGGCAGACCATAAGTTATCTACCTGATAAAACCTCAACCCTGATTTTTCAAGCAAATCTTTTCCTTCTTTAACATTCGTTCCTTCAAGCCTCACGACCACAGGCAGCTTTATATCAACATTTTTGGCAGCTTCAATTATTCCCTTTGCTATATTATCACATCTCATTATTCCACCAAATATATTAACAAGCACAGCCTTAACCTTTGGATCCTTCAATATAATCTTAAAAGCATTTGTTATCTGCTCTACATTCGCCCCTCCCCCCACATCAAGAAAGTTTGCAGCATTTCCACCTGCAAGATTTATTGTATCAAGGGTTGCCATAGCAAGCCCTGCACCGTTAACCATACAACCTATATTGCCATCAAGGGATATATAGTTTATCCCTACTTTCTTTGCCTCCTTTTCAAGATCGCTTGATTCTCTGTCGGGAAGGACTTCTATATCCTTATGCCTAAAAAGGGCATTATCATCTATTATCAGCTTTGAATCAAGTGCTATAAGCTTTTTATCCTTCGTTATTACTAAAGGATTTATCTCAACAAGGCTTGCATCATATTCTATAAAAAGCCTAACAAGATTTTTCAAAAACTCTGTAAAATCACAAAAAATCTCATTTGGTATTGATAGCTTATAAGCGAGAGCTCTTGCCTGCCACATCATAACACCACTCTCTATATCCACAGGTATTTTAATAATAAGCTCGGGAGTTTTTTGAGCAAGTTCCTCTATAGAGATTCCCCCCTCTCTTGATGCTATTATAAGTGGCATTGAAATATTTCTGTCCATTATAACCGATATATACATCTCCCTTTCAATCTCGCTTGCCTTTTCTATCAAAACCTCCTCAACCTTAACACCATTTTTACCAGTCTGGTTTGTCACAAGCATCATACCAAGCATATTCTTCACAATCTCCGATGCCTCTTTTTCATTTTTTGCAATTCTAACCCCACCTGCCTTACCCCTTCCACCCGCAAGCACTTGTGCCTTTATAACAACAGGATATTCTATTATATTTATCTTTTTAAACTCATCATAGCTTCTAACAACACCAAATCTTTTTGCAACAGGTATAGAATACTTCTCAAAAAGCTTCTTTCCTTCATATTCAACAAGCTTCATAAAATCACCTCCACAGGACAAAAGATGACTAATATAATTTTACAATTTTTTATCTCACCAAACTCAAAAAAAAACCTTTCAAATCTCCAAAGGAAATAAAAATCATTTGAGAGTTTGAAATATAGCCACTCAATGTTGAGTTCTATTTAGAGTTTTTAGCCAATTAATGACGAAATACCAGATATTCCCGTAAAACTCATGAATGAAAACAGATGAGTATCTGAAATCACCAGGTAAAAAATCAAGATATGAAAAATTGCTGCACATATATGATGAAGGATAGAGAGAAAACTTAATTCCTTTTTTATCCAAAAGATATGCTATTCTTGGCAGATGAATAGCATCGCTTACAGCAATAATCTTTTTAAAACCTTTTTTCTTACATATCTTGCTAATCATCTCAACATTTTCTAATGTATCCTTTGATGATGTGTCTTGATGAATCCTTTCAGCATCAACCCCAATCGATTGAAGTAGTAATGAGGACTCATAGCCAAAGGATCTTTGATTTAAAACATAACCGCCACTGACTATTACATCTATATGCTTTTTTTGATAAACTCTATATGCTGCAAAAATTCTTTGTGCTGAAATAGAATCAACAGAATACGAAGCAGAAATCTTATCTAAAAAAAAAGATACCCCCCCTCCAAAAACAGCAATAACATCCCCCTCATCAGAAGATCTTTCATAAATCTTTTCTTCAATCCTGCATATCAGATACTTCCAAAGAAAATTGGACGAAAAAAGATAAATAAAAAAAGCAAAGAATGCAGAGAGACAAAAGCTATATTTGTTCTTTTTAAAAATTGATAAAACCAAAGAAAAAATTGACAAGAGGAAAAGAAAACCACCTGGAAGAAGAAATGCTGATATAATTTTTTTGATCTCAAACATAGATTATCAAGTAGGTTACAGATAGGTATACCAAAGCTGTCAGATATGATATATATTTTGATGAAAACATAAGGGTTAAAAAGGCATATAGACAGAAGCATGAAACAAGGTTTGTAAAGTTGATACCAAATGTGTAAGAGCATATAACAAGAGATGCTGAGTAAATGAATGTTATAACAGAAAGGCTAAATAACGAATCTATAAAAAGGTTATTGAATCTTTTAAATATGTTATCTGAGTAAAGATCAAATACATAGAAGAAAAAAACAGCAATCACAACAGAAAAAAAGCTGTAACTATCTGAATAACCAAAATAAAGGACAAGATAATCATATGCTATTTTAAAGCCAAGTCCTGATGAAAGAACTGCAAGGAGAAACATATTCTTAAAAGACACAACATCACACTCAATTCTCTCAAATGAAGAATTATTCTGTATAAAATAAACAAGATAATTATAATCTCTATGTTTAGCAGTTAAGTAGAAAAAGGGAATTAAAAGCATAAGATTGAAAATTACAAAGCGCTCATAGTTCATTGATGTATTGAATATGTAAAACATTTTGCTTAAGAAAAAAAAGAATATGATAATAAAAAATGACATAAATGCATAATATCTCTCAAATACATCTCCCTTTACAAATACGAAAAGCATGGAAAAATAAAGTATAGCTGCAGGCAGAACAAAGAATAGATTTGAATAACTATGATATGACATATAAAAAAGTATCGCAGGATAAAAAAGTGTAAGGGATAGTCCAAAAGGTATTTTAAAATAATATTTTTTGTAGTTATCTGGGAGAAAAACAGATGCAGCTTCATTAATCATAGCACAGATAAAAAAAACTGATATTGCATCAAAAACATATCTTACATCCGATGGCATAAGATACTTTAAGCCAAATAAAGCAGTTAAAATCATTATGAGAGATATAGATGAAGAGGTTATAAAATAAACAATCTTAGAATATCTTTTCTCAAAGGCTGAGTATGCAAGAAAGGATAAAAAAACTGCACCTAAAAAAATAACAGGATAGTCAAAATCTATTCCTTTTTTAAAATAAAGCAAAATAAGTGCTGAATATACTGCAAAGACAACAAAGAGTTTTGAAACCACAAAGATATCTCTCACCAAATACCTCTTATCAGAAAAGACAAAAGGATAGATAATCTTTAAAAGATTAAAAGAGATAAAAACATCCGCAGATAAAAAAATAAAAAAGAGCAATGAACCATATATTAGAATAAATGAGAAGTCTTTTCTGATAAAAAAAATAAAAACAGCAAAAATAAAAACAAAGATAAAAAGAGGTATAAGCCTTCTTATTAAAAACTCACCAAAAAGCTCTTTTAATGAGTAAATTGTAATCTCGTATTCTTGTGGTGCAGTGGTTTTTAAAGATGAAGATACTTTGAAATATCTAACCGCTGCATACAAACTGGCTATGGCGGCAAGAGATATGTATAAAATAAAATGCAGCAAGATTTAATCCTCTTTTATTCTCATTCTATAAAAGCTTCTCCAGATAAATATAACAGAAAGTACAAAGAAGATAATGAAAAGAATAAATCTTGTTCTGTTATTAAGCTCTATTGCAAGCTCAACAGCAAGAAGTCCAAAAAGTGTTGTGAATTTGATTATTGGGTTCATAGAAACTGATGCAGTATCCTTAAATGGATCACCAACAGTATCTCCAACAACAGTTGCAGCATGAAGTTCAGTTCCTTTAGCATTCAACTCTGTCTCAACAAGCTTTTTAGCATTGTCCCATGCAGCACCAGCATTTGCCATAAAAACTGCCTGAAAAAGACCAAAGAGTGCTATTGATATAAGATAACCTATAAACAAATAATGGTTCAGGCAAGCATAGGCAAGCGTTGCAAAGAAGACAGCAAGAAATATATTAAACATACCCCTTTGGGCATAAACAGTGCATATTTCAACCACCTTCTTTGAATCTGATACACTTGCTTTTGTAACCCCATCAAGCTTTATATTCTTCTTAATAAACTCTGTTGCTCTGTAAGCACCTGTGGTTACTGCCTGATTTGATGCACCACTAAACCAATATATCATTGCCCCACCAACTATAAGTCCAAGGAAGAAATAAGGATTAAGTATTGAAAGTCCTTCAGTAGCACCTGCTTCTCCATATTTTATTCTCAAAACCTGAATTATTGAAAATATCAAAGTTGTTGCTCCCACAACAGCAGTTCCTATTAAAACTGGTTTTGCAGTTGCCTTGAATGTGTTTCCGGCACCGTCATTTTCCTCAAGATATATCTTTGAGTTAAAATCCGGCTCAAAACCATAGCTCTTTTTAATATCCTGCTTTATGTTTGGTATATTCTCTATGGTTGAAAGCTCATATATTGATTGGGCATTGTCTGTGACAGGACCATAGGAATCAACAGCAATTGTTACAGGACCCATACCAAGAAAACCAAATGCAACAAGGCCAAAAGCAAAGACAGTTGGATTTACCATAATAGCATCAAGTCCGAGTCTGCTTACATAATATGCAATAGCCATAAGAAAAACTATAGCAATACCAAGCCAGTATGATGAAAAATTTCCAGCCACAAAGCCCGAAAGTATATTAAGTGATGCGCCTCCTTCCTTTGAGGCATTCAGGACCTCCTTAACATGCTTTGACTTCGTTGATGTAAAAACCTTAACAAACTCAGGTATAATTGCACCTGCAAGAGTTCCACAGGTTATTATGGTGGCAAGCTTGTACCAATATGTGTTATCTCCTCCAAGCTCTGGTATTATAAGACAGCTCAAGATGTATGTCATTATTATTGAGATAAAAGATGTAAGCCACACAAGCGATGTTAGTGGAAGCTCAAAATTAAGATGCCTTTCATCTTCATACCTTGATTTAAAATAAAAACCATTAATCCAGTAAGACACAATACTTGTTATTATCATTGCTATACGCATTACAAATATCCATACAAGAAGCTGTATCTGAACTACAGGATCTTTCACTGCAAGAAGTATAAAGGTTATGAGAGCAACTCCTGTAACACCATATGTCTCAAAGCCATCAGCAGTCGGACCAACAGAATCACCGGCATTGTCTCCGGTACAATCTGCAATAACACCCGGATTTCTTGCATCATCCTCTTTTATCTTGAATATTATCTTCATCAGATCTGAGCCAATATCAGCAATCTTAGTAAATATTCCTCCCGCTATTCTAAGCGCCGCAGCTCCAAGCGATTCTCCAATAGCAAAGCCTATAAAGCAGGGACCTGAGTATTCACCTGGAATGAAAAGAAGTATGATAAGCATTATTATTAGCTCCACGCTTATAAGAAGAGTTCCTATGCTTATGCCTGCCCTAAGAGGAATATCCATAGCAGGATATGGATATCCCTTAAGCACAGCAAAAGCTGTTCTTGAGTTTGCATAGGTATTCATTCTCATACCAAACCAGGCAACGCTATAAGAGCCCAAAATTCCTACAACACTAAATAAAAGGATTATAAAGACTTTTTCAGCTGTAAAATGCATAAGATATCCAAAATAGAAAAGGATTATAACCGCAACAAAACACCACAAGATAAAAAGAAACCTTCCCTGAGTTAGAAGGTATGTTTTACAGGTTTCATATATCAATTCTGATACCTCAAGCATCGCTTTATGAACTGGAAGTTTTCTAACATTTGCAAAGTGATAGAGTCCAAAAAGCATTCCTCCAAAACACACAACTATACCCCAAATAAGAAGACTATGCCCTGTGAAAGGACCAAAGTTGACTGTTGATAGATCAGGCACAATAAGATTTGCCTCACTTGCTGAAAGAGCCTGTACAAAAACAGATACAATCTTCATCATCATTTCCTCCTAACTAAAAATAAAACCTCTTTCTAAAAATATACAAAAATTTCCTTCAAAAATCAAACAGCTTGAGATATCCATACTTTGTTGCAAATAGGAAGGAATTTTGAAGTTTTAAGGTATTAACCTTTATCTTCCACCTGCAAACCATTATAAAAATCTCTTTATAACATCACTTGTTATCTCATAAACAGATGATATTTTATCAATATTTGCATAAAACTCATTAGAGCTAAAATTTAAGCAAATACTCCCGTTCTTCATAAAAAGCATCTGATCAAAATAATAAGATGCTGCTTTGAGATCATGCATAACAGCTATCACTGTTAGTTTTTCATTAATAACCATTTCTTTTAGCATTGAAAGGATCTCAATCCGATGTTTTATATCAAGATGTGATGTCGGTTCATCAACAAGAATAATAGATGTTTTTTGAACAGCTGCCTGTGCTATTAATACCATCTGCCTTTCTCCGTTTGAAAGCTCATTTATTCTCCTATTGAACAGATGCTCTATTCTCATAGCTCTTGCCACATCATAAATTAAATCAATGTCCTCATCACTGTAGAATGAAAAAAAGCTATGAAAACGCCTTCTTCCCATAAGAAGTATATCCTTGACATAAAAATCAAAATAAAAAAAAGTATCACCACAAACATATGAAACAAGTTTTGATAATTCAACCTCATTGAGAAGTTTTAGCTCAGCATAAGAGTTATCCTTTCTTATCCTGACACTCCCTAAATAGTTCTTGTATATGCCTGAGATTATCTTAAGAAAAGTTGTTTTACCACAACCATTTGGTCCACAGAGTGCATAAAACCTACCACCTTCAAAATCAAAATTTAGTCCATTTAGGACCTTAATTCCTCTAATATATTCAAACGACAATCCAGAGATTTTTATCATTTAAAAGCCCTTTTCACAACACTAAGATAGATAAAGAAAATTGAGCCAGCTATGGATGTGAATACCCCGGGCGGAATTTCAATAGGATAGAAAAAAAGCCTCGATGTTATACTTGATATTAAAAGCATAGAAGAACCAACTATCATACTCATTAAAAGTCTCTTTTCTTCACACAAGCTTCTAAATAAAAGCCTTGTTATATGTGGGCTCATAAGCCCAACAAAACCTATTATCCCTGACAAAGAAACTGATAAGGAAGAAAGTGCAGAAGAAAAAAGGAGTGATAAAAATACAACCCTGTTTCTGTTTATCCCAAGTGTCAGCGATTTATCCTCATGAAAGGCAATTATCTTTATATCCTTCATCATTATAAAAACAAACAGAACTGAAAAAACACCAGCTATTAAAGAGTAAACTATACTTCTCCAATCAGAGTATGAAAAACTCCCAAAGCTTATATGAAGAAAGCTCAGCGAGTTTTCCTTTGAAAATATAACTCCAAGAACAATAATAGAGAGTATAAATGAATTGACAGCAACACCACTCAACAGTATGTTTCCGGGAATTTTTGATGCCCTTGATATCATTATGGATAGATATGTTGATATGAATGCAAGAGATATTACAATAAAAAAATAACCACAAGATGATGATGACACTCCAAGCAAAATAGACAATATTATACCCAACATAGCACCACTTGATGTCCCGACTATAAACGGATCTGCAAGTGGATTTCTTGTTATCATCTGAACAATATATCCTGCTGATGAGAGAAATGCGCCTGTAAAAAAAATAGATATACTTCTGGGAATTCTTAGATCAAGTATAATCTCCTTATCATAATAGGGTAGATAAAGATCAATTAAAAAAAGCAGGATAAAAAAAATAATTAAAAAAACAATTTTTATTTTTTCACCTTTCATCAATCAAAATCACTGAAAAATCTTTCTTAGGTTTTGCACAATACCAACAATTCTGGGAGTAGGTCTTGATATAATCTCTCTTTCGTATTCAGAAAATTTATAAACCTTTGAATTCTTAATGGCAGAGACTTTTTGCCAGGATATAAGAGACTTAAACTCATCTGGATTTCTTGATGAGACTATAAGAATAACATCCGGATTTCTTCTTACAATCTCTTCCCAGTTTGTTTTAAAATATCCAAGCTTCACATCATTAAATATATTAACACCACCAGCCTTTAATATAACATCAGATATAAATGACTCACTGCCGCATGTCCAGAAATCATAATCTAAATCAACATATACTTTTTTAAAACTCTTTGGCTTCAATCCATCTTTGAGTTTTTTTTTCATAGTATTTATTATCTCTAACGCTCTGTCATTTTTGTTGATATATCTTGCTATCGTTTCTATTGTGATATATATATCCTCCAGCTTTTTCTCCTGTGGTATAACAACTATCTTTATATTTCTTTTCAAAGCAAGTTTTTTTATAACATCATTTTTCCAATCACCCATAAATATTATATCTGGCTTGAGTCTATATATCATCTCCTTATCTGGATTTAGATAATCCCCAACCTTTGTTATCATTTGTGCCTGGGGCGGATAATTGCAAAAATTTGTAACACCAACAAGATTATTTCCTCCCCCAAGTTCAAATATTATCTCGGTATATGATGGAAGTAGTGAAATAACCCTTTTGTGTGTTAAAGACTGCGGAAAAACCCAGCATGATAAAAAGAAAAGATGACTAAATAAAACTATAAAAGATCTCATAGTCTCAATGCTATTTCATAGATATCAGAATAGCATTTTGTGTTTTTTATCTTCTCTATATCTCCAATGGCAGCATCAATACTACTATCATACCTTATTTTCATATCAGCCTTATCCTTAACCATATTCTCAATCTCAATTATCTCATATCCTTTTTCTTTGTAAATCACTATCATCCTGTTATAGACCTCAAGAGAAAGCGGTGAAGGAGTTCTTACTGCAATTACTTTAAACCTCTTTATTAGATTAATAACATCAAAAGCAACATCATAAAAACCAGCCGGCATGTCAACAATTAGATAATCAAGCCTTCCCCATCTTGTAATAGTAAGAATCTCTTTTATGGCATCAGATATTGAACCTCCTCTTAATGCAACTGCTTTTTGCAAGATTTTGGAGTTAGGATGAATCTCGTTATGATAAAGAGAGTTTGAGAAGAATTGAAAACTCATAAAGGAAATACCATAAACCACAGGCGCAATTATTCCATTTTCCTCATAAGGATAGATGTCATAAACCCCAAGAATTCTATGACAGCTAAAAGATGTTATATCAAGGTCAAGAAGCCCAACCTTATAACCTCTATCTGAAAGTGCAATGGATAAAAAAGTTGCTACAATACTCTTCCCAATCCCTCCCTTAAATCCACTAACAAGGTAGATTTTCCTAATATCTTTAAGGTTATCATCTATTAAAGCAATTCTTGGATCTATATTCTTAACCATTCTATTTCACCTCTTTAGAATGAGTTTCCACAGCAAGGCTAACCCCTCTACCATCAACTATATCAAAATCAACACTCATACATCTTGGGCATCTTGTAAATGCCTTTACCATCTCTGGAATAAAATGGATATTTTCCCTTTCTTTTTCATCATTAAGTTTAATATCCTTCATAGTAAATCTAAAACCACAACCTCTACATTCAAAAAGAGCAGATACATTCTCTATTTCATACTCAAAACTAAGGTTTTTTTGTTTCATTATCTCAGCGATTGCAAAATTAAAGATCTCCTTATCAATGCTTTGAAGCTCACCAAGAAGTATTTTTATCCTTTTCCCCTTTAACTCATCATTGGTTTCAACGCTTCTAACTACACTTTCTGCTAAAGCCCATTCATGCATCATCCCTCCCTTTAATCAGATGACTGTTATTTTTATCCCTATCATCTCACAGTTACGCTCAAATACATCGGTTCTCCATCTCTTATCATATCAAAAAGAACACCCTCAGATAAATCAACAGTTGAAAAAAACTTCACCATATCATCATAGCTCTTAAATCCCTTATTGTTAATCTTCAATATCTCATCCCCTTCTTTAAGATATCCTTTTAGAGGCGAGTTTGGCAAAATCTCTTTGACAACACAATAACCATCAGAGTAGACAAAAATCACTCCTTTAAACTCATACTCACCAGAAGATTTTGCACCACTAATACCTCTCTCTATATTAAGAAGCTCTTTATCAGATGGCCTTGGAGCTAAAACAGCTGTTGTTGTTCTTTCTTTTCCATCTCTAACATACTTTATCTCAACCTTATCACCGGGATTTTTGTAATATATCCTCATAACAAGATCCTCATCATTATCAACATCTTCTCCATCTAAGGATACTATTATATCACCTCTTGCAAGCCCTGCCTTCTGAGCGGGTGAATTCCTATAAACCTTATTTATTATTCCACCCTTAGGAAGATTGTATGAAAAATATCTGTTCATAATAGCATCAGTTGGAAGAAGAGAGATTCCAAGCCATGCTCTTTTTACCTTCTTACCATACACAACCTCATCAACAACCTGTCTCACCTTCCAAGCAGGTATGGCAAAACCAATACCTGCAAAAGCACCACTTGGAGAATATATAGCTGAATTTATACCAACAACCCTACCATTTATATCAACAAGCGGACCGCCAGAGTTCCCCTGGTTTATTGCCGCATCAGTTTGAATAAGATTGTTGTAGATCCTTCCCTCAATCTTGAGATTGACATCCTTTGAGGATACTATACCCATAGTATATGTCTGCTTAAAGCCAAAAGGATAACCAACAGCAAAAACTAAATCCCCTATATTTACAGCTGATGTAGAAAACTCAAGATATGGAAATTTTCTCCCTTTACCATCTATCTTAAGCACTGCTATATCAAGTGCAGGCTCGCCACCAATGTATCTGGCAATGTATGATGTTTTTTTACCTTCATCATTCACCTCAATATTTATCTCATCAGCACCTCTTATAACATGATCATTAGTTACTACATAGCCATCCTGAGTTATAATAACACCAGAACCTATTCCAGAAACCTCAAATCTGTAAATCTTCTCCATTGGAAAACCAAAGAAAAACTCAGGCTCTATAACGCTTATCTTACCTTCCTTTACAACCCTAACACTAACAACAGCCTTCTTTGTTTTTTCGATAATCGAGCCTATCTCTCCTTGAAGAAATGAAAGATTAACCCCAGCACATAGATTAATGGTTAAAATTATTGAGATAAGACTCATATCTACCTCCTATAAAATTATTATAGGAAACTTGACAGATTTTATCAAAATTTATTAGAATTAGATTAAGGCTATTATACAAGCCTTTCGAACTTTCCGATAAAAACTCGGTGCAAAGTATATAATGAGGAGAAAAACTATGAAGAAGCTAATATTAGTTATAGTATCATCAGTAGGAATAATGCTTAAGGCAGAGGTATATGACTTCACGACAGACATAAATATAAAAACTGAGGGAATAAAGACTGAACTACCTACTCCAAAACCTCAAATACTTAACAAAAACTCAACACAGACTCATAATCCCTATCTTTATCTTCCGATATTTAAAAAAATAAGATATGAATATTCATATACATCAACCAATTTTATAGGAACAAAGAAAATAGAGGTTGAGTTTGTTGAATATTCTACAAAAGACTCTCTTACAACTGCAACAATAACATACTACAATAAAAACAATGTAAAAAAAGTAAATTATCAACTCAAAATCACTGATAAAGGAATCTTTGCAACAGATAGTATAATTGGTGATCAAAGGATTGAGATACCTATACCACTATTTAAGGATAGAAGATGGAGCGAAAATGGAAACGAAAACAGGGTAATAGGATTTTCATCTAAGGTTAAAACTCCTTATGGAAGTTTTGATAGCTGCCTTAAAATACTAACAAGCATTAAAGGAAGTGAGATAGGAAAGAATGAGAGGTATTATGCTCCAAATGTAGGGCTTGTTAAGGAAGTATTCAAAAGTGAGGAAAGGGTTGATACAATAGAGCTTGTTAAGTTTGAGATTTACTAATAAATATGTTTGATAAGATAAGAGAACTATATGAATTGAAAAATAAAGCAGAGGAGATAAAAAAAGAGCTTGATTCAATAAAATTTACATCAGAAGATGATATTTCATCTGTGACAGTAAGAGGCACAATGGAAGTTGACTCAATAGTAATAAAATGTGAACTTACACAATCTAATAAGTCTAAAATTGAAAACTCAATAAAGGAAAATATAAACAGAGCAACACGAAATGCTCAGATTGAAAGCGCAAGAAAAATGCTTTCAAAAGGCTAAACACTACCCGATGTGAAACATATCTTTTTTTAAGCAGATATCAGTTTCTAATTGGAGGGTTGTGTGATGGATTTTATATTTTTCTTTTAAAACATTCTCAATCTTCTTAAGCACCACACATGACTCTGAAACACTCATATCAGCTATCTCAATATGAGCCTCAAAATAAATATCACTTTCATTTCCAAGCCATGAATGTAGATCGTGAATATTTCTTACACCCTCTATTGACTCTATATCCTTCTTTATGCTTTCATAGTTAAGATCTGCGGATGACTGCATAAGTATATTAAATGATCTTCTCAATACCTTCCACCCCTGATATATCATAACACATCCTATTATCAATGAAAGAAATGGATCTATCCATAAAATAGAATGCCTTTTCACAAAAAAAGCACCAACCATAACAGCCAGTGAAAACAAGGCATCACCAAGCATATGAAGATATGCTGATTTCCAGTTGATGTTGTAATGAGAATCATTATGTATGATGAAGGCTGATATAGCATTCACAAGAAAAGCAAGAATTGATGTAAAAAGCATTATATCTGCATTAACAACGGGTGCTAAAAAATATCTCTTAATTCCCTCAGCAATTATAAAGACAGAGATGATTATAAGAAATATTGAATTAACAAAAGCAGCAATAACCTCAGCCCTTTTATATCCATAGGTTTTTTCCCTGTTTGCTCCCTTAAAAGAATAAATCCAGGCAATATAGCTTATAAAGACACTTGCTGTATCCTCAATATTATGAAATGCATCTGAAACAAGTGCAAGACTTTGAGATATTATTCCAAGAATAAGCTCAAGCACAGAAACTAAAAGGTTTATTAAAACAACAAATATAAAGCGCCTTCCCTTAAATCTATATTGGTGCATTATAGCTAATCTCTCATAACCTTTTTTAAAACAAGCACTATAAAAGATTATATCAAACTTGTTGATTTATCAGATTACAAGATTGTTGAAATAGGTTATGACAATCTCTGCACTTTCTTTGACCCTACTGTCTATACTCTGACCAAAACCAGTATCTAATATCTGGATACCAACTATAACAAAATTAACACAAGGCAAATCATTTCTTATCATATCAATTAAAAGAGTTATTGGAAGTGAATGTGTTGATAGCATTCTAACCTCACAAAGACTTCTTTCATCAAGGATTCTTATCTCTCCAACCTCACCACCAAAAAATGCACCATCAACTATAATAACATCCGTTGGTTTGTATTCAACTATATCAAATACATAGTTTTCAAAACTTTGTTCGGCATTTATAACCTTAATCCTATGATTAGATATTTTTTTTGCAATATAAGGACCAATACCATCATCATTTCTAAACTCATTACCAAGGCATACTATAACAGGTTTGTCTCCTTTATAAACAATTTTATCAAGAGGGTTCATTAAATTCGTAAAAAAGTATTTTTTTTGATGAGGTTACAATATTTATTCAATAAACTCAACATTAAGATAATGAGCTGAGCATGATATACATGGATCATATGCCCTTACAAGCATCTCAAGTTTAAGCTGTATCTGTTGCTTAGGCTCGTTTATTATCTCTGGAAGAAACTTCATAAGATCATACTCTATATTGTTTATGTTCTGGTTTGTTGGGATTATGCAGTTTGCATGCCGGATTATTCCTCGATCATCAATCTCATAGTTATGGAAAAGTATCCCTCTTGGTGCTTCAATAGCCCCAACGCCGTCTCCTGGTTTAACAGCTATTCTGTTCTTTTCGTTTATACCAACAACAATCTCCTCAGAATAATCTATACCTGTTTTTTTAAGTTCATTGATAAGATCTATTGCATGCTCATAGCAGTGCACAAGCTCAACTACTTGAGCCATAGTGTTCATAAAAGGGTTGAAACAAGGCGCTTTTAGTTTAATCTTTTCTACAAGATTTTTTGCTTTTTTATGAAGCTTTTTATGATTAAGATTGAACCTTGCAAGTGCACCAACCATATAGGATTCTCTTGAAAGTTTAGTAAATTTTGCGGAGGATCTTGGATCAATAAACTCATTTGTTGCAAGTTTATAATCCTTTTTGTTGAAGTTTTTTCCATCACTTGAGCCAATATTACCTTCAAGAAGCGGGTATTCATCACTCTCATTGACAAGGGCAACATATTCAGTTTCCCTATAGAACTCAGGGAATTTAAAATCCATTGCCACATCAACAAAATCATCCATATCCTTTCTCATACCTTCAAGTATCTCAAGCATTCTGTCAAGATCTGATGGCCTTGGTAATTTGGTAAAACCACCAACAACTGCTGATATAGGATGAACATGTCTTCCGACAAGTATATCACAAACATCATTGATTCTCTTTTTTGCACCAAGTATCTTTTTAACAAGAGATGGATTTTTTTTCACAAGCGGCACAAAAGAACCCACTCCAACTACATCAGGAAAAACAAGAAGATATATATGAAGAAGATGACTATCCAAAAACTCACAATCAAGCATAAGTTTTCTCAATTTAATAGTCTGCTCAGATGGCACAAAACCAACAGCATCCTCTGCTGCCTGTATTGATGCTAAAGAATGGGCACATGAGCATATACCACATATCCTTGATGTTATATGCTGGGCTTCAAGTATACTTCTTCCTCTAAGCATACCTTCAAAAAATCTTGGTGTTTCTACAACATGAAACTCACACTTTTCTATATTCCCATTTTTAACATTCACCACAATATTGCCATGTCCTTCAACCCTTGTAACATACTCAACTTTTATATCCAGATCCTTACCCTTTGTTGCCATTTAAACCCCCCTTCGCTCTGTTATACACATCAAACTTCTTCTTCATCAAATCATCACCAATCTCTTTTATCTTTTCGTTTACATTGTATTTTTTTATTATGTCAAGCGCTGCATCCCTTGCAGGGTTTGAAACAAGCCCACGGCATCCATAACATATGTTTCCATTATTTGGACACCAACTATTACATCCAGCCTTTGTCCACGGACCAAGACACACAACCCCCTTTTCATAAAGGCATACATTTTCATTAAGTTTACACTCCCAACACACTGGTTTATCACAAACAGTATATGGAACGCCCCTCAATATACTTTTTATAACCTCAACAACCTCAGGCAGATAAACCGGACATCCAGGTATATAATAATCAACATTAACAACCTCATCTACTGCCTTTGTTGGTATAGCATCAAAGCATCTATATTTATCCCCATATACATACTTCCTTATCTCTTCAAGGTTAAATGCATTCTTCATACCATTAACACCACCAAGAACTGCACAGGAGCCATAGGCTACAAGTATCTTAGACCTCGACCTTATTCTTTTAAGCCTCTCCTCAGCATGATGATCACCGATTGAACCCTCTATAAAAACAATATCGTAGCTTTTATTGTATCTCTCAGTCATTATCTCTCTAAACTCTACTAGATCAATAACATCAAACAAATCAACAAGCACTTCACCAAGATTTGCCACCTGAAGTTGACATCCTTCACAAGATGCGAAATCAAAAAATGCCACTTTTGGCTTTGACATCATTCCTCCTTATAGCCTTTTTGCATCCTTTATCTCGTCATATGTAAATGTTGGACCATCCTTACAGCAATAGTAATTTTTAGGATGGTCTATCTGACAATGTCCGCATTTCCCCATACCGCATTTCATATGTCTCTCAAGTGAAAGAACAATCTGTCTTTCTGGTATGTTCTTCTTCAAAAGTTCAGCTATAACGAACTTATACATAACAGGTGGTCCAACGACAACTGCATATGTTCTTTCAGGATTAAGATTAACACCAGGGATAAGCGTTGTTATAAGACCGATATTACCCTTCCAATCCGGATCTGCCTTATCAACAGTACAAGCAAAGTTTATATCCATCCTTTTCGACCATTTTTCTATATCCTGTTTAAAAAGCATATCTTGTGGGGTTCTTGAACCAAGAAGTATATTCACCTTCCCAAAATCCTTCCTCATATCCATAACATAGTTTATGAGAGATCTCAAGGGGGCTATACCAAGCCCACCTGCAATAAAAAGGATGTCATTTCCAAACATCTGTCTTACTGGAAAAGGTCTTCCAAAAGGACCTCTTATATAAACTCTATCACCTTTTTCAAGCTTGTGTATCTCATTTGTAACCCTTCCAACAGCTCTTACGGTAAGCTCAAATCCTCTTTCTTTTGTCGGTGATGAGCATACGGATATCGGAACCTCACCAACTCCAAAAACTCCTATCTGAATAAACTGACCTGGCTCATGATCTAAGTTTCCATCATCAAGCTCTATCTCAAACCATTTCTCCGTCTTTGTCATCATCTTTGTATCAGTTATTCTTCCTTTTCTATATCTCCATACTGAACCCTTTATCTCAAATAAGTTTTTTACCTCTGTCTTCATAAAATACTCCTTTTTTAAAACTTAACCTCTTCACTTATCTTAACAAGTATATCCTTCAAAGATATACCTGCCATACAGCTTCTACTACACCTTCCACAACCAGTGCAGAAAAACCTATTAAACTTATCGTAAGGGAATTTAAATTTTCTATAAACTCTGTGTCTTAGCCTTAATGACCTTTCTTTTCTAAAATTCTCACCACCCGCTACCTTTGCAAATGTTTCAAACTGACATGAATCCCAACTTCTTATTCTCTTTCCTGAAATAAGATTGATCTCAACTCTATCCTCCATATCAAAACAGTAGCATGTTGGACATACATTCGTGCAGTTTCCGCATGAAACACATTTCAAGGCAACATCTTCCCATACCTTTGAGTTATATGCCTTATCAAATATCTCAGGAATCTTTGATGCCTCAAAACCAACCTCATTTTTGAAAATCTTCTTTTTATTTTCCCTGACTAAATCAAGTTTTTTGAGATCCTCACTTGTTGCTTGAGGAAGTCCAAACAATTCAACTAAATCCTCACCTTCCTGAGTATTCACATAAACAAAATACCTATCTCCTATGTCAGTGAGAAAAAGATCATAACCACCATTTGGAAGATGAGAATTTACAAAACAGCATGATGCATACTCATCACAATATGTAAGGCACTCTACTCCTATTATGAAAAGATTTTCTTTTCTTATTATGAAATGATGATCAACAGGCTTGTCACTCATTACTATATTCAAACACTGTATTCCAGCCAGATCGCAGGTTCTTACCCCAAAAATTGCCATCTTTTCAGATAAAACAACCACATTTTCATCAAAGCCATCGTTTTTCATGCTAAATTCTAAAATGGTCTCCTTTTGTGGCATAAGATATTTTTTAGGCGGAAGTATTGTAGGAACATAACCATCAACTACAATATCTTCAGCACAGCTTATCTCCTCAAAGGCAAGACTATTTCCCCACTTTTTTACAGGGGCAACAACCTTCATTTTTTTTGAAAGGATTTCTATAAAGTCATTAATCTCATGTTTTAGAAGCAGATGATACTTCACTTTCACCTCCCTAAATCCATCCTTAACAAATCAATTTTATAAATTTATTTAAACATAGAATTATCATTATTTCTAAAATAACTATTATTTTTTATTCTCTAAGACGATGAATTCTTTTCTTTTATGTACATATCAAGAATTGTAATAAAAACAGCAATAAAGACAGGTCCTATAAAAATCCCCACAGGACCAAACGACTTAATCCCTCCAACAATCCCAAGAAAAACAAGCCCAATTGGAAGTTTTGCATAGTTTCCTATAAGTATCGGCCTTATGAAATTATCAATAAGCCCAACAACAAAAATACTCCAAATAAAAATAAAGGTAGTGATTATAAAAGGTTTTGTGAAATAACAGTAAATAACAATAGGAATTGTAACTGTTGCCGTGCCGATAAATGGTATGAGGGCTGAAAACATAACCATTGTTCCAAGAAGCACAGGAGAAAAAAGTCCTCCAACATAAAAGCCAAACATTGCAACAATACCTTGAATAAAAGCTGTTATAACAACACCCCTGATAATTGAATTAACAGAGTTTTCAAACTGAAACAGAATCCTTTCTATATTCTCATTGCTGAAAGGGATTATTTCTATAATATATGAAAGAATTTTCTCCCCATCTCTGAAAAAAAAGAACATTGAAATAAACATAACAAAAAGATTGACAAAAAGAAAAAAAATATTTTTTATTAAACCTCCTCCTAATCTTATTATTGTTCCCCGGATCTCATCCAGGTTTGATACAATTATCTCCTTTATATCAGAGTGTGAGAAAGGTAAAAAATCTGGTATTTTAATTCTGCTAAAATTAAACGATGAATAATAATCTACAAGGGACGGATATATCAATCTTGCCTCTCTGAAAAGCAGCCAGCCAAAAACAAGAAAGGGTGCTATAATTACAAAGAAGATACACAACACACTAAGAAAGGATGCAATATTATTGTTGGAAGTAATTCTTTTTTTAAAAAAAAGATAAATAGGATGAAACACCACTGTGAAGACCACACTCAAAAAAAGTGAAATAATAAATGGTGATATGAGCTTTATGAATGTATAGATTATAAGTATAAAAAAAATACTTATAACAAGATTCATCACAAACCTACGACTTATTCTAAACTCATTTCTCATAAAACCAGCTTGTAATTACCCAAACCCCAAGGATAATTCTATAAACAACAAAAAGATTAAGATTGTGTTTTTTAAGAAACGAAAGAAGAAATTTTATTGAGGCAAGACCTATAATAAAGCTTGAAAGAAATCCAACAATAAGATCAATACCAGGGCAAAATAATCCCACCTTTTTAAACTCAAAAACACCTGCCCCAAGTATTATAGGCATAGACATAAAAAAGGAAATCCTTGCAGCATTGTGCCTTGAATAACCACACAAAAGAAGTCCGCATATGCTCATTGCTGATCTTGAAGCACCGGGAATTATTGCAATTGACTGAAAAATACCTGCAACAATACCATCCTTCCAGTTAAAGTCTTTATCAATACCCTTATCCCCATAAAGCCTATCAACAAGATATATAATAACAGAAAAAAATATAAGTGCAGCACCTATAATATAAACCTCTCTGAGCAATGTTTCAGCATAATCATTTAAAAAAAAACCTGCAAAAACACCTGGAAGTGTTGCTATAAAAAGGGCAAAAACAAAACCTTGAGCTTTTTTATCACCTTTTAAAAGATTTTTTATTATATCAATTATATCCTTACGAAAATATATAAAGACTGCAAGGATTGTTCCAAGATGAAGCATAACATCAAAAAAAATACCTTGATAATGTAGATTAAATATGTATGAGTAAAGCCTTAAGTGTGCAGATGATGATATAGGCAAAAATTCGCCGATCCCTTGAACAGCTCCAAGAAAGAAGGCATGAAATGCACTCATAATTAGATTATATTACCTTTTATTGGCTCGGTATGGACAGATCTCCTTTGCAAGACATATATCACAGTTTCCCTTTTTTGAAAGCTCAAGATTTTTCATCCTTGATGCTATTTCCTTTAAGTCTTTTATAAGATTCTCATCCTCATTATAATTCATCCTATGCTTCTGAGGCCCATTTATATAATAATAACTAACAACCGACACCCTTTTCAGGTATTTCTTAGATATGCCATACGCATATATTAAAAGCTGAAGTTCATTCCTGTGGTGTGATGAATTTCTTTCATCCATAGCAAGCTTATAATCAATGATCTCATAACCCCCATCATCAAGCTCGTCAATTCTATCAACGCTTCCTTTGAGGATAAACTCATCATCAAGAGGGATTTCAAAGGGTTCATCAACAAATACAATTTTTGAAGGGTTATTTTTCTCAAATTCATAAAATTTCTTTATAAGCTCAACCCCTATCTCATAATACTCCATCATCTGCTGAGGGGTTAGAAAACCAGAATTATTCCATCCTTCTTCAAAGCTTTCTAACATCCCTTTAAGTGTAAGTCTTCTTTTTGCATAATCACTAAGACACCTATGAATCGAAACACCAAGAGATGTTCTTGGATTGTGCTTAACATAATTTCCATCTACATATACAAATTTATAAAGATAATTACAAAAATTGTATGCATTTATTTTTGAATAATTTATCTCAAACATTTTTTTGCCTAAAAAAATCTATAATAGAATCTCCATATCTTTCACTTCTGTATTTAACAAGAGATGATGGTGATTTAAAAATCTCTTTTATATGATGCTGAGAAATCAATATAGCATGGTCTGAAAAAAGTTTTGCTTCAACAACAAGCTCCATTGTTCTTGCTGTTAGATAAAGTGGTTTATTCTCACAATCTCTATAAGGAGGTCCCATAAAAACTATATCATACCCTTGTGGAGCATATATTTTTAAAAACGCAAGCCCTTTGAGTATATCTGATTTGATAACTACAGCCTTATCCTCAAAATCAAGATGTTTAAGATTTCTTTTTATTGTTTTTATACACTGATTATCATTATCAACAAAAACAACCTTTGCAGCTCCTCGAGAAAGAGCCTCAAGTCCAACAAGCCCTATTCCAGCATAAAGATCCAAGAAAAAGGATGCGGTTATGTATGGCCTTATTATATCAAAAAGCGATTTCCTTACCCTTGCCGATATAGGCTTAACATGATGAGTTATGGGAAGAGACAAAACCCTCCTATTTTTTCTAAGACCTGCTATTATCCTTATCATAAGTTAAAAAAAATTTAAAACTTTTCTAACATAAATTCTATAATATATTATAGCAAAGCTGATTTAATAGATTTTAAGTGAGGTCATATGCCAGAAGAAACAAAGCCAGATATAGTAATAATAGATGATGATCCAATGACAGGTGAACTTACAAAGGATCTATTAAGCGATGAGGGATTAAGTGTAATGCTTGTTGATGATTCAGCAAAGGCTTTAGAGATAATAAAAGAGATTAAGCCAAAATTGGTTATAAGCGATATAATGATGCCAGGAATAGATGGAATGGAGATATGTAAAAGGATAAAATCAAATCCTGAAACGAAAAATATAAAGGTCATAATAATGTCAGGAAAATCATATGAAAAAGAAAAACAAAGAGCAATGATGCTTGGAGCAGAGTATTTTATAACAAAACCATACAATACTGAAAAATTCTCAAAACTTGTAAAAGAAATTCTTCAAGGTTCTCCAACTGTCCCTTCAATTCCACCTCCTCCTTCTCAAATATTAAAAGAATCATCAACATTTTCTGCCTCAGATGTTAAAGAAAACACTATAAGAATTACTGCCTATGGCATTAGAGGACTTGGACCACAACTTCCTGAAAACCCATCAGAATACGGAAGACAAAGCATATGTATATCAGTTGAAACATCAAATGAGATCTTTATACTTGATGCTGGCAGTGGACTTTATCAGCTTGGCAAAGATCTTATTAGTTCCAAGCGCTTTTATCCAACGATATGGATATTTTTAACTCACTTCCACATTGACAATATAATAGGGCTTCCACACTTTGAGCCCTTCCTTTATCCTGAGTTTAACATAAATATAGTTGGTTCAAATGATCCTGAAAAATCACTCAAAGATATAATAAAAACAAATCTTTATAGCTCATTTTCTCCTATCCCATCAACCCCCAAGGCTAAGATAAAACTTTATGAAGTAAAAGAAGAAAACTATGAGATATCATCAAATGTTAAACTTGGAACAATCTACTCAAACCACCCAACCACAACAATGATATACTTTTTTAACATAAAAGGCATAAAACTGGTATTTGCTCCTGACAGTGAAATATGGGAAGAGGCAACTGTCTTTCAGGACTACAACGAAAGACTTGGAAGATTTGCAAACTCATCAAATATATTTATACATGATGCATATTATGATTCGCAGGATTATGAAACAATGCATCATAAGGGACATTCATCCATATCAATAGCTGCAAAATTCGCAGTTAGAAACAAAATACAAAACTTCATCCCAATAAACATAAATCCAAATTATGATGATCTAAAAATAAATTCAATGCTTGAGGAAGCATATAAAACAATATCATCTTTCCCCCAGACACAGACTTCTCTTAAAATCATTAAGGAGAAGCAAAGCATTGTTATAGGCTAAATTTTAAGGAGGTCAGATGGAAAACAGAAAAGATAAAAATACTAACGAGCTTCAGATAGAAATACAGGCAGATGATCAGATATCTCAAGGAGTCTATACAAATCTTGCAGGAATTACCCATAGTGAAACAGAGTTTATATTCGATTTCCTTTTTATGCAGCCAAATCAGCCAAAAGCAAAGCTAAGAGCAAGGATAATATCAAGCCCTATTCATACAAAGAGGTTTTTGCTTGCGCTTATGGAAAATATAAGAAGATATGAAGAAAGATTTGGTAAGATACCAGAAAGAGAATACACACCTCAAGGTGGGCATTCCTAAAAGGGGAGTTAATATATCCCTTTTCGCATTAACATTTTAGTAATATAGTAAAATTTATTATATGATTGACTCCTATCTATCAGGGGTTAGAAAAATAGTTGAAAGACGACTGAAAGATTACATAAAAACAAAAAGATATGCTCACCCATTATTAAAGAGATCAATGTTCTATTCGATCACAGCTGGTGGAAAGAGAATAAGGCCAGCGCTAATGATGCTTTTTTATGAGCTTTCAGGAAAATCAAAACACCAGATAATAGATGCTGCATGTGCTATAGAAATGATACACACCTACTCACTCATACACGATGATCTACCCGCTATGGACAACGATGATCTAAGACGAGGCAAACCAACAAACCACAAGGTTTTCGGTGAAGCCATAGCAATACTTACAGGAGATGCTTTATTGACTGATGCTTTTCAAATGATTTGTTCGATGAAAAATATAAAACCAGAATTTAGACTTAAAGCAGTTGAGATCTTGTCTCAAAAATCAGGTTCAAGCGGAATGGTCAGTGGGCAGGTGGCTGACATACTCTATGAAAAAACAAAGGAAAAAAACAAAGATAAACTCTCAAAAGCAGTATTGTATATACACACTCACAAAACTGCAGATATGATATCAGCTGCATGTATAATTGGAAGGATTTTAAGTGGAAGGATGGATGACATTAAAACAGTGGAGAGATTTGCAATCCATTTAGGAATTGCCTTTCAAATCACCGATGATATACTTGATGTAACACAAACTGTTGAAAAGCTTGGTAAAAAACCAAGCGATGAAAAAAATCAAAAACTTACATATGTTAGCCTTTATGGTATAGAAGGATCAAAAAAAATAGCAGAATATGAAATAGGCAAATCTTTATCTGAACTAAAAAAAATTGAAGGGAAGAAAGAAATCAAAGATATAATAGAAAGTCTTTGTTATTTTATCATAAAGAGAGAGCAATGAGATATCTACCCTATATAAAAAACCCAGCTGATCTTAAAAGGCTAAGAGTTGAAGAACTGGATGAGGTAGCAAAAGAGATAAGAGAGCACATAATAAATGTTGTAAGTCATAACGGAGGGCACCTCGCGTCAAGCCTTGGGGCAGTAGATATCATAGTTGCACTTCATTATGTATATGATTCCCCAAGGGATAAAATAATATTTGATACAGGGCATCAAGCATACGCTCATAAAATACTCACAGGAAGGTTTGAAAAATTTGAAACATTGCGAAGATTAGGTGGTATATCAGGTTTTTTAAAAAGATCTGAAAGCGAACATGATATCTTTGGTGCAGGACATGCTTCTACAGCTCTAAGCGCAGCATGTGGTATTGCTGCAGCAAGAGATATACTTAAAGAAGATTACAAGGTTGTTTGTGTAGTTGGAGACGGGACATTGACGGGTGGGATGAGTTGGGAGGCAATGCAAAATATTGGTCAACTTAATCAAGATATGCTTGTTGTTTTAAACGACAACCAGATGTTTATATCGCACAGAGTTGGACAGCTTGGAAAAATACTTACAAAGATTCTAACAAAAGGTTTGATAAAAAACGCTGGAGAAAAAATAAAGCTCCTTTTAAACCGATTCCAGTTTGGAGGAAAAAACATCATTAAGGTTGCAAAAAGAGCAAGGGTTATTTTTTTCCCCGGTATGATATTTGAGGAGATGGGCTTTGCCTACTTTGGCCCAGTAGATGGTCACAATATAAAAGAGCTTGTAGAGGTGCTTGGTTATCTTAAAGACCTTAAAGGCCCGGTGCTTTTGCATACTATAACAAAGAAGGGTAAAGGATATGAGCATGCCGAAAAAAAACCAATAAGTTTTCATGGCGTCTCAAAATTTGATAAACAATCAGGAGAGGTTATAAAAATAGAAACAGAAGAAAAAAAGATAACATTTACTGAGATATTTTCAGATACACTTATTAAACTTGCTGAAAAAAATCCAAAGATAGTTGCAATCACTGCGGCGATGCCTGAAGGAACAGGGCTTGATAAATTTAGAGATATATTCCCCTATCGGTATTTTGATGTAGGAATAGCAGAAGAACATGCAGTTACATTTGCTGCAGGGCTTGCAACACAAGGTTTTCATCCAGTAGTTGCAATATACTCCACTTTTATGCAGAGGGCTTTTGATCAAGTAATGCATGATATTGCTTTACAAAAACTACCAATTGTTATATGTATGGACAGATCTGGTATAGTTGGAGAGGATGGTCCAACACATCATGGAGTTTTTGACCTTGGACTTTTTAGAATGCTTCCTGAAATTATCATTATGGCACCTTCAGATGAAAATGAACTAAAAAATTGTCTTTATAGTGCTTTTGAGCTTAAAAAACCTGTTATTATAAGATATCCAAGAGGAAGTGGCTTTGGCGTAAAAATATCTGAAAACTATGAGTTTCTTCCCCCACCAAATGCAGTCAAATTAATGGAAGGAAGCGATATGATTATTCTTGCAACAGGCAGCCGAGTAAATGCTGTAATAAAAGCTAGCAATATGGCAAGGGAAAAAGGAATAAATCCATCAGTTTATTATTTCAGATATGTAAAACCAATAGATAGAGAGGTTATAAAAAAGCTTGATGGGAGTAAGGTGATAACAGTTGAGGATAATGCCCTTATGTGCGGTTTTTCAAGCGCTGTTATAGAAGAGATGGCAGAAATGGGGGTGAAGGCTGATATAATCAGAATAGGCATACCAGACAGATTTATAGAGCATGGCTCATCCTCTGAGCTCTATAAGATACTTGGCATGGATGAAGAAGGAATTTTTAAAAAGATAGTTGAAATATCAGCTAAGGCAATATGAAGAAAGACATAGTTAAAAAGAGCTGGATATACTCTATGGATAAAAAGGCAATGATAGAAAACATAAAAAGTTCTCAATCATATCAAAAGGCTTATGAGGATTTAAAATTCCTTAAAAGCCCAGAGTTAAGACCAGTTAGATTACAGCTTGAACTTTTAAAACCAGAGATGATACTTAAAAAACACAAAATAAAGGATACCGTGGTATGTTTCGGCAGTGCAAGAATATTCGATAGATCAGATTTACAACAAAGAATAAAAATAATAAAAGAAGAACTTAAAAAAAATCCTAATGACAGTCTTCTCAAAAAGAAACTTAAGGATGCAAAAAAACTTCTTAAATCATCAAAGTATTATGAGCAAGCAAGGAAATTTGCAAAACTTGTAGCCTCAAACACTGTAAACGGTAAAAAATTTATTATAGTAACAGGTGGTGGGCCCGGAATAATGGAGGCTGTAAACAGAGGAGCTTACGAATGTGGAGAAAAAAGTGTTGGACTAAATATCACCCTTCCAACAGAACAGCATCCTAATCCGTATATACACCCGGAGCTATGTTTTAGATTTCACTATTTTGCTATAAGAAAAATGCATTTTGTAATGAGAGCAAGAGCAATGGTCAGTTTTCCTGGGGGTTTTGGAACAATGGACGAACTATTTGAGGTTCTTACGCTTGTGCAAACTGGGAAAAAATCAAAGATACCGATCATCCTTTTTGGTAAAGATTATTGGAAGAGTGTGATAAACTTTAAAAGGATGGCAGAGCTTGGATACATATCTGAGCAGGATCTTAACATATTCTGCTATGCAGATAGTGCTGAGGAGGCATGGAAGATAATCAAAGATTTCTACGAAAAAAAACATAGCATATGAAACCTATATTAATACTTTCAACACTTATTGTAAATGCAATTGGCCCATATTTCAATGGGAGTTTTTATCCTTCATCACAAAAAGAAACAGAAGATTTTATAAGAAAATATTCTGAAAATCTAAAAAATAAGACATTCTCAAATGCAATAGCACTACTTGTCCCTCATGCCGGCTATATCTATTCAGGAAAGGTTCAAGCGCAGGGATACGCAGCGATACCAAAAGCTGATACATACTTTATAATCTCACCCTCTCACAGACATTGGTTTGACGATGCTGTAGTATGCAGTAAAAGCTTCTTCATCTTTGAAACAGAGATTGAAACTGACAATTCAATTATAAAAAAACTCACATCATATAGTGATCTATTTAAGGATGACTGCTCAAAATTTGTAAATGAACATGCTGTTGAGGTTCAACTTCCATTCCTTAACTATAGATTTAAGAAGGATTTTAAGATAGTTCCTCTTCTTATAAACACTCAACAGATCAATAAAATTAAAAAAATTGCAGAAAAAATAAAAACTGCCTGCGATAGCTCAGGCAAGAAAGTCTTTTACATAATATCATCTGATCTATCACACTACCCATCCTATGAAAAGGCAAAAAAGTTGGATCTTACATTAATAGAAGCCATAAAGTCGATGGATATTTTTTATATTGATCTCACATCAAAACTTTTGCTCTCAAAAAAAATAGAAAACTACGAAACATCAGCCTGCGGTCTTGCGGGCATAATGTTAGGTGTTGAGATATCAAAGCTGTATACTGAAAATCCATCATTTGAGCTTTTGAAATATTCAAACTCATATGATGAAAATCCATCAATGGCAGATAAAAAAAATGTTGTCGGCTATGCATCAGCCTTCTTTGTTCCAGCAAAAGAAAAACACAAAAGAGAAAAACTCTCAAAAGAAGAAAAAAGATATCTCTTATCTCTTGCAAGACAATCAATAGAACAAGCATTCGAATCAAAAGAACTGAATATTCAAGATATATATGACAATCCAAAATTTAATCTTCCAGCAGCAGTTTTCGTAACACTTACACAAAATAAAAATCTAAGGGGATGTATGGGAACTACAGAACCAAGATTGATTTTAGGTGACGCCGTCAGATACTTTGCAAGGGTTAGTGCATTTTCAGATCCAAGGTTCATCCCTCTCAAAAAGGAGGAGCTAAGCAAAACTGCTATAGAAATATCAATTTTATCACCTCTTAGAAAGGTTAAGGATTACACCGAGGTGAGAGAAAAAAAGGATGGAGTTGTTATTGTATCAAAAAGAGGAAGTGGGCTTTTTCTACCTCAGGTTTGGGAACACTTTTCAAGCAAAGAAGAATTCTTATCTGAACTATGCAGTCAGAAAGCAGGACTTGAGAGTGATTGCTTTAAAAACAAGGAGAATGAGATATTCGTATTTGATGTAGAGAGTTTTTCGCAATAGTTTATCTATGATTGTTTGGCAGGTTGCTCCTGTTTTTTTCTTGGAGGCGGTATAACCTTTGTTGCTTTATAACCCTTTTCAGTTTTCACGGCCTCATAGTTTACTTCCATATTCTGTTTAATGGTTTTAAAGCCTTCTTTTTCTATCACACTATAATGAACGAATATCTCTTCTGATTCATTTTCAGGGATTATGAATCCGAATCCCTTTTTGTTATTAAACCACTTTACTTTTCCTTTTCCGCTTTTACTCCCCTCCATATCCCTCCCTCTTATTAGACATCTTCAACGCCAGAACAAACTGAGGTGCAATCCCCTTTGAGTTTTACGAAAAACTGCCTTTTTATTTATACACAACCAAGGCTTGTGGCATTATGGCAGCTTCCATAATATTATACTAAATTTATTCATTCCATACTACATAACCAGGAATGAATATATCAGGAAGATTTTTGTTAAAAGGAACTGCTCTTACTGCCATATCATATCTTCCACTTCTATAACACTTTATATCAGCAGAATAAACAGCATTGTTAACTGAAATGTTTTCAACCTTCATCTCAATTGATCTTCCATACTTAAACATATTATCCCCATCAAGACAACCTACAACACACTCAACCTTTATATCATCTGTTTTAAGTCCATTCAAATTAACAACAGCTTTAACATTTATACTACTTGCAGTTTTTATTTCTCCATCATGTTTGAAATCAAGATATATCTTAACACCATAAAAATTACTAAGAATCCTTTTCCACCAATCTCCTATATCTTTTATTATATTATAGTCTTTGAGATTTTCATAATAGCCATGAGCCTTAACATAGAATTTTTTATAATACTCTGTTAGCATTCTATCAGTGTTAAAGAAAGCAGAAAGTTTTGAAACAGAATTTTTCATCATTCTTATCCACTTTCTTGGAATACCATTTTCCCTCTCATCATAATAAAGCGGAACTATGACTTTCTCAAGAAGGTTGTATAGAGACTCTGACTCAACATAATCCCTCTCCTCATCATTTCTATATTCCTCCATCCCTCCTATAGCCCAACCAACATCAGGTGAATAACCCTCAACCCACCATCCATCAAGCACTGAAAGATTAAGAGTGCCATTTATTGCAGCCTTCATACCGCTTGTACCACTTGCTTCAAGTGGTCTTATTGGGTTATTCAACCATACATCAACTCCCTGAACCATATACCTTGCAACATTCATATTATAGTCTTCAACAAAAACAATTCTTGATTTAAACCTTTTATCTAAACTTAATGAAGCAACCTGTTTTATTAGCTCTTTACCTGCAAGATCAATCGGATGTGCCTTACCAGCTATTATAAACTGAACAGGTCTTTCATCACTATTAACTATCTTTGAAAGGCGTTCAATATTTTTCATAAAAAGATTTGCTCTTTTATATGTTGCAAATCTTCTTGCAAAGCCTATTGTAAGATAATCTGGATTTAAAACACCTTCAAGCTCCCTTATTACTGTTGTATCAGCGCCAAGCCTTTTGTATTGTCTTATAAGCCTTTCCCTTACAAGCTTTATAAGTTTTTCTTTTCTTATTCTTTTGATCTCCCACATCTTATCATCAGGAATTTCATTAATTTTATCCCATAAATAATTCTCAACCGTTGTTTCGCCACATTTCTCAGCACCTATATAATTCTTGTAAACATCATAATGCTCATGGCTTATCCAAGAGTGTGTATGCACACCGTTTGTAATATAATCTATTGGTATTTCATAAAGAGGTATGTTATGCCATAACCTCCTCCACATCTTTCTTGTTGTATCCTGATGCAGTTTACTTACAGCATTTGAATAAGCACAGAGCCTCAAAGCAAGAACAGTCATACAAAAACTATTAGAATTTTTTTCCTCCTTTCCAAGTTCAAGAAAATCAGTAAAGCTTATTCCAAGCTCTTTTATATACGATGAAAAATATTTTTCAACAAGAGCAAAGTCAAAACTTTCATTTCCAGCCATAACAGGAGTATGAGTTGTAAAAACACTTGAAGCCCACACAATCTTTTTTGCCTCATCAAATGATATTCTTCTTTCCTTCATCAGATCCTTTATTCTTTCAACAAGAAGAAATGCAGAATGCCCTTCATTAACATGATATACAGTTGGCTCAAGCCCCATTGCTTTAAGTGCTCTGTAGCCACCTATACCAAGAACAATCTCCTGTTTTATTCTGTTATCTCTATCACCACCGTAAAGCTGCTCAGTTATTCCCCTTGCAGCAATAGTGTTTTCTGGTAGATTTGTATCAAGAAGATAGAGAGAGGTCCTGCCAACAGGCACCCTCCAAACCCCTATTTTAACCTTTTCACCTGCAAGATCTACCCAAACCCTTAAAGGCATTCCATCTTTATCTTTAACAACCTCAACCGGCATATTATACCAGTCATTCTCTGGATATGCCTCCATCTGCCAGTTATCGCGATTAAGAACCTGCTGAACATATCCCTTTCGATAAAGCAATCCAACACCTATTACAGGAAGTCCCATATCAGAGGATGACTTAAGGTGATCGCCACTTAGCATACCAAGTCCACCTGAGTAGATAGGAACCCCTTCCCCCACTCCATACTCCATAGAAAAATAAGCAATAAGTATATTTTTTTCTCTTTCCGTTTTTATCCTGTTAAACCATGTGTCTGAAAAGCTCATATAGTCATCAAATTTTCTTTTAACCTCATAAAGTCTTTTAAGAAATGCTTCATCTTGCGAAAGCTGAATTATCTTGTCATGAGAAAGTGCTCCAAGAACCCATTTTGGATTTCTGTGAGATCTATGCCATAACTCTTCATCAATAGAAACAAACATCATTATTGTTTCCCAGTTCCATGTAAACCACATATTTGTAGCAAGAATCTCAAGTGGTTTTAGATTTTCAGGAAGATCAGGAATAACATTAAACGAATATGTCTTCATTTCTTTCTCCTTTCAACTCTTGGACTTTTTATACAAGCTATCTTACTAATCTATTTTACCAAAATTGTATAATATTTTAAGTTGGCTAATTCTTATTAAAGGGCCCGTAGCTCAGCTGGGAGAGCGTACCCTTGGCATGGGTAAGGTCGCCGGTTCGATCCCGGTCGGGTCCAGAAATAGCAAGCCAAAGCTAAAACCTGATAGCAAAAGATATCACTCCAAACCAAGACCTTACCACCGAAAGCCAAATATTTCTATAGCAAAATTCAAAATAGATAATCATAAACAAGTTTATAAAAGCAAAGCCATGGCGACACTTTTACTTCACGCTTTACTGAGCCATCTGCTTTTCAAAGAGGTGGGTAAGGTCGCCGGTTCGATCCCGGTCGGGTCCAGAAATAGCAAGCCAAAGCTAAAACCTGATAGCAAAAGATATCACTCCAAACCAAGACCTTACCACCGAAAGCCACATATCTCTATAGCAAAATTCAAAATAGATAATCATAAACAAGTTTATAAAAGCAAAGCCATGGCGACACTTTTACTTCACGCTTTACTGAGCCATCTGCTTTTCAAAGAGGTGGGTAAGGTCGCCGGTTCGATCCCGGTCGGGTCCAGAAATAGCAAGCCAAAGCTAAAACCTGATAGCAAAAGATAT
>JBMFKQ010000005.1:0-17330 GCA_049972095.1 Elusimicrobiales bacterium
AGGGTATTTGGAGTTAAAAAAGCACTTGTTTATGTGCCTACCATTGTTATTCTTGGCACATTGGTAGGCTGGTTTTTTGGAAACTTTATTTTTTAGGGGTGATACTATGAAGATACAAATTGCAGGATCAGGTTGTCCGAAATGTCAAGCAACAGAAAAGAATGTAAAAAGTGCATGCGAACAACTTAGCCTTGCAGCTGACATCTCACATGTATACGATGTACGAGAATACGCAAAGCTCGGTGTGAGAATAACGCCAGCAGTAATTGTAGGTGGTAAGATTGTAGTGTCAGGGAAAGTTCCTACGGTAGATGAGTTGAAGAAACTATTGTCAGAGATAAAAAAATAATTGGACAGCCGAAACACACTCACTTCGTTTGGTGACGCATAACAAAGCATAAAAGGTTGTGCCTTACGGCACTTACTAGAAGTGTATCTTATGAAAAAGGTAGTATCATTTTTTCTCGTGCTGGGGATTTGTTTAAATCTATTTAGCGTGATAACTGTCTTTGCTTATGAAGATGGAGATTGGCAATTTTGGAATATAGAAAGTGTTGAAGGGGATCTTTCTGAAAACTGGAAGGTGAAATTAGAGGAGGAATTTCGTTTTGGTAATAACATGGAAGGACTTTATTACCACCATACGGATGGTGGTCTAACATACAAATTGGCTGATTGGTTTTATCTGTGTTTGAACTACCAACATATTTACGAGAAGAAAAAAACAGAGTGGAAGCAAGAAAACATACCTCATATTAACGGGACAATCAAATGGAAATAGCGAGATTTTAAGCTGGAGAACAGAAACAGATTTGAGTATTGCATCCGAAAGGGAGCGGAAAATGTTTGGAGATATAGAAACAATTTGATACTGCTATTTCCTACAAAGTGGACAAGGTTAGATATTCAACCCTATATAAGTGATGAAATATTTGTAGATCTTAATGAAAGTAAACTTAACTGCAATCGTCTCTATGTTGGCTTCAAGACTAAACTGATAAAACATCTTGAGGCTGATATCTTCTATCTTTGGCAAACAACTAAGAATGATCGAGATTGGACTGACTATAACATAATTGCTACAAAAATAAAAATTAAATTCTAATGCAAAAGAATTATGCTTGTGAGGGCAGATAACACAGTGTTTATGGTTCGCTTGTTTTCCTAAATGTTTACTTATAATCAATGCTTTACAAACATTGATGGTATTAAAGTTATTTTTAGAGAATAGTAGTTTAACTCCTCTTTTTTATATTTTTGGTATAATAAAAAGCAAACCAGTTTGTGTATAAATGAGTTTTAGGTGAAATAAAAATGATGGTATGAAAAAAACACATATCGGAATGATAATTACAGTAGCAATGAGTGTAGGAGTTGGAGGGTTTTTTATGTTAGAGCAACTAAATCTATTCGGAGGCAAAACTATGGAATTCACCAATGAAAAAATAAGACTACCTAAGCCAAATTTTAATAGCAACACCTCTGTCGAACAGGCTTTGCTCAAAAGAAGATCGGTCAGAGTGTATAAATATGAGTCACTGAGGCTTAATGAGCTCTCACAACTCCTCTGGGCTGCGCAAGGAATTACAGATCAAAGAGGCTTTAGGACAGCCCCCTCTGCAGGAGCACTTTATCCACTTGAGCTTTATGTTGTTGCTGGAAATGTAGATGATCTTCCCGATGGAATTTACAAGTATAACCCTCATAAGCATGAATTAGTGATGGTCATAAAAGGAGATAAAAGAGTTGAAGTATGTAAGGCTGCATTCTCTCAGCCCTCGATTAAAAATGCTCCTGCAGCTATAGTATTTTCCGCAGTTTATGAACGCACAACAAGAAGATACGGAGAAAGGGGTATAAGATATGTGCATATGGAAGTCGGTCATGCCGCTCAAAACATTCATCTACAAGCAGTTTCACTAAATCTTGGAGTAGTGATGATCGGGGCTTTTGATGATGAGGAAGTAAAAAAGATAATGAATATGGGTAATAAAGAAAAGCCTTTATACATAATACCTGTAGGAAGGGTGTAATTATTCGCTTTGCTTTTACCTCAACAAAATGCTAAAATTTAGTTAAATCTATGGAATCAAAAAAAGATGTATATAGCCAAGAAGTGTGGGCATTCTTTCAAGAGGTGGTTTGAAAAAATTAAGGCTCTTTTACAACAAAAACTTATTAGCTGAGGTTTGAATATTCTATGCCTAAAATTACTGAAAGCAGATTAGTGCTTTGGAGTTTTAATGAAAAAATTCTGGGAGTTTAAATCAAAGAAATATCCAAAGCCATTTGACCATAACATTTTAGATGAGACAAAAAGGATAATAAGCATAATAGAAAACTTAGGTGTTGATTTTAAAAATAAGAAAATAATTGATATAGGGTGTGGTACCGGTATATATGGTCTTGTATTGAGTGAGCTTGCTGATGAGGTTTTCTGCCTTGATTTTTCAAAGAATATGATTGATATATTAAAGAATGAGGCTGATAAAAGAGGTATTAAAAACTCAAAGTGTATAGTTTGTGATTTTAAAGATTTTGATGCTAAAGAGTATGAAAAACATTTTGATATATCCTTTGCATCAATGACACCAGCCATTAAGGATGAAAAAGATGTTTATAAGATGGAGCTTCTTTCCAAAAAATGGTGTGTTTATATTGGTTGGGCTGGAAAAAGAGAAAATAAAATTGCAGATGAGCTTTATTCACTTTTTGGATTAAAGCCGCATCTTCCAACAGGTTTTTTTGATGTTAAAAAAATACTCAAAGATAAAAAAAGGAAGTTTAAAACGCATATATTTGAGACATCATGGAAGTGGAAAGGGAGCATTGATGAGGCGATGGAAGAGTTTGCGTTAAGAATTGAGCTTGATATAAAGGATGTTGATAGAAATAAAATCAAGGAGTTTTTGAAATCAAAATTTCCCTCTGGAGATGTTGAATATGAAACACTTGCATCAGAAGGGATAATTGTATGGGAGGTTTGAAAAGGGAGATTGATGATGTTTTAAATTGTATTTATGAGGCGTTTATGTTGAATATACTTTTTCCTTTAATTGACTTTGAGTTAAAAGGGCATACCTCCTGACATATATCACAACCAAATATAAAATCAGATGCTGAGATTATAAAATCCGGAGCCTTTCTTGTGGTATGAGTTGTCCAGAAGGATATGCATCTTGAAGGATCAATACCAAGAGGTGAAAGTGCTTTGGTAGGGCATCTTCTTATACACAGCTCACAACTACCACACATTATTTCTGTTTTTTTAAGAGGTGGTGTTTCGGTTATATCTTTGTTTAACATAATTCCACTAATAAATACATAACTTCCATAAGATGGGGATACAAGAAGGGTGTTTTTACCTATAAATCCAAGCCCCATAAACTGGGCAAGCTTTTTTTCATAAACAGGTGATGAATCAACAAAGATTTTGTATTTAATATCAGCCTCTATTTTTTTTATATCAGCAATGATATCCTTTGAGATTTTCCTTATTTTTTTATGATACTCTTCAACAAGGGCATATCTTGCAATCTTAGGATTTTCTTTATTAAAGGACAGATATCTTGAGTATTTTGATTTTATAAACTCATAGATATTCCCTATTGATTTAAGTTTTTCCTCATAATTCTGTGAGCTATGCCAGTATTGATGGACCATAACAAGAACACTTCTTGCCTCGGGATAAAAAAATCTTGGATGCTTTCTTGAATCTTTCTTAAGATATGAGAGCTCCTCAGGTATATCTAAGGGCATTTCTATTTCAAACTCTGGGATGGCTTCTATTGAACATACTGAAAAATCAGTTATTGAGTATCTTGCAAGAATTTTTTTAAGCTCATCATATTTCATATCTCTATCTGGAATATTTTTTCTACAAGTTTTTTTTCAAGTGATTTGGGATTGTATCTCTTTGATGTTATCTCAAATAGGTTTACTGCTTTTGATTTAAGTTTCATAGGTATTGGATTTGTAAAGTTAACACCTATACCTATTATGATATATCTTTTGTTGTTATGAGGAGTTGTCTCTATAAGTATTCCTGAGATCTTTCTGTATCTTTTCCCATCCCATGCATATATATCATTCGGTTTTTTTATTTTTAATCTTATTCCATATTTTTCATGGAGTAGTTCTAATAGTATTTGAGCTGTTTTGTAAGAAATATATTGAATCTCTGATAACTTTTCTTCATCAGTTTTTCTTATTATTGAAATGTAGAGCCCTCCCTTTTCGCTTGACCATAAACTACCTTTCTGACCCCTGCCCGCAAACTGCTTTTTTGCTGTTATAACAACTCCATCATACTTATCTGCAGTTCCGTTCTTTATAATATCTCTGGCAAGATCCTGTGTTGAGTCTATCTCATCAAGTTTTATTGTTAGAATCTCTCTCATTTTATCTTCTGTATCTCAAGGGATATATCAAGTGATGTGTATGAGTGGGTAATCAAGCCAATGGATATTCTGTCAGGTTTTAGAGGAAGGTAATCAATTATATTTTTTTCATTTATTCCACCTGATATTTCAATTAAAATATCTTTTCTTTCTTCTCTTATCATTTTTATTGCTTTTTTTGCGTCTTTAGGTTTGAAATTATCCAACATTATAACATCAACATCAAGGCTTATAAATCTTTTAAGCTGTTTGAGTGATTGTGTCTCAATCTCTATCTCTTTATTTGGGTGAAGTTTTCTTGCAAGTTTTATTTTTTCTAATATATTTTTCTCTCCCGCAGCTGATATGTGATTGTCTTTTATCATAAATGCATCAAATAGACCAAATCTATGGTTTTTGCCACCACCACAAGTAACTGCATATCTCTCCATTGCTCTAAGCCCTGGAGTAGTCTTTCTTGTATCATATATCTCAACACCATAAGGCTTTGCAATATCAACAAAAAATTTAGTCTTTGTTGCAATGCCGCTGAGCCTTTGAACGATATTCAAGGCTGTTCTTTCCGCAGATAGGATGCTTCTATCTGAGATTATCTCCATAAGTATCTGAGATTTTTTTATCATGTTAGCATCACTTGTAAATTTTTTTATCTTCGCTAATGGATTTAAAATCTTAAAGCAAAGAGCTGCAAAATCAAGCCCGCAGATAATACCACCAGAGTTTGAGATCATAACCGCTTTGAACTTGGATTTTTTATCTATAAAGATTTCAGTTGTTATATCTCCAGTTGATATATCCTCTTTAAGTGCATCTTCAATCATCCTTTCTATTTTTTTCATAACTAAATTTTATAAAATTTCACTATACTTACAGAGACTAAAAAAGAGGAGTTTCTATGTTAAAAATAAAATTCTGTGGGGCTAGTGGTGGAAATGTAACAGGATCAAAACACTTAATAACATCGCCAAAAGGGAAGATTCTACTTGATTGCGGACTTTTTCAAGGCAGAAGATCTGAAAGCAACCTTAAAAACAGAAAATTTTCGTTTGAAGCTATGAGTGTTAATGCTGTTATTGTTTCTCATGCTCACATAGATCACACCGGAGCATTGCCATCGTTGATTAAGAATGGTTTTAACTCAGATATATATATAACTCACACCACCGAGGAGCTTTCAAAAATTATGCTTCTCGATTCAGCAAAACTTCAGAAGGAGGACGCTGATTTTTATAACAAGATAAATAAGGAAAAGGACTACATTGAACCTATTTATGACGATGAGGATGTTAAAAAGACATTTAACCTTTTTAAAACTATCAAAAGAAATGTGGTGTTTCCAATAGCAGAAGATTTCAAAGTAAAATTTATAAATGCTGGACATGTGCTGGGCTCATCATGCATTTTAATATATTATCAAGGGGAAAGCATTCTCTACAGCGGAGATATCGGTAGAAGAAAGCAGCTTATACTCAAGGCTTTTGAGTTTGATGAAACGGTTGATTGGCTTATAATTGAAACGACCTATGGTAATAGAAAACATCCTGATATATCAGATGTTTTAAATCTTTTCAAGGATATAATTAGAAAGGCTATTGAAAGAAGGTCAAAAATAATAATTCCCTCATTTTCTCTTGAAAGGACTCAGGAGATTATAAACATATTTGATAGGATAAGACATGATGAAGATATAGCTGCTATTCCTGTTTATGTTGATAGCCCTATGAGTGTTAAAATAACAGATATCTTTAACAAATATATTAATGAGGAGGATTACTCCGATGAGTTTAAGAGATATGCTGAAGCTGATAAAGATCCCTTCGGATATGATTATATATCCTATCTTTCATCAAAACAACAATCACAAAAACTAAATTCAGCCAAAGGTCCTATGATTATTATATCAGCATCCGGGATGTGTGAGGGAGGTAGGATACTTCATCATATAAGAAACTCAATAGACAATCCCGATAATATACTTCTTCTTGTTGGCTATCAAGCAGAAAACACCCTTGGTAGAAGACTTAAAGATGGTGCAAAAAAGGTAAAGATTTTTGGGCTTGAGCATGAGGTTAATTTTGAGGTTCATTCACTGGATTTTTTCTCATCCCATGCAGATATGGATGATCTGCTTTATTATGTTAAGAAGATAAATCCAAAGAAGGGGATATTTCTTGTTCACGGTGAGAATGAATCCAGAGAGTGTTTTAAAAAACTTCTTATTGAAAATGGTTTTAAGAATATCTTTTTGCCAGAGTTTGATGAAGAATTTGAGATCTAAGACTATTTAACCTTCATTTCTTTAAGAGCTTTTATTCTATCCCTCAACTCTATTGCAAGTTCAAAGTCTAAATTATCTGCAGCCTTTTTCATCTCAGCCTCAAGTTCTTCTATTAGACTATCTATATTGTTCAAGGAGATGTTTGAATATATCCTCTCATATGTATTGATGATCTTCTTTGTGTTTTGTTTTTTAATCTCCTCATATGTTACAAAAGCCTTTTCTACAGTTTTTGGTGTTATTCTGTGCTTTTTATTGTAGTCAATTTGAATCCTTCTTCTTCTTTCCATCTCCCTTACTGCATTCTTTATGGCATTAGTGATAGTATCTGCAAATAGGATGACCTTACCACATCTGTTTCTTGCAGCCCTTCCAGCGATCTGTATAAGGGTTGTTTCATTTCTAAGATATCCACTCACATCAGCATTGAGGATTGCAACAAGTGATATCTGTGGAATATCAATGCCCTCCCTTAAAAGATTTATCCCAACAAGAACCTTAAACTCTCCTTTTTTAAATCTTTCTATTATATCAATCCTTTCAAGTGTATCCATGGAGGAGTGGATATAAGACGATCTTATGCCTTTATCGCTTAAAAATCTTGATATATCCTCACTTGTCTTTTTTGTAAGCGTCAGTACCAAAACCCTTTCATCTTTTTTTATCCTTCCATCTATTTCGTTTATGAGCTTTGTTATCTGTTGTTTATATGGGCAGATTTCAACCTCAGGATCAACAAGCCCCGTTGGCCTTATTATCTGCTCAATGATATTTCCTCCTGATATTGAAAGCTCATAGGGCCCGGGGGTTGCCGAAACAAAACAGGTTTGTGATCTTATCATATCAAACTCCTCAAATTTTAAAGGTCTATTATCAAGTGCCGAGGGAAGTCTAAAACCATAGTCAATAAGTGTTTGCTTTCTTGATCTATCTCCCTCATACATTCCTCTTAACTGAGGTATTGCTATATGAGATTCATCTACAAAGAGTATGTAGTCATCTGGAAAATAATCAAGAAGACACATCGGTCTTGAGCCTGGTGGTCTTTGAGTTAAGTGCCTTGAGTAGTTTTCTATTCCATGGCAATATCCTGTGGTTAAAAGCATCTCTATGTCATAGAGGGTTCTTTGCTTTAATCTTTCTGCATAAACCTCTTTGCCTTTACTTAAAAGTTCGTTGTATCTATCATTAAGCTCCTCTCTTATTGATTTAACCGCTTTTTCTATCACATCCTGTTCTATTACAAAGTGTGAGGCTGGTGATAATATAAACTCCTTAAGCTTTTTTATCTCAGATATATTTAATGGATCATACTCTGATATTGATTTTATCTTACTGTCAAACTCCACTCTTATAAATGTATCCGAGTCCGATGGAAAAATATCTATGTAATTTCCTCTTATCCTAAATGTAAGCCTCTTGAAATTTATATCATCTCTGAGATAACCCATCCTAACAAGGCGGTTTGTGAAATCTATTCTGTTAAAGCTCATCCCAGAATATATAAGAAATGAAAAACTTTCAAAATTTTGAGGGGTTCCTATGTTGTATATGCAAGAAACTGATGCTACAACAATGGTATCTCTAAAATGAAGAACAGATGAAGTTGCCTTTATTCTAAGCTTGTCTATCTGTTCATTTATTGAAGCATCTTTTTCTATATATGTGTCTGTTTGTGGAATGTATGCCTCTGGTTGGTAATAGTCATAATACGATATGAAGTATTCAACATGATTCTCTGGAAAAAATGTTTTAAACTCTGTGTATAGCTGTGCTGCAAGAACCTTGTTCGGAGATATGATAAGTGCAGGACGATTTAACTCAGCAATAACATTTGCCATAGTAAATGTTTTACCGCTTCCCGTAACCCCAAGAAGAACCTGATTTTTTATTCCCTTTTTAAAGTTTTCAACTATTCTTTTTATTGCCTTTGGTTGATCCCCTTTCGGTTTGAATTGTGATACAAGTCTGAATTTCATTTGTCAATTATTTCTCTTAAAAAACCTCTGTGTTTTTTAATCAGTTTTTCTGCCTCTTTTTTTGATATTCCTTTTATAGCCATAACTATTGCTGTTTTAAGGTTGTATTTAGTTTTATTTAGGTATTTCCTTGCCTCATCACGACTTAAACCAGTTATTTCACAGAAAACCCTCTCTGCCCTCATTATAAGCTTTTGATTTGTAGGCTTTACATCAACCATCCAGTTATGATAAACCTTTCCGGATAGAATCATAGCTGAGGTTGTCAACATATTAAGTATTAGTTTGGTGGCTGTAGCGCTTTTCATCCTTGTCGAACCGTTGATTGGTTCAGGACCTACATCTACTGCAAGGGTTATAACTGGTTTTTTGAGTTTCTCATATGGGTTTGCAGTTATAAATATAACATTCATCCCTTTTTTTATTGCTGAATCTATTGCTCCCCTTACATACGGGGTTATTCCGCTTGCAGCAATTGCAACAAGCACATCATCTTTCTTGCCTTTTCTTTCTATCATCCTAAATCCGTCCTCATATATATCCTCTGCACCCTCTTTTGCCCTAAACATAGCACCTCTACCGCCACACATAACTGCCTCAAATTCTTGAGGTTTTACACCATAGGTCGGAACAAGCTCCACGGCCTCAAGCACTCCAAGTCTTCCGCTTGTGCCTGCGCCAGTAAATATCGTTTTTTTTCCTGACAAAAAAGCCTTTGAAATTATTTTTGCTCCCTTTGCTATATCTGGAATTATCTTTCTTACAGCAAGAGGAACTTTTATGTCCTCGTCGTTCAGTTTTTCAAGAATTTTGACAAGAGAAATTCTATCTATATCAAATGTATTTTTATTTATCTGCTCTGTTGGTAGAGATGAATACAGTTCAAACCTTGTATCTGCATTTTTCATATTATTCTGCCTCGATTATCAAGTATGAATTTTTAAGCGGTTGAGTAGAAACTTCTGTTTGTGATGAGATAGATATAGAGAGTGTTGATGAAGATATATCAATCACATCAAAAAGATAGGGGGTGTTTATCCAGTGAAGTATTCTATATATAAGTGATTTTGAGATCTCTTTTGGTGATGTAAAATTGCCATTTATGATAAGGAATGTCCCATTCTGCTTTGTTTTTGATTTTGCAAGATAATACATAAGCAGTGTGTCTCTTATTCTTTTTATGTTGTTTTCTGAACTTACTATGAGAAGGGGTCTGGGCCCATAGTTTCTTAGAAGTCCTATTATTGGAATATCATTTATTATTGAATATGGATTTATTAAGACTAATCCTGCGATAACCCTGTTTATCACACAAAACTTTGCAGAAACATTCGCACCAAGATTTGAGCCAATTATAAATATTTTGTCCTCTTTAATTCCTGCTGATGAAAGATAAACAACAGCTGTGTCTATATCCCTTATCATCTTGTTGTAGTCATTATCATTTCCTGACACTGAAAAACTCTTGTATGTTTGAGATGAACCATCCGTCTTATATATGGAAAGACCATGACCTCTCAGATCAATTGCAGCCCATCCGTAGCCGAAGGATTCTATGAACTCAAACCATTTCTTCCATTCAAGATGATTCTCTTTCTGAGAGTGGATAAGCAAAAGGAGTGGGAGGTTTTCTTTTTTAGGCTTTACATATTTTAAATAAATCTTCCAGCCATCTTCTGTTTCAAGAAAAATACTTTCGTAACAGGAAAGATCAGCTGATAGAAATACTGTTAAGAAAAGCGTTAGAAATAACATCTTATTCTATTATTTCATTATCATTAAACCATAGTTTTATCTCTTTTTCCGCCTCCTCTCTACTACCGCTTGCATGTATAACATTTTCAAACCGACCTTTTGTGGTGATTCTTCCAAATGAACCTCTTATTGTCCAGGGCTGTGCCAACTCTGGATTTGTTGCTCCAACAATCCTTCTTATCTCAGATATCGCATTTTCACCTTTATATACAAGTGCAAGAATTTTATTATTTTTTATCCCATGAAATTCACCCCTTATATATCTTATGAGATCTTCAAAAAATGGTTGGTCTTTAAGTGCTTCGTAGTGTTTTCTTGCAAGCTCCTCGCTAACACTTATAAGCTTTGCAGCAACCATCTCAAATCCTGAGTTTTCAAGCCTGTCTATGACAAGACCAGTGAGTTTCCTGACTGCTGCATCTGGTTTTATGAGGATAAGTGTTTTTTCAACTGCCATCGTCTTTCTCCGCTTTACCTTTAACAGAACACTTAAAGAAAATTTTACAAATTTATAAAATATAATTCTATGAGTGAAAGGGGGTTTTTTATAGTTTTTGAAGGACCAGATAAGAGTGGAAAGACAACGCAGGCAAAACTTCTTGAAGAATATCTCAAGAGAAATGGATATAAAGCTATCCTTACAAGAGAACCCGGAGGAACCAGTATCTCAGAAAAGATAAGAGATTTAATCCTTGATCCCAAAAATATAATCTCGCCGATGTGTGAGCTTTTGCTCTATGAGGCTTCAAGAGCAGATCATGTTGAAAACCTGATAAAACCTGCTTTAAACGATGGATATATCGTAATATCTGACAGATTTACCATTGCAAGCCTGGTTTATCAAGGGTTTGCAAGAGGACTTGGGGTTGATCTTGTTGAAAAACTCAATAGAATTGCTACAGCTGGACTTAAGATAGACATAATATTCGGCTTTGATATATCGGTTGATGAGTATTATAAAAGAAGCATGATTTTTCCAAAAGATAGGATGGAAGATGAGGATAGAATATTCATATCAAAGGTTATAGATGCTTACAGACAGATATATAAAAAAAACAGGAGGATAAAGGTTATAGATGCTACAAAAAGCATTGATGAGATACATCTGCTTATAGTAAAAGAGGTTGAAAAGAAATTATTATGAATTTTTCAACTATAAAAGGGCACAGAAGGAATATTAATTTTCTTCTGAAACTTTTAGAAGGTCAAAGATTTTTCCATTCATATCTTTTCTCAGGGGTTGAGGGATGCGGTAAAAAACTTGTTGCCCTTGCTTTTGCAAGAAGGATTCTGTGTATTGATAAAATGAGCGATGAATGTGATTGTGAGAGCTGCAGAATGTTTAGAAAAAATGTGCATCCAGATTTCAGGCTCGTTGATTATGCTTTTCAATCATCACTTCTTGGTGAGGATGTAGAGGAACAGAAGAGTATAAAGATCTCAACTATAAGGGAGATTATTAGATTCTCATCTATGAATCCATCTGTTTCAGGTAAAAAAGTTATTATTATTGATGATGCTCATAAGATGGTAGTTGAAGCACAGAATGCCCTTTTGAAAACCCTTGAAGAGCCTGGACAAACATCAATCTTTATACTTATATCACCCTCCCCTGGACTTTTGCTTCCAACTGTGGTTTCAAGATGCCACACGATTAACTTTGCTGCGCTTAGTGAGAAAGATGTTGAGGAGATACTTATTGAAAAAGGATTTGAACCAGTCATGGCAAGGCAGTGTAGTGAGTCAAGTGGAGGTTCTGTAATGCTTGCTTTGAAGCATATGGAAATATTTAGAACAATAAAAGAATTTTCAAACCTTGGTCCAATCGCCCCCTTTGCTATAACAGCAAAGATTATCAAAATGGCTATCCCACAAGAGGCTGTTCGTTGGTTGATAGATGTAGTAGATTCAAGAATAAACAAGATAATATATTCTGATATACCAGCTGAAATGAGGGAGAAGGGGATAAGGATTGTTAAGGATAATATGAAATATAGAAACTTTTTAAGGCACAATGTTAATGCAAGGATAATCTCATTTTTAGTTTTGCAGAGATATCTTTCTTTTAGAAAGGAGATTTCAGCTTTTGTAAAATGATATCTATCAAGGAGAAGATATGAAGAAATACTATATTACCACACCCCTTTATTATGTGAACTACCCACCTCATATCGGTCATGCATACACAACTGTTGCTGCGGATGTTGTTGCAAGGTATAAAAAAATGAAAGGGATTGATGTATTTTTTCAGACAGGAACTGATGAGCATGGAATAAACATAGAAAGAACAGCTCAAAGACATTCTAAAACTCCAAAAGAGTGGGCTGATGAGATAATGAAACATTTTGTTGATATGTGGAAGGTTCTTCATATTGACTATGATTACTTTATAAGAACGACAGATAAGGAGCACGAAAGACAGGTTCAGCTTGTGTTTGAAAAGCTTATAGATAGTGGTGATATATACAAGGGAGGTTACGAAGGCCTTTATTGTAGCTCCTGCGAGAATTTCTATGAAGAAGCAGAACTTATTAGTGGTAGTTGCCCTGTTCATAAAAAACCTGTTGAAAGAGTAAGTGAGGAAACATATTTCTTTAAGCTTTCAAACTATCAAAATAAACTGCTTGAGTTTTATGAGAAAAACCCTTCCTTTCTCTCCCCCTCATACAGAGCCAGTGAGGTCATAAACTTTGTTAAAGGGGGTTTAAAGGATCTCTCCGTTTCAAGAACAAGGGTTAAATGGGGAATACCGGTTTTGAGGGATCCTGATCATACTATATATGTGTGGTTTGATGCCCTTTTAAACTATATAACAGGACCAGGCTATAAAGTTGATGGAAACAATGAAGAATTTTTCAAAATATGGCCCTGCGATGTTCATTTTATTGGAAAAGAGATATTCAGATTTCATGCTGTTATATGGCCTGCAATCCTTATGGCGCTTGATCTCCCGCTACCAAAAAGGGTTTATGCTCATGGGTGGTGGACAGTTGAAAATGAAAAGATGTCAAAATCAAGGGGAAATATAATAAATCCACTTGATATAGTAAAGGAATACAGCTCAGATGTCTTTAGATACTTTATTCTAAGAGAGGTTCCTTTTGGTCAAGATGGAGATTTTTCAAGCCAGGCTCTAAAAAACAGATACAACTCTGAGCTATGCAATGGACTTGGAAATCTTTTTTCAAGGGTTATGAGCATGGTAAGGAAATACTGCAATAATCTGATAGCTGAAAAACCCCTTAGCTTAGTATTCTTTGATGAGCTTATGAATATTGATAGGATTTACGAAAGAGAAATGGAGGAATTTAATTTTAGCTCTGCACTTGAAGCTGTTATGAAAGCCGTATATTATATGAACAAAGAGATAGACGAAAAAAAACCATGGGAGATAGCAAAAAATGATATGGAGAATCTCAAAAGATTTTTGAATGATATGCTATGGGGTTTAAGAATGATTGCAAAATGGATATATCCTTTTATGCCTCAAACATCACTTAAAATAACTATGCATCTTGCAGATGACAAAAATAAACAAAGGATTATGAACAATGAAAAAATTGAGTTGCTTTTTCCAAGGAAAGTCTAATTTAATTTTTGAAAGAAAAGTCTATAGAAGAAATATACTACCCCAGAAAGCGCATAGAGAGCAAAGAATATAAAAAGAGCATTTTGAGGATAGATTGCTACTAAAAATATTGTTGACACTAATGCAATAATCCCAAGAGGCGATTTAATTGTAAAAGAATTCTTTGATTTCATCGCAACATAGGGTATTGATGAAACCATAAGAATTGATATTATAATCATTATTAAAGGAAATATGTTGTAAAGAAATGGCATGCTTACCGATAAAAATTTTATGGTCTTTTGAGGAGTTTCATCTTCTATTATTGAGTATGACATAACAAAGAATATTATTATTCCTGCTGCTGCAGGTATTGGCAAACCCTGAAAATGTGTTTTTGATGAATCACCATAAATGGACTTGAGATTAAATCTTGCAAGCCGAAGTGCTCCGCATATTATATAGATGAGAACAACAGGATAACTAACCAGTCCGTATTCTTTTAATGCAAACTCATATATCATATATGCAGGGGCTATCCCAAACGAAAGCCAGTCAGAAAATGAGTCAAGCTCTATACCCATTTCTGTTTCAGCATCGATCATTCTTGCGATTCTTCCATCAAGTATATCCATTATGTATGAACCTATGAGAAAATAGCATGCTTGCATAAAATTCTCATTCGCAACATTAAGAAGTGCCATAATCCCAAACGCCATATTTGAGAGCGTAAATATTGATGGTATAGCACTTTTTGTTTTTCTCTTTATGTATTCAACCCTTTCATCTACCATTCTGCCACCACATCCACTGCTGCCTTAAGTTTCTGTTTTGGTTTAACCTTTATTTTTACATCTTTCGGAAGATAAAGAGCAACCTGCGAGCCAAAGTATATAATGCCTATTTTTTCACCGTTGTTTATCTCCTGACCTTGCCTAACATAACAATTTATCCTTCTTGCAATTGCACCAGCGATTTGTTCTACCCAAACCTCTTTACCATTTTGAGCAACTATCTTTATCATATTTCTCTGATTATCTTTAGCCTTGTGTTTATAGGCTATGCTAAACCTTCCTGGATAAAATTTTATCTCTTTTATCCTTCCCTTAACAGGGGAGCGCTGGATGTGAGTGTCGAATATTGAAAGGAAAATTCTTATAACCATCATCTGCGAACCTTCATCCGATATGGATATGACAGTTCCGTCGCCGGGAGAGGAGATTTCATTAGCCTTGAAATTTGGATTTCTTTTGGGATCTCTAAAAAAATAGAGTGAAAATAAAAGCACAACTGCACTTATAAAAGAAACCATATAAAGAGGGGTAAAGCCTTTTGCTGCATAAAGGGATATTATAAGTGAAAGAAGAGAGATTATAACCAATTTTCTTGCTTCTGGTGCAACTTTCATAACTAAAATTATACAAAATTAGAAAAAAAACTCCATAGATTTTTAAAAACAGATCCTTGTGCCTTTCAAATCTTATGAAAATGACATATAGGAAAGCCTTCCAACTTTAAGTCTCAAAGCTTTACTTTCTTTGATAGGCAGAGCCTTTCCAGGTTTTGATATTCTATATGGAGTTGTTACAACAACAGTATCTGTACTTTGACATCATTTATAATTGAGAAGCTATGATCTATCTTGTATGGGCGGGGCGGGACTCGAACCCGCACGGCCTTTTAATCGGCCAACGGATTTTAAGTCCGTCGCGTCTACCAATTCCGCCACCTGCCCTAATGATTATTTTATTATTTTTTTAGTCTTCATAGAAATTTATTGTCTTTCAATTCTCCTTATGTAGCGTGTATGAAACTCCTTGAGCTTTCTAACAAGCTCTTTTATTTCATTTATAGGGGGAAGAAATGCTATTCTAAAATGATATGTGTGAGGTTTTTGACCAAAACCAGAGCCAGGCACAACACATATCCCTGTTTCCTCAAGAAGATTCATACAGTAATCAAAATCTCTTTTTGATTCATACTCAATAATCTCTTTTTCACTCATCATATCAGTATTTATTGTCTTTTGGGGTGGGAGATCTATCCTAACAAAGGCATACATGGCACCATACGGAGCTTTAAGAGACATTCCTTTTATTTTATTCAGCTCCTCTCCAAGTATTTCAGCTTTTTTCTTCAATTCACTAAGTATATTTTTCTTTTCTTTTTCATAGAGCTCATAGCTCTCGTCATTTTCCCGTGGAGGATTTACCATTGCATATGTGATGATCTGACCTGCTGTGTTAGCACATAGCCCTATTGATTGGAGTTTTACAAGCTCCATATAAACATCCGTAGGAAGGTTTCTGATCTCCATATAACCACCTCTGTGACCGCATTCACCTAAAAATCCTTTTGATGTTGAGTGAAAGCTGAAAAGCCATACATCCTTTATATTCATCTCCTCCATAACTGAAGCAAAGGAATTGAATCTGTGTGAGGAAGAGTATATATTTTCCTGATAAACTTCATCTGCAAGAATTGCTATATTATATTTTCTTGCAAAGTTTATTATCATTCTTATATTTTCTCTTGAAAGAACACTTCCTGTTGGGTTTCCTGGGTTTATTACAACTATAGCTTTTGGATTTATTCCTTTGCCTATAGCCTCTTTAATACTTCGTTCAAGCTCTTGCTCGTTTAGCTCCCAGTGTTTATCTTCATCGAGATAATAATTTATTTGAGATGCACCGTAGAGTGATATTGTGGCGCTATATAGAGGATATTGTGGCACTGGTATCATAAAGCCTGAACTTGAGTTTTCGCTAAGCGCAAGCATTACAGCTTGTATGCCTTTTGATGCTCCATCTGTTAAAATTATTCTTGTCGGATCCGATTTGATTCCATCGCGCTTTGATATAAAATCAGCAACAGCCTTTCTTATAAAACTCATACCCTCACTCTGGGTATATGCACCAAGCCCTGCAGGGTTTTCCGATAGTATGAATTTTATTTTTTCTTTTATATCCTTTGGAAAGGCTTTTGAGGTTAATGGGTCTTTGATTAGATATGGATATTCTACCCCAGCAAGAAGCTGTCTTATGTATGTAAGAGGTTTTTGTTTAAGAGCTTGAGGATTTCCTATGTTGCAGTAGATTATTTTTTTGCCTTCTCTCTCAAGCTCATAAGCCCTTTGAACGATTTTACCTCTAACAGCATAGCTTGCCTTTATAAGGTTTGGGTTAATATTAATCTTCATAGCCACCCCCTATGCTGTTATAAATCTATTATACGATTTTAGTAAATCCTGCCGACTTTAACTTACTATAAAGAGGAAAGCCCTTTTGTATATTAACAAGCGAAAAATGCATCAAATAACAAAAAATAGTATAATCTATTGTTAGGGGTAT
>JBMFKQ010000005.1:17430-61982 GCA_049972095.1 Elusimicrobiales bacterium
ATCCTTTAAAACAGAGCTATGGAAAAAGAGAATAAAGATTTTGAAGAACTTGTGAGAGATCTTAACTCACTTCTTGAGAAAATTCCTGATATGATAGGTAAGCCAGAAGAGCAGATTTCTAAAATGGATGAGAAAGATCAAGAAGCTGATAATAAATCTGATACAGAGTTGCAGAATTTAAGCGATATTGAAAATTTTATAATAACACCACAAGCATCTGATGTTAAAAATAAGGATGTTGATAGCAGTGCTAAGAAATTAGAAGATAATCAGCAGGTTTTAGATATTGATAATGAAGAAGAGAAAAAGAAGGATGATGTCAATGAGACTTTAAATCATAGTGCTGATGACATAAAACTTGAGCCTCCTGATGAGATGGTTATCCATAATGAAGATATAAATCAGTTCTCAGATGAGATTAAAACTGATATTCAAGTAGAGCAAAGCCCTGTTACATCACCATCCAGTTATGACATTGAATTAGATAAATCTGAAGAAAAGGATAAAGATGAAAAGAGTTTTGAAATATTAGACTCACACCAGAAAGAAAAAGAATTTAGCGTTGATATTCAAAGTAGTTTTTTTGAAGAAGAACATCAAATACAGTGCACAGAAAAACAAAAGGATTTCAATAACCTTTTACTTTCAGATGAGTTGAAAGATATAATTTATGCCAAAAAACCCTCTGATGTTAGCGATGAAAGGGTTAAGAAGATAGGCTTAGTATGTTCAATTAATGGTGAGACTGTGCTTAAGCACTTTTTAAGATATTTGGATGAGATATGTTTTTCATCAAAGAATAAAAAAATGTTTGTTGAAAGAAGTTTTGTTTTATTTTATGATGAAAACTTTTCAGTTGAGAACTTAATTATAAATGCTGGGAATGAAAAGGTTAATGCAGTTGTGCTCATTGGTGAGATTCCTGTTGATAAAGTCTATGAGATTAAAAACGCTGTGTCTCAAGCAGGCTATATCTTCTTTTCGTTTAGCATGAAGAATCTTTCAAGATCCGAGGTTATTGATTTTGTTCTTGATTTAATTGCGGGAAGTGTATGATAGGAAAGTGGGAGATAAGAAAGATTGGTTCAAAAAAGGCACTTCTGCTTAAGGGAGATTTCAAGGATATTGTAAATATAATCAAGAAGATTGGACCTGTGCTTTCAAGACCTGAAAGGCTTTTGAAAGGGGATTATAATTTCATAATGTATATACTTGAATCTAATGATTTAACTGAGGAAAAAATAAAAAAAGCAATAGAGAACATCACCTCAAAAATTACAGAGAAAAAACAGAAGGTCCTTGAGAAGAAAGAAGATATAAAAGATTTATCTAAGGACAAAGAGGTTGAAATACCAATGCCTGATTTTGAGGTTAAGCTTGAAACTAAAGAGGAGAAAAAAGAAGAATCTATAATAATACCTAAAGGTGGTCCTGTAACTCCAAAGAGAATTTCCGAAGACTCTGTAGATAAAAAAGATGGGAAAAAAACTGAGCAAAAGCCTGATCATAAGAAACTAACACCTCCTCCATCACCAAAGCTTTCCCAAAGAAGCATAGATAGACTCAAAATGCGCTGGTCAATAGAGCTTCCATTAAACCCAACATTGAGCTTTCAGACGCTAATCACTGGTTCTCATAATAGATTTGCTCATGCCGCAAGCATGGCAGTAGTTGAAAATCCTGGTGTTATGTATAATCCCATACTGATATGGGGGCCGATAGGGAGTGGAAAATCTCATTTCATACACTCAATGTCTTATGGACTTTCATCAACAATGGGACAGAAGAATATATTTGTTACAAATGGGGTTAAGTTTTCTGTTGGTGTCACGCTTGCAATAAAAGAAGGTTTCATAGACAGCATTGCTCAGCTAATAGAGAACTCAAAGGTTATTATAGTTGATGACATTCATCTTATGCTCATAAACAAGGAGAATAAGGCTTTTATAAGCAAGGTTATATCTGATTGTATGAGCTCAAACAAGCAGGTTATTTTCTCATCACTCTTCTCGCCAAAAGAGCTTGAGCCTCTTGAATCAATGCTTGGTATAGAAATATCTCAGGGGTGGATGGTGGATATAAAGCCACCAAATCCTCAAACATACAAAGCCATACTCAATCAAATACTTACAAATATGGATGTAAAACTTAGTGAGGATGATATAAAAAGGTTTTTTGTTGATAGATCTTTGGATTTTAGAACACTAACGGTGATGCTTTTTAGAATGAAGAAACTTGAAAAATACATCTCATCACAGAAACAATCTTTGTTGCATCAAGATCTGCTTGATATGCTTTTTGGTGATAATGATGATCTTTCTTCACCAACTCCCCAGGAAATAAAAGATGTAAACAGATATGCATCATCACCTGACAGCTTTTATAAATGGGGGATCTTCTATCCAAAGGGCATGAAGGATTATGTTAACTATGTTCTTTACAAACTTTCGCAAACCTTTTCAAGCATAATTAAAACAAGCTTAAGCTGGTATCTCGTTTTTGAGGAGGAATATGATCCTGAGGAGGTCTATGGTGTAGCTTTCAAGATTGGGAACACTGTTCTTGAAAAAAATGTCAATGGCATAATAGTCATAGGACCCCAACCAACAAGTCCACTTGCTGCCAGGGAAGCTGAATTTAGACATCTCGTTGACAAGATAGTTGAGAGTTTAAATGTTAGAAGTGCCTGGATATATTCATCACGCCTTAAGTCCCAGTCCAACTACCTCAATGCACTTCTTGATCTGATATGATTGCTCCTCTATTCATCTTTTTATCAGCATTTTTTGTTTCTTTCTGGTATATTAGATTCAGATATGTGCTTCCACTTCACAAGAAGATTGAAGAGTATAATAAATTCTACTTATCATTTGAAGATTTTATAGAATCTATCCTTTCTACTGCAGTTTCATTCCGTAAAGAAGATTACCTCAATCTTACAAACATTATCTTAATAAAGTTTAACAACATAGTATCCGATGCATCTTTTTATATTGTTGAGAAAAAAGAGGATAATGTAAGCATTATAGGCGCTATAAACAAGGGTAATTTCAATATGGATCCTTCAAAGATTAAAGACATAGTTTTTTCTGCAAAGGATGAGCTTTCATACATAGAAAGAGCTGATATATTTGAAGAGGAAAAAAAACATTTTGCTGTGATATCTCTCAATGATGGATTAAAGAATATCAGTATTGTTGCTATGATAAATGAAGAGGATAAGGATACTGTTTTAAGGTATTTCAGATTTATACTTCTATTCTTGAAAACCTTTCTTAATTATTACACTGAGATAGAAGAAAGAAACAGAGAGATAAAAAAGCTTAAGGCAGAGCTTGATGGTATAATTAAGGAGCTTGAAAGTCAGGAAACAAAGCTTATAAAAAAGCACAAGGAGGCAAGGCTTATATATGAAGGCATATCCACAATAAGCTGTGAGCTTGAAAATCCTGCCTCTTATCTCATAGAGCTTATTTACAGAACTATTACGCCTCAATTTGTGGTTTGCTTCGGTTATTCCAATGAGGATAATAAACTTGTAGCTCTTTTCACACAGCCATCTAACATCCAGATTGACTATAGAGTGGATCTCACAGAAGAGCAATCACCACTTACAAAGGTGTTTATCAATGCAAATCCTATGTATATAACTGACGAGCAAGATATAAGATCAATACCTTTTGTAAAAGACACAAATAGTCAGACTCTGCTTATTTTCCCTGTTATGACAGCAAAGAGAAAATATGGAGTAATAGTCATTTCTGATAGTAAAAAGAGAAAATATTCTCAGGATGATTTATCACTGATTGAGATATATTCAAAACAGCTTGCACTCTTTATGAATCTTTCAGATCTATATTCAAAGATATCACAATATGCTATAAAGATGGAGAGTCTAAATAAGATAAAGGATGAGTTTATAGCATCGGTAAACCATGAGATCAAAACACCTCTTACAACCATAAAAGGATTTCTTTCTGTTCTTCTTAATGGTGATGCGGGTTCTCTTAATGACCAGCAAATAGCATTTCTTAACCTTGTTGATCAAGCAACAAATAGATTAATAAATATAGTTACAAATCTTCTTGATATATCAAAGCTCACTTCAAAAGCAGATATAGAGATGGAAAAAGCAGATCTCATACAGACCATAAATACCCTTTTGCCATCGTTAAGAATGAAGGCATACTCTAAGAATATAAGAATCATTTTTAATTCTGAGATTAAAAATGCTATGATTAAGATGGATAAACACTGGATAGCTCAGGTTATAAACAATCTTGTAGATAATGCAATAAAATATTCCATGCCGTCAAGTGTTGTAAATATATCTGTTTATGATAAAGGAGATGTTGTGATTTTTTGTGTTGAGGATCATGGATATGGAATAGATGAAGAGGATAAAAAATTCATATTTGAGAAATTTTTTAGAGGTAAGAATGTTTCTCTTAATACACAAGGCAGTGGGCTTGGTCTTGCAATAACCAAAACAATAATAGAAAAACACAATGGAAAGGTATGGTTTGAGTCAGAAAAAGGAAAGGGGAGCAAGTTTTATTTTGCCCTAAAAAAAACAGAATAATTTATTTCTGCCATTTGTGAGCTACTGACTTTATTCTTTCTATTGCTTTATTTATATTCTCAAGCGAGTTTGCATATGAAAATCTTAAATATCCTTCTCCAAAACTTCCAAAGCATGTCCCACTCAAAACTGCAACTCCAGCCTCATAAAGCAGTAGCTCAGCCAGCTCCTGAGATTTCATACCCGTGCCTTTTATATTTGGGAAAACATAAAAAGCACCTTTTGGTGTCCTGCATGAAAACCCTGGTATTTCATTAAGCCCTTTAACTATTGCATCTCTTCTTTTCTTAAACTCTCTTACCATTTTTTTTACAGAGTTCTGGGGACCTCTAAGTGCTTCAATTAGAGCCTTTTGACCAAAAGCAGCAGCACATGAAACTGAGTTTGTAATTAGCTTTGTTATATAAGGAGCAAGTTTCGAGGGACACAATCCATATCCAAGCCTCCAGCCTGTCATTGCATATGTTTTTGAAAGTCCATCAAGCACCACGGTTCTTTCTCTCATACCAGGATAAGTTGCTATCGATGTATGCTCAAAACCATAGATTATCCTACTGTATATCTCATCTGAAAGAACATAGATATGTGGATTTTTTTTAAGTATTTCATATATCTCGTCCATCTGTTGTTTTGTTATAACACCACCTGTTGGGTTTGCAGGTGAGTTTATAATAAGAAGCTTTGTTTTAGGTGTTATTAGCTTTTCAAGATCCTTGGGATCAAAGTTGAAATCATTTTCTTCTCTTATATGAAGTGAAACAACCTTACCTCCAACAAAATTAACAAGAGATTCATATATAGGATATGATGGATTTGGACATATAACCTCATCACCCTCATCAACAAGTGCAAGAATTGTGTAAAGCATCACAGGCTTCCCACCAACAGTTATAACAACATCATCAGCTCGTGCAGAAATACCAGGCCTTGTTTTATTTAGATAATCAGCAACAACCTCTCTTGCCTCAAGTATTCCTGCTGATGGTGTGTAGTGTGTAAATCCATTTTTTATCGCCTCAACTCCAGCCTTTTTTATGTTTCTCGGAGTATCAAAGTCCGGCTCCCCTATTTCAAGATGAATTATATCTTTGCCTTCTGCCTCAAGTTTTTTTGCTTTTGCAAGAACCTCAAATGCAGTCTCTGTCCCAAGCCTATTCATTCTCGAAGCTAAATTCATATCTCCCTCCTCCTTTAAAGCCTCTAACTCAATTTTACAATAGTATTTTTAATTTGTCAAAATGATAAAATAGCTTTGTATGAATGGTATGAAAGATACTAAAACATATAAGGATATATTAGAAATACCTGCCCTTCTTAGAAAATTTGATGAGATTAACTCATCACTTCCATCTTTTTTGAAAAAAAACGATGAATTTTTTCTTATCGGAAGAGGAAGTTCTGGTAATGCTACACTTTTTGCCAAATATATATGGGAAAGCTACTGCGGCAAGATAAGCAACATAGTTCATCCATTTTCCATATTCAACTTAAAAAAGAATTTTAATATGAAGGGGAGAACTGTTTTTTCTTTTTCTCAGTCTGGAAGAAGCTATGATGTTGTGGAGTGCACTAAAAGGCTTAAAAAAATGGGGGCAAATATTGTTGCCGTTACAAATGAGCCTAATCTTAAAAAAAACACACTTGCATCTATATCAGACTTTCACATACTTCTCTCAAACTCCCCTGAAATACCAGTTGCTGCTACAAAAAGCTTCTTGCTTCAGCTATGGGCTATTTTGAGAATTTCTAATTTTCTTGGAAGTGGTTTTCCTCAAACAAGATTTAAGAAAAGTATAGAGGAGATAGAGTGGGTTATAAAAAACTTTGAGAGAATAATAAAACTTGATACTGAAATGCTGATAAGATCAAGGGTTGTAGGATTCATTGGAAGAGGACCTTTCAATGCTATCTGTGAAGATGCAGCACTTAAATTCAGAGAGATGGCTCAGCTTCAGACACTTGCCTATTCAGCAGCAGAATTTCTTCATGGACCTATTGGAGCATTCACTAAAAGAGATTATGTTGTAATACTCTCAAGAGGGAAAAAACTTACAGATGATCTTAAACTTGTTTCTGATAAACTTAGCATCAGAAAGGTTTGCTGGTGTGCTGTAAAACCATTTTCAGACAACTATCCCTTTAACACTCTTGCAGTTGATGTTTTTATGAAGCTTGTAGCTCTTTATGTTTCTGTTAAAAAGGGATTAAATCCAGATAATCCAGTTGGTCTTTCCAAGATAACATATACCTTTTAGGGAGGCATTATGAAAAGGGTGATCCTTATTGGATTAGTTTTTTTTGCATCATGTTATTCAAACATAAAAAAACAGCAGGATTTATTACTCAAATATACTGCTGTGCCAAAATGTAAAGAGGATGAGGTGCTTGTATGTAAAAAGATTGAGGTTAGAGAGGCTGATATAGTCAAAGCTGATGCAAAAAATATAAACTTTGAGTTTCCATTAGACGAAAGCTTTAAAAAAGCTCTTGAGATGAATATAAAGTATCTTACTAAACTTGATCGCGAGATAAAATATAAATTTGCAGATAGAATCATTGATAAGAACACCCTTGTCTTATCAGCACTAAAACTTAAAGATATTGTTGAAAGTTCTACAAATGCAGATGAATTTAGAAAGAAGGTTATTGAAAATTTTGATTTTTATGAGCTTGTTAAGGGAAGTGAAGCAGTGACTTTTAGCTCATATTATGAGCCTATTTTTGAAGCAAGTTTTAAAAAGGATGAAATTTACAGGTTTCCTATCTACAGAAAACCTGATGATATGGTTGAGGTAAACCTTGAAGATTTTGATGCAGATAAATACAAAGGGCAGAAACTAACAGGAAGGCTTTTAGGCACAAAGATGCTGCCATACTATTCCAGAGAAGAGATAGATTTTGATGGCATTCTTTCAGGTAAAGGATATGAGATAGCATATCTTAAAGATATAACAGATCTGCTTGATCTTCATACTCAGGGTTCTGGAATACTTAAGATAAGAGAGGGGGGATATAAAAGAGCAAGGTTTGCTGCTACAAACTCACTTAAATTTAAAGGATGGATGAGCACACTACTTGAAAATGGATATATAGAGAGAAAAGGAGCTATTGGGGAAGATAAAACATTTTATGATAGAGCAAAAGATTTTATAAATAAAAACCCACAGCTATGGCGACAGATTATATCTCAAAACAAAAGATATGTATTTTTTTATCTTGATGATCTAAAGTCATTTGACGAAGGGCCAATTGGAAGCTATGGCTTAAGCCTTGTTGCCCACAGATCCGTTGCAGTTGATAACTCTCTGATACCTCTTGGAACTGTTGCTTTTGTGAGTTTGGAACTTCCCGATATTGATGAGAGTCTAAATTTTAAAGGTTTTAAACCTTCAAACAGATTTGTATTTTGCCATGACACAGGAGGTGCAATAAAGGGAGCAAGGGTTGATTATTTTGCAGGAACTGGTGATAAGGCTAAAAAATTTGCCTATTCAGTGTGGAAAAAGGGAAATTTTTATCTTATGGTTGCTAAGGAAAAGATATGAAATCTCTTTTAGCTCATATACTTTACTTTGCTTTCTCGCTTTCATCCCAAGCAGAGCTATTGACAGGGATAGATATTCTTGAAAAAAATAATTTTGATATTCTTAAAGGCAGAAGGGTAGGCCTTATAATAAACCACACATCGCTGGATAGAAATGGTAGAAGTGATGTAGATGTAATGATTGATGCGGGGGTTGATATTAGAGCAATTTTTAGCCCTGAGCATGGTTTTATGGGAAATGAGAAAGCAGGTGCAGATGTGTTGGATTCATCATACAGAGGTATTTCAGTATATAGTCTTTATGGTAAGAATAAAAGACCGGATGATAAAATGCTTGAAAATATTGATACACTTGTCTTTGATATTCAGGATGTTGGAGCAAGATTCTACACATATCTTACAACGATGGGATATGCCATGGAAGAAGCAGCTAAGAAGAAAATAAGATTTATTGTTCTTGACAGACCAAATCCTATTTCATCTTCAATTATGGAAGGTCCTGTCCTTGATGATGATATAAAGGCATTTACAGCATATTTTGCTGTGCCTGTAAGACATTCTCTTACAGCTGGTGAGATGGCTATTTTTCATAAGATTAAATCAAATATCGATCTTGAACTTTATGTGGTTAGGATGGAAGGGTATAAAAGGGATATGTTTTTTGATGAGACATCAATTAAATGGGTTAACCCTTCGCCTAACATAAGAAATCTAAATACTGCTATTCTCTATCCAGGTATAGGATGCTTTGAGGCGACAAATATCTCTGTTGGAAGAGGCACTGATATTCCTTTTGAATTTTTTGGTTCTCCCTGGCTTGATAATTCAAGGATCAGTGATGAGCTAAACAAAAGAAAACTTAAAGGGGTTGAGTTTAAGCCATGCTACAGAGTTCCTTCCGAGGATCTTTATGCCGGTGAGGTAGTTAATGGGGTTTGTATTAAAGTTACAGACAAAAGAAAGGTTAGAGCATTTGATATTTTTGTAAATGCAATATATTTGATAAATGCCTTTTATCCTGATAAGCTTGTTATAAGAGAGAGAGAAATCACACTTATGACAGGGAGCAAGGACTTTTATCTTCTTCTAAAAAATGGAGCAACGCCAAAACAAATAGTTAGAAGATATAACAAAGCTTTAAAAGATTTTAAAAAATACCTTAAGAAAAACAATATAAAGCTCTATTGAAACTACCATCTCAAATTTGGTTTCCGTGCAGCCAAAACCTCATCAACCCTTTTTACGGGCATTGTATGAGGTGCATTTTTAACAATTTCAGGATTGTTTTTCCCCTCTTCATATATCTTTACCATTGCGCTTATAAACTCATCAAGTGTTTGTTTGTTTTCTGTCTCAGTTGGCTCTATCATAAGTGCCTCATGGACTATAAGCGGAAAATATATTGTTGGTGCATGAAAGCCATAATCAAGAAGTCTTTTTGCTATGTCCAAGGTTTTTACGCCTTTGTCAAGGATCTCTTTCGCAGGGGTAAGGACACATTCATGCATACAGTATTCTTTTGAATATGCTGGATATATCTTTTCAAGTTTTGATTTTATATAGTTTGCGTTTATTATCGCATTTTCTGATATCTGTCTTAAATCTTTGGGTCCGTGCATAAGAAGATATGTGTATGCTTTTAGTAGAACCTGGGTGTTTGTGAAAAACGCTTTTATCCTTCCTATTGTATTTGGTCTTTTTTCATCAAGTATATATTTATCACCTTCCTTCACAACAACAGGTATTGGAAGAAACTCTGATAAGAATGATTTTACCAAAACAGCACCACTTCCAGGACCTCCTCCACCATGAGGGGTTGAAAATGTTTTATGAAGGTTTAGATGGAGTATATCAATGCCAAAGTTTGCTGGTTTTACAAGCCCTATAAGAGCATTCATATTTGCTCCATCCATATACACCAATGTGCCATTTTCGTGGCAGAGATTTACTATTTCTTCTATCTGGGTCTCAAATATTCCAAGCGTGTTTGGAATTGTAAGCATTAATACGGCGGTTGTTGATTTAAGATTTTCTTTAAGCAGTTTTAGATCTATTCTCCCATCAGAGGATGAGCGGATGTTTATTGTTTTAAATTCAGCCATTGTAACAGTTGCTGGATTTGTGCCATGAGCAGAGTCTGGAATTATTATTTCGTTTCTTTTTTCCCCTTTTTTTTCAAAATATTTCCTTGCTATTAAAATTCCTGTAAATTCTCCATGGGCTCCTGCAGCAGGCCACATCGTTCCATCATCCATCCCACATATCTCACATAATCTTGATTTTATGTCATGTATTATCTCAAGCGTTCCCTGTGCTGCGAAATCTGGAACAAGTGGATGGAGTGAAATAAATCCATCAAATGATGAGGTCTCTTCATTTATTTTAGGATTGTATTTCATTGTGCAGGAGCCAAGTGGATAGAAATGAGTGTCTATAGAAAAATTCAATTTTGACATTCTTGTAAAGTGTCTTACTGTGTCAAACTCTGAGAGTTGTGGTAGCTTTGGTTTGCTGGTTCTTAAAAACCTTTTATCTATATCCTCTATTTTTTCTGCACTTTTAAAATGAACTCCCCTTCTACCATCCTTTGATTTTTCTATACTGAGTTTAAGCTCAAAATTTTCCATTTTATCCCTCCAACTATCTAATAACCTTGCAGGTTTTTGTAAGTGCCTCAACAAGTTCATCAATATCTTTTTCTGTCTTTGTCTCTGTTATAGCAACAAGAAGTAAATTTTCAAAATCCTTCCCAAATTCTTTAAGCGCAAGTCCAGGGTCTATTGAAAATTTTTTTATAATCCTTTCTCTGACATGTTGTGATTTTTTATTAAGCTCTACAACAAACTCATTGAAGAATGGCTTTGAAAACTTAATTTTAAAGCCTTGAGCTTCAATCATATTTTTTGTCTTAACTGCAAGTGTATGATTCAACTCTGCAAGCTCTTTCAAACCCTCAGCACCAAGCAGGGTTACATAAACTGTTACCCACACCGCACACAGTGCCTGATTTGAACATATATTTGAAGGGGCTTTTTCCCTTCTTATATGCTGCTCTCTTGCTTGAAGTGTTAAAACAAATGCTCTTCTACCATCTTTATCTATGCTCATCCCACATACTTTACCCGGCATCTGCCTTAGATGATCCTTCTTGCAGGTAAAGATCCCCAGGTAAGGTCCACCATATGAGAGTGGAAGTCCTAAGGATTGCCCTTCGCCAACAGCAAAGTCATAGCCTGCCTCACCCGGGGTTTTAAGGATTGCAAGAGAAAGAGGATCTGCAACGCATATGCTTAAAATATTTTTCTCTTTTGCAATTTTATTAAACTCTTCTATATCCTCTATTATGCCAAAATAGTTTGGATTTGATATTATAAAGCAGGATGTCTTGTCGTCAATCATTTTTTTAAACTCATCAATATCACTTTGACCATCGCTGTGAGGTATAGCCACAAACTCATACTCTGAAGGTGGAATATATGTTTTTACAACATCAATATACCTTGGATTTACAAGGGATGAGTAGATAATCTTTGTTTTTGAATTGATTCTAATGCATGCCTTTACAGCCTCGGCAAGTGCGGTTGAACCATCATACATAGAAGCATTTGAGTAATCCATACCATAAAGTTCTGCCATAATGCTTTGAAATTCATACATTGCCTGTAAAGTTCCCTGGCTTGCCTCAGCTTGATATGGAGTATATGCTGTTAAAAATTCTGTTCTTTGAATTATATGTTTTATTGCTGCAGGTATATATCTTTCATAAACTCCGCCACCTGCAAATGACTTAAGCCTCATATTCTTTTCACTTAAAGTCTTCATCTTCATATATGCTTCCATCTCACTGAAAGCATTTGGAAGGTTAAAGTCTTGTGTTATAAATTTTTGAGGCAGTTGTTTTAAAAGCTCTTTAAAATCTCCTACGCCAATTTCCCTTAGCATTTCTTTTCTTTCTTCTTCAGTGTTTGAAATAAACATCTTTCCTCCAAATTATTAAGATTTATTGAGCATCAAAGAAATGATTAAAAATTTTATATTTAATATTAATGCTGCTGAGTTTTTATAAACTCTTCGTAAGCTTTAAAGTCTAAAAGATCCGAGAGATCTGATTCATTTGTTATCTTTATTTTAAATATCCAGCCCTTACCAAAAGGATCCTGATTTATCAGTGATGGTTCATTTGAAAGCTCATTGTTTATCTCAATTATCTCACCACTTACTGGTGAGTATATATCAGCAGCACTTTTAACTGACTCTACAACACATGCCTGCTTTTCTTTCTCAACCTTTGCACCTACTTTTGGAAGATCTACAAAAACAATATCACCCAATTGGCTCTGTGCGAAATCAGTCACTCCAACTATCCCCGTATCATTTTCAACCCTTATCCACTCATGGGTTTTTGTATACTTAAGACTTTCCTTCATAGAAACTCCTTGATAATGGTTTATTTTCTCTAACTATATTATACTAATTTAAAAGAAAAGCAAAAGGCTTAAAGGATAGTAAGACATGAGTGGATGTTTTGATTTTGGATTATGGAAGTTGGATGTGGTTTATAAAACTTATTTTTGATCTGGTAGGAATTTTATAAAATCTTTATATGAGTATAATTTTATCTCTTCTTATCTCCACTTTATTTTATGCTGAAAACATAAAACTTACATCCACTGATGGATGTATAATATCGGCAGAAATAAGTGTTAAAGACACTAAAAGTCCGTTTTTAATTGAAGTTCATGGGCTTGGTTCTAATAGACAGGAGTGGAATCCCCTCAATGAACATCTTTCAAAAAGCAATATAAACTACATCTCCCTTGATCTAAGAGGGCATGGTGAGTCTACAATGTGTGGAAAAAGAAGTATTAAATATCCAGATATAAGAAGAAAGGATGTGGAAAATTTTACGGAAGATGTAAAAACATTTGTAAGATATATAGAGGAAAAGTATCCACAATCAAACATAATCCCAATAGGAGCAAGTATTGGAGCAAACATTGTAATGAAGTTATTTTACAAAAAAACAGCAAAAATCATCCTTCTTGCTCCTGGGCTTAATTATGCTGGCTATGAGATTTCAGATCTCTTTAAAAAAACAAAAGCGAATATAATGTTTGTTGTTTCAGAAAATGACCTATATTCACTCTCAAGCACAAGGGTATTTATGCAGATTTTAAACTCAAGAAGGATTAACTATTCCTTTATTCTTTCAGACACAGGTCATGGTGCAGAGATATTTAAAACGAATAAAGCTCAGCAATATATATCAAAGATAATCAGTTTTATAAAAAACTAATCATCTTGATATATACCAGCCACATATCTTTTTCCATGAGCATCCATCACATATGCCAAAAAGCTTTTTTCTTGTTTTAAAAACTTCATATATCCTTTTTTTAATATCAGAATATCTATAAATTTGTTTTGGAATAATGCCTGTTTTTTTAAAAAATGAACTATCCATTTTAAATACTTCTTTTTCACCACCCTTCTCATTACAACACATACCATTTTTAAGATGAGGGCAAAAAGCACATATATCATCAGCAAAATTAATAGGAATTACTTTAGGATCTTTTTGAAGTTTTGATATTATATCCGCCATGTTTTTTACAAAATCAGATGAATAACCATAACCTCTAAAACCTTCAATACACAAAAAATGATGCCCTCTTATTTTTAACATAAAATTTTCTCTTATTTTAATTTCAAACAATAAAATGAAACATGAAACGATTTTTTAGCCTTTTTGTGATAAGAAGAAAACCCCACCTTTATAAAATGGCATCTCCGATATCTTTGCTTTATATCTCTTGCCTCTTATCTCAACCTCAACAACTTCAGCGATTTTTAGATCAAGTGGCATATAACCCATTCCTATTGATTTCTTGAGTGATGGAGAATATGTTGCGCTTGTAAGTGTGCCAAGTAATTGGTTGTCTTTGAAAACCTTATACCCTGCTCTTGGAATACCCTCATCCATTGTTATGCCTGTTAGCTTTCTTTTTATACCTTCTTTTTTCTGCTTCTCAAGTATTTCTTTCCCTATGAAAATTCCTTTATTAAGCTTTACAACCCAACCATAACCTGCCTCATAACTTGAATGCTCATCATCTATATCAGATCCATAAAGCAAATAGCCAGATTCAAGCCTTAAACTGTCTCTTGACCCAAGCCCACATGGTTTTATCCCAAGGTCATTCCCTAATCTCATAAACTCTTCCCAGATATCAGCTATTATTGAGTTTGGCGCCGTTATTTCAAAACCATCCTCACCGGTATATCCTGTCCTTGAGATATAGCAGTGTTTGGACATAACCTCCTTTTCGACTACGCCAAATCTTGGATATTTTAAAAGCTCAGGGACAAATCTTTTCATTATCTCAACAGATTTAGGCCCCTGAACAGCTATCATTGAATATTCAGCCGATTTATTTGTTATTTTTACATTGTATCTTGTTGAGTTTTTTAAAAACCACTCATAATCTTTTTGAGTTGTTGTAGCATTAACTATAACAAGGAATCTCTCATCATCAAGACAGAGGTTTATAACATCATCCACAATCCCGCCCTTTTCGTTCGGTAGATGTGAATAACAGCCTTGCCCTTTTTTGAGTTTAAAAACATTGTTTGAATTGATATAGTCAAGAAAGCATCTTGCATCCTTTCCTTCAACAAATATCTGCCCCATATGGCTTACATCAAAAAGTCCAACAGATTGCCTAACCGTTAAATGCTCTTTTATTATTCCTTCAAACTGAACTGGAAGCTCCCAGCCATGAAAGTCCACAAGCTTTGCGCCATATTTCCTGTGTATTTGATTAAGATATGTTTTTTTTAATGTATTTGAATTCATAATAATAAGCCTCCTTCTTTACATAAATTTTATCAAATTTATCTTTGCTTAATCTTAAAAAGGTTGTATATATGATGTGATTAGAAGGGATATAAAAACAATCAACCACCATGGTATCACATATCTGTATATATCTGTTAATCTTTTTTGAAACCTCATACTTGATAGAAAAAGGTTTATTCCAAAAGGCGGCGTCATATATCCAAGCTCAAGGTTTATGAGAAATATTATCGCAAGATGAAGGGGGTCAATACCATAACTCATCGCCACTGGAACCACTATTGGCACAACAATTATTATTGCCGAGAAAATCTCTATCATATTTATCATTAGCAGAAGCATGTTTAAAACAATAAGGAATGAATACTTGCTTTTTATATAGAGTGAAAGTATGCTGAAAACCTTTTCTGGAATCTGCATATCAACAATATAGTTTGTAAATGAAAGAGCTGATGCAAGAACTATAAATATTGCCCCAACAAGGAGCATTGCCTCTATGGATATCCCTAAAAGATCTGAGAACTTTATCTCTTTTTTTATAAAACACTCAACAATCACTGAATAAACACATGTGATGGTTGCAGCCTCAGATGCAGTTATTATGCCAAGGTATATCCCTCCTATAACAATTAAGGGAAGAGGTATTTCCCATGCAGCATCTTTTATCGATCGTATAAGCCTTTCATAGTCAAAGTTTTGTTTTTTAATGTTATTTTTTTTTGAAACAGTATATGAATAAAGATAGAAAAGAAGGGTTATAAAAACTGCATATACAAATGATTTTTTAAAAAGAAGGTTTATGTCTATTTTCCCAACAACGGAGTATAAAATTATTGGAAGTGACGGTGGGATAAGAAGCCCAAGACTTCCTGTTGTTGATATCAAGCCTAAGGAGAATTTTTCACTGTATCCCGCATCCTTTAAAATGGGATATAAGAGTCCACCCATTGCAATAACTGTTATGCCTGAAGCACCGCTAAAAGCTGTGAAGATGGATGCTGATATTATGGATGCAAGCACCACTCCCCCACTTATACTTCCAAAAATAGAAGAAAGAAGATTAAAAAACCTCTGTGGCGCTTTTGATGATGCTATAACAAATCCAGCAAAGGAAAAAAGTGGCACAGCAACAAGGGATGGCATACTTGAAAGCCTCATAAACTCTATAACCATAGATGATAGCGGTATTGAATTTGATGAGTAAAGATAAAATGTAAGCAGAAATACAACTACAAACACTGGAACTGATAAAAGCATAAGAATAGCCGATAGGGATAAAAAAACAATCATTTATTTTCCTGTTTTTTAAGTATATTTGAAAAAGCATGGAATGATATATTAAAAAAGATTATTGGGAGAAAAAGTATCAAATGTTGTATATCAAGTTTCAAGCTGATTATTTCCATAAACGCATTCTTTATACCTATCTCTAATTCAATGAATCTTATTGTTTGTATGAGTATTAATAGCGAGCTAAAGACTATCAAAAGCTGCGAGAAACTATAGAGGTTTTTTCTGCTTTTCTCTGACAAAAATCTCTCTGCTACTTCTATCCTAAAGTGGGATGAATGATATGTAGCAGCTGATGATGCAAATAGACAAGATATCATAACAAGATTTCTTACAAAAATCTCTATTTCAGCAATTGCATTTTTGAATAAGAGCCTTAGTATTACCTGCGCAAATGAAAGAATTATCATCAAAAAAAGCAATGTGATTATAAAATACCTCTCAGATATGTATATGATTCTATCAACTTTTATTATTTTTTCTTTTAGCATTTCTATATATCTCAAGCTCATTTTCTATCTTCTCAATAAACTCTGATCCGTAAAAAGATACAAGCTCCTTTCTTGTTTTTTTTGCAAGCTCTTCAAAATCTTTTATGCTTTGAGGCTTTATGACTTTAAGCTGTTTTTTTAAAAGCTCTGTTGCTTTAATATTTTCTTTCCTTGTTATGCTATTTAGGGAGGAGAAGTATTTTTTAGCAGATGATATGAATTTTTCTCTTATTTCAGGTCTCATATCATCAATGACCTTCTTTGATATAAGCACAGCCCCTGTGCCATAGGTGATAGGCATATCAAGGAAATATCTCATTCTTTTATGCCAGCCAAGGGGGATTATTGTTGCTGGTGTGGCATAGACTGTGTCTATCATACCTGTTTGGATGGATGTCATTACATCTGCAATTGAAAGTGGTATTGGTTTTGAGCCAAAGTTTTCAAAGGTTTTTTTGGCTATCTCATCACCTTCCCATATCCAAAGTCTTGCTTTTTTAAAATCTGATGGATTTTTTATCTGATTTCTTGATATAACATAAACCTCTCCTATCTCAGTCCAGCCAAGAAAAACAAAGCCATTTTTTTCAAATATTTTCTCAAAATCTTGTGTAAATCTTGAATATATAAAGTCAACCTCATCTGTATCTCTGAACAAAAACGGAGCCTCAAGAACTCTAACCTCCTTTGCTATCTCACCAATACCATATCCCGTAAAGCCAGCTGCATTGAGCTGAGATGATTTTATCTTCCTTACAACATCCCTTTCATCGCCCTGAACCCCTCCTGTGTATATTCTAAATCTTATCTCACCTTTTGTTTGTGTCTCAATATCTTTTGCAAACTCTCTTAGAATCTTTGTCCAGTTAGTCCCCTCAGGTGCAAGGGTTGCAAATTTTATGATTACCTCAGCATTAAGTGATGATGATAAAAGCAGCATCACCAAAGCCTTAAAAATATTCATCTTTAGCCTCCTTTAACCTTTTTGCTTTCATCTGAGCTATTTTATTAAAAAAAGCATATGGAGAGTTGTTATTTTCCCATGAGATTATTTCATTGTAGATTCTTTCAAAAAGCTCTTCATCAAGCACAAGAACAGCATATCTCATATATAGATATTTGTTGAGTAAAAAATCATTTTCTTTTACCACACCTTCAAATAATTCTTTTGCCTTTTCAATATCACCCCCTACAATTGACGGCTTTGAAGCCATTATATATGCCTTTATTGCTCTTATAAAGCCATAGAAGTAGTTTGGGTTTATCTCATAGATTTTCTCTGTCACCTCTTCTATCTCTGAAAGTTTTTCCTGAGCCTCAAGATTGTCTCTGTTTATCTCAAGATATACAAGATTACAAAACAAATTTGAAAAGAATATCTCAACTGTATCATCCTTTGCTTTTGAATTGAGCAAAAGTTTTTTTTCTGATATAAAGTCAGCTGAATAGTATAATCCTTTTTTTATAAAGCTGTTTGCAATCTCTGTTTCATTCTCCCAAAATGCATATCCATAACCACATAACCCAAGTGATAGATTTGCTGCATTTTTAATAGTTTTTTTTTCCGAATGAATCATTTCAAGAAGCTTTAGATTTGATGGAAGAAAATCCTTTGCGTATACAAGGTTATCTTCAGAGAATATTTTACTTTTTATTCCCCTATCTGTTATATCAGCTATTTCTTTTATTGCCATGTTTTTTATAGAGCATGAGTTAAAAATAATAAAAAGTGATATTAAAAACAAGTTTTTTTTCATTTTCTTAGCCTATTTATCATTTCTTTTAGTGTATCAAAATCATTTCTGTGTTTTTGGTAAAATCTCTCAGGCAGGTATTTTATTCTATATGTCCAATTATGGCTGCCAACGGTATTTGGTGTATTTATTCTTTCATCAGATGATATTATGTCAGGTATATGGGTTATTACAATTCTGGATGGTGATGATAAAAGCTTTTCATTTACATAATCCTTTATTTCTCTGTAGCTTGAAGGTATTTTTTTATCACTTCCCTTTATCATTTTTATAAACTGCCTTTTTTCTCTATCATCTATGATCTTCCACCAGGTGTTCATTGGTTCAGTATCGTGAGTTGATGTTGTCGCAAGTGAGATTGGAGGATAGTTTTTGGGATCTATATATTGTGTTTGCGACTCATCTTTCTCCCATCGTATTATTTTATATCCTGGAACCTCAAGCTCCTGCATAACCTTTCTAACAAATGGGGGTATAACTCCAAGATCCTCAGCTACACTAAGCATATCAGTTGACGATGTGATTGTTTTCAAAAACAATCTACCTCTTTTCTCTTGTTTTAAAGGATCAAGAATATCAAAATTTGGCTCTCCGGAGTTTATGGGTATAACCCAGGTTCTAAAAAAGCCAACCATATGATCTATTCTGAATATATCATATAGGTTTCTAAATTTTTTAAGTTTTAATCTCCACCATTCAAAGTTGTTTGCAATCTGACTATCCCAGTTTGGTGCTGGGATACCCCATCTCTGACCTTTAGAAGAGAAAGCATCAGGCGGCGCTCCGCTTTCAAGATCAAGTCTGAAATCATATCTTCTTGACCAAACATCAGCACTTTCCTTGTTGACCATAAATGGTATATCACCAAAAAGGTGTATATTTTTGGCTTTCAGTTTATTCTTTATATCTTCAAGCTGACAGTCAATCTCCCATTGGATGTATTTAAAAAAATTTATTTCAAATTCATTTTCTTTTTTGAATTTTTCTATATCATTAGCTCTTTTTTCTTTTAGTCCTTCAGGCCATTCCTCCCACGATACAAATGAATAGATATCCTTTAATCTTCTAAATAATGCATAATCATCAAGCCACCATGAGTTTTCCTCACAGTATTTTTCAAAGTCATATTTGACTGAAGGCTCACAATGAAAAATTTCCTTTACAAGATAGTTATACTCTTCCCATAGTACTTCATATTTAAGTTTTTTAATCTCGCTATAATCTATGTAGTCAAGATTCTTGATGATTTTTATCCTCTGTTTGAATTCAGAAGTTTTTATCTTCCTTTCTATAGCTGGTGAAAGATGCTTAATTTTTTTAATGGACAGGTATATAGGGTCAGTTGCAAATGCTGTTAGTGATGTGTATGGACAGTTTGTGTTTGGTGGAAGCTCATTTAATGGTAGAATCTGGATTATATCAAAACCAACTTCATTAAAAAAGTCAATCCATTCTTCTAAAGATGATACATCTCCACATCCCCAGTCATCATCGCTGTAGATTGAAAAAAGGGGGAGTAAAACCCCGGTGTGTTTTTTTTTAAGAAGTCTATGCATGCTTATGCTTTTTTACAGCAATTGCCTCTATCTCAATCATTGCACCCTTAGGCAAGGCTTTAACCTCAACAGTTGTTCGCGCAGGTGGATTTGATGAGAAGAATTTTGAATATATATCGTTCATCTCACTAAACTTTGAGAGATCTGTCATAAAAACAGTTGTTTTTACAACTGCATCAAGATTAAGACCAACTCCTTCAAGTATGTTTTTGATATTTTTTATTGCTACCTCTGTTTGTTTGGCAATCGTTTGAGGAATCTGTGCTGATTTGTCAAGTGGAAGCTGAGCTGATACAAAAACGAAGCTTTCCGTTTCTATTGCTTGTGAGTATGGCCCTATCGCTTTTGGTGCAGATTCTACACAAACTACTTTTTTCACCTCTTTCTCCTTTTCCAATCAGAAATAAAGTTTTCTATACTTCTATCATATGTTTTTTCAGCTTCATTTGAAAAATAACATGCCGGAAGCTCATTATGAGACCTGTGGTAGCTTAAGCACTGACAGCATATTCCTTTTCTTGAGCATGGCTCATAACTACAGTTGCATGCCTTTTTGTTGTCTAAAATCTTGCATTCCATAGATTTACCCTCCTTTTTAGGAAGAGATATATTAAATAAATTATATAATAATTAGTCGTCCTCACCCTGCCAGATTTTTCCATTTTCACAGAAGCGTTTTTTAACTGTTGATGGTGAGCCGAAAAAAGGCGTTGATCTTCTTCCTTCAGTGATATCAGTATTTCCGCTTCTATAAGATGCTATGTAGTTAGCAAGATTTAGTTGAATTCGGTTACAGAGGAATCCTTCTTTCATACACATAAAGTATCTTATGCCATCTGCTGACTCAACTTTTCTAACAGAACAGGGAGGATTTTCAAGCACATCCTCAGGACAGTTTGTAGCTTTTAAAAGCCATAGATACTCTTGTTCTGTTATCTCTTCGTAGCCAAGTTTTTCAAGCTCTTTCTTTTTTAAGTTAAAATCAGATATTTTTTTGTCTACAGTAGAGGTTAATGTAGAGGATGGTGGGGTTTCATGAGGGAAAAACCAGTTCTTTGTTTTTGTTTTTTCATACTCATAATAGCATTTTAGACCTTCGTATGTAAGAAGTCCACTCTTGTCGAATATTGGATCTGAGTTTCTGTCCTTTACTACAAATATATCTCGAGGATCAGATGCTGTTTTTTCAATCTCTTTAATAAATCTTTGTGATACATACTTTATGTATAAGTTGTAGCCCTGATAGGTTATTCTCATATCATGATTGTTTTGAGGATTTGTCCATATTATATTTGCATAGCCTGGATATTTTTCTGAAAGATACCTTATTGCTCCATTTCTTTCTGCAAGCTTTACTGTCATAAAAAGTTTTTTTTCAGCCGGCAGGAGCATCACTTTCTCTTTTTCAACAAAACCTCTGATTTTAAGATCATTTAAAATATCATTATCACTCATCGCAGTCATTTTCAGCTCATCTATCTTATCCTCAAGTTTTTTTGATGGTTTAATTGTATTCATCTTTGAATATATCTCAAGCGCAGTTAAATTATCTTTACTTTTTTCAAGAGCATCAGCATATACACTAAGAAGTTCAAAATCGTGTGTATCATCTTTGACAATTTCTTTATAATATTTAATGGCTTGTGAATAGTTTGCTGTGTGGTATAGTGAGTCTGCAATAATCCTTATTATTTCATTGTTAGGTTTTTTCACAATAGATATGTTTTTAACAATCTCATCATATCTTTTGTTTTTGTATAAAATCTTAATATAATCAACATAAACAGACTGTGTATGTTGTTTTCTCATCTTCATACACCCTTTAATCTTTTCAAGTGCTATTACTGGGTCTTTCTCAGTTTGGTAAGAGGATATACATTTAATATAGCTATCTTTTTCTTCCTTGCTTTTCCTTTTCTTCAATGCTTCATTTAGTTTTCCTATCCTGTTTTCTATAAATGTTTTTTTGCCTATTATAAAATTCTCATTTGAGCTTTTAAGTATATCCAGTGCTTTTGTATAGTATCTAATAGCCTTGTCAGGATCAGTAGCTTCAAATATTTCAGCAGCTTTAAGATTAGCATGAAAGTTTTGAGAGTCAATGCTAATGGCAAATTCAATCTCAGTTTTTGCAAGATCTTTTCTTTTTTTTGAAAGATATATATCCGCAAACTCAATATGAGGATAAACAGAGAATGGATTTTTTACCTTTGCCTTTGAGCAGGATATGATGGCAAGATCTGTCTTTGCATTGAGATTATTTATTCTGCATAAACACAGATAACCTACAAACTTATCCTCAGCAGCAAGTTTTGAGCATTGTGATACAAGATTATTTGTTATATCTGATTTTTCCTCAATTGAAACTATGCACGATATATTCTCCTCATCGCTTTTATTTGTATCCACGCATCCCCATAAAGTCTTAAAGCTTAACAGAAGTAATAGAATCATCATATCATTTTGATCTTATAACCTTAGGCAAGGTCACACCCTTTTGCGCCTGGTATTTCCCTTTTCTATCTTTATATGATATTTCACATATCTCATCTGATTCGAGGAATATAAGCTGTGCTATACCTTCATAAGAGTATATCTTAGCAGGTATGGGGGTTGTGTTTGATATCTCAATCGTGAGGTGCCCTTCCCATTCTGGTTCAAGTGGGGTTATATTGACAACAATTCCACATCTTGCGTAAGTACTTTTCCCTATGCAAAGTCCCATAACACCTCTTGGTATTTTAAAATACTCTACAGATCTTGCAAGAGCAAAGGAGTTGGGCGGTATTATACAGTAAGGGGCTTTTATGTCAATGAATGCTTTTGGAGAAAAGTTTTTAGGATCTACAACAGTGTTATAAACATCAGTAAATATCTTATACTCATCTGAAACCCTTATATCATATCCATAGGATGAAAGACCATAAGATATCTTCCCCTTTGTTATTAGATTTTCAACAAAAGGGGTTATCATTTTATACCTTAAACACATCTTTTTTATCCACCTATCTGATTTAAGCATCCCTCCTCCTATTAACTAAACTCTAATAGATCTCCCTTAAGCTTGTTAGGAATGCCTTTAGTTTCTTATACTTAGATATTTTATGATTTTTTTCAAGGTTATTAAAATTAAGCTCATAAAGCATCTCTCTGTATAGGTTTTTCATAAGGGAAGGGACGAAAAGCTCTTTTGTTTTATTTTTTGCAAAAAGTTCGTCTGATTTAGTATAGTATGATATTGCAATATCTTTCTCAAAATCAAAAAGCTCCTTAAAACCCATGGACTCTAAGGATATTCTATGGCTTTTTAAAAAATGCATTCTATGTTCAAGGGGAATGTATATTTTATTTGATTCTAAATCCTCCTTTATATCTCTAAGTATATTCGTCATCTGGACAGCATAACCGGTGAGTGTTGCAATTTCTTGAGCATCTTTACCTTTATAATCTACAATTTTAAGGATGATCTCACCAACAGTCCCTGCAACACAATACATATAATCCTCAAGCTCATGGAGGGTTTTTATATCAATGTTCTGTGTGTCTTTTTCAAGTCCTCTTAAAAGCTCTATAAATGTGTGTTGTGGAATTTTATATTCATCTATAACCTCTTTCAACTGTTTTAAAAGAAGATCATCAACTGCCCTGCCAAGGTATAGATCTGATATTTTATGCCTTAATTCATCTATATAGTTTTTGTTTTTTTTAATATCTACACAATCATCTGCATTTCTCATAAAAGAGTATATAATTGAAAGAGCATATCTCTTTTTTGAATTTAAAAATAAAAAAGCCGCAGCAAAATTTGATTTTTTGAAATCTTTATTCATCAGTAATATTTTATTAATTTTTTATCTTGTCTTATTTATGCTTGAAGAGATAATAAAAGTTTGTGTAGGTTTAGCTTGCTGTAGAGACACCTCAATTATTCTTATTGACTTACAGAGTTTATCACTTTATCTTGCTCATATGCCATAAGTTTAAGTGCTAGTATTCTCTTCTCCATAGGTGGATGTGTTGCAAAAAGATCAGCAAGAAAACCTGTTTTTTCTTCAATAAGGCTTCCACGGGGATCTGTTATGCAGAGATATGAAACCGAGTCTTTAATTGCTCTTGTTGGCTGAACAGCCTTTCTTATCTTTTCAAGCGCTGATATAAGTGCCTTTGGGTTTCTTGTAAGCTCTGCTGAGCCTGCATCTGCAAGATACTCTCTTTTTCTTGATATTGCCATTGCAAGAATGCGTGATATTATAGGTGATATTATGAGAAGTATTATCCATATGAGAAAAATGATACCCCCACTTCTATCTCTGCTTCTTGATGATGAAGATCTATTTCTATTAGTTCTTACAGTGAAATCTGATATAAGTGCAACTGTATTCATAAGAACAACAATAAGTGTCATTAATTTTATATCATGAAATCTTATATGACTCATCTCATGTCCTATTACAGCCTGAAGCTCCTGGCGATTTAATTCTTTTAAAAGTCCTTCGGTTACAAATATATAAGAATTTTGTGGGCTAAACCCTGTTGCAAACGCATTGAGATCTCTGTCTGGTATTATATAGACTTTAGGTTTTGGTATCCCTGCAGCAATTGACATCTCTTCAACAACATTTAGAAGCTGTCTTTCCGTTAGAGTTTCATAAGGGGATCTTGCTCCTGTTGACTTTACTATCATATCTATTCCGTTTGAGAATGCGTTTATGACGAGAAGTGTTGACAGGATAAGGGATACTATAGTGCCGTATGGTATGAATGTTTTTTCAGTTTGATAGTAGTAATCTTGTAAATAGAAATAGTCAAACCCAAAGCCTATAAAAAGAAAGAAGGCAAAAAAGATGATCAATATCAGATATGTAAGGCGTCTATTTTTTGCCTGCTGCTCATATATATTCATCGAGTTTGAAAGTGCTTATTTAATTGATAAATCAACCTGTGGAACTTCTTTTTCCACTGACTCCTTTGGAAGCTCAAAAAGTTCAAACTCTTTAAACCCAAGCATAGATGCTATAAGATTGTTTGGAAATATCTGAATTTTAATATTGAATTTTGTTGTTATATCATTATAGAACTGTCTTGCAAATGATATCTTGTTTTCAGTTGCTGTAAGCTCTTCCATAAGCTGTGAGACCTGTTTATCTGACTTAAGCTGAGGATATGATTCTTGCAATGCAAAAAGCCTTCCAAGGGCCTGTGTTATGATATTTTCCTGAGCAAAACCCTCTTTTATATTTCCTACTTGAAAGGCATTTATTGCCTTAGCTCTTGCTTCTATAACCTTTGTAAGTGTTTCTTGTTCAAATCTCATTATACCTTTTACTGCATTTACGAGGTTTGGTATAAGGTCATGCCTTCTTTTGAGCTGTATATCTATTTGAGTAAATGCGTTTCTTACCTGATTTCTAAGTGCCACAAGCGAATTAAATGTCCAGATAAGCCATAGGATTACAAGCGCTGTTATTATTGCTAAAAATGTCATAACACCTCCTACTGAAATAATTATACATTATTCAAACCGTCATTATCTCACAACCATCCTTTCTCACACACACTGTATCCTCAATCCTAACTCCAAATTTTCCATACAGATATATCCCAGGCTCAATTGTAATGGTCATTCCTTGAAGCAGTTTTATGGATGTTTTTGGATTCAGTGTTGGATCTTCATGTATATCGAGCCCTACGCCGTGTCCTGTGCCGTGTATGAAGTATTGTCCATACCCATGCTCAGATATTGTTTGTCTGCATATTTTATCTATCTCATCTGATAAAACGCCCTCTTTGACAGCCTCTATCCCTTTTTTCTGTGCAAGCTCAACAGTTTTATAAACCTTTAAAAACTCCTCTGTTGGTTTGCCATAAAAAAATGTTCTTGTCATATCAGAGCAGTATCTGTGGTATATGCAGCCAAAATCTATGAGGACAGCTTCGTTTCTTCTTAGTTTTCTTTCTGATGTTTCGTGATGGGGAAGTGCAGAGTTTTCTCCAAATGCAACAATTGTATCAAATGATCTCGTTGATGCTCCCATTTTCATCATCAGATATTCAAGCTCCCTTGCTATCTCTATTTCCTTTACACCAACCTTTATTTTGGGTTTTATAGCTTTATATGCTTTTGATACTATCTTACATGCCTTTCTTACGCTTTCAAGCTCTTCTCCTTTTTTTATCATCCTAAATTCTTTTAAAAAACCAGAAAAGTTTTTAAATCTCATCTTCTTAAATCTTTTTGCTTCATCATAAAGTGTTATAGATCCATCAAAATACACATCTGTTATTTTAACATCTGATACTTTCTTGGATATACAATCGTAGGGATTTTCGTATATATAAACCTTTGCCCAGTTGCATATCTGCATGAAGTGTTCATAAAACATCTTTGGAAGAAAAACAAAAACATCCTTCTGGGTTAAAAGGAGAAATGTTCTATCCTGATAAAAACCTGTGAGGTAAAATACCTCCCTTGGGGTTGAAAAGATTATAGCCTGCTTTTTCTCCTTTTTTAATTTTTTTTGCAAATCTTGTGTTCTTTCAAAATGTATATTCATTGCTCCCCCTGTAAGATCTCCATACATTTTGGACTTTTCTGGTGTTAATTCTTAATTCTCTATCTTCCCCTTTATCAAATATTCCATCAGTGGTATCTCTATGCTCTTATAACGCCTCTTTTTATTATACCATATAAATCAGTGAAGAAATGTGAAAAGTGAGATGTAAAAAGTGAATTTGGAATGATATTTTAAATTATGGATTATAGTGTTACTAAATCTATCTGAAAGCAAATCCTGCTCCTAATCGGTTTTGAATCTTTAACTTACCTCCAGACATATCTAAAAGTCTATTATGCATTTATGCATTTGATTCATATTTAAAAACCCCGGTTAGGTTTTTTTGTATAATAATAGTTATGCGGGCGTAGTTCAATGGTAGAACGAGACCTTGCCAAGGTCAAGACGTGGGTTCGATTCCCATCGCCCGCTTTTTATGAAGTTAAGAATCGTTTTTCACCTTGATAATCTCAGCAAAATAGTTTGATATCTCAAGCAGCTTAGCGGGTGAAAGATTCTCAGCTCTTATGTTTAAATCCAAGCCTAATCCGGATAAAATTTGTGCTATATCATTCTTGCTTTTTGAAAGGGATATTGAAAGAGAATTCACAAGGTTCTTTCTTCTATAGCTAAAAGCAGATGATATGAATCTACGATAGATCTTAAAGGCTTCATCAGAGATTTTTTCTTTTTTAGATTTTATCAAAACAACAGCTGACTCAACATCAGGAACAGGCTCAAAGTTGTATCTTGATACATCAAAGAGGTATTTGGTTTGCGCTCTTATGTTTATAAGCGCTGAAAGGTATCCATATTCTTTGTCTGTATGTGATGAGACAATCTTTTTTGCAACCTCTTTTTGAAACATAAAAACTGCTGCTTCAAAGTTTTTAAGTTCCATTATCTTTTCAAGAATTGCTGTTGATATGTGATATGGAAGATTTCCGCAGAAATATCTCTGCTTTATTTCAGAAGGGTTGAGTTTGAGAAAATCTGAGTTTATTATTCTTATGCCATCAAACCTATCAAGCAGTATCTTTATCATATTCGCATCTATCTCAACAGCAGTGTAGAGATTTTTGTATTTAGGGTAGAGAAATTGAGTTAGTATTCCTTTGCCTGGACCTATTTCCATAATCTCATTATCGCCTGCAATTTTTTCAAAATGTAGGCAGATCCTTTCTGCTATTCGTTGATTTTTAAGAAATACTTGACTATATTTTCTCATATCTCCTTTATCAATGATTCATATTTAAGGGATATATCTAAAATAGTTTTATATACATCCCCTGCACCAAGTGAGACAACAATAGTTTTGGGTTTAAGTTTCTTTACAATGCTTAGTGAGTCTATAAACTTATGAACAGATGGGTGTTTATGAGATATTCTTTCAATAATTTTTTCAGATGTTATACCGTAGGCATTTTCTTCACCACTAGGATATATATCCATAACATAGAGTTCATTAGCTTTATCAAAACATAAACTAAACTCATCTATAAGATATGCTGATCTTGAGTATCTGTGTGGCTGAAAGATTGCTATTATTTTAAAATGGGGATGAAGGTTTTTTAGTGCTAAAAGTGTAGCCTTTATTTCTGATGGATGATGAGCGTAATCATCGTAGAAGTATATATCATCAATTTTCTTTATCAGATCAAGCCTTCTTTTCATTCCTTTAAAGTTTTCAAGACCTTGCTTTATCTTCTTTTTATCAACTCCAAGATATCTTGATGCAATATACGCCGAGGCTGCATTTAATATGTTGTGTCTGCCAAAAACTGATAGAGAGATTTTTGCATCTTTTTTACCTTTGTAGAATATCTCAAAAATTGTTTTCCCTTTATCTACTCCATTAAATTTAACACTCCATATGTTTCCTTTATCAAAGCCGTATGTGTATGTAGGTGCAGTAAGAAACCTTTTTATTGATTTTATATTAGGATCATCCCCACATATTACTGCCATACCATAGTATGGGGTTTTGTTTATGAATTCTATGAAAGCCTTTTTTATTGCCTGTGTAGTCTTATAGTAGTCAAGGTGATCTGAGTCTATATTTGTAATGCAGCTTACAAGAGGAGAATAGTGTAGAAATGTACCATCTGATTCATCAGCTTCAATTATAAAATAATCATCTCCCCGATAAAGAGCATTATCTTCTACATTTTTTAAGATTCCACCAATAACAGCTGTATGAGGTATTTTTGAAAACTCAAATATTGATGTAATCATTCCAGTTGTAGTAGTTTTGCCATGACATCCTGCAACTGCAATAACCCTTTTACCAAACGATATATCTGCAAGAAACTCAGCTCTTTTAAGTATCTTTATTCCAAGTTTTCTCGCCCTTATAATCTCAGGGTTGTTATCTTTTATTGCAGAACTCACTACAACATAATCAGTATCACAGCTTACATTTGCTGCACAATGAGAGCTATATATCTTTATGTTTTCCTTTTTGAGTTTTTGGGTTATATAGCTTTCTTCTATATCTGAGCCTTCAACATATAGCCCCATTCTTTTTGCAACCAGCGCAAGCCCGCTCATTCCTATACCACCTATCCCAACAAAGAATATCTTTTTCTTATCCATTTATCTCCATCCTTAATACAGCTTCTCCAATGAATCTATCAACTACCTTTTTAATGCTTTTTGACTCTTTTTTTGTAAGATTTATGACAATAGCATCATAAAGTTTATTCATTGTGGATTCAATCTCTTTGCTTTTTTTAGCAAAAACAATAGTCTTCTTATCGCTTGCAAAAAGATTAATAAGAGAAGAGCCCACATCAGGCTCAAGAAGATATATACTTCCAAACTCTATCAGAATTATCTTGTTAGATAGAGATATGTATGATTTTATTTTTTCTGATATATATTTTAGTGTCTCTTCATTAACCGCATATTTGTTGAATGAGAGCTTGCTAATAATCTGTGTTGACGCAAGTATTCTTTGATCATTTTCGTTAAGAAATATGACTGAGTATCCTTCAAGCTTATTTTTAACTCTAATCTCAGTTGCATAATACCCTTCAAAAAAATACTTATAAGGAAGTATTACACTATTTATGATCTTGTCTTTTTCTTTATAAGATTCAAACAAAACTATAAGCTTATTTATCTCCATTTAAGATACCAAAAAGGATTTTAAGTCTTTTCACCTATGTGTTTTCTTTTATTGAATCTTTAAGAAGCTGTCCTAAAGTGATTTTAGGAACCTGCCTTGAGTAGCGTTCTATTGTTTTTCTATTTTCTATCTGCTCATATTTCTTTATTGAAAGCCTAAGCTCATATGTATCAGAATTTATACCTATAACAATACAGTCTACAATACTCTCTTTCTCAGGGCATCCATCATATCCATAATCCTCTTCCTGTATAATTCCATAGATATCCTCAGCAATATGTGCCTTAACATAGTTTTCACCAACATCAACAATTTTAGCCTTAACACTGCTTCTTATTGGAAATCTTCTTTTCAGTATATCCAAGGGATTTGGTTTAGTTTGTTTTATACCAAATGTAATCTTTTGATTTTCTCTGTCAACAGAGAGTATCTTTACTTTAATCCTCTGACCTCTTTTGTATTTAGAAATCTCCTCCTTTGGATTTCTCCAATCAACATCCTCAATCCTTACAAAGCCTTCAATTCCTTGAAATCTTATAAAAATCCCGTTGTCTATAACCTTTGATACAACTGCTTTGACATTCATCCCCTCAGATATCTGTGAAATTATCTTTTCTCTTCTTGCTTTTTCATCCTCTTCAAGCACAGCCCTTCTTGATACAATTATCTTTCTATTATTAGGTTCAAATGAGATTATATAGAACCTTATCTTTGCATTTACAGGGAGATAATGTCGACAAGCCCCTCCAAGCTCTGATAAGGAAAGTGGCATAAATGCCCTTATTCCATTTATGTTTACTATATAACCACCCTTTATCTGTTGTTGAACCCTTCCCTTAACCCTCTGCTTGTTTTTAAACTTCTCTTCAAGCATCTTAAGTGTTACCTTTTCCTTTGCCTTTCTGTAAGAAAGAATAAGTGGTTTTTCCGCATCCCCTCTTTTTTCAAGAACAGCTACTATCTTTGTTCCTGGATTTGGAAGTTTAAAACCATCAAAGTCTGAGACTGGTATAAGAGCCTCATTTTTCTCTCTTACATCCACATAGACATAATCACTTCTCACATCAACGACCTTTACATAAACAGGCTCGGCGTTGTATAGCTTTTCAGAAAGATTTTCTTCAGCCTTTAAAAGCTCTTCCATTGAAAGCTCAATATCATCGTCAGCCTCTGTGTCTTTTTCACTATTCTGATTCTCTTCTATGTGAGGTTTCATTTCTGCATCATCCTTTTTTAAATTTTTTTCTACATCTCCAACTATTCTGTGTTCTTCCATAATAACTCCTTTATTTAAGTGAATAGATAACCTTCATAAGATATTTTGGAAAATCATGCTTGTTTTTTTCATCATCAAGATCATAATCTGTGGCAGATATGATGCTACCAAATACAATTATTATTTTACCTAATCTACTGCCATTTTTCATATATGATATCTTAGCAGGTAAAACATCTGAATTCGTCTTTTTTAATAGATACAATACACCAGACCTTGGCAGTTGGTTTTCCTCCCTTTTTCTTGTGCCCTCGGGAAAGATCATAAGGCATCCATCCCTATTTAGAATGGATATTGCCTTTTTAATTGATGATATATTTATGTTGCTCCTGTCTGTTTTTATCGCTCCAAGCTTCTCAAGAATACATGCAAAAACCGGATTTTCAAAAAGCTCCTTTTTTGCCAAAACACCAAAATCACTTCTTACTTTTGCTATATGTGATAAAATAACCGGAGGGTCATTATTTGAGAGGTGATTTGCAGCAATTATGACCCTACCTTTTTTAGGTATATTCTCAAGCCCTTTTACTTCAACATTGTAGAGAATTGAATAAGCTGTTCTCACAACAGTCCAAATAAGTTTTTTCATCAGATCTTACTATCTATCTTTTGCTTATAAAGATTTACTATCAAATTGACAACCTCTTGTTGGCTCATTGATGTTGTGTCAATATATATACTGTCAGATGATTTTAAAAGCGGATTCTCTTTTCTTGTTGAATCCTGATGATCCCTCTTAAGTATCATTGATAGAATCTCATTGTAATCTGCTTTTATGCCTTTGCTTTCAAGCTGTCTCACCCTTCTCTCAGCCCTTGCCTGGGGAGAGGCATCAAGATATATCTTTAACTCTGCGTCAGGAAAAACATTGGTTGTTATATCCCTTCCCTCCATTACAATCCCACCATCTCTGCCAATCCTTCTTTGTTCTTCAACAAAGAATTCCCTGAGATCTTTAAGTTTTGCAACAGCACTTGTTGCATCAGCTATCTCTTCAAGATAAAGCTCTCTGTCAAGCCTTATTCCAGCTATCTCTACATCAAGCTCAACACTATTGTTTTCAACAAAGCTTATCGGGTTTTTCTTTGCCAGTTCAACAACCTCTTTTTCATTACTGACATCAACACATTCTTGCTTACAAAGCCAGGCAATTGCTCTATACATCTTACCTGTGCTTATGAATCTATATGCTATTTTCTCAGCAACGGCCTTCCCAACCGAGGTTTTGCCTGCTCCTGCAGGGCCATCTATAGCTATAATTATGCCGTTTTTTCTCATAAAAGTGCTAATTGTTCTTTTATTTTTTTCTCTTGTGGTGGTTTTCTTAAAGGTCTTACCCATTTTGTAAAGCTTGATGGTTTGAGTGAGTATTCATGAACAAGCCTTACTACCTCACTAACTGGCTTGAAGTTTTCCCAGTCAATTCTTAAAATTCTCACCCCTGCATCCTCCATCTCTTCTATAAACTGGTAGTAATTCTCCTGAAGACTTTTGAGATAATCCTTGGTTATTGTTTTTTCCATCTCCCTTCCCCTCATCTTTATCCTCTCCATTGCTGTATCAACACTACAATCAAGAAATATGAGAAGCTGTGGGAAAACAAGTTCCCTTAGCACCATATTATCAAAAAGGTCAAGATATGTGTTGTAATCAAGATCACTTATTATCTTATCCGGATGCTGATTGAGCATCCTTGCAAATATGGTGTCCTCCCATATGGTTCTATCTTGAACAACCCCTCTTATCTTGCCAAGACTTATTCTTGCTACGAATTCTCTGTGTTGTCTAAATCTATGATTTAAAAGCCATATCTGCATTATAGTGCCATAGGTTTTCATATCCCTATAGAATTTTTCTAAGTACGGATTGCCGCTTACCTCTTCAAGAACCGGTTCAAAATTTAAAGCTCTTGCAAGCTCAACTGTAAGCGTTGATTTGCCAACACCTATTATTCCCGATATTCCTATATATCCCTCTGCAAACATAATCCCTCCATCTATTTTAAGGTTCTATCTGAGGTTTTCCGCTCTCCTGCTCTATCCCTTTTATTGCAAGAAGAACATCATCTGGGTTTGATGCAGCTGATATAACATCCTCAAGGGTAGCAAGATTTGTTTTGTATATATTTACAAGAGACTGGTTAAATGTCTGCATGCCGTAGTATCCTCCCTTCGCTATTGCCTGAGCTATACCATCAAGATTGTTATCTGCTATAAGTTTTTTGATGTGAGGTGTGTTTATCATAATCTCAAGAGCAACAATCCTACCACCCTTTGTGGAAGGAATCAGCCTCTGTGATATTATGCCTCTTATTGTTTCAGAGAGCTGCAATCTTATCTGTGTTTGTTGATGAGGAGGGTAGAGATCTATTATTCTTGATATAGTCTGAACAGAGTTTATTGTATGCATTGTTGATAGCACAAGATGACCAGTTTCTGCTGCTGTGATTGCAGCCTTTGTTGTTTCAAGATCCCTCATCTCACCAACCATTATCACATCAGGATCCTGTCTAAGAGCAACCCTCAGAGCATCAACAAAGCTGTTCGTATCACTTCCAACCTCTCTTTGACTTATCAGTGACTTTTTATCTTTGAAAACAAACTCTATCGGATCCTCTATTGTTATTATGTGAAGTTCTTGTGTTTGATTTAGATGTTCTATCATAGCCGCAAGGGTTGATGACTTTCCTGAACCTGTTACTCCTGTGACAAGTATAAGTCCTCTTTCATTTGCAAGGATCTTTTTTATTGGCTGAACCGGAAGTTTAAGCTCTTCAAGGCTTGGTATCTTAAATGGAATGTGTCTTATTGCTACTGCTGGCCTTGATTTTTGAAGAAAGTAATTTATCCTAAATCTTCCAAGACCTTCTATCTCATATGAAAAGTCAACCTCATGATTTTCAGAAAATATCTTTCTTACCCTTTCATTCATCACAGGATTTATAATATCCTCTACCTCCTTTGATGAAAGGGTTGAGTCTTTTACAGCAACAAGCTTACCATGAATCCTAAGATAGACTGGAGAATCTGCTCTTATATGAAGATCACTCGCAGAGTTTTGAACCATTATTTTAAGTAATATATTAATATTAACCATAGTTCAATCCAGAATGCTTGAACCCCTTCTTAGAAAAGCAGGCTTTGTTGAAAGAAGTGCTTTTGTTCCATGATCTTGTTTGTTATACTGAAAAGTATCTTGCGATTTTGAAAGCAGTGGTTCGGTTTTTTTTATTTCAGCTCTATCAAAAATCACATCGCTTTCATATCCGAAACCTGCTGCTACTATCGTTATTATAACCTCATCATCAGCTATTGTGCTGTCAATGTAATGTCCAAATTTCATCCTTGCTTGAGGATTTGATATCTTTTTAGTAAGATAGTCCATTGCCTCGTTCATCTCTTGAAGAATAAAATTAGGAGGAACCCTAAAAAATACTATAAACCCCTTTGCATATCTTATATCAGCATTCTCTATAAGTGGAAAATTTAGAGCGTTTCTAACAGCATCCATATGTCTTGTGGTGCCTTTGCCCTTGCCTATCCCAACAAGTGCAGTGCCTGAGTTTTTTATTATGTTTTCTATATCAGCAAAATCTACATTGACCATTGCAGGCATAGTTATAAGATCGCTTATACCTGTTATTATCTCTATGAGGACATTATCTGCCTCTTGATATGCAGAAAGAGCAGTTGTGTTTGGGGGAAGTAAGAGAAGCCTATCGTTTGGTATCACTATTATCGCATCAACATTTTTCTTTATCTCATTTATTGCATCCTCTGCAAGCTTCATCTTATATGCACCCTCTTTTGAAAAAGGCTTTGTCACAACTGCCATTGTTAAGTTAATTCCAAGCTTTCTTGATTCTTCAACTATAATAGGAACTGCACCTGTTGCAGTTCCACCACCCATACCACCAGTCACTATCACAAGGTTTGCCCCTCTAAGCATATTCTTTATATCCTCTATTGACTCCAATGCCGCTTTTTTTCCTATATCAGGATTACCACCTGCACCAAGCCCCCTGGTGAGCTTTGCTCCAAGTTGAAGCTTATAGGTTGCTTTATTCATTGCAAGCGCCTGATTGTCTGTATTTGCCGCAATAAGATCAACACTGACAAAAGGGTGCGAGTGTATCCTATTTATTGTGTTGCCACCTGCACCACCAACACCTATTATCTTTATCACAGCATCTTTAACATAGCCATCGGTCATATTTTTTATGAGAAAAGATTCTTAAACCATTTTACTATTTGTGAAAATGTAGTTGAATCTTCATCAATCATGAAGTTTTCAAGCTGAGGTTTTATGAAGATCGGATAGCATAGAAGTGCTATGGCTGTTGTGTATTTTTGGCTCATATATTTTTTATCACTTATCTTTACAAAGCTGTCTGAGATACTGCCATATCTGACCTCTTTACCTTTAAAAACTCTTTCAAAAGCCTTGTCCATACCCTTTAGCATCGAACCACCACCTGTCAGTATTATGGAGTTTATCCTTTCATCGTATCCTGAGTTTGAGATCTCCTCCTTTATTGCAATAATTATCTCTTCCAATCTGGGTTTAATATACTCACAAAGGTTTGATTCTGTTATCCTCTTCTTCATTGATCTGTCTATAAGTGTTATATCAAACTCTCTATCCTCTTTTATAAGACTAGATAATGCATATCCGTACACTTCTTTGATGTGTTGAGCTGTATCAAAGGATGTGTGATAGGCATATGCAATATCATTTGTTATCAGAAAGCTACCTATTGGAAGCTCCTTTGAAAATCTTATCTTACCATCTTGATAGATAACAATGGATGTTGTAAGATCCCCAATATCAACAAGAACTGAACCTAAATTCTTCTCCTCCTCAGTTATTACAGTTTCTGCAAGAGGATAGGCATGATAAATTGTATCCTTGGTGTTTAGTCCGGCATTTGCCACAGCTTTTGCTATGTTGTTTAAATGGGATATATTTGCTGTTATGAGATGAACCTCTGTTTCTATTATATTACCCTCCATACCAACAGGATTAGAAAAACCACTCTCCTTATCAACAGAAAAATCTTGAGGTATTGTGTGAAGTATTATTCTTTCATTCTGAAGATGTATTGCTCTGGCATTTTCTATTACGCTTATCACATCCGATTCGGTAATCTCTTTATCATTTCTGGTTATTGTGTATATACCTCTGTTATTTAAACTGAGTATGTGTGTGCCTCTTACTCCTATATATGCTGAGTCAAGTTTCAGATCATCATTTTTGCTTTCTATCTCATCGAGAATTCTCTTTATTGTATTTGATGCGGAGTATATGCTTGTCACCACTCCATTTTTTATTCCCTTTTTGCATTCATGGTTTGTTGCAGTTATAAGCTCAAGCAAGCCACTGCCTTCAATTTTCGCAACAGCTGCTGTTATTGAATTGCTACCAAAATCTAAAGAAAGAATTGTCTCCATATATCCAACACCAGCTTCAAAATCCTTGCTAGTTTAGAATAGTATATAAAATTTTACAAAAAAATAACTCTATAACATAAGATCTGCAAGATCCTTTGTAGTTCAACGAGTTTGGGCTTTCTCCAAATTTTTCAGATATGCAACATTTAAAACTGCTACAGAAAACCAATATGGCTCCATTATTCTAACTATTATAAAGCTATTAACCCCCCAACCCTGAACAAGAAGGGCGATTGTAGCACAAAATATACCAATCCCAATAGCCCTTTCAAAAGGATCAGAGGAAATAATATAAACCTTCCTGGCTACAAAAAGAACAGAAAAGATCAACCAGAAAAATGATAAAAAACCAAGAATACCACCCTCACCAAGAAGAAGAACATACTGACTATCACCAAGTCCAATACCAGTCACCCCCTTTCCAAGTAGAGGATAGCTTGGCAAAACATTAGTTATAACATTCTTCAAATTTCTATATCTTGCATAGGCAGAGTCTTCAAGATAAATATCACCGAAGGGAGTTTCAACCCTGTTTGTTGCATAATCACCCTCATATGTATATCTTATTCTGTCTTTTACCTTCTCACTGATCCCGGGCATAGTCATAGAAAAAACAACAAGAAAAATAGAAAGCCACATAAACAAAATCCTTTTCTTATCTACAAAAATCAAAAAAACAACCCAACCTGCAACTGCGGCAAGATAGCTTGCCCTTGAAAATGATAATAGCAGAGAAAGATACATCCCTGCAAGTATAATTAATGTAAAGAGAATCTTTTTAATGCTGTTTATCTCTGCTATAAATCCAAGAAGTATAAATGACCATATTATATAATACCCCCCAAGAGATGCTGGCTCAGACTCAGATGGTTTACCAACACTAGCCTCAAATGGAGCGGTTGTTCTGATATCAATGCCTGAGGCATTGTGATAGTAATAAAAAGAATATATAACCACAGTAATGAGAACCACTACACCATATCTTGCAATCCTTTTTATATACTTCTCTTCATAAAGCACATTTACTGTCATAAAGTAAAGCATAAAATACTCGCTATATTTTAAAACATAAAAAAAAGCCTTTTTCCACTGCACATCACCTCTTATAACCCCAAGAAATGTTGAAAGGATGTAGATTGAGGTATATACCAAAATAGGAAGGTTTAGAGGAGTTTTAAGAATAAAACTTCTCTCTTTGAAAATAGAGCTTCTCACAAGCCAGCTTATAAATATTAAAACAAGAAAGATATCGTCATATCTAACCACAACACTTCTACCAGGTATTTCTGCAAGTTCTATTTCAGGAGATAAAAGCATGGAAAAAATAAGAAATGACAATGATTTTGAAGGGCTTGTAAAAGAAATAACAATAAGAAAAAAGGAGATAATTGCTATTAAAATCTTATCAAATGATATTCGTAGGCTTATAAGATATCTAACAAAAAAAATAGAAAGAAATGAAAAGATCAGTGTGATAAATAAATACATTTTCAGGAGTGGTAATCTTTATAATCTGCGTAATATGAGTATTTAGCTCCAAGATCTGTTGCTCTTACTCCATTAAGACATATTCCTATCATTTTAGTTCCTGCTGATGTTATCTGCTCTTTTGCGCGCCTCAGGGCACCCCTTGCAATCTTCCCTGCTTTATAAACCATTAAAACACCATCTGTGTGATGCCCTATTATAACACTGTCAGCAAAAAGAAGAACTGGAGAACCATCAAAGATCACAAAATCAAACTTACCTTTCATCTTCTCTACAACCATATGCCAATCTGCATTAGTTATAAGATCTGCTACATTTGATGGTGGGCTGCCACTTGTTATCATCTTAAAATCATCTATTCCCAAAAACCCTGCTATATTTTTACTGCCAACACCATACACGAAATCAGCTACACCTCTAACCACATCATCAAACTCAACCCTGCTACCCAGTAAATCTGAAAGTCCAGGAGAACGAGAGATACCAAACACCTCATGAACTATAGGCCTTCTCATATCAGTCTCAACAAAAAGAGTTTTAAATCCTGCCAATGCAGAGGCAAGGGCAAGATTAAGAGCTGTAAGAGTCTTTCCCTCAGCAACACCAGCTGAGCTTACAACTATGCTAATAGGCGTTTTTTTACCAAGAGAAGCAAATATATTTGTTCTAAGCGTATGATATGCCTCTGTTATACTACTTTTCACCCCGCGATTCATAACAAGGGCTGTTCTAAATCCCTCTATGCTGAATCTCTCTGCTTTAAAAAGGGATATAAACCAATTATCCTTTGATCTTCCTGATGGTATATAAGGTATTATACCAACAACTGGAGATTCTATAAACTCCTCTATCTCCTCTATTGTGCTTATTGAAACATCAAGGTTTTCAAGTATGAAGACAACAACAAAACCCAAAAACAAACCCACAAGTATTCCTATAACAAGATTTAATTTTATATTCGGTAAAACTGGAGAAGTATTTAGAACAGGTGGGTTTATAACACTCACAAATGATACTATTGAAGAAAGACCAAGCTTTGCCTCTTCGTATTGCTTGCTTATGGTTGAGTATAGCTCTTCCTGAAGCCTCAGATCCCTGTTTATTCTAAGTAGTTCAAGCTCCTGAGATGGCAGCTCTTTAATACGCTTGTTAAGTATCTCTATCTTCTTATCAATAACAACAATATCAGGATGGTTTGGAGTGTATTTTTCAAGAAGTTCCTTCTTCTTTATCTCAAGATCTGCAATCTGATCTGCTATAAGCCCAGCCGTTGGTGAGGTTGGATTTTTCTGTATATATTCCCTTTTTTGTCTTTCAAGACTTCTAAGTCTATCCTCAATCTCAATTTTTCTCTGAAGTATATCGTTAAAGCTCTTTCTTGCCTGAGAGCTTTTCTGTTCAAGATCATACTCGCGGTATGCATCTATAACAGCACTTACAATATCATAAGCCTTGTATGGGTTTGAGGCATAAGCAGTTATGGATATGAGATTGGTATCAGAAACCCTCTCAGCTTTGTATGAAGAGCTTAGCTGAGATGCAGCTTTTAAAAGCTCATCCTCATCTGAGATATCTCTTACAAGATGCAGCTTTATGGCAGCTTTTTTTGCAACCTCAAGAGATGTTATAACCTTTATCTCTGTGTTTACAGCTCCCCACGGATCTATATCCATTATATTGGAGCCCGGAAGCTGAGTATAGATCTTTGGAGGCTGTATCTTTATAACAGCAGAAGAGGAATAGACATATGGAGAAAGTCTGGTGTATATGTAAGATGCGATAAGTGAAACAATAAAAACGAATATAAAGGAATATCTCCTTCGCAAAAGTATGCGCCAGTAGTCATAAAGGGTTAAACCATCTGAATTCATAGTTATCTGCTTAGAATAACTCCTATGCTTATAAAAAAGGTTGTAAGAGTAATCCAGGGGACAATGTTATCACTTATCCATTTGCTTTTTGATGTAAATTTCTGCCTTGGTATATAAACTATATCCCCTACCTCAAGGGGTTTTATGCTCTGGGAATTCTCAAAAAAATCCTCTATGGATATCTTTATAACAATCTCCCTTAGATTTCCACTATCATCCCTTATCTTTCTATATATCTTTATATTTTTCGTATCAGCATAATCTTGAAGCCCGCCTGCCTCAGCAATAAGTTCAAGTATATTCATATTTTCTCTGTATTGATAATAACCACTTCTCTGTATACTTCCTATAATTGCAACCCTGTAAGACGAAAATATCTTTATAGCTACAGTTACTTTCGGATTTGAGACATATTTTGAAAGCCTTTCTGTTATTATCCTTTCAACCTCAAAAGCCCTAAGCCCACTAACCTTAATAGAACCAAGCAAAGGCATATCTATACTGCCATCAGGTGATACTGTAACATCTCTTGAAAACTCTGTTGCAGGATATATGTTTATGCTTATTACATCCCCTGCTGAAATCTTGTAATCAGATAAAAGATTTTCAGATGATACATAGGGATTTATGATAAGAAAAATGATTAAGATAGAGAAAAAAAATCTAACTTTTTTCATAATTAAAATTTTATCATATTACCTCAAATCTTTTTCCGACATAAGAATTTTTACCACAGACTTTATTTCATTTAACTCCTCTATAATCCTTTCATTATCTCCACTATTAGATACATTTTTTTTCATAATATAGCTAACCTTATTCTCAAGCTCATTAACCCTGTCAACAAGATCATTGGGTAGCAAAACCTTTGAAGAGGCTGTTATAACATATCTGTAGAAGGTAATAAAGATAATTGCAGCTGATAATAGAAATGAAGCTACGCCCGCAAAGGTTATATACTCAAGCCCTGAAATAAGCCCTGCAAAGATGACTATGACTGATAGTATCATAAAAAAGATTAGTGTTTCCTTATTCTCACTCCATACAACATTGAATCTTGATAGGTTTTTTTTCACAATATCCGTATCAAAGGAATGTTTAACTAAGGAGGTTGCACGATCTTTTTGATAAGAATCCACTTTTTTATCATCAACAAACATCTTACTCTTTAAAAAATCCTTAGAGGTTTCTTCTTTAAGTTTATCTATTATCTCTTTAAGCTCATCACTCATTGTCAGTCTCCATCTTCCCAGCTATGCCAAGTTTCTTGATTATCTCATCAACTCTCTTTTCTTTTTCCTCAACCTCCTTTCTTTTTGCATCAAGATCAGCTTTTATCTTTTCAAAAACCTTTATAAGCTCCTTTTTCTTCATATTATATTCTTCTTCAAGTCTTTTTTCTCTAATCTTAAGTTCATTTATCTTTCTTTCATACTCCATATTATATCTGTTTTTTAAAACATCAATCTCTCTGTTTTTTTCCTCCCATTGTAAAAGCATCTTTTCTTCTTTCTGCCTGAACTCCTCATAGAGCTGTTGTATTTTTTTTGAATATTCACTCATAAGCCTTGCTTTCTGGCTTGAAAACTCCATTACTCTTGCCTCAAGCGATGCAGCCATATCCTCCATCTCTTTTTTAATTCTTAGATTCTCCTCTGTAAGCCTTTTCTTTTCCTCACTAAGTTCAACTATCTGGTTTTTAAGAGTATTAATCTCTTCCTCAAGTTTCTCAATCTTTATTCTATGTTTTTTTTCAAGCATCTTAACCCTTTCCTCAACCTCTTTTTCCTTTTCAACTATAAACTCATCTGCTGTTCTTAGAGAGTGTTCAAACTTCTCCATTATTGCAGTCATCTCAACAGCAGCAACATTCTTCTCATCCCATAATCTTTTTGAAAAATCAATAAGCTTCTGATAAATCTCGTCTGGAATACACTTTATTTTCCTTATCTCCATAATCATTTTTCTTTATATCTATTTATGGCTCTTATAAGCTCAAGTCTCAAATTCTCAAGCTCACTCTCTTTAACGGCGTACTCCTTTTCAAGCTTAATTCTCTCATCATTCAGCGCCTTTTCTTTTTCATAAAGCTCTTTTCTCTTCTGAGCTATCTCTTCCTCAAATCTTGTCATCTTATCAGAGATGATCTTCTCCATTTCAATTGTAGTTTTCTTGAGATTGACTATTATATTATCCTTTTCTGATATCTTTTCTTCAAGTGAGCTAATAAGATTTTTCAAACCTTCAATCTTCTTTTCATACTCACTACAAACTCTGTTTCTTTCATTTATAACATTCTCTTCAATCTTCCCTTTGAGATAAATAATCTCATCATTGAGCCTTTTTTTCTCATCGTTGATCATCTCAATTCTCTTATTAAGCTGTAAGATTTGTTTTTCAAGATCCTCTCTCTCCCCTTCAACATTCTTAATCCTTGCCTCATAGATTTCCTTAATCTTGCTAATCTCCATTTTAAGCTCTTCTCTTTCCTTTTTATATTCCTCAATCATTTTATTGTAAAGTTCAATCTCTTCTTCCTTTCTTGCAGCAAAAATCTTCATATCATTTTCATACTTCTTCTGAGATAATTCAAGTTCAGTCTTTAGCTTTACATACTCATCATAATAATTTTTTGCCTCCTCTCTAACTCTTAATAACTCACCAGAAATAGATTCATTTAACCTTTTCATCTCCTCTATTCTTGTTTCATATTTTTTGCTGAGGGTCTTTTCAAGATTGTCAATAAGCTGAGCGTAGTTCTGCTCCACCTCTAAGGTCTTTGTATCAAGTAGCTTCTTGCCTTCGCTCTTTATTCTACTCATCTCAAACCTCAACTCACTATTTTCCTTAATAAGACTATCAATCTCTATATTTTTCTCCTCAATTGCTTTTACAAGTCCATCAAGTGTTTTTTGAAACCTTTCAACCTCTTTTTTTGCAAGCTCATTCTTTGCAACAATTATATCATTAAATTTTTTCTCCATATTCTCAATCTCATTCTTGTAATTATCAGAAATCTCTTTTATAGCCTTGTCAAGCTCAAGGGAAAACCTTCTTTTTTCCTGCTCAGATATAACCCTTAGCTTATTCTCCTTTTCTTCAAGTTCCTTTTTAATCTTTTCTAACTCTTGCTTTAAAAGAGATATCTCCTCATCCTTTCTTCTTATCTCTGAGTTCATTTCTGATCTAATTCTTTCTCTATTCTGATCTAAAAGGGATGAGTATTTATCTTCAATCTCTCTAATTCTTTTCTCATATTCATCAACAATCTTGTCTTTTTGAGCCTCATAATCATTTGCTATCTGTTTAATCTTATCCTCAAAATCAGCAACAATCTTGTTTATCTTCTCTGCATCCTCTTTAATAATGTTAGCCCTTTCATTTGCAAGATTATCTATAAGCTTTTGATATTCTAACTCCTTCTTAGAAAATTCCAATACAATACCCTTGATTTTTTCTTCATATTCAAAGGATATTTTCTTATTCTCATCCTCTATCTCCTTTACCTTTTCATCTTTTGATAAAATTATATTCTCATACTCTTGCTTCATCTTTGCTATGTCATTTTTTATCTTTTCCATTTCATTTTGATGTTTAATATTAAGCTCGTTTTCAATCTCATAAATCTTCTTCTCCTTTTCCTCAACAAGAGTTTTTAACTTCTCAATCCTTGCTTCATAATCCTTCCTCAGCCTCTCAAGCAACTGTGAATGATAGTTTTTTTCATTTTCAAAATTTATTAAAAGCTCTGATATTTTTATTTCATATTCTTTTCTTACATCTTCAATTTTTTTATACATCTCCTCTTCGCTTGATTTTTTAAAAGTTTCAAATCTTTGTTGGAATGCTCTTAATATATCCTCATACTCTTTTTCCTTTAAAGTATAATCTTTCTTAATCTCTGATATCTTATTTTCATACTCACTTCTTACATTAGCCACAGCCTCATTTACAGCATCATTCATCCTCTTTATAAACTCCTGCTCTTTCTCTATCATCATCTTCCTGTTTTGCTCAATCTCAAAAGTTGATTCAGCTAATTTCGATTCAATCTCCTTCCTTAAACCTCTTTCATTTTCAAGTTGTGATAAAAGGATAGATATTTTCTCTTTAAAGTTTTCTTCAACCTTACTTTTTTCCTCAAGTATCCTTGATCTCCATAAATGTTCAAGATGAATAATTTTTTCTCTGTATTCATTTTCAATCTTTTCAAATTTTTCCCTAAAATTTTCCCTCTCAGCTGAAATATTCTTTTCATACTCTTTTTTAATTTTGTCAAGCTCATTTATTTGTTTTTTTAACTCTTCCTCTTTTTTAGATATAACCTCTACAATCTCTTTATCCTTCTCTTCCTTCAAGTTCTTCAAAGACTCCTTTAACTTTATAATCTCCTCTTCTCTTTCTCTAATCATCTTCTCAAAATTACCTAAAATATCTTTTATCTTTAGTTCATATCTCTCCGATATCTCCTTTTCTTTATCCTTAACCCTTTTATCAGCCTCAAGAATTATCCTTTTTATCTCAGACTCGTAATACTCTTTTTTATCTCTGTATTCAGACTCAATAAGAGATATTTTATCTTCCAAATTACCTCTTATCTCTTCTATTTTCTTTTCATAAGAAAGAGCCATCCCCTTTTTATCATTTTCAAATCTCTCCTCTATCTCCTTTATCTTTTTTGTATAGTCTTCAATCATCTGTTTCTTCTCA
>JBMFKQ010000006.1:0-53784 GCA_049972095.1 Elusimicrobiales bacterium
GTAGCAGACCTTATAGATAATTATTTCGTACCATCATTTAAGATTAAATCTAAACTTGTAGATGAAAAAGGAAGAGTTATTAAAAGAGAATTTGAGAAACCGAAAACAGCTTATCAAAGAATAATTGAATCAGAAGATATAAGTGATGATATAAAAGAATGTATGAAAAAAACATTTGAAAGCCTCAATTATATTAAACTTAAGAAAAGGCTTAATGAATTATTAGATGAACTTTTTGATTATAAATTAAATGGAAAGGTCAAACTTAACAAGAAGATATATGAACTTTGCGTATAAAAACTTGGAGACAAAATTATTATCCTGTATAATATTATTTCGGAGACATCTATTTTTTATCCAACTCATTATGTATAATAATAGTTATGGAATTAACAACACAGGATTTTAAGAAACTAATCCGCCTTCAGGAACTTGAAACACTTATTGTAAATGAGAAAGGGAATATAAAAAAAATAGAAGACAAAATTGTCGAAATAAGCAAGGAGGTGGATCTTTTAGAAGAAAAGATAAAAAAGATGAAGGATGAAATTCAGGCAATGATGGTTCAAAGAAAAAATCTTGAAAATGAGCTTGCTACATTAGAAGAAAACATCAGAAAATTTAATTCAGAATTAAACCAGACAAAAAAGATGGAGCACTATAATACAATAAACAATCAGTTATCAAGCTTGAAAAAAAGAAAGAATGAAGTTGAAAATGAGATAATAGCACTCATAGACAAAATTGAAATATCTCAGTCAGATTTAAAGAAGACTATTCTTGAGATAGAAAAAATTAAAAAAGAATATCAAATCAAAACATTGGAACTAAACAACCAAAAGAAAAAGATAGAAGAATATATAAAAGAGCTTGAGAAACATAAAGGTGAGGTTAGAAACTCCATATCAGATTCAAAAGCCCTTGCCAAATTCGATGAACTTATTAAATCAAAAAAAAATATAGCAGTTGTACCGGCAAAGACTACTGAAAGAGAAGATAGAAAAGAGATAATCTACATATGTTATGGATGCAAGATGAAGCTGAATCTTAGTGATGTATCATCACTCAAGAAGTTTAACACTTTCGTAATCTGTCAAAACTGCTCAAGGCTTGTGTACTTGGAGGAGAATGTATGAAACACAGATTAGAAAAAAGTAATCTTAATATATATATAGATGGAGCATCAAAAGGAAATCCAGGTGAAGGTGCATGCGCAGCAATATTTTTAAATGATAAAGGTGAGATAATCTCAGAAGAGGGAAGAGCTCTTGGAATATGCACAAACAATTTCGCAGAATATTCGTCGCTTCACCTTGCACTGAGCGTTGCTGCAAGATTTAAAGCAAAAAAACTTACGATTTATTCTGACTCCGAGCTTCTTGTAAAACAGTTTAATGGAGACTACTGCATAAAGGATGAAAAACTAAAAGAGCTTATGGAGATAATAAAAAAGGAAGCCTCAAAGTTTGATGAAATAAGCCTTAAATATATACCAAGAGAGCAGAATAAGATTGCAGACGAATTTGTTAATAAACTCTTAAGATCAAAAAAACTGAGTAGATCAGATAGAAAGAAGCTTCAGAAGGAAAGGGAAAAAAGATTTAAACAGGATAAGCTTTTTTGAAAAAGCTGGACGGGCGATCGCTCTGAGATTATATCAGAGAGGAACCTCCGGACTCCGAAGGGAAACCAGCCATCCGCAAGGATGGGGATATGTGGCAAAAGCCATATATCACGGAAAGTGTAACAGAAAACATACCGCCTCAACATAAGGTTGAGGTAAGGGTGAAAAGGCGAGGTAAGAGCTCACCGCCAATGTGGCAACACATTGGCTGACAAACCCCTGGTGGAGCAAGGGCAAGCATGCTCGTTTGACTTGTCCCGAGAAGAGCAAGGTAGCCCGCATCAGATAAATGATCGCCTAAAACAGAATCCGGGGTATGGTCCAGCCTTGAAAGGAGATCTATTTATGGAAAATATGATAAATGAGTTTCCAGAGATAAAGAAAACAAAAAATCCATCCGAAATCAACTGGAAAGATTGTGTTGTATGGAATGAAGGTGATGAGTTTTTTTTCATAGACGCAAAAGAGATTCTCTATGTTAGCTGGTCATTCGGCACATTATCTATAATACCATCATCTAACTCATTTCTTTCAGATAAACTATCAGCCATACTTATAAACTCAAAGCATATATTTGTTGGCAAAAACATAAAAATACACAACTAAAAAGAAATTAACTGATCTGTTTTTTAAAAACCCTTTTTATTACTGATATCATACCACTATGAATTGATGAATTTGAAGCAAGTGTTTGTTTACCCCAGTTAAGAATATCGCTGATATCCTTGCCCCATACTCTGCCATCAAAATCTGTAACCATCCCACCAGCCTCTTCAACTATTAGTTTTCCACTTGCTACATCCCAGGGTTTAAGATTAAATTCCCAGTATCCATCAAGCCTTCCCACAGCAACATAAGCCATATCAAGGCTTGCTGCTCCACATCTTCTTATATCATGCGAGTATTTTAAAAATTCAGAATAAAACGAGCAGTAAAACTCAGCTCTTTTAGCTCTATCATAAGCAAAGCCGGTTGCAAGAAGGGAGTCACAAAGATTTCTAACCTTTGAAACATTTATTCTCTTACCATTAAGCCACGAGCCTTTCCCTTTAACAGCACTAAAAACCTCATCTCTACAAGGGTCATAAATAATCCCGCATACAACATCCCCCTCAAAAACAAAAGCAATAGAAACAGAAAAATGTTTGAATGAGTGTAAAAAATTAACTGTTCCATCAAGTGGGTCAATAAGCCAAAGACGATCTTTGTTCTTTATTCTACTTACTTTTTCCTCAGAAATAAGAGAATCTGAGGGAAAATTTTCTGCTATTATTGATGTTATAATCTGCTGGGATTCAACATCTGCAACAGTAAGAGGATTTGCCCTTCCTTTAAGCTTATAACCAACCTTACCAAAATACTTCATTATTTTATCACCAGCTTTTTTAGCCGCTTCAATAGCAATATCCAACTCTTTCATCTCTTCCCTCCTGAATTGATGTATGAAAGCTCATAAACAAAAAATGGAACAAAAGCATTTGGGTTTCTTATCTCCCTTCTAATATAATCTGTCATCTCTCTTCTATAACACTCAATGTTTTTTGAAAGTATGTGTATATCAAAATGAATTCTTTCAAAATCATAAGGAAGAACACATTTATATTCATATTCATCAACAAAAGCCTTAGGAAATCTATCCCTTCTTACAAGAATCATACTTATTGAATCAAAAAAAACAATAGCCCAGTTCTCAAAATCTATACTTTTAAGATAAAAAGGTCTTTCAATAGCATACATCTTCCCTCTATCCATAACTCCTATTATCTCAGTTCTTTTATCAACATAGATTGAGTATATAGCATAATCAAAATTGTATTTTCTATAAAAAGTCCTCCAGCTTTCCTTTGAACTCATAGCATTGAGATGCTCTTCAAGAATATCAAGGAATATATATCTCCCATCTATAAATATCTTTCTCTTACCATAAAATCTAAAACCAAGATTACCACCTGAACTCCAATCATTATAGATCCTTTTCCCTTCAAAAAAAGAGGCATTTTTTTCAATAAAAGAAACCGCATAAGGGCTTAAGAAGCTATTTCTGTAAAAAACCCCATCTTTGAAATATAAGCACGATCTAACAAGATCTACATAGGCTTCAAAGAAAAAATAAAATGAATAAAAAACAGCAAGAATGAAATATCTGATGTATTTTTTTGATATAAGATCTGAAAAACTTTTAACAAAAATCATATGAACAACTATACTACCAAAACCAATAAGTCTCAAGTGCATTAAACTGCTAATCACAAAGAATGTAAGTAAAAAAACATCTGAAAGTTCATATATACGAGCCTTTATAAACCTTATAAAGTAAGCAAGAATGACCAAAAAAGAGAAAACAAAATAATAAAAAGTTGATATGCTCATAAACATATCAGAATACTGCCATTCAAATATATAATCAGCAATCTTTTTCATATCAACATAATGATAAAAGAAGACTCTAAGGATCTTGTATCCATACGGGTTTATAAAAATACCCATAGAGAAAAAAACAGCATATTTCAAAAATTTAAAGGTATTTTTAAAATCCTTTCTCTGACCTCTCAAAAACCCGACTATATCATTTAAAAAAAATGAAAGAAGATAGATAGATACAAGAACCCATCCAAAGATGTAGCCTGCGTGTATATTAACCCATAAAGCAGAAAGAGATAGAAGTAGATAAGCCCTTTTATAAGAAAAATCTGAATTCTTATATCCTTCAAGCAGAAAAAGAAGGAAGGTAAAAAAAAAGAATGTATAGTTATCAGGTCTTAGATCAAGAGATATTGCAAATGATAAAAATAATGAGGGCATAAACCAGATAAAGGCAAATGCCTCTAACCTAAGTCTTTTAGCATAAAGCAGATAAAAGCCAAAACATATCAGAATCATATTTAAAAATTTAAGGAGACAAAGCGCCCTATATCCATCAAATCTGTATATCAGATAATATACAGCATCAACAATCCATTCAAAGTTTATCCATTCTCTTTCCGGAGAAAGCCAGCTGAGGAAATCTCTGGATGGGATTCTAAAATTCTCAATAATATATCTTCCATTTGAAAGATGCCAACCAATATCTGGATTAGCAATTGGAAGTATAAAAAAAGGAGCTGATAGAAGAAAACCTATTGATATAAATATGAAATAATCTTTAAGGTTATATCTTTCCATGCTTCATGCTATAGAAACTCTTTGTGTTTTTTTGAGAAAACTTAACCTGCTTAAACAATGTAATAATCAAGGTCTATCCTCAATATGAATCTTAGAATCAACACCAAATATATAGGATATCAAAGCAGTCCTTACCCACATACCATTTCTCTCCTGTCTCCAGTACATCGCCCTTGGGTCATCATCAACCTCAACACTTATCTCATCCCTTCGGGGAAGGGGGTGCATTATAATAGCATCCTTTTTTATAATTTCAAGGTGTTTTTTTGTAAATCTGTATTTTGAATAATCAACTCTTTTTGACTCTCCTTCTTTGTCATGCTCATCTTGAATCCTTGTCATATATATCGCATCTGCCTCTTTTATACCCTCTTCAAAATCCTCGGTTTCATAATATGATATTGAGTTCTCTTTAAGAAAATCTATCACATCACTTTCCATTCTAAACTCTTTTGGTGATATATATATAAGCTTTACATTAGGATAGTTTTTCATAAGGAAGCTGAGTGATCTCACAGTCCTTCCTCTTTTAAGATCACCAACCATTGCAATCGTCTTTCCATCAATCTTTCCTCCAAAGCTTCTGTAAAGTGTATATACATCAAGGAGAGCCTGCGTTGGATGTTGATCCTTACTTGAGCCAGCATTTATTACAGGGACCGGCCTTTTTGTCTTATTCATTAACCAGGCGGTTTTTTCAACGAAGTTAGGAGTTGGATGTCTCATTATTATAATATCTACATAGCTTGAAAATGTTCTAACACTGTCTTCAGGACTTTCCCCTTTATACTCAGATGATATTGAAGTATCCCTTATCTCAGAAACCTTTATGCCAAGTATATGACATGCGTTAAGAAATGATAGAAATGTCCTTGTTGACGGCTGAACAAAATAGAGCATCGCTCTTTTGTGAACAAGAAGCGATTGAGCAAACTCCATTCCTTCTTTTGTCTTTGTTATTCTTCTCAATGTATTTGCAATTCTAAAAAGATATTCCAGACTATCCTTTGTGAATTGCTCTGCAAAAAGACAGTCATATATTCTGCCATTTCTTGTAAAATAAGGGATTTTCTCTTCAACACTCATCTTAACAAACTTATTCCAGTCCTTTTCTATACTAACCATATCAATAGTTCTTTCCATCACACCTCCTTGGAAAGATATATTTAATATATTCTACAATTTTAAGGGGCTTGTCCCTCTTGGAAAGAAAAGAATAGATGATATATATTTATCTGTTCCAAACCTCAGTTGTCCAGTTAACAAACTCGTCCCAGTAGGAGTCCTTTGAGAGAGATATATCTGAGTATTTTGTTTCAAGTATTGAGTCAAATTGTGAAGGCACTGGTTTTATCTTCATCGTCATATTTATAGAGATGCCACCAACAAGAGAGTAATCATAGCCATTTGTTGTATCCTTATTTAAGCCAACAGAATTAATGATAAGTTTGTTTTTTATGAAATCCATTAAAAGCATTGAAGCTTTTTTTGTCTCTTCCTTTTTAGCCTTTTCACCAACAAGCCGCACGAAATCATACAGATCCACATAGGGTGCTATTTTTTTCTCTTTATCCTTTACAGGATCTGCTATGCTTGTAAACCTTATAACCTTCTCAACAGCATATTTAACTGCATCCTCCTCATTATTATTTATAACATTTGAAGCAAAATAGTTAAGATACTGAGGAAGATTTTTAAGTTCAGAAGGCTCAACAGCAGAAAGGGTTGCAGCTATTGAGTCAAGAGGAATTGTTATTATACCTACATCTATTCCATTTCTGTAAAACTCTTTATACCAGTCTATGAAAAAATCAGCCATCTGTTTTTTTGAAAAAGACGGATTTGAATCAAGAAATCTAATGAACTTTTCATAATCAAAGCCAAAGGCAAGCATTGTTTCTTCTGAACCTATTATAAGAGATGTATAATCCTTTATCTCATAATCAACCTCAGCCATCTGCATAAGACATGCATTGAAAACAACAACATCAACATAACCCATCCTCTTAAACATCTCTGACATCTGTCTTGTTCTCACATAATTTTTCGTCTCATCATCAAAAAGTATTCCTTTAGATGATGTCCCAGTGCCTTGTGTATGCTGAGAGAGAGCAGGATCTATCCATCCAAGCCCGTGATTCCAAAGAACAAGCACATATCTTTTAGCAGGAAACTTTGTCTTTGCCCATCTTACAAAATCAACAACCCTTTCATAGCTTCCCATATCAGCATTTCTATCCTCCATCATCACCTCTTCACCTGAAGAAAAAGCAGTTTTCTTAACTATTCTCATCCTCCTGGAAGCTTTATTCTTCTCTCCAACCTCAACAATAACATTGACTCTATCAGTGCTTCCAACCTTCTTCATCTCATCTATATCCTTCTTCGCCCATTCCCCCACAAGCCCAAAAAGATGTGATTCAGAAAGATTATTCTTTGCATTCATAAAAACCATAAGGGTGATATCTTTCAAATCAGTCTTAAGACCTCTACTCTCAACAGAAGGAATCTCTGTATCTTTAAACTCAAAAGTAGAAGGATTGTCAAAATCAAAAGCCGCATTCAACAGAACACTTATAATCATCGTTACAGCAAAACTCATATGCCCTCCTTTTATTAAATTTTACACAAAATATAAATTAAAACATCAGACTTTCTTACCGAACATAGCAAGAAAAAAGTCCTAACTGAAAATAGAACTTATGACCTACTACTCTTCAATACCATGCTCTCGTAGAAATTTTCTTATCTTAGAGCGAGCCGTTTGGGATCTTGCAAATCTAAGCCAGTCCTTGTTTGGCTGAGCATTTTTCCTTGTTATTATCTCACATATATCCCCACTTTTAAGCTGATAATCCAACGAGACTATCTTGGAGTTGACCTTTGCTCCTGCACAGTGGTTACCTATGTCAGTATGTATATGATAGGCGAAATCGATAGGAGTTGAACCTTTTGGAAGAGCCTTAACATCCCCCCTCGGAGTGAAAACAAATATCTCCTCGACATCAAGCTCTGTTTTAAAAACCTCCATAAACTCCCTTGGACTTTCTACATCACTCATCCACTCAAGCCAGTGTCTTGCCCAGTTAAGCTGCTCGTTCAAACTTTTATCAAATGCATTACCATGCTTATACCTCCAGTGGGCAGCTATGCCATACTCTGCAACACTGTGCATATCCTCAGTTCTTATTTGTATCTCTATAATTTCCCCTCTTTTTGAAACAACTGTTGTGTGTATGCTTTGATAGAGGTTTGGCTTTGGCATTGCTATGTAGTCAGTAAAGCTGCCGGCAACCGGCTTGAAGCTTGAGTGTATAAGCCCCATTATAGCATAGCAGTTAAAGACTGTATCTGTTATTATCCTTATACCCAAAGTGTCTTCTATCTCATCGAAACTTTTGTTTTGTCTTTGCATCTTTCTGAATATGGAATAGAGATTTTTTGCCCTTCCAAGTATTCTATATTCTATACCAGATTTTTTGAGAATCTCATCAATCTCTCTCTTAAAATCTTCGATTATCTGACTTCTCTCTCTAAATCTCTCTTCAACCTTTCTTCTAATCTCTTCATATTCATTAGGATAAAGATATTTGAACGAAAGATCCTCAAGCTCATTTTTAAACTGAAATATACCAAGCCTATGAGCTATTGGAGCATAAAGGGTAAGTGTCTCAGATGCTACATCCTTTTGTTTATCACAAGGCAAGTACTCAAGGGTTCTCATATTATGAAGTCGGTCAGCAAGCTTTATTATTATAACACGTATATCCTTTGCCATTGCTATTATCATCTTTCTCCAATTTTCAGCCTGTTCCTCATCCGGTGATGAGAATCTAAAACCCTCCATTTTTGTAACACCCTCAACAAGGTTAAAAATCTCCTCTCCAAACTCTTTCTTAAGCTCATCTCTCCTAACAGCTGTATCCTCAAGAACATCATGAAGAAGCCCGGCTGCAACAGTGTTTGAATCCATCTTCAAATCACACAGGAGTAGTGCAACCTCATAAACATGTGTAAAATAAAGATCCCCGCTTGCCCTTTTTTGTTCACCATGAGCTTTCTTCGCAAAATCATATGCAAGCTCTATAATGGTTGTGTCGGCTTGTGAGTATGATGAAAACTTTGAAATAAGTTTTTCAACTTCCATAGTTTTATATATTCTGTTTCTTATAAAGCTGGTAATACTCACCACTTTTTTCAATAAGCTGTCTATGAGTGCCACTTTCAACTATAACTCCATTTTTAAGAACAAATATCCTTGCAGCATTCACAATAGTGCTAAGTCTGTGTGCAGTTATTATAACGGTTTTCCCCTTAAGAGAATTTTCTATCGCCCTTTGGACATAAAGCTCAGTTTTTGAATCAAGGTTTGATGTTGCCTCATCGAGAAGCATTATCCTTGGTTTTCTCACAACCGCCCTTGCTATTGCAAGCCTTTGCCTTTGACCTCCTGATATCTTTACTCCCCGCTCACCCACAATAGTTTCAAATCCAAAAGGCATAGCTTCTATAAAGGAGATTGAATCTGATATCTCTGCAGCTGTTCTTATTTCACTTTCAGATGCCTTTGTATTTCCAACAAGTATATTATTTCTAATCGTGTCATTAAAAACCATTGTATCCTGACTAACAACACTTATAAAATTCCTGAGGGATTTTATTTCAACATCACGTATATCATAGCCATCTATTTTTATAACCCCCTTTTGAGGGTCAAAGAATCTTAAGATAAGCTGGATTATTGTTGATTTGCCGCTTCCTGATCTTCCAACAAAAGCAACAACCTCGTTTGGCTCAACTACAAAGCTAATTCCTTTCAAAACCCAGTCCTTTGATGTGGGATATCTGTAGTAGACATCCTCAAATTCAATCTTACCCTTAATATCTTTAAGAACAATTGCATTCCTTTTAACCTCAATAACAGGCTTTTCATTGAGTATAGAATATATTCTCTCCCAGCTTGCAAGACCTATTTGAAGTTTTGAGTTCATATTGGATATGTTTTTAAAAGGTGTATATGCTGTAATAAATGCAGCTGTAAATGAAAAAAAATCGGCAGGCTTCATACTCCCATTCTTTATCATATAATAACCAATTATCATCAGAATATATATAACAAAACTACCTATAAGCTCCATAACTGGGCCTGATATAGATGTTGCTCTAAGATATCCCATTATCTTTGCAAAATATTCATTGTTAACATTTATGAATTTTTTAGATACTTCATCCTCATAGTTATATGCCTTTATAACAGGTATTGCACCAAGAGTCTCCTGAAAATTGTGAGAGATATGACCTATCACCTCCTGAGATTGCTTTGAGTATCTTTTCATCTTTTTGCCAAAATATCTAAGGAAATAAAGACTTGAAGGAATGAAAATAAAGGAAAAGACTGCGAGTTTGAAATTTATATAAAAAAGAGCAATTGTTACAAAAATAACAGTTCCTACATCCCTAACCCCATAGAGAGGAATAAACTGAACAGCTCCCTGTATATTTCCAAGATCATTCATAACCCTGCTGAGTATATCTCCGCTTCTATTTCTCCAGTAAAACTCAAGTGGAAGATTGCATATTTTCAAAAAGAGAGACTCCCTTATCCTTTGAATAACCCTCTGACCTATATAATTCATCGTATAGTTGTTTGCATACTCTGCAAGCATCCTCACAACAAAAAGAAAAGGAAGAACAATCAATATTACTTTAAATGTATGCTCATTTCTTTCTATAAAAACACTCTGTATAAAAGGTCCAACAAGATAAACTATTGTAGCCCTTATAATACTTAAAATCACCATGGTTAGCAATGCAAAAAAAAGCCTTTTTTTATGCTCTTTTAGATATGAAAGGAGTGATATATAAAGCTCCTTTTTCTGTGGTAAGAAACTCATAATATATCAAAATCTGATATTATATCCTTAGCAATTGCTGTAACGACCTTTTGAGATGAAGAAAGCATCCTCTTAATCTCAAGCATATCTTGTGAGATTTTCTCATATTTGCTTCTGTTCTTAAGAATATCGAGAACATGCCTATACACTACAGATGCCTTAAACGAATGCTGAATGAACTCTTTAACAGATTCTCTTGAAAGAATTATATTTGGAAGGGATATATATGGTATTCTAATAAGAGCTTTTGCAAGCTCGTAGTTGATAAACGAGGTTTTATAACCAACCACCATAGGTATACCAAGAAGTGCATTTTCTAAAGTTGCTGTGCCCGAACAAGTAAGGCAGAAGTCCATATTTTTTCTTATAGAGTAATCCCTATCATAAACAAATCTGATCTTTGAATCAATATCAATGATGCTGCGATAAAAAATCTCACTGAACTCATCAACCATAAAAACATATCCTTCTATTGAAGGAAAATCTTTTTTGAGAAGGGAAAACACCTCATAAAAAACAGGCAGATGCATCTCTATCTCACACTTCCTTGAGCCTGGAAGTATTGCTATTTTTATATTTCTATCATCAGGAAAAATCCTGGGAAGATTAACATCAGGTATAAAATCAGAAAGTGGATGGCCAAAATATCTAACATTTCCTAAAAGTCTAGTGTATATATCAAGCTCAAAGGGAAATACGGCATATATTTTCTTTGAGTTTGCTGCAACCGTCTTTGCCCTTTTAGGCCTTGAAGCCCAAACCTGGGGTGGTATGTAGTAATAGACAGGCACCTGTCTTTTTTTACAAAGCCCAAGCACCTGTCTATTGAAACCAAAAAAATCAACTGTTATAACAAAGGCAGGTCTTTTTTCCTCTATAAACCTTCTAACAATAGATATAAGCTTAATCCATAGCTGAATACTCTTTATACTTGAAACAAAACCAAAAACCCCTTTTGATACAACATCATATATAAATCTATCCGATACCTCCCTTGAACGCAAGCCCCCTATCGAGTAAACTATAAGTGAAGGTTCCTGCTTTTTCAACTCCCTTATAAGATTTGCGGCATGGAAGTCTCCAGAAACATCACCACTTATAACAAGTATATCCCTGTTTCTCAAGACAACAGGCATATTACCTACCTATCCCCTCGTCTATCCTCGTCTCTATTATACCCTTGGCAGCCTCTATTATATCCTTAACCCTTCCATCTTTGGAGGTATTGTGTAGAGAACCCTTTGGCATCCTATATAGTTTCATATTTTCGCATACACCTATTGCAAGCTTAAGAGCCGTTGTTCCTTTATAGACATCAGTAAGAGGTTTTCTGGCATTTTCTATACACTCTATAAAATGTTTGAGCTCCTCAGTTATCGGAAGCCTTTTCTCAATCTTTGGTGTTATTATCTCTATATCAGAAAGACTTTTTGGCTCAGGCACTGCTTTTTTATATATCTTTATTCTTGAGCTTATATAGTCAACTGAGATATATTCCTCATCCTGATATATCCTCATTCTTCTTATTTTCTCAAATGTTATTCTACTTGCTGTTACATCAGCCACTGTTCCATTTTTAAATCTTATTCTTGCATTTGATATATCTTCAAACCTTGAGAAAATGCTTGCTCCTATTGAATCTATAGATTCAACCTCTGAATTTACAAGCCAAAGAAGTATATCAAGATCATGTATCATCAGATCAAGTGTAACCCCTATTCCACTTACACGAGGATCATAAGGACCAAGCCTTTCCATATTTATATAAAGTGGTTTTTTTACATACTTTGCCGCTTCTATGACAGCAGGATTGAACCTCTCAACATGACCAACCTGAAGAATAACTCCCTTCTTTTCAGAAAGTTGAGCAAGATACTTTGCATCCTCAAGACTATCTGTAATCGGTTTTTCAACAAGACAGTGTATCCCTTTTTCTATAGCAACCTCACTGATCTCCTTGTGAAGATGAGTTGGAACAGCTACAACAACTGCATCAACAAGCCCGAGCAGATCCTTATAATCACGGTATGCTACAGCATTATTACCCCATGCAACAGACTGTGCTCTTAAAAGATCTACATCAGCAACACCAACAAGCTCTGCCTTCTCGATCCCTGCAAGTGTTCTTGCATGATAGCTACCTATTTTCCCTGCTCCTATAACACCAAATCTTATCTTTTTCATATTAAAACCTCTTGTGTTGAAAATTCTATAAAGCACTTAAAAAAGCTCTTTAGAATTATTCTATCATATATTTATGAAGGTTCTATCGGTTATAAATTCATTTAAAACTACAGCATCTTCAGCTGATATAAACAGATGTGTAGAAAAGATGCTTAAAAAAAGTCATACTGTAATATCAATCCCTATATCTGATGGTGGTGATGGTTTTGTTGAATGTCTGAAAGGAAAAGGGAGGATCATAAATCTAAAAACCGAAGGCCCATTTATGAATATAAAGGTTAAAGCAAGATATCTTATAAACAAAGAGGAAGCATACATAGAGATAGCAGAAATATGTGGTATAAAACATCTTTCTCCATCCAGACTAAATCCATTAAAAGCAACAACATATGGGGTTGGGAGGGTGATTGAAGATGCTATAAAAAATGGGGCAAAGAAGATTTATATAGGGCTTGGAGGAACAGCCTCAAATGATGCAGGCTGTGGGGCAGCATATTATTTAGGAGTAAAGTTTACAGATGAAAACTCAAATGAGATATTCCCTGATATAAAAGGTATTTTAAGAACCAAAAACATAGATTTTTCCGCGATTAGAGTTCCCAAAAATATCAAATTCTATGCTGTATGTGATGTTAAAAATAAACTTCTTGGCAAATACGGCTCTGCCAGGGTTTTTGGACCACAGAAAGGAGCAGATAGAAGTGACATCATTATAATAGAAAATGCACTTAAAAATCTTACCTCGCTCATAAGGAAAGAAAAAAGGATAGATATATCAAAGGTTGAGGGTGGGGCTAGTGCTGGTGGATTTGGGGCAGGGATATACGGTTTCTTTAACGGTAAAATAATAAGCGGCTCTAATTTCATAATGGAAAAACTTGATATTGAAAAGCTGATATACAAATCAGATATAATCCTGACAGGAGAAGGAAGGTTTGATAGAACAAGCTTCTACGGTAAAATAACAGGTGAGATAATAAAAAAGGCAAAAAAATACAGAAAAAAGATCTTTGTTATAACAGCTATAAGTGAGATAAAAAAGATGAAAGGGGTTGAGATTATTGAACTTTCATCAAAATATCCTCTTGAGTTAGTTTTCAAAAAACCAATTCCTTTTATATTAATAGAGATAAAATCAATCCTTTGATTTTTGTAAAATATAGTTAATTTATTTATAGAAGGAGTTGTTTATGGTTGTTGTTAATGTAAAATGCCCCCGCTGCGGGAAATCACTTATGGACAGAGAAACTCTAATAGATGACCATCCAGCAATAGCAGTAAAACTAACATATGCAGGTAAAAAAGGAATGCTTTATCTAAGCCCGGTTTATGGAAGCTACAACATCAAGACTGAAATAGAGGTTCCAAAAGGCAAGATAGCAGGTTTCAGATGCCCCCACTGTGGGTGTGACCTTAAAAGCACAAGAAAATGTGATGTCTGCAGTGCGCAGATGGTTGCATTTGATCTCAAAGAGGGTGGGGTTGTTCAGATATGCTCAAGAAGAGGATGCAGAAAACACCTAATAGAGTTTGAGGATCCATCAAAAGAGCTTGAGATATTCTACAAAACATATTTGAAATCATTCAAAAAATAACTGAATGAAGAAAATTCTCATAATCCTTCTGCCTCTTGCAGCATTTATATCTGTGGTGTTTATCTGCACAGACAATTTTAGACAAACAACTTTTATTTCTAACCTTATCAGCAAGAATATAGATGATAAAGCTAAAAAAAATCAGATTGAAGGATTTAACTCACAAATAAAGTTTGAATCATCAAAACCAACATTCTCTTACCAGAAAGCCGTGTCTTTTGAGCTTGAAATAAAAGGAAGTCAAGATTTTAAAGCAAAGGTAAAAAACGCCATAAGGCTTTTATGGCTTTATGATAGAGAGGGTTCATTTACACTTCTAAAAAGATATGTCTTTGAAATAGCTGAATCAAATAGAACATGCTTTTCAGTGCGTGATGATAAAACACCAGTTATTGAGATTTCATCACAAAAAGCTAACCAATCATCAATTACCTTTCTTGCATCTATCATAGCCCATAACCTATGGCATGCATATTACCAAATAGAGACAAAAAAGAAAAAAAAGAAGGAAAGAAGTGTCCCATTACCAGGGGAAGAAACAACAGTTAGAGACTTTGAAATACCACTCCCTTCTCCAAAGAAATTTGATGATGTTTTTAGTATTGAAAGATCTGCTTTTGAATACCAATACACTATACTTGAAAAGATAGGAGCAAGTAATTTAGAGAAAAAGCTTTTGAAGAAAAGAAAATATAATGATTTTTCGCTTTCCCATGATGGGAATTATATAATATATTTCTAAAAAAATTTGTCATAAAACATTTTGAATGAGCTAATCAGCAAGTTCAAACATCATATCTATTGAACTTCTTGCTCTTTTTATAATCTCATCATCCAGAATTATTTCTCTTTCTGTTGGAAGTTTTTCAAGGGTTTCAAGGATATTCTCAAGGGTTATCATTTTCATATAAGGGCATAATCTGCACATTGCTATAAAAATCTTATGAGGAAACTTCATAATTGCAAGCTCTCCAAGACCACATTCAGTTACAAGCATGTAATGTGAAGAATCTGTAGATTCAACATATTTAAGCATATCTGATGTTGAGCCCATAAAATCAACCTCTTTGATAATCTCTGATGGGCACTCTGAGTGAGCAAGCACAAGCATTGAAGGATACCTCTTTCTATATTCTTTTATAACACCAACATCAAACTTTTCATGAACTATACAAGAGCCCTCCCAGATTATAATATCCTTTCCTACCTGCTTATTGAGTCTTTTAGCAAGGTTTGAAGCCATATACTTATCAGGAATAAATATTAAAGATTTATTCTTTTCAAAAAGCCTTTTTAAAATCCTCTCTGCTGATGAGCTTGTTACAACAACATCACTTTCAGCCTTAACCTCTGCAGATGTGTTTATATAGCTGACGACAGGGTATGTGGGATAGAGCTTTTTAAGATTTCTTATATCCTCAGCTTTTATCGAATCGCTTAAACTGCAACTCGCCTCAGCTGCTGGAATGAATACGCGCTTTAAAGGATTGATTATCTTTGCTGTCTCAGCCATAAATCTAACACCGCAGAAAAGAATAACATCAGCATCAAACTCTGAAGATTTTTTTGCAAGCATATATGAATCACCAACAACATCACCAACACCTATTATAATCTCAGGCCTTTGGTAAACATGAACCGGTATAACAGCCCTTCTTTCTTTTTTAAGCCTATTTATCTCAAGGGTAAGTCTTGCAACCTCTTTTATGTCTCTTTCTGGACATAGCCTTCCAAGCCCTTTTTCACAAAGTCTTATTATTTCTTTCTCTATCTCATAGTTCATTGAAAAGCCTCTCCATCATCTTAATTTCTTCCAAATCACAGCTGTATATATCCATATCCTGACGATCTGTCTGAGGACCATGATAATCAGTTCCAGCAGTTACTATGAGATTATACTTATGTGCAATCTCAATATATCTTTTTATTCCCCATGATGTATGAGCAGGATAAAATGCCTCTATACCGTCAAAACCTTTTTTAATAAGCATCTCTATATCAAAAAACTTTTCAACCATGCGGGGATGTGCAAGAACAGCAAGACCACCCGCGTTTTTAATAACCTCAATTGCCTCATCAACATCCGGGCCCCTCGGCTCAACATACGCAGGTTTCCCTTCAACAAGATACTTCAAAAATGCCTCATTTCTTGAACAGCCATACCCTTTCTCAACAAGGGCATCTGCTATATGAGGTCTTCCAACTGTTGTCATAGATGATATTTTAAGATCATCAAAGCTTATATCAATTCCCAAACACCTTAGCTTTGATATTATATCATTAATACGCGAAATTCTTCTGTTTCTAAAATCCTCAAGCTTTTTCTCAAGCTCATCAGTTTTTTTAATCCCATAACCGAGTATATGAAGATAATCATGGTTTTTAGTGCTTATCTCAACACCTCTAATAAGGTGAAGCCCTTGCGCGTATTTAATTCCAGCATCAGAATAGGCATTTATTGTATCATGATCTGTTATTGAAAAATAAAGAACCCTCTTTTTTTTTGCAAACTCAACAAGAGATCTAACATCAAGTCTACCATCAGAATAAACTGAGTGGCTATGGAGATTTATATACATTTAGGAGTTTAAAACCTTCTTCACCTCAGGCACTTCCTCTTTTATTGTCCTTTCAACAAGAGTTTTAAGAGTCATAACAGAAAAAGGGCATGCTCCACATGCACCAACAAGTCTAACCTTAACAACGCCATCCTTTTCATCTACATCAATCAGTTCTATTGATCCACCATCCCTTTCAAGCATCGGTCTTATTTTATCTATAACCTTCTGAACCTTTTCTTTCATAACATCTCCCTCTATGCTATCATAGAATGCCTCTATAAGTTAAATTTTACCATTTAAAGCTTACACTCTAAAATACTTTTTTATCAGGTTTAGCCCTTTGGATGGAATCTGGTGTGAATATTTTTTATGACGGATTTATCAAGATGAGTATAGACCTGAGTTGTAGTAAGGCTTGAATGCCCAAGCATCTCAGCTATAGATCTAAGATCAGCACCGTTATGAAGAAGATGTGTCGCAAAGGTGTGTCTGAACATATGAGGATATATGTTTTTATCAATACCTGTATTTTTTACAAAATTTTTTATATCCTTCCATAGTTGAACTCTGCTTATCCGCCTTCCACTTCTGTTTACAAAAAAATAAGATGAGGCTTTTTCTAACCTCTTTTCAAGCATTCTGTTTCTTTCATTAAGATATAGCTTAAGTATTGAAATCGTATTTTCCGCCACAGGGACAATCCTTTCCTTTGAGCCTTTCCCCTTAACCCTTACCCATCCTTGATCAAGATTCATATCTTCAAGAGTCAAATTTGAAAGCTCTGAGATTCTAAGACCAGCGGAATAGAGAAGATCTATCGCAGCACAGGTTCTAAGGGTCTTAAAATCAGATGCTGAAAAAAAATCATATATCTTTTTAATCTCATCCAAGGTGAGATAATGCGGCAGTTTTCTTTCAAGCTTTGGTGGAGAAAACTCTGATAGAGGATTTGATTCAATCCTTTTGTCAGTTAGAAGAAACTTATAGAATGCTTTAATGGACTCTGTTTTTCTAAAAAGGGATGAGTTTTTTAGTCCAAGTTTTTTGAGGTGAATAAGATATCTTTCAAAATCCTCTCTTTTAAGCGAGGCAAAATTGATATTTCTTTCATCACAGTAAGAAAGAAACTGGGCAACATCCCCTACATAGGATAGTGAAGTATTTATAGAAAGATTTTTTTCAAGCGATATATATCTTTTAAAATCCCCAATCAGAGCATCATAACTCATTTTGACTTTTTCTTACTTTCCTTCTCATCAATATTTTTATCATCACTTTTATCTGGATTTAAAAATTTATTCCTAAGTTCATTTTCTATTTCATTAGAGATTTGGGGATTTGAAATAAGAAACTCCTTTGCCTTATCCCTTCCTTGACCGAGCCTTGTAGCCTTATATTCAAACCAGTTACCAGTTTTTTCAATAACTCCGCACTCAACACCCATATCAATAAGACATCCTTCTCTTGATATACCCTGACCATTTATCATATCAAACTCAGCTATTCTATAAGGCGGTGCAACCTTATTTTTAACAACCTTAACCCTGACCCTTGAGCCGATGACCATCTCCCCCTGTTTTATATTTTCTGTTTTTCTTATCTCAAGCCTCACAGATGAATAAAATTTAAGTGCAAGACCACCTGTTGTTGTCTCAGGATTGCCAAACATAATTCCAATCTTTTGCCTTATCTGATTTATGAATATAACAGCAGTCTTAGTCTCAGAGGTTATGGCAGTAAGTTTTCTCAGCGCCTGAGACATTAGTCTTGCCTGAAGACCAAGATGCTGATCGCCCATATCACCTTCTATCTCAGCCTTAGGAACAAGCGCAGCAACAGAATCTATAACAACAACATCAACAGCACCAGATCTCACAAGTTTTTCTGCAATCTCAAGTGCCTCCTCACCACAGCTTGGCTGAGATATAAGAAGATTATCCACATCAACACCAAGCTTTTTCGCATAAATAGGATCAAGTGCATGTTCAGCGTCTATAAAGGCAGCAACACCGCCACTTTTCTGTGCCTGAGAAATTACAGTGAGAGCAAGGGTTGTTTTACCACTTGCCTCAGGCCCATATATCTCTATTATTCTTCCCCTTGGAATACCACCAACACCAAGGGCTAAATCAAGAGAGAGAGCACCTGTCGGTATAACAGATATTGTTGTCTTTGCTGATTTCTCGCCAAGTCTCATTATCGCTTCCTTCCCAAAGGCTTTTTCTATCTGAGAAAGAGCTGCCTCAAGAGCATGTTTTTTATCTGACATATATCCTCCCTTTAAATATTTTATATCAATTTAACCTCCTCATCACACAAAAAAGTAATTTCATCAAGCTCATTTTTAAGCCTTTTCGCAAGAATAGAAAAATCGTCATCCCTTCCTATCTCAATTGGCTTGCCATAGGCTATAACAGCTTTTGAAAAGGGATATGGCAAAAGATATTTATCCCATGCAGTTTGGAATATCTTTGATGGTTTTGCAGATGACGAAACAGGAAGAACAATAGCACCACTCATTGCAGCTGCAAAGAAAATCCCTTCCTTCACCTCATAAACAGGTCCTCTTGGTCCATCCACAGCCATAGCGGCGTTTTTTCCACTTCTCATCGCCCTTACAATACCTCTTAAAGCAGCAACAGCATTTTTAGTAGATGAGCCTCTGATACAGATATAGCCTAATGATGTGAGTATTGATGTCTGGATATCCCCATCTTTTGAGAGGCTTGTCATAATAACTATATTCATATTTCTGTGAGCATTTACAAGAAGAAACTGCCTTCCATGCCAGAAGGCAAATATTATTCTTCTACTGTTAACAAGTTTATCAACTATTTCTTTGTTTATATATTTTATCTTAAGTGTTGATGAGATGGATTTTATCAAAAACACACAAAACCTTGCTGCCTGGGATTTTAAAAAATCATTCTTCAAAAGATCCATATTAAAATTATATAATACTAAAAATGAATATTCTTATACTTAATTTCAACGAATGCCCTGAAAATTATCATCTTGAGGCTGTATTTTCAGAAATACTTTTGAAAGTTGATATTCCTTTCTATATCATACACTCATTTAATCATGACTATTCACATTTATCTGAAGGAAGAATTAAAAAAAGACAGCATATATCCAGAGTTTCACTTAAAAATCTTTTTAAACAGGGCTTCAACCTTCTTATATCCATAGACTTTCCATGGAAAAGAAACAGAAACTATCTTGCCTATATCAAAATAATAAAAGAGATTAAATGCAAAAAAATAATTATAGCAAACCATCTTTGTCCTGATCCTGGTCAGTCAGCATTCATTGATGACTCAAAGGAAAGAGGACTTTTAAATCTATTTCAAACACTCTACATACTTGAATATGATGATGATAAATTATGGCCAGCTAAATCAGTTATTATAAAAAAGAGAAAATTTGCTGTTGACACTGACTATTACAGACCTATTAATGTGGGAAAAAAATACGATATACTTTGTTTTGGTTCAAAATCAAGAGCATTTGATATGCTGCAAGAACTCTCCTATAAATATTCAGTTGCAGTGCTTACATCACTAAACATAAAAATACCAAACCTCATTATAATGAAATTCAACGAAAACTTATTTAAAGTAAGAGATATAATAAACTCAAGCCGCCTTGTTGTAGCACCTGTAAATGAGAGTGAGATAAATCCAGCCTGTGGAAATACTGCGCTTTTTCTTGCCATGGCATGTGGTATTCCAGCCGTTGTAAGAGCTACGAACTATATGAAAAGATATGTAAAAGACGGTGTTAACTCATTTCTCTACAAAACACCAAATGATTTCTTAAAAAAGGTTATCTCAGCATTTGAAAAAACAAAAAAACTTGAAGTAATCTCAAAAAATGCAAGGGAAACAGCAATAGAAGATGCATCTATGAAAAAGATCATAAAATATATATTAGAAGAGGAGATCAAATGTTAGGTATGATTTTTATACCGTTAATACTGAATGCCTTAGACTATACAATAATAAATGGAAAAAAGGAAATAACAATGGATACCTTTAGAAAAATGCTTCATAGATCTGATATCGTCTATATAGGCGAAACCCACACGAGCACTTTTTCTCATTCAGTGCAGCTTGAGGTAATAAGAATGATGTATGAAAAAAATAAAAAAATCTGTGTTGGGTTTGAGATGCTTAATAAAACCCTTCAGCCATGGCTTGACAAATACCTGACAGGTGAGATAAGCGAGGATGAATTTTTAAACGGCATAAACTGGGAGAAGGAATGGGGATTTGATTTCTCACTATACAGACCAATATTTAGCTTTGTAAAGGATAGCAAACTCAAGGCTCTTGCATTAAATCTTCCAAGAAGAGTAGTTTCAAAGGTTGCAAGAGGCGGGATTGATGCTTTAAGCGAGGATGAGAAAAAACTCATGGCTAAAAATATTAAAGTTAATAAAAACAGAAGATATAAAAAATACCTTGAAAACACATTCTATACAGGTGATGAAAATCCAATGAATAAAATTATGACATTTGAAAACTATACTCTTTCAATGGCTGTATGGAATGAAACTATGGGTGAGAGAGTTGCAGAGTTTATAAACTTAAACCCAGGATACTCCTTTGTTGTAATTGCAGGAAATGGACATATAATCTACAATGCTGCAATCCCCTGGTCGGTTAGAAAAAGGACAAAGAAACTCAAACACCTATCAATATACACAGCTGAGGAAAATGAGATACAAAACTCAAAAGATTATTATAAATGGGCTGATATAATAGTTGTAAAAAAATCAACCACTCATATCAGATAACAATCTTGTTAGTGAAAAGCAGTGTCGTTGAATAAGCAAGTGGCTTAATGTGATATAATTTTTATATGAGAATATCTCCAAGAATAATATGGCGCCAGATAGATGGTGAGGTGTTTGTAATTGATCCCCTAAATGAAAAAATTTATGAGATGAACGAGACAGCATCTTTTGTGTTTAAAATGATAAAAAAAGGTTTAGATATTGAGAGAATCGTAAAGAAAATGATTGATTGCTATGATGTTAAAGAGGATAAATGTAGAGATGATGTTTTGGAGATAATAGAATATCTTTTAAGAAATGAGGTAATAGATGAAGAATAAAAAAAAGTATATAAAACCTAAGATTAAGGCACAAAAAATTTTTGAAACTGCTGCCTTGGCATGTGGAAAGTGTCTATCAGGTCCTATAAATCAGCTCGCATGCCGAACCTTAAGAAGAGCCTCATAAAATGCTAAAAGCAGCTAAACTCAAAGGTAACAGTATGAAGCCTTTTTTAAAAGATGGCGCTTTTGTTTTCTATAAAAACACAGATTATATAAGCCGCGGAGATATGGTTTTATATAGATATAAGGATAATTTATACCTGCATAGAGTTATTGGTTTTGAAGAGGATTTTGTTATTGTTTCAAACGATGATGATATAACACCACATAAAGTAGAAAAATCAGAGATTGTTGGAAAAGCGTATTCTTTTTTAAATGGGTGTGTTGGTTATATAGCCCATATTATTATTAAAAGAGCAAGAAGGATAAGAAAGATTCTAAATGAATATTTCAGAAAAACTCTACCATATCTATTTTGAGAAAAACATTCCCATTTTAGCAAGTATAGAGCTTACAAGGCGGTGTGTTAATAGTTGCATTCACTGCTATCTTAATGAAACTCAAGAAAAGCTATCAAAATCAGATGAAGAATTATCTTTTTCTAAGATAAAAGATATATTTTTCCAGCTTAAAACTCTTGGAACAGTTTTTCTAAATATAACTGGTGGAGAGCCTCTTTTAAGAAAAGATATAGTAAAGATAGTAAAGATTGCTGTTGAGTTTAATTTTTTAGTTAAGCTTTTCTCTTCATTAAACTATGAGTCAAATATAATAGAAAGCCTTTATGATGTTGGGCTTAGATATATAGATGTAAGTCTTTATGGGAGAAAGGATATACATAATTTGGTAACTCGCTCTAACTCTTTCGATAAAACATTTGAAAATATAAAAAAAGCAAAAGAATTGGGTTTCAAGATCACTATAAAAACACCTGTTATGAGTCTAAATATAAATGAGATTAGATGGTTAAAAGAGTTTAGCTCTAATTATAATCTCAATTTCAAAATAGATCCAATTATCACCCCAAGAAACAATGGAGATACCTCACCTTTAAAATACTCGATATCTAAAAATGACATTGAAAAACTTTTAGAATATGGATTAATTAACCTTGAGAATATTGATCTTGATTGCAATGCAGAGTATGTAGCCTGTGGAGCTATGAAAAGTGTTATTGCCATAGATGCCTATGGAAATGTTACTCCCTGTATTTCTTTGCCTCTTTGTATTGGAAATGTTAATGAAAACAAGATATCTGATATTTTAAAATCTAATATTGCTTGTGATGTTAGAAAAAAACTTGAAATTGAACCCAAAAAATGCATCAAGTGTAATTATAAGACTATCTGTTCAAGATGCCCTGGAGTTTCATGGGTCTATGCTGGAAGGGTTGATTATGTATATAAACAGGCTTGTGAAATCTCTAAAAAAATTTACGAAATAAGATATTCTTCTTACAAGAAAGAGCAAGATGAAGTAGCAGGCATAGAAACTACTCTACAATAGAAAGCTGGAAGTTTCCCCGTGTTGTTCCTATATAGAAAGCTGACTTAATTCCATACAGGCGCTTGTATGATGCAAAATCCATTATTTCTGATTCATCTTTTTTTGAGGTTATTCCAATAAGCCTCCATGGGTTTGAAACTGCTTTGAATATATAGCTATTTTTTTTAAGCTCACTTGTCTCTATAACAGGAAGGACATATCCGCCAGGCACCATCTTTAAAAAATTTGCATATACCTCACCCTCAAGAGGCACAGCAGATATAAAAGAAACATAGTTATTCGTTTGTGGAAGCTCAAGTGAAGCTTTATATATTTCATTGAAAGCATAAACAAAAGTTTTTGAAAAATAATTAAGAGGTGCAACAACCCTTCTTATCTCACCTGATATACTTGCTGATATCCTTATTATATCCCCCTGATAAAAAAGCATCTTTGATAGATCAATCTTTCGTGAGTAATTCATAAGCTGTGAGTCTTTCGTTTCTCTAAAAAAATCTTTAACATAAACCTTTTTTACATAACCCTCCTTCACAACAGTTTTATTATTTTGCTTTGTTTTTAAAATCACCTTTCCATCAAATGAAACCTCAAGATACAATGATATTTTTTTTAGATTATTTTCAAGATAAAGCCATATAACATCCCTCTCTTCCTCTGGAACATAGCCCTTGAGTGTAAAAGAGATTACAAAAAAACTAACGATAGCTGTTATTAGTTTTTTCATAAACCAAATTTTTTTTCTATAAGATGATCAAGGGAAAATTTTGAACTAAATTTATATGAAATCCACAAGAAAAAAAGCCATATAATATTAAGAAGAAACTCAACTCCTATTGGATTTGAATGCCGTGGTCCAAAACAACCACAGCTTGTTATCTCAAGCCTTCTTATTATTGCCTGAAGCAGAAGCAGTTCAAAGATAATAAAAAGCAAAATAGATGCTTTTATAACATACCTTTCAAAAAGACCAAATATAACAAAAATTCCAAGGTAAAACTCAAACCATGGAAGAAATAAAGCAGTGTAATAAGCAATCGTCTGCCCTATAATCTTATAGCTAAGTATTGCTGAGTAAAATGACTCAACCGGTTCTATTATTTTTACACACCCAGAATAGACAAGAACCAGACCAACCATAATCCTCATAAAAGGTGAAACATAAAAGGCTCTTTGTTTAAAGCTCATTTTATCACCTCTTTAAGCCTTTCAACAAGCTGATGCCCCCCAATAGCTTTTTTTCCATTTAAAAAGAATGTTGGCGTTGAATCAACACCAATCCTATCCCCTTCATTCATATCTTTTTTCACAAGATCAATTGCATTCGAAGATGAAACACAGTTTTTCATGACATACAAATCAAGAGAAATCTTTTTAGAAAACTCCTCAAAATATTTAGTGCTATCAGTTGAATTTGACCATTTATCCCTTGTGCTAAAAAGCAGATCAGCAAACTCCCAGAATTTCCCATACTCCTTTCCTGCACATTCAGCCCAAATTGCTGCTTTCATTGCATTTGGATGAAGATTTGTTAATGGATAATGCTTGAAGTCAACTCTTATATATGGAAAATAATCAATAAGGTCCTTTAAATAAAAATGCATTTTCTCACATGCAGGGCATGAAAAGTCAGAAAACTCATATATAACAATCTTTGCTTCCGTTCCCTTTATTTTTTGCCTGTATGACGGAGATGGCTCAAGTTTAATGCTAATATTAGAATTGTCTTCTTTTAAAAAAAGAACTATGACTGTTGATATGAATATAAGGATTGTGCCTGCAAATACTTTTATCTTTAAAACCCTACTCATCAGACCATCTTATAATTTTTTAATCCTTTTCTATAAGCGAACTTCCAGTCATATCAGCTGGCTTTTCAATCCCCATAAAATCAAGAACTGTTGGAGCAATGTCTCGAAGCATTCCTCTATTTGCAAGCTTCATATTTTCAACCCCTTGACCCACTACGATAAACTCAACAGGGTTTGTTGTGTGTGATGTTTTTGGCATATTAATCCTATAATCCCACATCTCCTCACTGTTTCCATGATCTGCGGTTATCAAAATAACATATCCCTTCTCAAGTCCCTTTCTTACAAGCCTTCCAACACACTCATCAACAATCTCTATTGCTCTCTTTGCAGAGTCAAAATTACCGGTATGCCCAACCATATCACCATTTGCAAAATTTACAAGAATAAAATCATATTTTCCGCTTTCTATCTCACTTTCACACCGTTCAGCTACACCATATGCCTCCATCTCAGGGTGTTCAGCAAAGCTTGAAGGATCAAACCTGCTTTTTATCTCAATCCTGTCCTCACCAGGATATGGTTTTATCCTCTTGCCGTTAAAAAATGAGGTTACATGTCTAAATTTCTGTGTCTCAGCTATCCTGAGCTGTTTTAAACCTTTTTGAGATAAAATCTGCCCTAAAAGATTATTCATATTACCACTCTCATCCATAGGTGAAATTGCAAAATATTTAAACTCATCATAATATCTTGTAAGCCCACAATAGACAATATCTAACCTTCTTTCTCTTTTACCTGGATAATTATTCTCAACAAAAGCCTTTGTAAGCTGTATTGCTCTATCCTGTCTAAAGTTAAAATGTATTACACTATCCCCATCTTTTACTCCCCTATAATCACCTATAACCATTGGTTGTATGTATTCATCGATGACAGGCTGGCCGTTTGGCTGTTTCATATTTTTATATGCATAATCTATAGCATTTAGTGGATCGCTCATCTTAAGCCCTTGAGCTTCGGTTATTGCTCTGTATGCAATATCAGTAAGATTCCAATTCTCACTTCTATCCATAGAGTAGTATCTACCCATAATAGTTGCAATTTTAACCTCAGGCTTATCTTTTATATAATCAACAAGCTTCTTCATATATGAAATGGCACTTCTTGGTGGAGTATCTCTTCCATCTGCAAAAAAGTGTATGTATATTTTCCCAACACCCATTGAAAGAGCCTTTTCAATTATTGAATACATATGATCCTCATGAGCATGAACACCCTCATCCTGAACAAGCCCCATAAGATGAAGTGCAGATTTTTTTGCATTTTCAATCGCATTTTTTATTGCCGGCAGTTCAAAAAAACTTCCGTCCTCAATCATATCCTTTATCCTCTTAAGCTCCTGAATTACTATCCTTCCAGCCCCCATATTCAGATGTCCAACCTCGCTTGAACCCTGGTAACCTTTTGGAAGCCCAACAGCCTCTCCAGAAGCCTCAAGAATCGTATTTGGATATCTCTTTAAATATTCATCAATATTTGGTTTTCTTGCAGCCTTAACTGCATTATACCTGTCATCATCCCTTCCTATTCCCCAACCATCTCTTACAATAAGAATAACCCTTTTCACATCATCTCCATTTAAAAACATTTTATAAAAATATTTTATAAACTACCAAACAAAATATCTATCTTCCAAAATAGGGATGAGGTATATAGGTTTTTTTCTGAGGTTTGTCCTGAGACTTAACAAGTCCTATTTCTCTTACAAAAATCTTTTCAGGAACAACTAAAGAAGCCGCAACAGATGAGCTATTATAAAAAGGTCCCTTCTCAAAAAAGTTTACAACATATTCCTTTTCTGATGTAAACAAAATATCCCTAAGGATTCTTGTGCCTGGATCTTCAAAATCAATATTTGTTACATATCTCTTTTCTCCACTTTTAAGATTCATTATATAAGCAACAACCGGTGATTGAATCGGCTTTGATGTGTCTTTTATTGATGATGCAATCTTTTCAACAAAAATCACCTCGTCATAACCCTGTTCATAGGCATACTTTTTGACATTTTTCATAAACCTTTCATCAGAATAAGTTTTAGATGATTTAATAAAAACATTTGAAGGAAAAGGATAGACATACATATCATAATTGCCTCTTCCTCTTCCGTTTGAATATGAGATGTATTTAGAAGGCCTTCTTGATGAATAAAATGTCTTAAGAACACCACTTTCAACAAGCCTTAGTTTAACAGGCATAACCCCTTCATCATCAATATCATAAGCTCCTACAAGCTGAATGCCGTTATAAATTTTTATTCCAGCATCATCATAAACATCTATGAAATTAGGAAAAACCCTTTTACCAATCCTCTCAACAAGTCTTGGAAGTGAATAGTAATACTTCAAGTAGTTTTCATCCTCAGTCTCAGGAGGAGGAAAGAATGAGATATTTCTTACAAAAAGAGAATTTATCAGCTCAAAAGCTGCATCCTTTTCAAATATACATGGAGCTGCAAAATAATCAATCTCCTGCGCTGGATACGAATCCGAAAACATCTTTATATATCCTTCAGCATCAGCAATAGCTTTTTTCTCAAAATCCTCTACGCTAAAATAAAAAAAATCCTTAAAATCTTTTTTGATATACCCTTTCTCATCCTGAAAATCTATATCAGCTCTCATAACAATCTGGTATGAATTTTTTCTAAAATATCTATTCTCAGAGTCAGCAAATCGCATAATGTTTTTTGATATATTCAGCGTAAAATCAACAGACTTGACCTTTGGATATTTCTTAGAAACATTAGAAACCCTTTCAAGGATATCTCTGTAAACATCACATCTTAACTCAGCTGTGCTTTCAGGTGAGACATAGCTTACAACTGGAGCTTGTGAAATCTCAGGGTAAAAATCAGCTATTGCCTTTTTCTCTCTGTATGCCTTTTTCATTGAAAAGATCTCGCAGGCATTTTTATATGCCTCATCACTAAGATACCACAAACCCCATCTGACTGCATCATAGTTATCATCAGCAGGGATATCCATATAAAAAGGCAGATATCTATTAAGATCCGTTGCAAAATTTGAGCTATCAAATACACTTGTTCCAATTCTCAGATCAATCTTTGCTGTTCTTTTTTTGACTAAATAGTTTGAAGATATTTTTCCAAAATTACCATCCATACTACAGTTTTCCATGTCGTATACAGAATAGGATATAAAATATGGAAGAGGAAAGCTTGAGTCCTTAAGCCTTGATATATTCCTTGATATCTCATCCCTCATAGCATCCATAACAGGGTCTTGCGAAAAAGAAGCTGTAGATAAAAAAGAGAGAATAAAAAAAAGAAGACTCATTTTCCCTCCGATGATAAATTGCTATCAAAATGTGGTGGGGGTAAAAGTGGTGGCTTTTTGTTGGACTTTGGTGTCCTTTGAGTCTCTATCTCCGAGAAAAGTAAAGAGCCAGAAACAGCACTTACATCAACCCATCCAGATTCAGCCCCACACACGCCATTAAAAACATCATAATCATCAGCCGCAGCAACTATCTTTGAAAATGTCTGAAGAGGAGTGCCTATCATATTAAGTCCCTTAACAGGAATCTTCTTGCCATCAGGATATACAAGCACTGCATCCTTTATAAGTATGGTATAACTCTGAGGCATAGTTCTCTTTGTATAAGTATATCCTCCCTCAATATCATTTATTATAAGCCCATATGGTTTTCCAGATTTTCTTATAAGCTCAATAAGCCTTTTTTCAAGCTCATCATAGCTTAGAGGATTCTTAAATTCAGCAATTAGATTACCCTGTCTTGAAACAGTCATATAACCACTGCTTCTTCTTCCATGTCCGTTTGATCTCATAACCCCTCTAACAGGAACCCTCTGCATCAAAAAGTTCTTTAAAAGACCGTCTTTCACAAGAATTGTCCTTTCAGCCCTTACTCCTTCATCGTCATACAAATAATGTCCATTTAAAAATTTCCCAGCATAATACTCAAGGGTTGGATCATCGTATATGCTTATAAAATCGGGCATTATTTGCTTTCCAAGTTTATCAGCAAATGTTAATCCTTCCTTTTCACCTTTTTGTCTATGCCCTTCTATTCTATGGCCAAATATCTCATGCCAAAAAACTGCAGCAGCCTTGTTTTTCAGTATAGCAGGGCCTGAGTATGGTGCAAGATTATCAGCATAAAGCTGTCTTTCTAAAACAGATACACCTTCATCAAAATCCCTTTTAATATCATTGAAATCAGGCATCTTTGATATGCTTTTAAAATAATACGATCTGTAGGATGATATATCAGTTCCATCAGATGTTCTTGAATAAAGGCTCCAGCTAAAAAGGTATTTTACACCTCCCTCAACTATGGATGTCCCTTGGGAATTAACTATATATCTTGATTGATTGGTATAAGTAAAATAGATATCTCCATCTATAAGAAATCTGTATTTTTTCATCTCAGCACCAAGCCTTTTCATCATCTCCTTTATCTTTTCATTATCAAAAAACTCATCCTCCTGTGTTTTGTAAAATGTTGAGAGTTCAACATCATATATGAAATCCCCTGATTTATCCTCTTCCTCAGCAGTTATATTTTTGTTTGCAATAACTCTTGTATATCTTTCAATTGCTCTTTTAAGTGTTTCATCTGTCAAGAGCCAAAGCTGTGTTTTTATAGCATCAGCATCATAAGCAAGCTGTGCCTGTAAAAGATATCTTGAGTTATCATCATGATCATCAGATTTTATCTCATGTGTTGAGTCAAGCGTTGTGCTTCCAACTCTAACATCACAAACAGCAACTACATATGAATAGCTGCTTTGAGAAAGTTGTGAGTCCATCTTAACCGACATACTAAGACCGCTCTTTTTCCATGCCTCATAGCCTATGAAATAAATCGGATATTCAGTTTTACCTTTTATCTCCTGCTCAAATCTTAAAAGCTCATCTTTCATCGCAGAAAGCAAGATGTCCTGCGCATTAAGAGAAAAACTGAAAAGCAAAAATAAAATTGCACCCATAAGATTCATTACTCCTCCCTCTCATCACAAACAACCTCATCAACTACATAAACCTCACATATATTATCTTCATAAAGAGATTTTACAATATTATCAAGCTCAAAATTTTATATAATATATTAGCCGGGCCCGTAGCTCAGTTGGTCAGAGCAATCCGCTCATAACGGATGGGTCGTAGGTTCAAGTCCTACCGGGCCCACGAAAGATAAAATCACCTTATCTCGGATGCCTTACCATTATCATCGTACATAAATCTTTTTACTTCAACTCCACCATCCAAAACTATCAGTGAGACAGGCCAGTTTGACAAAAACTCAAAAGTAAGCTTTAATTTTGAGTCCTCCACTATTATGCTACCATCTGGAATCTTTCCTGTTATATCAACAATATTGAAAGATGAATCGTAAATAAAGCTCCCTGTATATTTTGAGTTAAAATTTACAAAAACCTTCTTCCCTCTTGCGATATTCAAAACTTTTGTTGTTATGTTACTTTTTATATCTGCTTTTTTATTATCTTCTTTTTTTTCATAATGCTCTTGAGAGATAGCTGATGGTGTTGATGGTGATATAGGCATCATCTCAGCATCTGCCTTTTTCACAATACTATCAACCATTTTCCCTGAGGAATACAAAACCTTTGTTTTTATATTTCCATCAGCATCATACTCAATGGAAAAACCATCAAGAAGACCATTAGTGTATGTCTGCTCAAGGATAGGCCTTGACTCATCAGAGTAATAAATAGCCTTACCATTTATCTTGCCATCTTTAAAATCTATCCTTGCCTTAACTCCACCATTAGGATAAAACTCTATAAGCGGACCGTTTTCAAAACCATTTCTTATTGTTCTTTCAGAAAGTAAATTACCATCTGAATCATATTCATAATATATCCCATCACTAATCAAACCAGATGATGATATCATAACACCATCATTTGAAAAAAACTGACTTGCTGAAAGAACACTTCCTTCATAAAAGTTTTTCACATATCCTTCGCTAGACTTTTTTATTTCAATCCTCAGATTAACATTATCAGGAATTCTCAACTCCTCTGATTTCTTTAAAATATCATCCTTAGGGATACTTAAAACCCCATATTTTGTCCTTACAACATAATAGTTATCCATCTCACCCTCAAAGTCTCCAAATATAACAGTTCCATCTCTAAGGTGAATCTCTTCTGAATGAAAATAGTTAGTAAAAATCAACATTAAGAAGATAAGAAACATAAATTACCTCCCGATTATATAATACAAAATCAATGATAGTGGTGTGTCTTATGAGTCTTTATCTCAAATAACTCTTTACCTTCCGCAAAAGGTGATATATCTCTAAGTTTTTTTATAACATCTACAAGAATATCAACAAGATATCTTACATCATCTTCAGTGTTGTATATACTCAATGAAAATCTAACAGTTCCATGTGCATATATCATAGGTATTCTCATTGCCATCAACACATGTGATGGTTCAAGAGAGCCACTGGAACACGCTGATCCTGTTGAAGCACATATTCCTTTCTCACTTAACATCAGTATTATTGACTCACCCTCAACATATCCAAAACTTATGCTTGATGTGTTTGGAAGCCTTGGGGCATTTTTTCCATTTATTCTAATATTGTCAATCCTTGAAAAAACACTTTCTTCAATCATATCCCTTAGTTTTCTAACATAGTTATTTTCTCTCTCCATATTAATCTTTGCAAGCTCACACGCCTTACCAAGCCCAACTATGTAAGGGACATTCTCAGTTCCAGCGCGCCTTCCTCTTTCCTGATGACCACCTAACATAAAAGGCACAAAGGGAGTTGATTTTCTAACATAAAGAAAACCTATCCCCTTTGGGGCATGGAGTTTATGAGCTGATGCAGAAAGCATATCTATCTTATTTGATGCCATATTTATTGGGATCTTCCCTACTGCCTGAACTGCGTCGGTATGAAAAATAACACCCTTTTTCTTACATATCTCAGCTATCTCCTCAACAGGATATATAACCCCTGTTTCATTATTTGCCCACATAACACTTACAACTGCTGTGTCAAAAGTTATTGCCCTTTCAAGTTCATTCATATCAAGCATACCATCCTCATTAACACTAAGATAACTAACACGATATCCTTGTGTTTCAAGATATCTACAAAGATTTAAAACAGATGGATGCTCAACAGATGTTGTGACAATATGCTTTTTATCAGGGTTTGATCTAATAGCAGAGTATATTGCAGTTGAATTACTTTCTGTACCACAGCTTGTAAAAATTATTTCTTGAGGATTTGCTCCTATTAAAGATGCAACCTTCTCCCTTGCATCATCAATGTATTTCTGAACCTGTCCTCCAAAAAAATGCATGCTTGATGGATTTCCATATAACTGACTGAAAAACCTATCCATCTCCAACTTAACATCATCTGCAACCCTTGTTGTTGCATTATTGTCAAGATAAACAACCCTTTCCATAAAATCCTCCGTCAAACAAGCTCAATTCTTATATCACCACCAATCTTTTCCTTAAGCGTTTTTTCAACAATTGATGAAAAGGTATTAGAAGATAGAGCACAGCTTCTACATGCCCCAAGAAACCTAAGCTTTATAATATTTCCCTCAATATCAATAAGCTCAATAAAGCCACCATCCTCTTTTAGCTTTGGATTTATATCCTGGCTTAAAATCCTTTCAACAATCTTTATCTTTTCGACATTCGTCATCCTTAAAAAATCAAGCCTCTCCTTTCCAGCCCAAAAGTCTTTTATTATCTTTTCTATTTCACCCTTACATCTTCCACAACCACCGCCTGCCTTTGTAAAGTGAGTGACCTCATCAACGCTTTTTAAATTATTCACCTCAATCGCTTTAAGTATTGTTTTTTCACTAACATTAAAACATTTACAAACTATTCTGTACTGCTCTCCAATAATTCTCTTAATCCCTTTTTTAGTATAGTAGTTTTCTATTGCTGCCTCCAAAGCCTCCATTCCCATAACAGAGCAGTGCATCTTCTGCTGTGGTAAACCGCCAAGAAAGTTTGCTATATCCTGATTTGTTATCCTTGCTGCCTCCTCTATTGTCTTTCCAATAATCATCTCGGTTAATGCACTTGAGGATGCAATAGCACTTGCGCAACCAAATGTCTTAAACTTTGCATCAAGTATAATATGCGTTTTGGGGTCAATTTTAAGGGTAAGCTTCAAAGCATCTCCACAAACAATACTTCCAACCTCCCCAATAGCATCAGCATCCTCAATCTCACCAACATTTTTAGGGTTTCTAAAATACTCCATCATCCTCTCACTATAGTTCCACATAAAAATCCCTCTTAAGTATATCTTACTAAACTAACTCAATATATAGTCAAATAACCCCTATATTCTTCCTCTCAATGACTGAACCCTTTACTCCTATAACAGTGTGAAACCTCCATACACAAAGAATCTTAAAGATATAATGACAAAAGTGATGAAAAAAACCATAAAACAATAGAAAACTTTAAATCTAATGACATCCTTTAATCATTAAGCTTTAATATCATCCAAGGATTTGTTATCAATATAAGATGCAAGTTTAAGTAACTTTGCATAATAATCTGCTATTAAATTATAGCTACTATAAACCTCAAACTTCTTATCTAAACTAATATATCTTTCATCACTTAAAACAAAAGATGAATCTGATTTTTTAGTTAAACTACTATCACCTTTTGATTCTTCAGTGCAAATATTATCTGAATCTGACGCTTCAATTAATTCATTAGGTTGCTTTGTATAAATTCTATTTCCCTTAATCTCAGATTTATTTAGCTTGCCATCTATACCAATCTCTTTAATCTTTCTTAAAACCTCATCTATATCAGCATTAATCAATTCATAATAGAAAACCTCTGCATAAATTCTATTTCCCTTAATCTCAAATTTATTTAGTTTCTTGATATTTATACCAATCTCATCAATCTTTTCCAAAACCTCATCCATATTAGCAACTATTCTATTACCATCTTTTTTAACCTCAATCCCTTTTGGATTATCTATCTTGAAATAAAAATTAATAGTTGGGCGGTAAAAAGCAAATAATTTTATATTGATATATCCCTCAAACCCTCCACTAAATCTAATATCATTCCATATTCCACCACTATAAAAAGTTAGTCTCAACAAATTGAAAAATAATTACAAGAATCAAAAAAAACATAACTATTCCCATAACGGATAAAATAAAATCTTCTACACCCTTTTTCATAAAGATTATTTAATCCTTTATATTATAAATAAGAAGTTTTCTTGATAATAGAAGAGTTATCCAACTTAAGATAAGCATTAAAAAAACACCTATCACTATAACCCTTTTTGCCCATCTTGATAGCTGTGGGTCATCTACAGTATCTGTGTCAATGATGTTGTAAGCCCACCATTTGGTGTTTTCTATATTGTAAATGGATATAAGATGATCCTTCAAGCCAATCTTTATAATTCCTCTGTAGTTAAACCTTGACTGAGATATAAGGCTTTTTATAAGCTCTTTAATCTCTGATGGAGTTGAATTTCTATCAAGTAGATAATCATATGATGAGTCATATATAACATTAAAATCAGCATCACAGATATAAAAAACACCTTCAACCTTTGAAACATATGGCATTATCTTTGATATCAGATATCCAAGGTCAGTTCGGTAAAGTATGTAATAATCAGAAATCTTTGCCCCCATAACAAGATCCGCGGGTTTGTCTGAAGGATACTCAACAACACCTTGAGGCATATCCGAGTTTTTTAGGCTATCAAGTATCCTTTTATAGCCGTTTTTAAGAAACCCATCGGATGATATCTTTTTAAAACTTTTATCATAGATAGCCCACTCTCTTAAAACCCGCCCCTTTTTTGACTTTAAAAGCAATGCTATATCACTAACAGATGCAGGTTTTTTATAAACAACTATGTTATATTCATTTTCAAGAATAAATGAAGCATACCAGCTTATTGAGGATACGATATTGTCTGATCTAAAAAGTGATGCACTTAAAGCCATACTTTTTACACTATTTTTAAAATGTCCTGCAAGTATTAAAAAAGGTATAAGAAAGATTACCCATACAACCACAACAAAAACAACCTTTCTTTTAACACTCATCTATCCTCCTTATCTCCTATCAAGTATTGCAAGGCTTTCAGCATGTGGTGTATTTGGATAAAAATCAAAGCCGTAGAAATTTACCAATCTATATCTCTCAAGAAGATAAACCAGATCCCTTCCTTGAGTTATAGGATTACAGGAAAGGTATATTATCTTATATGGGAGTGCTGTCATTATCTTCTTTATAAGATGCTTATGCAAACCAGCACGCGGTGGGTCAAGAATAACACAGGCATTCTCAATCATATCAACATCTATATTCTCGCTTGGCATACAAAAAGCAGTTATATTCTTGTCAACACAATTACTGTCTGCATTCATCTGCAAAAACTTAAAAGATGCTTGCGATGCTTCAACAAGAAAAACATTATTCACATCCTCAGCAACAGAAATACCTATAACACCAACACCTGAGTATAAATCAACAACCTTATTAAATTTGCTTGCCTCATCTTTTATTATCTCAATAACCTTTGAGAAAAGAGCAAGATTATTCTGAAAGAAACAGTCAAATCTATACAAGAAAAGCTTATTTAGTATCTTTTCTTTTAGCACATCACAACCATCTGAATATATTATACCATCAACTGAAGATACTGGACTTTGAGGTCTTGAATAAACATTTATATGCCCTTTATGAAATGGCAATGAAAGTCTAATATTATTAGAAAAACTGCTATCCTTTACAAATAATGCACTTATAACAGAATCATCATAAAAAGAGTATCTTATAATAAGGGCCTTAAGAGGAGATAAATCCTTTCCTGAATCATTCAGCTGTTTAACAACATCAAGGGCTACAGAGTTTGCTTTTTCATTTATAAGAATGCAGCCATTATTAAGAGGAAGCTTTATAGAATAATCACCCCTTTTATGAAAAGCAAGAGATATCGTGCCATTAATATGACTAAAGCTATATTCCATTTTTGTCCTGTAAGCCCATATTTTTTCTGCTTTATAAAAATCAGTAAAGTTCACTACCTCTTTCATTGATTGATAAAGTCCATCAATAATTATTCTCTTTTTATACTCAACCTGCTTTTCATAATCAATTATCTGCCACGGGGAGCATGAAAGAAAATGCCCCTCACAAGGTTCTATCCTATATGGACTTTTTGAAATAACCTCAATAACCTCGCCTTCAATATAATCTTTTTTCTCGATAGTTTTTTTTATCCTTGCCTTTTCACCAGGCAAAACCCCGTAAGCAAAAACAACCTTTCCATCCTTTCTTCCAAGAGCCTTACCCTCATATACCATCTTATCAAACTCAACCTCTAATATATCATCCATAAAGAATAATATACAAAATTTAGGACCAAAGACCTAAATCCAAATGGCAAATAGACCTTGATATGTCAATAAATCTATATTAAGATGTTTTAAAAGGAGGGATTATGAAAATCATTTTAATGATCCTTATCGCAGCAAATCTACTTTCATCCGAAGATCTTTATCAGATATCAAGAAAAACAATAAATGAAAAAGAGATATCCATCCCAAAACCAGTGTTAGAAAACGCTCAAGATCTGGCAAATCAGGCTTATAATTTTGCGTTTCAGATAATAGAGGAAGGACAAAATATAATAAAAGATTTAACAATATCAAACCCAAGAAGGGAGCTAACCATAATGGTTTATATAAATGCTAAAAGTGATCTGGAAGATGAGGGACTTATGAATGTCAATGATATGGAAAGAATAGGCTCAACAAAAGATGTGAATATAATAGTAGAATTTGGAAGAATGAACGGGCAGGAAGGTGATACTCATGCCGATGGAGATTGGGTTGGGATAAAAAGGTATTACATAAAGAAGGATTCAGATATACATAAAATAAACTCAGTTGTGGTTTACTCAAAAATAGGACCAAAGAGATATGATATGGGAGATTTCAAAAAAGTTATAGATTTTGTAAAATGGACAAAAAATAAATTCCCTGCAAACAGATATATCCTTATACTTTGGAATCACGGCACCGGTTGGCTTGATCCCCAAAAAAGAAAGGTATCAAGAGGAATATCATTTGATTGGGAAACAGGCAACTACATAACAACAGAGGAGATAGGCAATATAGTGAGATCAGTTGGAGGGGTTGATATACTTGCCTTTGATGCATGCTTGATGCAGACAGCCGAGGTGCTTGCTGAGGTCAAGGATTATACAAAGGTTGTTATAGGTTCGGAAGAAGTAGTTCCTGGATATGGATATCCTTATGCACTTTTTCTTGATGCGATAGTTAAAAATCCAAATATGTCAGATGAAGAGATAGCAGCAACAGTTGTAAAAGCATTTAAAACATTCTACAGCTATGTAGAAATACCAGCGACACTTTCAGCTATTAGATCAGATAAAATCAAAGGACTTTTTGATAGAATGAGAGAGTTTTCAAAGGCTGCAATGGAAGCAGATGAGATTGAAGCAGTTAAGAAGGCAAGAAAGAATGTTATAAGATATGATATATTTGACAAGGTTGATCCAGACAAAACTATCTCATTCTTTGGGGATCTTTCTGACTTTGCAAGAATTGTGAGCGAAAACATATCAAGGCATGATGAAAGATCCAAGATTCTTAAGTCAAAAGCTAACCAGCTTATAAGCTATATAGATAGAGAGCTTGTTATTGCAAGAGAAAGCTTCGGCGCAGAGAAAACAGGAAAACCACTTTCACTTAGCAAAGGGGTTAGTGTCTACATCCCTCCCGTTATGACATCAATAACATATGAAAGAATTGATTCAACATTTAACCATCCCTACTCAGACTTTAGGTTTGCAAAGGAAAGTGGATGGGATGTTTTTGTTAGGTTTGTATACGAAAAAGCAAAGTAGCAATCTCTCTAAAAAAATTTAGTGAAGAGAGTTTAATAAATTACCTCTGTCTATTTTTTTATATCATCAACACTAAATCTAAAAAGATAACCATCTTCATTTGACACAAGAATGTCTTTATCATCAAGGAAGGTTATCCCCTCACACTGTCCAAGAGAAATATCCTTCTTGTAAAATCTTGAAAACACTGAATTTAAATTTTTAGCCTTGATATCAAAAAGCCATATTGAGGAATATGTTAAAACAGCAAGATATTTTTTGTTTGGTGAAACTGATGCATCGCTAACCATATTCATAAAATCAAACTCCACAATCTTTTTAGGTAGATTCAGTTTTCCTGGCACAAGAGTTTCAAAGCAATAAACTCCCGCACGGGTTGTGCTTCTTGTCTTTGTTATGAGGCAGAGCTTTGAGTTGAAAACAAATGCCGCCTCACAGTCAAAATTCATATTCTTTTCATCAGGAAAGCCCTTTTGATCCGGATATTCAAATGGATATTTTGCAATTATGCCATGTTCATTAGCAAGATAAGGATTTGGCTCCTTTATTCTATATATTGCAAGATCACGCCTATAGTTGTAGTTGTTTCCAGCATCTATTATAAGAATATCTCCATTATCATCATATGTCATTGCCTCCCAATCTGTATTGTGGGCATCATAAATCTTTATACCAGAATATTTTTTTACCCAATTAGGTTTTACAATGCTGCCATCAGTTTTTATAGCAAATATCCTTGCAATATCCCCAGAATCATTTAGTGTCCATATAACATCATCATATATCTTGCTTTTCAAAAGTGCTGAGTTTTCATTTATCATATGAGTATCAGATATAACTGAATATGGTGTCATAGAAAACTCATATGCTTGAAGAAGAACTGAAAAAATAACAAGAAACATTAAAGACCCTTTATCTTGGAAAGTATATTCCTGCCAAATCTTTCTCCATTAGAGTATATTATAAGAAAGACTTTTGATATTAGAAAAAGAACAACACCTGCAAAAAACATCTGGTAAATCCATATATAGTTTGATGAGATGAGTTTTGAAAATGCATTAACCCCACCCCAGTAAAGAAAAACAAATGAGATTATAAGCATTAGATATCTATGGATTTTACCTGCCTGAGGTATAAAATCAAAAATAGTCTCAACCATGGTTTCAACCCTCAACGCAAATTCACTAAGCAAAAATGATATAATGCAAAAAGCCACAAATTCAATAAACTCATAAAGTGTGAAATTATCCTTTAAAAAACAAAGATCTGAAAAGAAAGGCAAAAGCTTTAAAAAATATAGCAAAATAACTATAAAAACAATAAGAACAGATGTTCTTATAACCTCAATTATATAACCCTCATATCTTGACATCTCAAACACCTTATTGTGTAATAGGTCCGCCCTTTATTATATCAGGATCATTTATACTAAATTTCTTAAAATTCTCAGCAAAGAGATGAGCAAGCTCTTTATATTTAGAATCATAATCAGCCTTATTTGCCCATGCTTCTCTTGGGTTTAAAAGCTTATGGTCAATACCATTAATCTGAGGTATATCAAAACCAAAAATCTCATCCTTTACAAATCCAACAGAACCATCAGTATAATTGAGAGCAAAATCCAACAACTGCCTTGTAAGTTTTATACCTATCCTCTTTCCAACACCATAACCCCCACCACAAAGACCTGTATTTATCAACCAGCAGTTAGTTTTATGTTTTATCATTCTTTCCTTTAACATATTTGCATAGACTAATGGATGATGAACCATAAATGGAGCACCAAAGCAACTGCTGAATGTTACCTTTGGCTCTTTTATTCCCATTTCAGTATTTGCCACCTTTGCTGTATAACCCGAGATAAAGTGATACATCGCCTGATTAAATGAAAGCCTTGCAATAGGTGGAAGCACACCAAAAGCATCATATGCAAGAAAAATAATTGTTCGCGGATGAGCAAACCTCTCACCATAGACAGCATTCTCTATAAAATGAAGAGGATAACCACACCTTGTATTTTCTGTAATTGAATCATCATCAAAAACAGGATTTCGTCTATCATCATAAACTACATTTTCAATAATAGCTCCAAATCTATTTACAGCAGAATATATCTGAGGCTCATTTTCCTTTGAAAGCCTTATAACCTTTGCATAACATCCAGCCTCAAAATTGAATATACCATCATCACCCCAGCCATGCTCATCGTCCCCTATAAGATTCCTTTTAGGATCAGATGCAAGGGTTGTTTTCCCTGTTCCTGAAAGTCCAAAAAACACAGCAGTTTCCCCATCCTCTGCTACATTTGCAGAGCAGTGCATTGGAAAAACATTTTTGAGTGGTAGAAGATAATTCATAACTGTAAATGCAGTTTTTTTTATCTCACCAGCATAAGCTGTACCACCTATTATAGCAGTTTTGTGTTCAAAGCTTATTATTATAAATGTATCGGAGCGTGTGCCATCAATAGATGCATTAGCCTTAAAACCGGGCACAGATATTATTGTAAAATCCTGTGAAAAATCTTTATCATATGAATCAAAAAATAGATATTTAACAAAAAGAGAATGCCATGCAAGCTCTGTTATAACCTTTGTTTTGAGCCGATACAATGGATGAGAACCTATATATGAGGTCCTTATATAATAATCCCTTTCTGAAAGATATTCCTTAACCTTGTCATAAAGCGACAAAAAAACACCTTCATCCAAACAAGCAGTATTCTGCCACCAGATATGGGAGGCTGATGGCTCTTTCTTAACTATAAATTTATCGTTTGCACTTCTTGCAGTGTGCTTTCCTGTTCTAACACAAAGAGCACCACTGCTTAGAAGAACCCCCTCACCTCTTTTCAAAGCATGCTCATAAAGTTCAGCCTCATTAAGATTAACAAAAATCCTTCCTTTTGTTGAAACAAAGCTCATCTTCTACACCACTTAAAGTTTTTTAGTAAACATTCCTTCGCTTAGTACATCAAACTCAGGTTTAGTACTAAGACCATCCTTGACAACAGGCATAATAACCTTCAAGGGCTCAAGGCGCGGGTCGGATTCGAACCGACGTATAGCGGTTTTGCAGACCGCGGCCTTACCACTTGGCTACCGCGCCATCAAGATTATTTTACATAAAATTATTTAATCCCTTCAAGAAAATCTAAAAAAATTATAAAATCTAATTCAAAAGGAAAAATTATGGAAATAGGAATTGTTGGACTTCCAAATGTTGGTAAATCAACTCTTTTCAATGCAATAACTGATGCTGGTGCTCAAAGCTCAAACTATCCATTTACAACAATAGAGCCAAATGTTGGTGTTGTCCCTGTGCCTGATAACCGCCTTGATGCGCTATTTGATATATTCAAACCAGATAAGAAAACACCAGCATTTATAAAATTCGTTGATATAGCAGGTCTTGTTAAAGGCTCATCAAAGGGAGAAGGGCTTGGAAATAAGTTTCTTGCAAATATAAGAGAGGTTGATGCGATAGTTCATGTTATTAGATGTTTTAAGGCAGAAGATGTTGCTCATGTTATGGGTGATGTGGATCCTATTAGGGATATTGAGGTTATAGAGCTTGAGCTTGTGCTTGCAGATCTTGAAAGTGTTACAAAAATGATTGAAAAAAACATAACTGCTGCAAGAAGTGGGAACAAAGAAGCAAGATCAAGGGTTGAAAGGCTTGAGATAATCAAAAAAAAACTTTCTGATGGAATGCCTGCCTCCCAGTCAGGAATTAAAAGCGAAGATATGAAAGAATTTAACCTTTTAACCTCAAAGCCAATGATATATCTTGCCAATACTGATGAAAATCCTGATAAGAACTTAGTTAAAAAGCTCATAGATTATGCCTCTAAAAAAGGGATTGATGTCGTTGAGGTATCTGCAAAGATTGAATCAGAGATAATAAAACTTTCAGAAAGCGAGAGAAAGGAGTTTTTAAAATCAATGGGAGTGGAGTATTCAGGACTTGAGAAACTTACAATTTCAGCTATGAAGCTTCTTGATCTAATAACTTTTTTTACTGTTTGTTCAAGCAAAGAGGTAAGGGCATGGAATATAAAAAGAGGCACAAAAGCACCTCAGGCAGCAGGTAAAATACATTCAGATTTTGAAAAGGGTTTTATAAAAGCAGAGGTTTATTCCTTTGATGACATTATAAAATACAAAGATGAAAAAATCCTTAGAGAAAGGGGACTTATAAGGGTTGAAGGGAAGGACTACGAGGTTAGAGATGGGGATATTTGTTTCTTTAGGTTCAACATCTAAAAAAATTAAAAAGGACCTTTTTTAACTCCTCATCAGTTTTCACGCAGATTGAGCTTGGATAGGTAATCTTTCTATCAGTTATAAACACAACAGGAAATTTTATCTTTTCAGACTCAAAAGAAAACCTTGATATGTCAGTGCCAAAAAAACTATCTATAGCTGAACCACAAATCATAACCTTTGCCTTTGATTTTATCATTCTTTCAATATCTTGAAGAGGCTTTTGAGATGGTTTTTTAACAACAGCTCCTTTTAAGTCCACATCATCACCTATAAAAAAAAGTGAAACAAAACCAAAACCAACAGTGTATATATAGATCTTCCCCATATCCTTAACATTCTTTAAAAAGCTATAAGCAGCTTCAATATCTCTATGCTCATCAAAACCAAATCTATATCTTCCTTTAGATGTTCCAACACCTCTTGGGTCAAGATATAGAAGATTGAATTCTTCTAGTAAAAATATAGTTTGTTCAAGAAGATCAGATTTTGTGTTGAATGCATCTCCTATTATTATAAAGGCTAAGTTGCTTGGCTTTCGGCTTTCAATAAACCACCCAGATATCTCCACACCATCAGATGTATCAAGAAAGACAGTTTCATAAGGAAGTCTTAAATCCTCAGGTGTTTTGGTAAAACCTCTTTTTGGATTTGAAAGAAAGTTTATAATAGAATTTTTACAGCTTTGATATAAAAGATACCAGATAACCAAAGCTGTAGCAAGAATATATATAATAGTCATTTCCACTTGATCGCTGCAAGCCTTTCACAGGCAATAGAAATTTTTGTATCGTTTTCTGTTGTGGATATTCTTAACCATCCCTTTCCAAGCTTTCCGAAACCATCACCTGGAGCAAGGAGAACACCTGTTTTTTTAAGTATAAAATCACATGCCTCAAGTGAGTTTACATCAATAGGTGGTTTTGTCCATATAAAACAAGTTCCATGTGGTTTAAAAACCCTCCAACCACTAGATAAAAGTTTTTCTTCAAACATCAAAGCCCTTTTTCTAAATCTTTCCCTTATAGCAGGCACTATAATTTCATGATTTTCAATAGCATACGCACAAGCATTTTGAATAGCATTAAATTGACCTGAATCAATATTTTCTTTAACAGTGTTTAAAGCTGCAACAACCTTTGAATTCCCACATATCCAGCCAATCCTCCACCCAGCCATAGAGTATGTTTTTGAAACTGAATAAAACTCAACAGCAATATCCTTTGCCCCATCTATTTCAAATATGGAATGAGTCGGTTTATTGAAGTATATCTCTGAATATGCACAGTCAAGTGCAAGAAAAATTTCATTCCTCTTTGCCCATCTAACAAGCTCTTTCATATAACTGAAATCCATTGAAGCAGTTGTTGGATTGTTTGGATAGTTGAGGAAAAAAAGCCTTGCCTTAGAAACAACAGATTTTGGAATTGAACCAAGATCAGGAAGAAACGAGTTTTTTTCCAAAAGAGCAACATAATATATCCTGCCTTTAACCATCCACACCCCTGTTTTGTATGTCGGATATGTCGGATCACATATAAGGCATATATCTCCTTCATTCATAAGAACAAGAGGAAGGTGAGCTATTCCCTCCTTTGAACCTATCAAAATTGAAACCTCATCATAAGGATGAAATCTTACTCCATGCCTTTTAATATGCCAGTTTGTAATTGTATGTCTTAGATAATCATTGCCTTTAGTATTTGGATACCTATGATTTTCAGGTTTCTTAATCTCATCAATGGCTCTTTCCAAGACAACATAATGAGTAGGTATATCAGGATCACCCACAGCAAGATTTATGACATCCTTGCCCTTTTCTCTTTCAGCTTTTGCTTTTCTGTAAAGCTCCTCAAAGAAATAGGGTTTAAATTTTCTCATAAAGTTTGAAAGTTTAACCATATCCCCTCTTAAAAACCTAAAAAATCAGCAAAAGTGTAAAAGCCTTTTTCCTTGCTGTATATCCATTTAGCACACTCAATAGCACCCCTTGCAAATATCTCCCTTGTAAGTGCCATATGAGATAAGGTGATCCTTTCTCCCTCCATAACAAACGAAATCTCATGCTCACCAATAACATCTCCAGCCCTAATAGCAGCAATATCAACACAAAGAGCGTTTTTCTCTATTATCTGCTTGAATTTAAGTGCTGTGCCACTTGGTTTATCCTTTTTCATTTTGTGATGAACCTCTTTTATAAAAACATCACACTTAATTCTTTTTGATATCTGATCAACAATATAAAAACATATATTAACACCGATGCTCATATTTGGTGAATATAAAACAGCAATTTTTTTAGATGCCTCTTCAATAAGTTTAAGCTCTTCCTCACTAATCCCTGTTGTCCCACTAACAAATGGTTTTGAAAAATCAACAGCATGTCTTAGTGAGTCTTTAAAACCACTAAGAGTTGAAAAATCAACCACACAATCAAAATCCTTTACATCACATATCTTATAAACACCCTCTCCTTTAATATCTACAGGGATTATTTCAATATCATAGTATGACTTTCTAACAACATCAATTATAGTTTTTCCCATTCTTCCAGAGGCACCATTTAAAAGGATCTTCATAAAGAAACTCCTTATATTCTATAATATTCACTCGTTATTTTAGCAATCTTTGAAATAAAATTTTTACCACTTGAGTATGTTGTTACATCATCAAGTAGAACAACAAGTATATAGTCACCCGAAGGGGAAAAAACTATTGCTGCATCACTACAGCTTTTTCTCAAAAGTCCCGTCTTATGTCCAACCTCCCATGTTGATGGGACACCTCTTCTTATCCTTGATCTCTCCTTACTTCTTTTAAGTATATCCATCATAAGATAACTTTTCTCTTTTGATATCATCTCACCACGGTATATCCTTTCCAGAAGATATGCCATCTCCCTTGGTGTTGTAAAATTTTCTTTAGCAACCCTTCCGGATGTAAGGTCCATACCCTCAATAGTTATGTTAGTATAACATAAACCCATTCTTCTAAATGCTGTTGCTAAATATTCTATTCCAAAATAATCTACTAAAAGGCGTGCTGCTGTGTTATCACTCTCAGCTATCATCCTGTATACCACATCAAAAAGTGTTATTCTTGTGCCATCCCTTGCCCATTTTAAAGAGCCAGAACCAGCAATCTTCTCTTTGTCAGTTATAACAAGCTGTGTATCAAAAGATACATCACCCTTTTCTACCTTGTCAAACACAGCAATCATTATAGGAAGTTTTATAAGGCTTGCTGAAAGAAAAAGCCTATCAGCATTATACTCCCAGAACATAGAAGTGGAAAGATCCTTGAGATAAACACCGACATGCCCCCTATATGAATCACATATATATCTGAGCCTTGATGTGAGCTGTTGCCATCTATCATACGTAATCTTTTCTTTAAGTTGATTCTGGGATGTGTGGGAGTAAGTTGATAATGAAACAGAATCAGATATCTCGCCGGCACTTCGGTAAAAGAAAAACATTGCTGCTGCAATACTTAGGAGAAGTAAGATAAGTGAAAATCTCCTTAGCCACATGCAGTTTTAAGAGGTAACCTTCATCTCAAGTGTTTCTTTGCCAGTGTAATCTATTACTATCTCAGAACCATCCTTAACCTTGTTTACAAGCATAAATTCTGAAAGCGGGTCCTCCATATACCTTTGTATCGTTCTTAAAAGCGGTCTTGCACCATAGTTAGGGTCAAACCCTTTTTCAACAATAAAATCCTTTGCAGCATCGCTCATCGTCAGCTTTATCCTTCTATCCTCAACCTTTTTTTGAACCTTTTTAAAATTTATCTCAAATATCTTATACATATCCTCTTTTGTAAGGGATCTGAAGACGATTATCTCATCTATTCTGTTGATAAACTCTGGATTAAAAACCCTTTTCACCTCCTCCATAACCGTATCCTTCATCTCTTTGTAATCTCTTTCTTTATCCTCCTGAGGAACAAAACCAAGAGTTTTTCCTTTGGTTATAAGTCTTGCCCCTATGTTTGATGTCATTATGATTATTGTGTTTTTAAAGCTAACCCTATGACCAAGGCTATCTGTAAGAACCCCCTCATCCATAACCTGAAGAAGTATGTTGTAGACATCAGGATGAGCCTTTTCAATCTCATCAAGCACAACAACCGAATAAGGTTTTCTCCTAACAGCCTCAGTAAGCTTACCACCCTCCTCATAACCAACATAACCTGGAGGTGCTCCAATAAGCCTTGATACAGCAAATTTTTCCATATACTCAGACATATCTATTCTTATCATCGCATCCTCGTTGCCAAAGAGATATTCAGCAACAGCTCTTGCAAGCTCAGTTTTTCCAACACCAGTTGGTCCAAGAAATAAGAAGTTTCCTATTGGCTTTTTTGGATCCTTCATACCTGTTCTTGATCTCTTTATTGCTTTTGATATCATTTTCACAGCCTCATCCTGACCGACTATTCTTTTATGGAGCTCTTCTTCCATATGAAGAAGCTTTTCTGCCTCTGATTGAGTGAGCCTTGTAACTGGAATGCCTGTCCACTTAGATGCAATTATAGCTACATCCTCCTCTGTCACTACCGGCCTTTTTTTCTCAACCTCTAATTTCCAGTTTCTCTTCATCTCTTCAATCTCTCTCTTAAGCTGTTTTCTCCTCTCAACAAACTCTGCTTTTTTATCTAAATCACCTCTCTCCTCTGCTTCCTTTTCCAAATAAATAATTCTTTCTAACTCCTTTTCTTTTTCTTTAAACTCAGGCGGATAAACAGAGAGCCTTAACCTCGCACTTGAACCTGCTTCATCCATAAGATCTATTGCTTTATCAGGAAGAGCTCTGTCAGTTATATATCTATCTGAAAGAATAACAGCAGACCTTATTGCCTCATCTGTATATCTACAGCCATGATGCGATTCGTATTTCTCTTTCAGACCCATAAGAATTTTTATTGCTTGTTCAACAGATGGTGGATCTATACTTATAGGCTGGAATCTCCTCTCCAGTGCCGGATCATGCTCTATATGTTTTCTGTATTCATCAAAGGTTGTTGCACCTATACACTGAAGCTCTCCTCTTGCAAGTGCAGGTTTAAGTATGTTTGCAGCATCTATAGCACCCTCGGCTGCACCTGCCCCAACAACGGTATGAAGCTCGTCAATGAAGATTATTATTGAATTTTTTGCTCTTCTTATTTCCTCTATTATGGTCTTTAACCTCTGTTCAAACTCTCCCCTATATTTTGTCCCGGCAACAATTGAAGCAAGATCGAGGCTAACTAATCTTTTCCCCAAAAGTGTTTGAGGCACCTCACCGGCAACTATCCTCTGAGCAAGCCCTTCAACAATAGCAGTTTTACCAACACCAGGCTCTCCAACAAGCACAGGATTGTTTTTTGTCCTTCTACCGAGAACCTGTATAACCCTCTCCATCTCATTCTCTCTTCCTATAACCGGATCAAGCTGTCCATTCTTTGCAAGTTCTGTAAGGTCCCTTCCAAACTCATCAAGGGTTTGTGTTTTAATTCTTGATGGTCTGTAGTGATGCTTTGTGTACTCTCTATCTCTATAGCTTGGTCTTTGAGATCTCTCCTCCTCAAATTCTTCTTCCTCATCAGATTCTTCCTCACCAGTTGATAAAAGCCCTCCTTCCGCAAGTATTTTTGATATCTCCTGTTTTAAATTTGAATACTTAACACCCATGTGGCTGAGTATTCTTGCTCCTATACCCTCCTCTTCTCTAACAAGCGCAAGGAGTATGTGTTCACTTCCGATATAGTTATGCCCAAATTTTCTTGCTTCATCAACAGCATACTCTATTATCTTTTTTACCTGACTGCTTAATGGTATCTCACCAAGAAGCATCATTGACTGTCCAACACCTATAGCATCCTCAATTGTTATTCTAAGCCTTCTCAAATCAACATTCAAACTTTTAAGGGCTAGGGCTGCAACAGAATCCTCAACATCAGTTATAGCAAGCAGTATATGCTCACTGCCAAGATAATCATGATTCAATCTCTTTGCATGCTCTTGTGCTATCATAAAAATCTTTTGAAAATTAGGGCTAAATCTCTCATTCATTTAGCACCTCCATTTATTTTCTTTTGACCCTAAGTTTAAATCCATCAACCAAAACAACTACAACCTCTTCATCCTTTTTTATAACACCACTTTCAGAAACACACTCCCATATCTCACCCTCAATAAGAGCCTTCCCTCCACTTTCATTTATCTCTGTAAAAGCCTTTCCTCTTGCACCTATAAGCGATTCAACCCCTGTTGCAACTCTTCTCATCTGTGCTCTTATGACAAAATAACCAACAACAAGAACTACAGCAATAAGTCCAAGAATGTTTACTGTAAGAAAACTCATATCCACTCCTACACCACTTATGTTTGCGGAGGATTTAAAAAGTATTGTTCCTCCAAGAAATATAGAAACAGCAGCAGCAAAAGTAAGAAGGCCATAGCTCATAACCTTTATCTCAGCTATAAGAAACACCAAACCAAGAATTATCAGTAAAACACCTGCAAAATTTGCACTGAGCGTCTGAAATGCGTAAAGCCCTATAACAAGCGACATGGCCCCGACCACACCCGGAAGCACAAGCCCCGGGTTATAAAGCTCTATGAATATACCTATTGCTCCTATACTCATAAGAAGCATTGCTATATTTGGATCGGTTATGGTTGAAAGAAATTTCTGTCTTTTTGTCTGTTCAAAATAAACAAATGATTCAACAGAGTCTGTTAGAAGAACTCCAAAGTTTTCAATCCGATGATTATGAAGCTGCTTTAAAAGATCCTTTTCATCCTCAGCAATGAACTCAATGACACGGTATTTAAGAGCCTCCAAAGCAGTTATTGAGTCACTTTTGGTAACGGCATTTACAGCCCAATCAGTATTTCTGTTTTTATACTGGCATATTGACTTAATATAAGCTTTTGCATCATTTAGCACCTTATCTTCCATTGCAGATTTATTCTTATCCTTATCTCTGGCCCTCTTCCCTGCCAAATCTATATCCCCACCAAGCATAATAGGATGAGCCGCTCCAATATTTGTTGAGGGGCTCATTGCAGCAATATGTGATGCAACTGTTATAAAAACGCCAGCAGAGGCTGCTCGCCCACCTTTTGGATAAACAAGCACAGCAACAGGTTTTTTTGATGAAAGCATCTTTTTAACTATATTTCTCATAGCACTTTCAAGACCACCTGGTGTATCAAGTCTTATGACAAGAAGATCAAAATTTTCAGAATTAAGTTTATCAATAGCCATTGAAATATACTCATCAGCAACAGGTATTATAATACCGGAGTATGTTGCAACAAGAACATTTTTAATACGATATTCAGCACCAACATTATTCGGATCTTTAAGATTTGCTGCCAAGCTTACTAAAAAAGACAAAATAGTCAATGTTTTAAACATAAACACCTCTATTTAAATTATACATCTTTAAAAAAACCCTAAAACAGATTGCCTATTGTGAAGTATATATCAGATTTGTTTTCTTGCGGTTTGTGATTGAATCCATAACCCCAGTCAAGCCTAATTGGAAATGCAGGTGTTGTGAATCTTATACCAAATCCTGCACCAGTTTTGAGATATTTTTGAGGTGATCCTATTTTGAAAGAAATATCATCAAAGCTACGCCAAGAGTTTCCTATATCAATAAAAAAAGCCCACTGAACCACAGTCCTTTTTTTCTCTCTTGCAAGTGGAAACTTAAACTCAAAATTTGAAACATAATAAACCTTACCTCCCTCAAGAGGTCCAACCTGACCATTTGGGTTATATCCCCTCAAACTATCAGCACCTCCAAGAAAAAATCTTTCATATACAGGAACATCATCAGAGTCAGAAAATTCCTTAACCCATCCAAATCTATTTGCAACAGAAAAAACAAATGGCCAACCACCTATTGAAAAAAGTTTTTTGTTATAAGAGTGTGAGATAGTTGGTTTATAGATATTCACATCACCACCAAAAAGTCCTCCAAAAACCTCTATACCGACACTGAATCTTGTGCCGGATGTTGGATCCCATATGTAATCGCGTGTATCCCTTGAAAACTCAATAGATACAAATGATTGGATGCTTGTTCCTTCAGCTATCTCTTGTGTATATATACTGTTAACATCATAAACCCTTATCCTCTCATAAGAATAGCCAAATCTTAAGGCATACTTATCATCCTCAAATCTTGGTGATACAAAAAAACTTCCACCGCTTCTTCTTTCTGTGTAGGCTGAGTAGGTTGTGGAGTAGCTTCTGTATCTTCTATTATTAAAAAGAGAGAAACCTAAAGATGCGGGTTTATCGTATATCCATGGAATAGTCCAGTTAAAAGAATAATCCTGAACTCTTTTTCCAAAATTCCAATTAACTGATATCTTGTTTGCAAGACCAAACATATTCATATGAGATAAACTCATCATACCCATAATTCCGTCTTTTGACGACATACCTGCTCCAGCTGTAAGCATACCAGGCTTTCCCTCAGTTATATCAAAGGCAAGGTCAACCTCATCGGATATCTCAGTTGGGTTTATCATCATATCTATATTTTCTATAAAGCCAAGGTTGTATATCTTCTCTTGACTTCTTCTGACCTTTGAGAGACTGAATAAACGACAGCTTCTATCAAGATGTTTTAAACTGCAATACTCTTCATCTTTTTGAACCATCTCTCGTTTAAAAACCTTTGTTTTTGTTAATTTACTCCCTTCAATATATATATTCCTCACATAAAACGGATAATTTTCAATAATTGTAAAACGAAGATCAACATAATCATCCCTGAATACAGCTGATGTTGAAACAAGAACATTTAAATAACCTCTATCAGCATAAAGCTCTTGAATCCCCTTGATGGTGTTTAGAAGCTTTTCCTCACTAAATTTCTCACCTTTAGTAAAATCAACAGCATTCTCAATTTTTTTAAAATCATCTTTAGATGAAAAAAGATAAGCTCCTACAAACTCATATCTTCCAAATCTGTATTTTTTCCCTTTGAAAACCTCAATCTTAATAAAAGCATTCCCCACATCTGATATAACATAAGTTGATGATATGACTTTAAACTCCACAAAACCCTCATTCCTATAATAATTTTCTATCTCCTTAATATCCTTTTCAAATTCAGCTTCCGTAAATACCTTTTTAGGTCTATTCTTCATCATCTTAACAATCTTTTTCTTCTCCTTCTCATTCTCTATACCTTCTATATCAACCTTCTTAACCTTAACCTGATTACCCTCTTTTATTCTAAGATCAATAGTAGCCATGTTTGTTGAACTATCCACACTCACATTCCAATCAACAAACGCAAAGATATATCCCTTTTCTTTGTATTTTTCGTAAAGTTTTTCAATACCCTGTCTTATTTTTAGCTCATCATAAAAATCCCCTTCATCAATAGAAATCTCACTTTTTACTAAGGACCTTGAAAGCTTTTTATTCCCATCTATTTTAATCTTTTTTATATAGGGTTTTTCAGTTATAGTATATATCACTCTAACAGCCAGCGTAGATGATGAAACCTCAGAAATAGGCTCTATCTCAATTGAAACTTTATCCACACTCCCAAGGTTCATCAAATTCTCTATATCAGATCTTTTATCCTCATCATAATAAAGTTTATTTTTCTTTGCCCTTATAGTCTTAAGTATCAGTCTTTCTTTTACATTTTTCAAACCATAAACCTTTATATCAGAGACAAACCATTGTTGACAAAACAGAGGAAGAGTAAAAACTACGCAAATAAAAAATATTAATATCTTCCTATGCATATATTTTCAGCTTTTCTGAGTATTTTGGTCTAATCCTTAAATATATTATCCTCAATAGATAAAAAACTAACTGTGCTGTTAAATCACAGCAGTACATTGCTGTTCTGTAGAAAAAAATATTATACATAAAATAAAAAGGGCTCGCCCTTTTCCCCCAAAGGAAATAAAAATCCTTTTTGGAGTTCGAGGGCATAGCCCTCGAAGATGCTTGACTATCTCTCAGTTTGTTGAGATGTGTTTATTAACTGCCTTTGCTATATCAAACATGCTTACCTGTTTCTTCCCGTTGAAAAGCTTTGCAAGCTTTTCATCGGTGTTGATCATCCTTTTGTTATTTTTATCCTGAAGACCGTTCTTCTTGATGTAATCCCATATTTTTTTTGTTATTTGTGTTCTTGGAAGTGGTTTCGACCCAACTACCTCTGCAAGAACAGTATCAGGTGTTACCGGTGCCATGAATTTAGTATTCGTTTTTTTCTTTGTCGGCATAATTTCCTCCTATAAAAATAATCTCCTATACAATGATATTAATTATTTCTTAGTTTGTCAATACTTTGTAAGATCTAGATACATCTCTTGCATGCTGAACGCGCAGCACAAGTAGACATCAGGAAAATTATCAGACAGGAGTATGAACTTTAGCTTAAAACTTTTACAAAATAATTATCTGGGATATATAGTATTAGACATTTACTTTTTATCTAACTCAATCATTAAAAAAACAAACCTTCATGCAGGCTTAATAACCCTACCAGATTTGATGCAGTTTGTGCAGACATAAGCTGTAAGTGTTTTGCCATTAAGCACAATCCTTTGCTTGTGAAGATTGGGCTTAAATCTTCTTAATGTTGATTTGTTTGAATGTGAATAACTCCTTCCACTTTTTGATGACTTTCCACATATTTCACATCTGTATGCCATAATATTTATTATACATTTTTTTTAAACCACTTACAAAAACTCGCGTTGGACAATAAGTTTTGTCTCCGAAAGAATAATTGTTGGATAAAAAGTAATGTCTCCAAAAAAATACCTTCTGATATACTATATATCGGGAGGTGTTTATGCTGGAGGTATTTGAGATGGAATTAATAAGAAGACAAATAGATAAATACATAAACTCAACTAAGCTTGAGAAGAAAAAGATAATTGATGAGTACATCATGTTGACAAAAGTTAAGCGTAAGACAGCTATAAAGCGTTTTAACAGGTTTATAAAACTTGACAGATTAAGCAAATCTAAGACGGTAGTAATAAATCAGGGCAGGCCTGTTAAATACACAAGTTTAGAGAAAGAATTGTTTTTAAAGATATACAATCTTAGCGGCAATATATGTGCTGAGAGGT
>JBMFKQ010000007.1:0-51964 GCA_049972095.1 Elusimicrobiales bacterium
ATTTTGGACTTTTCTGGTGTTAATTCTTTGTTTTCTATTTTCTCTTTAATTAAATATTCCATCGGTGTCATCTCTATGCTTTTATGATACCTCTAATATATGACTGCTATATCCACCCACTCTATATTCACCATCTCAAGCACCTTTTTAACTCTACCAAAGCTTTATAATGTGAAACACTAAACCTTATCATACACAACTCCAAATATGTCTTAAAATCTGTTATGCTAAAAGTTTATTATGTTTATGAGATTATGCTTTTTTTTTGTATTGAAAACTAATCACTAATCACTACCTTATCCCCCTTGCTTGTTATTTTAAACACCTTTTTGTCAGGATTCTTTATTATCTCAAAAGCAATCTTATCAGTTATGTGTTTCTGTACTGCACGCTTTAACGGTCTTGCCCCAAAATCCGCATTATAACCCTCATTGAATAAAAATTCCTTCGTTTTATCATCAACCTCTATTTCAATCCCTTTTTGAGAAAGTATGTTTTTGAGATTGTTAATTTGAATATCAATGATCTTATAAATGTCCTCTTTCGTAAGATTTTTGAATACTATTATCTCATCAAGCCTATTTATAAACTCAGGTCTAAAATGCTTCAATAGAATCTCCATCAATTCTTCTTGTGATATCCTTGTTATGTCTTTTTTAAGTATATAACTGCTTGCAAGATTTGATGTCATTACAATTATAGTGTTTTTAAAATCAACAAGCCTTCCCTTACCATCGGTAAGCCTGCCATCATCTAAAATCTGTAAAAATATATTAAATACATCAGAATGTGCCTTTTCTATTTCGTCAAAGAGTAAAACTGAGTAAGGCCTTCTTCTTACCTTTTCTGTTAACTGCCCCCCTTCTTCATATCCAACATATCCAGGTGGAGCCCCTATGAGTCTTGCAACAGAGTGTTTTTCCATATACTCAGACATATCAAACCTTACAAGAGCTTTCTCATCATTAAAAAGAAACTCAGCAAGTGCCTTTGCAAGCTCAGTCTTGCCAACACCGGTAGGTCCCAAAAACAAAAAGCTTCCAATTGGTCTTTTTGGATCAGAAATCTGAGCTTTTGCTCTTCTTATCGCATTTGAAACTGCCTCAATAGCATTATCCTGTCCAACAACCCTTTTTTTAAGCTCCTCTTCAAGGTGTAGAAGTTTTTGCTTTTCGCTTTCAAGCATCTTTGAAACAGGAATACCAGTCCATTTTGAAACTATCTTTGCTATATCCTCCTCATCAACCTCTTCTTTTATTAAGCTTCCATCTTTTTGTATCTCCTTTAATTTTTGAGAAAACTCATTGAGTTTTTTTTCAAGCCCAGGTATCTTTCCATATTTAATCTCGCTTGCCTTTGTTAAATCTCCCTCCCTTTTATACCTTTCCTCCTCAAATCTTAATCTTTCTATCTCAGACTTAACCTCCTTTATTTTAACAACAAGCTCTTTTTCATTTTCCCATTTCATCTTTTTTATCTTCACTTCTTCCTCAAGCTCAGCAATCTCTTTTCTTATCTCATCAAGTTTCTTCTTTGAATCTAAGCTTGTGTCCTTTGATATGGCAAGCTCTTCCATTTTGAGCTGAAGGATTTTTCTTTCTATCTCATCTATCTCAACAGGCTTTGAGTCAATCTGCATTCTCAAACTCGCACATGCCTCATCTATAAGATCTATTGCTTTATCAGGAAGGAATCTGTCTGTTATATACCTGTTAGAAAGTGTTGCGGCAGCGATTATAGCAGGGTCCTTTATTCTAACCCCGTGATGAACCTCATATCTCTCTTTAAGCCCTCTCAAAATTGCAATTGTATCCTCAACAGTTGGCTCCGAAACAAAAACCTTTTGAAATCTTCTCTCAAGAGCAGCATCCTTTTCAATATACTTTTGATACTCATTTAAGGTTGTGGCACCGATACACCTTAATGTCCCTCTTGCAAGTGAAGGCTTTAACATATTCGCTGCATCAACAGCCCCCTCTGCCTGACCTGCTCCAACAAGTGTATGTATCTCATCTATAAAAAGGATAATGTTCCCTTGGGAGTTTTCTATCTCCTTTATAACTGCCTTTAACCTTTCTTCAAACTCACCCCTAAACTTTGCACCAGCTATCAACAAACCCATATCAAGTGCAACAATCTTTTTATTTTTAAGCCCTTCAGGCACATCCTTGCTTGCAATCCTAATAGCAATTCCCTCAACTATTGCAGTTTTTCCAACACCGGGCTCACCTATAAGCACAGGATTGTTTTTCGTCCTTCTTGATAAAACCTGTATAACCCTTCTTATCTCATCATCCCTGCCAATTACAGGATCAAGCTTTCCTTTAACTGCAAGATCAGTCAAATCCCTTGTGTATTTTTCAAGGACATTATATTTTGCCTCAGGCTCAGCCTCAGTTATTCTTTGATTTCCCCTAATAAATGCAACTGCATTTAAAATAGTATCTTTTGTTATCGAATGTTTTCTAAAAATTTTTTTTATTGCATCATTATCACTATCACAGGCTGCAAGAAGTATATGTTCAGCACTTAAATATTCATCCTTCAGTTTTGACATCTCATTAAAAGCATTTATAAAAAGTCTCTCTGTATGTATAGATAAATAAACATCATAGTTTCCTGAGATCTTTGGATATCTATCTACCTCATCTTTTAAGTCCGATATAAATTGATTTATATTGACACCAATCTTTTTTAATATCTCCCTTGCAATAGAATCCTCCATATTGATAAGCGAAAATAGGATGTGTGGTGGTTCAATATACTGGTTTGAGTTTTCTAAGGCAAAGGCTTTAGCATTGCTAAGAGCCTGTTGAGTTTTCAAGGTCATTTTTTCAAAATTCATAAACCCTCCTATAGTTAACAGTTAATTTGCCAAGACTTAAAAGAGGCACAGCTATGGACACCGCAAAGTCATTATAAACTTCTGAAATCTTCTTATAATTATTTAATTTCAGAACCTAAATCCTAAACCAACAGCCGGACCTGAGTTATCTATATACACCGAATTATCTTCACCAACATAACCTCTGTCAAAACTAAGTGTAATGCCACCAAATCTATATTCTGCAAATACAGATAAGCTTGTGCTAACCAATCTCAAACCTATAGGGAATCTAAAAGCAAACACAAAGGATGACTCGTCAAGCCTTCTCCCTGACGAATCTGTTATATACTGTGAGCTTATTCCAGCCAAACCAAAACCAAGACCAAGTCCAAGATATGTAAAAAACTTTTTGTTTTCGGGCAATCTCATAAGCAGATCAAAATACATATTAAAAACACCTATATCAAGATACTTATCAGGAAAGTTAGATTGTTCTTCTATCTGATGTTTAGAATAAGACATCTCAAACTCAAAACCAAATAAGCTTTTACCATAACCACCAATCCTTATGCCAAAAGGATTTATCCCCTTCGCTCTAAGTCCGGAACCCTCTTTAACCACAGAAACACGAGGGGTTATATCAACCTTACTTTTGTCACCACCACAAACAAAATCAAAAAAACCATATTCATTTTCAGACTTTGTCATCTGATATGTTTGAGAAGACTCATAACTAGAAGATGGTGTAGAAGGGGTATAAAGCGGTGTAGATTTTCGTAGCTCTCCACCTACCCAATCCTTAACAACATAAACCTGTGCAGCACCAATTGCTTGCGCAGTATCGGTTTTAACTATTCTTGCATTAACCTCTATCTTTCCATCAGCCCTTGCAACAAGAGTTCCCATTATAATAGCATCAACTCCAAGTATCTTTCCTAACTCCTTTGCACTTGTTGCATCTATCAAACCAGAGTTTTGAAGTTTTAACTCATTTAATACCTTATCTAACTGTGATCTCTCTATAACCTCAAATCTACCCATATTTATAAGTTTTACACTTAATCTTTCTGCTATAACAGAACCATCCTTTGTTGATTGCAGGTTCTCAGCATAGGAAAAAGGAATAACAGCTATCTTTTTTATCCCCTCAGCATATTTTGCAAGTTCATTAGCTAAACTATCATAGATATCACCCTGTGAAAATAGACTAACTCTCATAAACAACATAATTAAAAATAATATCTCCTTCACCTCAAACCTCCTAATTCTCATATCCTTATAACATTAATATTGTAGCATATTTGCATTAACTTTTAATAAACTCACTTCAATAACAGGATAAAAATCTGCATAAAAATTATATAATTTAGTGTATGAAAGATAAGGATTTGATAGTTAAAAATATAAAATAATTTTTAGAAAACTATCAATAAATACTATTTCTATGATTACTACCACATGAAGATATCAATAAGATGATAAAAAAATACATACATATACTGCTATTTCTATTCTTCTTTTCATGCTTACATCAAAATGAAGATCCATATCATATTATCATATGGGAGATGGAGGATGCATCTGTTGCACCATTTATAGATAGGATAATAAATGATTTTGTAAAGCTCTACAAAGAGAAAAACGGCATTGAGCTTAAATTTACAAGGGCACATTATCAAGTTGAAGATCTAAGGCAACAGTTTCAAGCAGCATCTATTGCAGGTGTCCCACCGGATATACTCATATCACCATCTGATGTTGCAGGGGTTTATGCAATCGCAGGGTTTATAAGAAATGTAGAAAATGATTTCGATCTCAAGAAATACAATAAACCAGTTATTGATGCAATAACACTTGAAGGAAAGGTCTGGGGAATTCCTATATCTAACGGAAATCATCTGATGTTGATGTATAATAGAAGATTTATAAAAAATCCACCAAAAGATACAAACGAGCTTTTCAGGATGTGTGAGGAGTTTAAAAAAGAAAAGAGATTTGATTACTGTCTTGCCTTTGATGGTGGAGAACCATTCTGGCTTATGCCCTGGCTTGGCAGCTTTGGTGGATGGCCGCTTGAAGATAGAAAACCAACACTTAACACTCAACCAATGATAGAAACACTGAAATTCTATTATGATCTAAGGTTTAAATATAAATACATTCCACAAGAGTGCGATTATAACTGTATGGACTCACTTTTTAAGGAAGAAAAGGTTCCATTTATAATAAATGGTGATTGGGCTTTATCAGAATATATGAACCATTTTAAAAAAAACTTTATGATAGCCCTTATACCCAAAAATTCAAAAACCGGCTTATGGCCCACACCAATGATAAGCGGAAAATACCTAATAATATCTTCAAAGGTCAAAGGAGAAAAATTTAGGATTATAAAGGATTTTGTGGAATTTTATACAAACAGAGAAAATCAAATCAAACAGTTTAAAGAGCTTAAAAGACTTCCTGCATTAATTGAGGCATCAAAATCAAAAGAGGTAGTATCAGATCCACTTGCAAGGATTTCTATGGAACAGATTCTTAAAGGTAAACCTATGCCAATGGCATGGGAGATGAGAGCTGTTTGGGATACGCTAAGAAACTATCAGGGACTTGTAATGACTAATAAAATGAGTGCGGAGATTGCGGCTCAAAAAATCCAAAAGGAAGTAGAAAGAAAGATAGAGGAGATGGATAGATAATGGAATATATTTCTGCACTTATTGAGATTATCCTCTTCATTATAGCCGTTATAGCTGCAATAGCCTTAGTTGAGTTTTATCTTTATATTCACTTTAAGTTTTATGAAGTTAAAAAAGCAGCAATTATATCTGCAACTTCACTTATTCTCTTTTTTATTCTTTCATATAAGCTTTCAATATACTCATTCAAAGGTTTAGTTTATTTTATTTTATTTGAAGGTGTCATTTTCTATCTTTCAACCAGGATATTCAAGGGAAAAAACTATCTTCCATATCTTCTTGTCGCTCCAGCATTTATAGGTCTTGCCTCTTTGCTTCTTTATCCCTTCATATTTGAGGTATACCTATCATTCACAGATCTAAAACTAACAACAGTTTTTAGATGGAAAGAAACGGGATATATAGATTTTGTATGGTTTAAAAATTACATAAATGTCTTTAGGCTTCCTCCTCTGAGCGAAACAACATTTCTACAGCTTTTTGGAAGAACATTACTTTGGACATTCTCAAATGTCTTTTTTCATGTTTTAGGAGGCTTTATACTTGCCCTCCTTTTAATAGAGACAAAAAAAATGAAAGGGATATACAGAACACTTCTTGTAATACCATGGGCAATGCCTCAAGTAGTGGCGGTTCTTGCTATGAGAGGAGAATTCCATTCACAGTATGGTTTTATAAACATAATACTGAACAAGCTTCACCATTCATATCCTATTTTTGCAAAGCTTGGAATTGGACCTCTAAACTGGCTCAGTGATCATCCCCTTTTAACATGCACACTTATAAATATATGGCTTGGTATACCTTTTATGATAGTTGTAATACTTGGAGGACTTCAATCAATATCTCAGTCATACTATGATGCTGCCTCAATTGATGGTGCAGGATACCTCCAAAAACTAAGATACATAACACTTCCATTGATAAAACCTGTTTTACTTCCAGCAATAACCCTTGGAACGATATGGACATTTAACAATATAAATGTCATATATCTTGTAACAGGCCAAGCTGGTGGCACAGAAAGGGCAGATATACTTGTCTCTGCGTTATATAAAGCAGCTTTTGTCTACAACAGATACAGCTATTCAGCTGCATTTGCAATGATAATCTTTCTTTTACTTTTTGTTATAACATTAATATACTCGAAAACACTTTCATCAAGGTATGAGATATGAAAAATTTTAGAAGGTTTTTAAAATACTTTTTTATACATACAGGTTTGATCTTAGCATCAGTTATAACGACATACCCACTTCTAAGGATTTTTTCTGTATCATTAAGACCCGGTAATAGAATATTTTCAACAGATCTTTCAATAATACCTGAGGGAGCAAATCTCCTTTCATACCTCAGACTCTTTAAAGAGACATATTTCATCAAATGGATTTTCAACTCACTCGTAATAACATTTACAACATCACTCCTTGGTGTTATCCTTGCATCAACAGCAGCTTATGCATTCTCAAGATATAGATTTTATGGAAGAAAATGGGGATTATCGCTGCTTCTTTTTACACAGATGATCCCAGCAGGAATGCTTATACTTCCACTTTATCTTATGATAATGAAACTCAATCTAATAAACACATATCTGGGAATGGTAATAGCATACTCTGTCTCATCTCTTCCCTTCAGCATCTGGATACTTAAAGGATATTATGACACTATACCTCGCTCGCTTGAAGAAGCAGCAAAGGTTGATGGCGCAACTGAAATAGGCGCATTCTATAGAATAATCCTTCCACTCTCAAAACCGGCACTCAGTATAGCCTTCATTTTTAACTTTACTATGGCATGGAATGAATATCTTGTTGCAAGGGTTGTCCTTTACAATCCTAAAAACTACACATGGACCCTCGGACTTTTTGAGCTTCAAGGGCAATTTATAACTCAATGGGGAATGTTTGCAGCAGGTTCGATAATAATCACAATCCCTGTGTTGATCCTTTTTTTCTACACCTCAAAATATCTTGTATCAGGACTAACTCTTGGAAGCGTTAAGGGATAAGGAGGGAATTGTGGCAGAGGTTAAATTTTCTAATATAACCAAAAGGTTTAATGAAAATATAGTGATTGACAAAATAAATATAACAATCAAGGATCAAGAATTTGCAGTTATAGTTGGTCCAAGCGGATGTGGCAAAACAACACTTCTGAGAATGCTTGCAGGGCTTGAAGAAGTAAGTGATGGTGATATATATATAGATGGTCTAAGGGTTAATGATATCCCACCTTCAAAAAGAGAGGTTGCAATGGTATTTCAGGATTATGCCCTCTATCCTCATATGAGCGTAAAGGAAAATATGAGTTTTGCACTTAAACTCAAGAAAATGCCTCAGAGTGAAATAGAAAAAAGAGTCAGCCAAGCAGCTGATATACTTAAAATATCACACCTCCTTGACAGAATGCCAAAACAGCTTTCAGGAGGGCAAAGACAAAGGGTAGCAATAGGAAGGGCGATAGTAAGAAATCCAAAGGTTTTTCTATTTGATGAACCACTTTCAAATCTTGATGCAAAGCTTAGAGAGGATATGAGAATAGAGCTTTTAAAGCTCTATCAGAGGCTTTCAACAACAATGATTTATGTAACCCATGATCAGATTGAGGCTATGACCCTTGCAAGCAAGATAGTAGTTATGAACAAGGGTGTGATCCAGCAAGAAGGAACACCTGTTGAGGTATACAAGAAGCCCACAAACATATTTGTCGCATCATTTATAGGTACACCAACAATGAATTTCATAAAAGGTAAAATAATACTAAAGAACGAAAAGTTTTATTTTGTGAGGGATGATTTTTCTTTCTTCATACCTTTTTTCGTATTTCCGGGCATTACAAACTATATAGAAAAAGATGTGATTATAGGAATAAGACCTGAGGATATAATACTTGATGAGTCAAAGATAGACAAATCAAATATGATAGAGGGAATAGTTGATGTGGTTGAGCTTTTAGGTCCAAGAGAAAATCTCTATATTAAAATCTCAGATTCACTAAATCTACGTGCTATTACTAAACCATATCATACATCACCGGGGATGAGGATAAAATTTTCAGTTAGCTACCCAAATCTTCACATATTTGATCCAACTACAGAAAAAAGATTGAACTGAAATTTTATATAATATTAACTAAAACTTAGCCGGGAAGGAAAATGAAGGCTAAAGTAGATCAAAATCTATGTATAGGATGTGGATTGTGCGTGAATGACTGTCCTGATGTTTTTGAGATGCAAGGTGAGAAAGCCACCGCAAAAAATCCTATTCCACATTCATTAGAGGATGCTTGTAAGAAAGCTGCTGAAAACTGCCCTGTTCAGGCAATCAAATTTATATAAATATGGAAGAAGAAAAAAGAAAGGTTGTGTTTTTATCTATTGTTTCAAACACATTTCTTATAATTACCAAAATATCCGTAGGTTTAATAACCGGCTCTATAAGCATAATATCTGAGGCAATTCACTCATCAATAGATTTAATTGCAGCAGTTATGACTTTTTTTGCAATAAGAGCATCATCAATACCTCCAGACAAAGAACATCCATACGGGCATAGCAAGGCTGAAAATATATCAGGTTTTGTTGAAGCATTGTTGATAATAACTGCAGCTTTATGGATAATATATGAATCAATAAAAAAACTCATATTCTCACAGCCTGTAGAATTTGTAGTGGCAGGTATAGCAGTGATGCTCTTTTCCGCAGTAGTTAATTTTTATGTATCCAAAAAACTCTACAAGACATCTTTAAAAACAGATTCAATAGCCTTAAGGGCCGATGCTGTGCATCTAACCACAGATGTATACACATCTGTTGGTGTTACTTTTGGGCTTTTCCTTATCTATTTTCTTGAAAAAATCTTTCCACAAAAACATTTCCACTGGATAGATCCAGCCTTTGCAATTATGGTTGCAGGTATAATAATAAAAACAGGATTATCTCTTACATCAGAGTCGATAAAAGATCTGATGGACAGCTGTATCTCAGATAATGAGATACAAAAAATAGAGGATATTATAAAAAATTCAGAGGATGTTATAGCATACAGAAATCTAAAAACAAGAAAGGCAGGTGGAAGGATATTTATAGAATTTGAACTGGTGATTGACAAAAATATCTCCTTTGAAAAAGCACATCTAATAACAGAAAAGGTGGCCAGTAATATAAGAAATAAAATCAAATCAGATGTAATAATCCATCCAGAACCATCCTCTGCACAATCTAATAAAGATTAATATTTAAGGGCTTCTCAAAGAAAGTGAAGTTGCGACTTTAAAGTCGGCAAGCTTCACTTATATCTTAAAAATGGTATCAAAAGCATACCGGGAATTGTGAGTAGGCATACAAGGATAAAAAAAGAAGGATAACCCATCATTAATTGAAGTTTTCCACTCAGCATCCCAGGTACCATAAGACCCATCGCCATTATACTTGTTGAAACAGCAAAGTGTGTTGTCTTATATCTTTCCCCTGTTTGCTGTATAAGATAATACATAAATGCAGTTGTCCCAAGACCATAGCCAAATTGTTCAAAAGAAACAAGTATGTAGATGTAGTAAATAGAAAGTGTGTTATGATATGCCATATAGACATAAACAAGATCAGGAAGATTTAAAAACAAAGCCATTGGCCAGATAGATTTTTTAAGTCCCCATTTTGCAATTATCACACCACCAATTATATTTCCAATTATGAGAAAAATAAGTCCGAATGTTCCATAAACCGTTCCATATTGAGATGTTGAAAGCCCAAGCCCTCCTTTTGAGTAAGGATCAAGCATAAAAAGAGGAGCAATCCTAAGAAGCATCGCCTCCCCAAAGCGATAAAATATTATAAATAGAACTGTAATAAATATCTTATCCTGTTTGAAGTAACTTGCAACGGCATCAAGAAGATCCTTCCAGCTAAATTCCTTCGAGGGTTTGTCAATCTCGGGAAATGGAAGAATATATGCATGATATAAAAATAGAACAGCAAGAATAAGTGAAACAATCATAAAGACAATCCTCCAGGCTGATGCAACTGAACTTATAGATTCAAGTCTCCCAGCATATATTATAAGAACACTTGATGAAAAAAGCATTGCAAGACGATAAAAAAAAGCCCTTATACCTACAAAAAAGGCTTGTTTTTTTTCATCCATTGAAAGCATATAAAAACCATCAACAGCAATATCGTGTGTTGCAGATAAAAAGGCAACAGCCATAAACAAGATAAGAGTTATCGCAAGAAAGTATGAGCTTGAAACAAAGATAGAAGAAAAAAGAACAAAAGCTGCCATCAGCATCTGTGTATATATTATCCATTTCCTTTTTGTTCCAAAAACATCCACAACAGGCCCCCAAAGAAACTTTACAGTCCATGGCAGAAAAAGCCAGCTTGTAAGAAATGCTATTACATCATTCGAAACATTCATCTTTTTATAAAAAACAACTACCATTGTATTTACAAGAACATAGGGAAGCCCCTCGGCAAAGTAAGTGGTTGGTACATAAAACCACGGATTTATATTTTTTCTCCCCTCTATGATCATGCTTTCCTCCTAATGATCATATGAATTTTAAAAGAAAATTTTTAATATGTATGAATATAGCCAATAAACAACAAAATATGCAAGAGTTGTAAAAAAAATTGAACCAGAGACTACATCTAACTCAAGCTCAAAATCCCTTGCAACAACATAACATGCAACAGCAAGAGGCATTGTATATAGAAGAAAGCTTATAGCAGAATTAATATTATAATATCCAAGAAGATATATCACCAGAAATGCAACAAAGGGTAAAACAAAGGCTTTAAAGAAAAAAATGATTATAACCTTTTTTATATATGAGAGATTTAGTTTCTTACCATAAAGTGATACGCCAATTAGAAAAATAGAAAGTGGGAGAGTTGTTTTCGAGATTTGTTCAAAAAGCAGATTTATATATTGAGGAAGTTTTAAAGAAAAAAGATTAAAGGAAAAACCAGCAAGTGTTGAAAGAAATATTGGATTTAAAAGAGATTTTTTTATACCTATCACAATATATGAATCTTCATAACATATACTGTTTAAAAAAAATACTCCAAAACTGAATATAACAATGTTTTGAATTGCAACAGATACAGCAGCATAAGCAATTGCTCTCTCACCGTAGGTAAAACCTACAAGATTGAATCCAAGATAAACAAGATTTCCAAGGGTAGATGCTATTATAAGAGTTCTGGCAAATGATGGGGTAAAAAGTGAAAAACGATAAAAAATATATACCAAAATATAGATAAAAAGAATTGGGATAGAGTTTATCAAAATAATATTCAGTCCTGCTCCTACAATCTTGCTTGAAAATATCTTCAAAAAAATTGTAATTGGAAGGGCAATATAATAAAGATAATCATTTAATGCTTTATCAAAGCTTTTTCTTTCTTTATAAAAGTAAGCAAAAATATATCCACTTAAAATGCCAAGAAATATTACTACAAAAGGCTCAACCATAAAAAATAAAAACAAGAATCTGTGCTGTAATAGTCAATGCGAAGAGTGTTGATGCAATAAGACTAGATATAATTAAATTAAAAACTTTCACAATTAAATTTTATAAAATTTCAAAGATTACTTACTTTTGTATTCGCTGTATATTCTAGTATAAAGAGAATCTAATAATATTAACTCACCGTGACTTCCACACTCAAGAGTTTTTCCTTTTTCAAGAACATATATTCTATCAGCTTTTTCAAGAAGGGAGGTTCTATGTGTAGTAAAAATAAGAGTAAGATTCATTTTTTCAAGCTCATCCCATATTTGATTTTCTGTTTTCACATCTATTTGATTTGTTGCATCATCAAGAATAAGAAGCTTTGGTTTTTTTAGAATTGCTCTTGCAAGGGCTATTCTCTGTTTTTGCCCACCTGAAAGCATCCAGCCCTTTGTGCCTGTAATGGTATATATGTCCTTTTTCATACTTAATAAATCTTTGTCAAGCCCAACGACTTCAACAACCCTTTTAACATCTTCTTGTGAATAATTATGATACATTGTTATATTGTTATATATTGTGTCAGAGAGAATTAAAGATTCCTGTGGGACATAACCAATTATTGAATAATAAGAATTGATATCATAAAAGCAAGCATCATAACCATTTATCTCAAAAATCCCTTCATCATAAGGAATTAACCTGGCTATTATTTTAAGAAGGGTTGATTTGGAGCTTCCAACCTTTCCAACAATAGCAATTTTTTCACCACGCCTTACCTCGATTCTTACACCATCAATTATCCTTTTTTCACCTATTGAAAATTTAAGATTCTCAATCCTTAAATACTCAAACTCCTCAATTTTTTTTGTGGGATGTTTTACAGTAAGAGATGGTTTAAAGATTAAAATTTCGTTAACTCTCTGAGCACTTGCTCCTGCTCTTTTTGATGAGATGAAAAATTGACTTACATCAGAAAATGGCCATATTATCATAAAAACATAAACCTGAAATGAGACGAGATCCCCCACAGTCATCTTGCCATTTATCACTTCAATACCACCAAAAACATAAACAAGAAATACTCCAAGCGTTGATGAAAAGAAGAATATATAGTAAGCAAGGGCCTGAAGTCTTTCTGCATTTATTGATTTTTCCATCTGTTTATTCGTAATCTCCTCAAATTTTTTCGAAAACATCTTTTCCTTCATATTAGCTCTTATGAGTTTTATTCCACCGAAACTTGTTTCAAGATACTCATAAACCTGAGAAATACTTTTTTGAAGCTCATCATATCTTTTAGTAAGTTTATGACCAAGTTTTGTTATAACAAAAACCATAATCGGCATTGGGGAGAGAGCAACAAAACTGAGCATTGGATTTATATAAAACATCACAGAGATAACAGCAATCAGTGTAAAAACTGCCTGAACAAATCTAAAAACCCCAGAACATGAAAACCATGCAATCTTTTCAGATATATCATCTATAAGCCTTGTTATGATATCACCTTGAGAAAACCTATAAAAAAAGAATTCATCAAGTTTTAATATATGCAAAAAAGTTTTCTTTCTTATCTCATATTCTATGCGATAGTTCATATAGGCTCTGTTTCTCTGAGCAAAAAGATTTATGATAAAGCTTGCAAAACCAAGGATAAGAAGCACAAATACATTTTTAATTACATAGTCCCTGGTCATTGAAAATTCAAACCCATTTATTATCTTTTTTATGTAAAATGGCATTGCAGCCTGAATATATGCAGAAATTATACCAAGAATCACTATGAAAAGCATTCTATATCTGTGCTTAAACCAATATTCTGAAAGCCATTTTAAAAGTCTTCTTATACTCATAAACTAATAATTAAGCCTAAAATAACTATAGTATTCCTTTCTTAATGATAAAAGCTCATTATGGTTTCCAAACTCAACAAATCTTCCATCCTTTAAAAAACCTATAAAATCAGCATTAACAATGGTTGAAAGTCTGTGAGCTATTATTATCAAAGTTTTTTGTTTCATTATCTTTCTAATTGCATTTGTTATTATCGTTTCAGTGTATGGATCTACATTGGATGTAGCTTCATCAAGTATTATAAGCTCCTGATCAAGAATAAGAGTTCTTGTAAGAGATATTATCTGCTTTTCCCCGGCCGAAAGATTCGCTCCCTTTTCCTTTATCTCCATATCAAGAGAATATTTCTTGTAGAAGTCTTCAAGCTCAAGCATTTTTATAGCATACATTATCTTGCTATCATCTATCTCCTCATCCATAAATCTTAGATTATCCCTAAGTGTTGTTGGAAAAAGATAGATATCCTGCTGAACAAACCCTATCTTTTTTCTCAAGGAGTTTATATTAATATCTCTAAGTTCTTGCCCATTAACTGATATACTTCCCTTTTGATAATCGTAAAAACGAAATATTATATTTGCTATCGTGCTTTTCCCCTCACCTGTTCTTCCAACCACTGCAAGAGTTTTTCCTCTTTCAAGTCTGAAGGAAAGTCCTCTTAATACCCAATCACTTTGAGGATATTTCATCCACACATCTTTAAATTCTATGAAATCAAATCTATCAATAAATCTACTTCCGCTAGAAATCTGCGGCTTTATATCAAAGATTCTATTAATTCTTTCAAGTGAAGCAAATGATCTTTGAATCACACTAACATAATCAGAAAATCTAAATAGTGGCTCAAAAAGCTGCCCAATATAGAGGACAAACATCACCACACTTCCAACTGTCATTTCATGATTTAAAACCTTTATTCCACCATAACCAAATATCGTTGCCTTTGAAACGGGATCAAAAAGCATAATGGTTAGAAAGAGAAATATAGCAATATACTCCATCGTTAGAGTCTTTAAAAACTTTTCAAAATTAACCTTTTCAAACCTATCCTCAATACTTTTTTGAGCACCATGTATTCTAATGATAGACATAAGTCCAATCATTTCTGAAACATAGGACGTAAGCTCAGCAATTTTCTTTCTAACCTCAACAAATACATTTTGACTTTTTTTAACAAAAACAGCTATAAATACCAAAATCAGAAGGATAAAAGGAAATATAACTATTGTAAGCTCATTGTTATGATAGTACATTATTAAAAAAATAATCAGAAGTGTTATAGCATCTATAAAGATTGTGATAGAAAACTCACTAAATATCTCATAAACTGAGTTTGCATCATTCTGAATCCTTGCTGCAATTTTCCCGGGATTATTTTGAGAAAAATAATCCATATCAAAGTTAGATACATAAGAATAAGCCTTGTTTTTTATCTCATAAACTATTCTCTGTCCAGTTTTCATAAGAATAAACAAGGCGTAATAGTTTATAATAAAGAAGGTAATATTTATAAACAAAAATATAACAGCTCCCAATATTACATAATGTGGAGTTGAAAGTCTTAAGGCAAAATCTATAATATGTTTGACTATAAGGGGAGACGAGCTTCTCAAAAAGGTTGCCAGAGTAAAAAGAAAAAGTAGTTTTAGAAACACAAATCTGTAAGGATGGATGAGCTTTTTAAGAAACATTAAATTTCTTCTATAGTTTATCTTCTCTTTAACAGAGCCATTATATATGAGATCCATCATAAGATTATTCTATTAAAATCAAAAAATAACAAGAGAAAACAAAGATTTTAACTTCATGCTTCCATAAAAAAATGTTTAAAAGAAACTCAATATGGTTAGCAAAAATATGGCTTTTAGTTTACAAAGTTATAACCCTTTTCTATAGCACTTTTATTTGTCTCTATTACATCAGCCTTTAGTTTTTTATAGACACTTGGAAGTGCCTTAACAAGCAGCTCCTTTTTAACAGCCCCAGTTACTTTTGAAACCACACCAAGCGCTATCATATTTATCACCTTTGCATTTCCAAGTTCATCGGCAATGGAATTTAAAGGAACCTCAATGATTCTTATGTCAGTCCTTTTTGATTTTGATTTCACCAAAGAAGAATTAACAACAAGTATGCCCCCTTTTTTCACAGAAGGCTCAAATTTTGCAAAAGATGGCTCATTAAAAACAACAGCAACATCAGGTGATGTTACAATAGGGCTTGCAACCTCATCGTCTGATATAACAACAGAGCAGTTTGCTGTTCCACCACGCATTTCAGCACCATATGAAGGGAAAAAACTCACATTTTTCCCATCAAACATTCCAGCATAAGCAAGAAGAACTCCAGCAGAAATTACACCCTGACCTCCAAAACCACTTAACCTTGCTCCTAAATACATAAAACCTCCTTCCTTATTTTACATCCTTATAAACCCCAGGTGGAAATACTTTTATCATATATTGCTCAATATATTTTGTGGCTTCAGATGGATTGTCAGCTTTTACCCCCCAGTTTGTTGGGCACATTGAAAGAATCTCAACGATTGAAAAACCAACACCTTCTATCTGATTTTGAAATGCCTTTTTTATAGCATTTTTTGTTTTTATAACACCACTAACATTATGAACCGTGGTCCTTTCGGCATATCTTGTGCCTTCAACCACGGATAGAATCTCACAAACCTTTATAGGATATCCATTTACCTTTGGATCCCTTCCTGAAGTGGTAGTTGTTGATCTTTGACCTATAAGAGTTGTTGGTGCCATCTGGCCACCTGTCATTCCATATATAGCATTGTTTATAAATATAATCGTTATATTTTCATTTCTTGCTGCGGCATGAACTATCTCAGCCATACCTATTGAAGCAAGATCACCATCTCCCTGATATGAAAAAACTATTGTATTTGGGTTTGCCCTTTTTATTCCAGTAGCTATTGCAGGGCCTCTACCATGTGCACCTTGTATGGTATCACAGTTAAAATATTGATCAGCGAACACAGCACATCCAACAGGGGCAATACATATCGTTCTGTTTCTAATTCCAAGCTCATCAATAACCTCAGCAATGATCCTGTGAACAATACCATGTCCACAGCCCGGACAGTAATGCATCTTCACATCTAAAAGTGATTGTGGTTTTTTATTTAATAGTTGCATAGTTCTTTACTCCTTCTTTAACTATTTTATTAACAGAATCTATAATCTCTTCAGGTGATATAATTGAACCACCTGGTCGTGCATGTAAATGCACATTAGCCCTACCATCAACCGCAAGTCTTACATCCTCAACCATCTGACCCAACGACATCTCAACAACAAGGATATTCTTTATCCTTTCCGAAATCTCGAATAATCTTTTCTTTGGAAATGGCCAAAGTGTTATTGGTCTAAAAAACCCTGCTTTTATTCCCTTCTCCCTTGCCATTTTAATGGCGGAGAGTGAAACCCTTGCGCTTGTTCCGTAAGCAACAAGGAGTATCTCAGCATCATCAGTCATCTTCTCTTGCCACATAACCTCTTTTTCCTCAATCTCACGGTATCTTTTCGCTCTTTCAATAATCATTTTTTCAAGCATACCTTCTCTTAAATCATATGATGTAATTCTTCTACTCTTTCTTCCGTTATTAACCCCTATTGCCCAGTCTGGTTGAGGCAACCTTGAAGGGTCAATCTCGGGGGTTTTCCATTCAATTGACTCCATCATCTGACCTATAATACCATCTGCAAGAATCATAGCAGGAACTCTATATTTATATGCTACCTCATAGCAGTGATATGGAAAATCAGCCATCTCCTGAACTCCATTTGGTGCCATAACAAAAACCCTGTAATCACCATGTCCCCCACCCCTTGTTGCCTGAAAATAATCACCCTGACTACCTGCAATATTTCCAAGTCCAGGTCCCCCTCTCATAACATTTGCAACAAGAAAAGGAAGATCTGCTCCAGCACAGTAGGATATTCCTTCCTGCTTTAAGCTTATCCCAGGACTTGATGAACTTGTCATTGATCTAACACCAGTAGCAGCTGCTCCAAATATCATATTTATTGCAGCAACCTCTGACTCTGCCTGAACAAAAGAGCCACCAACCTGAGGAAGCCTCCATGACATATACTCAGGCACTTCATTTTGAGGGGTTATTGGATAACCCGCAAAAAACCTACACCCCGCTCTAACCGCTCCCTCACTAAGTGCTTCATTTCCTTTCATCAGTATCTTCATATCTATCCTCCTCATTCAACCTCATAGACAGATATTGCAAGGTCAGGGCATATCCTTGCACAGCTTAAACATGCTATACATCCATCACCATTATATCTTGCAGGATAATATCCACTTTTTGAAAACTCATCTGATTTTTCTATACATTTTTTGGGACATACCATAATACACAGATAACACCCCTTGCATCTTTCTACATCTATTTCTATCTTTCCTTTCTTTGGCATCATCTCCTCCTTAAATCCATTTTCTTAATCTAATTATATAACTTTTTATACTAACTCACAAGCCAACGCAATCCCCATACCTCCACCTATACAAAGAGCTGCTATGCCTTTTTTAAGTCTTCTCTTTTTCATCTCATAAAGCAAAGTTACAGTTATTCTAGCTCCACTTGCGCCTATTGGATGTCCAAGAGCAATAGCACCACCATTGACATTTACAATATTAGGGTTAAGTCCAAGCTCTTTTATTACGGCGATAGATTGAACCGCAAAAGCCTCATTAAGCTCCCAGAGCTCAACATCCTCTTTTCTCCATCCAGCTTTTTGAAGGGTTAGCCTAACTGCCTCCACAGGACCAATGCCCATAACCGAAGGTTCAACACCATAACAGCCATAAGCCACTATTCTTGCCATTGGTTTTAGATTGTTTTTCTTAACTCCCTCCTCACTTGCAAGAAGCACTGCTGCTGCTCCATCATTTATGCCACTTGCATTTCCAGCGGTAACCGTTCCATCCTTTTTAAAAGCAGGCTTTAAAGCAGATAGCTTTTCAATTGTTGTGCCAAACCTTGGATGCTCATCTGTATCAAACACAATAACATCACCCTTCTTCTGATGTATTTCAATAGGCACTATTTCATCCTTAAATCTTGCTTCTTTTATCGCTTTTTCAGCACGATTCTGGGACATTACAGCAAACTCATCCTGTTCCCTTCTTGATATATTGTATTTCTCAGCAAGATTTTCTGCAGTTATTCCCATATGATAGTTATTGAATATATCCCATAAACCATCATATATCATTAAATCAATAAGTTCACCGTTGCCCATTTTATAACCCCATCTTGCATTTTTTACAGCATAGGGTGCATTAGACATTGACTCTGTGCCACCTGCTATTATCATTTTAGCCTCATGTGCTCTAATTAAGGAATAAGCAAGTGCAATACTTCTAAGCCCTGAACCACAGACCATATTTACAGTCATTGCAGTTTTTTCCTTAGGTATACCACTATTTAGCTGAATCTGCCTTGCCACATTCATACCATTTCCTGACTGCAATACATTACCAAATATTACCTCATCAATCTCATTAACATCAATTTTGTTTTTCTCAATAATTTTTTTTACTACAATCTCCCCAAGTTTTGTAGCTGAAAAATCCTTTAAACTCCCCCCAAAAGAACCTATCGGAGTTCTCAATCCATCAACTATATAAACATTTTCATGCATATATCCCCCTTAATATTTATTTAAATGTTTCTTCAAGCGATTCACAAACCATAGATGCAGCATATCTCATATCCTTATCGCTGTGTCTATAGCAAACATAGCCATGATGATATGGCTGAAGAAAAACCTTTCTTCTTATAAGCTGCGTGTAAAACTCAACTCTATATTTTTTATATTTCTCTTGAGGATCCTTTTTAAATGTTATATAAGGCATTAAAGGTGCACCTGAAAATTCAACAGGAAAATCCCTCTTTAAAAGATAACTATTCACGATATTGGCAAAAATCTCCCCCTTTCTTTTAACCTCATCAAGTATATTATCCCTCTCCATTATTTCTATCGTTTTAAGTGCGGCAACCATGGCAAGTGAGTTTGGAAAATATGTTGACGAAACAAAAACATTATTTGGTGGAGTTACAACATCCATTATCTCTTTCTTTCCACAAACCATACTAATCTCATATCCGTTTGCCATCGCCTTTCCAAAACAACCAAGATCAGGTGTAACACCAAATAATCTTTGTGCTCCACCTAAGGAGAATCTAAAACCAGTTCTTATCTCATCAAATATCAAAACAGCATTGTATCTATTTGCAATCTCCCTAACTGTTTGAAGATAATTTGACTTTGGCATCTCAACAGGGTGAGCTAATGGGTGCCCTACAGGGGTTATAATTATTGCAGCAAGATCATCTTTATACTTTTTAGCAAGATCTTCAAGCTCATCTACATTATTATAATGAAACTCATGAACATCCTCATATAATTTTTGAGGTATTCCACCCTTCACCTCAACACACCAATCGTGCCATCCATGATAACCACATCTAAGAACGATTTTTTTACCAGTATAGCCTCTTGCAATTCTTATTGCAAGTGTTGTTGCATCAGAGCCTGTCTTAACAAAAATAACCATCTCAGCACAAGGAATTATTTCTGTTATTTTTTTTGCAAGTGTATTTTGAATCGGCTGAACCAAAGACATACAAAAACCTTTTTTTCTTATTTGTTCTATAACAGCATTATCTATCTCACGCTCTCTGTGTCCTATGATTATTGGACCATATGCACAAAGCATATCAATATACCAATTACCATCAACATCCTTTACCTTCCCACCTTTTGCCTCCTCAAAAAATATAGGATATTCTCCTGGAACAAAATTATAAGGTCTTCTAATACCTGCCATCCCACCGGGAATCAGCTTCTGGGCCTCTTCATAAAGTTTAAATGAATCTTCAAGATTTAATCTTTTACTAACCATTATACCTCCCCACTCCAATCTATCATAATTATAACATTTTTAAAAAGTATATTAATAGCCAGTTTCCCTTTTATTATCTCACTTTATAATTTTACTTCTATTGTGTCATTTTAATTGTAGCAGTAAAATCATTATTTGCTTTGTAGTTATCTTACTGCTTTTTTATACTCTTCAATCAAAGCCTTTATTTGTGAGTCATCTGGAATATTATTAAGAAGTGGTATTATTTCATAATCATAATCAGCAAGTTTTTTATTTTCATCAAATCTTAAAATAATCTTTCCCACATGCTAAAAGATTGCCGCCAGATTGGCATATATTAAGGCATTTCCTTGTTTTAAGAGGTTTTCCTAAAAGCGTCTGTGAATGAACATCTATTATTCGGAATATATCTTTCTGCTAATTTTCTGACTTCTCCGTTTATGGATAATAAAAATCATCTCAAAAGCAAGACACTCGAATTTTCATTTTTAATATTATAATTGTTGTAAACTATTCCCTTTACTTTGCCAAATCATCTTCTCGTAAAGTTTTTTCACAATAAATGTTGCAACATCCTCAGCATATGTGCCAGGGCCAAAACCAGCATCAAAACCAAGTTCAAGCGCAAGCTTGTTATCTATTCTTGGACCTCCAATTATCAGTATAAATCTGTCTCTTATACCCTCTGCCTCAATGAGCTCTATGAAGTTTGTAAGGTTTTTTATATGGGTATCTTTTTGTGTTACAACCTGAGATATTAGAATAGCATCTGCATTTACTTTCTTTGCTGTTTCTATGAGTTTTTCATTTGGAAGCTGTGCGCCAAGATTCATTGCCTCAATCATTGGATATCTTTCAAGTCCATAGTGATGATTATATCCCTTCATATTCATTATTGCATCTATCCCAACGGTATGCGCATCAAAACCAGTTGTAGCACCAACGACTACTACCTTTCTTTTTATATTTTTTCTTATAAAATCATTCACCTCATCCATACTCATAGCTTTTTCCACAGCTACTACATACTCAATAGCATCATAATCTATAGAAACATCAGATTTCACATAGGCTATGAAAAAGGTAAACTCATCACTCAGATAAGCCATATTTACTATACTGACATCCTTAAAACCAATCTTTTCAAGATATTTTTTTGCACACTCCTTTGCCTTGCCGCCAACAGGAACAGGAAGTGTAAATGATATCTGCATTGCTCCATCATTAATTGTATCCCCATATGGTCTTACAACCCTCATAATTCCCCCTATTTAATTCATTTATGATCTGATACACAATCTTTTTTTAAGATAATCCTCAACAGGATTATAATAGTTCTTATCCTTTTCAATAACCCCATCAAGCCCTCTTCCACCATCCCTTTGTCTTTTTATGTCAGCAAACATACCTTTCTCTATTGCTTCAAAAAGTCCTATCCTTGATATTTCTTCAAGCATTTTTACTGATTCATCAAGAACCTGATGTGCTCTTCTAACTATTATTCCATCCTTTTTAAACGAAATCTCATTTAGGAAATCAGCTATGTTATTATGAACATACTTAGCATTTTCTATAGCAAGATATCTATCCTGTAGGTATGGTGTATGAATGGCTTCGGTAAGCATACCAAGAAGCTGTATTGTTTGGTCAGTAGCCTTTGCAACAAAATTAAACATAGTATTCATTGCATAACCTTTAAATATATCCCCTGTCATAAATTTTGTTGGCGGCATATACTTTAGTGGATGATTCGGAAATATCTCCCTTGCCATAAGTGCCTGTGCAAACTCAAGTAAAAAACCATTTTTTATTGATGGATCCATCTCAAAGGCATGACCTAAACCAATCAGCTCTTTTCTGAGCCCTGCTTTAAGTGCAAAGCTTTCGTTTATAAACTGGGATGTTAGAACGGTGTGTGCCTTTTCAACAGCATCACTTGTTGTAAGATAATTATCCTCACCTGTGTTTATTATTATCTCACATGAGGCATTTATCATTCTTGAGAAAAATTGATCAGTAAATGTTCTATACATATTTATGTCTCTAAAAAGTATCCCATACATTGAATCATTGAGCATCATATCAAGCCGCTCAATAGCACCCATTGCTGCAATCTCAGGCATACACAAACCAGAGCAGTAATTTACAAGTCGTATGTATCTTTTAACTCTCTCACTTACTTCATCAAGCGCTTTTCTCATTATCCTAAAATTCTCCTGAGTTGCATATGTGCCACCAAAACCCTGAGTTGTTGCACCATAAGGAACATAGTCAAGAAGGCTTTGCGCAGTTGTTCTTATAACAGCAATTATATCCGCACCTTCAAGTGCACAAGCCTGTGCCTGCTTTACATCCTCATATATATTTCCAGTTGCAACTATCACATAAATCCAAGGTCTTTTTTCATTTGCTGAAAACTCATTTATTTTTTTTCTTCTATAATCAACATTTTCATTTAGTTTTTTATCAAGCCTTTTAATTAACTCATCTGCTTTTTTCTCTATTCTTGAGTGATCAACAAGCTCAACCTTTGATATATCATATCTTCCCTCAGCTATCTCATTATTCAACTCCTCAACACTTTTCCCACTTCTAATAAGTGCACTAAGGTAATATCTTGCAATTCCTTGAGAAAGCTTATCTTTCAAAGCATCAACGATTATATTTGGAACAGGAACACCATTTTTATCAGCTCCATCAACCCCAAAAAGTCTAAGTGTTGCTCTTTCAATGGTAGTTGTTGTGTGAGCATTTATGTATTTAAAGACATCCGATGTTATTTTATCTGCAAGTTTTCTTGCTTTATCAATCTTATTAAGATCAAGAGCAAGTATTTTTGTTTTCTTTAGTGTTTTTCTTTTTGCCTCCATATATCTCCTCCAGATATTCTTTTGCTCTACTGCATATAGATCTATCCATTCCAATTATCTGAGCAATTTCAATGGCATCAGATGATACTATATGACTGTCAGACACCTTTGTAATCTCATAATCCATAAATTTATTGATAAATTTTATCCTTTCAGTTATATCCTTTTTCTCAATATCAGCAAACCTTGAATACTTCTCCTTATTAAAACCTTTCATCTTAAGAAACTCAACAGATTGAGCTTTTTTTATACCTGAAAAATGAGTTGCAAGAAAAAAATAGATATTCTTCTTATCAGCAAAATAATCAATAAGAGCATTTATAATAGAGATTGCCTCTGAATAATTTGTAGTTTTGCCAAACTCATCTGTGACTATGAAAACAGTTCCTTTATCTATTTTTTTAAGTTCCTCAGACATCTCATATATCTCATATGCAAAACTGCTCAAACCCTTCACCTCCTCACAAGCTACTGGCACTGATATTCTTTCAAAAACAATAGTTATAAACTCATCAGCAGGTACAAAAAAACCACATTGTGCCATATATTGAAGAAGTAATAGGGTTTTTAGAACAACAGTTTTCCCCCCCATGTTTGAGCCCTGAATTATGTTTATTCTTTTTTCAAAGTTGGAGGTAAGTGGAATATAGTTTATATTCATATCATCAAGCAGTTTTTTAAGCGGAAGATAAACTGCATTTTTTACATATATCCTTGATGTATTAAATTGGGGTCTTTTAAGCTTAAACATCTCAGCTAAATCATATGAGGCCATAGCCACATCCAACTCAAGGATCGGTTCTATACATTCAAAAATCTTATCAGATCTTTTTTTTAGCTTAGATATTATGTCTTCAAGAACAAAAGATTCTATTTTTTTTATCTCAAAAACTATCTTCTCCCTCTTGCCTAAAAGCTCAATATACTGTTGAGAATATTTTGGCCTTAGAATTATCCTTGTTGAGTCATATATATCAACTGTAAAAAAATCTGATACATTGCTGGGTATATCTTTTGCCTCTACTATTATAAAATCAGATTTCAAATCAAAACCATAGTTTTTCTTTACATCATCTCTAAATCTATCTTTAAAAACCTCAATCTCTCTAAATACATCAGTAAGTTCATTTCTTAACCTCTTTAATCTTTCATCGTAGTTTTCACTTATGTAGAAGTTATCAGATAAACCATCTGGATTTAAATATTTAAAAAGATCTTCCAGCTTCCATTCAAAACCAAAAAAACTTCTTGCTTTTGAAGATAAAAGTTTGTATATTGCATAATAGTTATTTATAAATTTTTTAACAAGAAAAACATCAGATATATCCGAAAATGCCTTTGAACTGCTTATATATGTTATATTCTTTAAGTGATATTTTATCCTATCATAAGTAAGACGGTTATTTTTTTTAATCTCAGCTACAACTTCTATTGCATCATACTTTCTCTTTATCAGCTTCTTATCAGTGAAAGGCAGGAGATTTTCTTTATAAGCCTTTCCATAAGGTGTAAGCGGTATAAAATATTTCTTTACAAAGTCAAACTCACAAAAAATTTCAGGCTTCATATGGATTATATATTATCCTTTTTATGGCAGAAGCTGGAATTCTGGCCTCAAACTCATCTCTTTCTATATCATATAGATTTACAACATATCCGTCAAGACTAAATGATGAGGCAAAAAATACAGAAAACCTTTTTCTAAAACTCATCCAGTCTGAGAGATTTAAGAAAACCTTTGTAAAATCCATTATAAATATCTTCTTCACACCTTTAGGAATCTTCTCAAGCCTTTCATATCCAAATATTCCCTTTGTAAACAAAATATCCTGATAAACTACATCACCGACAATATCTTTCATAAATTCGTAATTACTTGAATTTACTGGAACTTTAAGAAAATCCTCAAAGAGATTTATTCTCTCAACAACACTGTTTATATTATCAGGTCCAACCCTGCTAACATAATAGAATGATGCATAAGGAAAGGTCGAAACTTGAGTTATTCTATCAAAAGCACCATCAATAAAAATATATTCTACATAACTCTTGAGTTTTTCAATCACCTCAAAAACCTTTGCATTTGAACCAGGTGAAAAGAGTTTTAAACTACAATCATAAAGCGGTCTTATAACAGCAGGCCTTCCACCACCAACATCCTCTTCAATTATATCCTCAATCACAAATGGAACATTTATCTCATTAAAAAAAAGTGTGTTTGTAACAACAAGCCATCCTTTTTTAACATTTACCTTCGGTTTATAAGAAATATTAAGGAAATTATCAGATGATGATGTTACTCCAATACAAGCACAGGCAACCTTCTGCGATGCGTTATAGGTGTTAAGAAGATAATTTAAAAATGTAGTCTTCCCGCAATTTTTTTCAAAACCAGTTATAAACACCACACTTGTTTGTTTATTCATAAAATTTTGAATTTTAGGAGCTGTACTACTTATTATGTCTTTTAGATCTTGAAAGATCTTTTGGCTCTATAGTTAGCATCTCGCCATTCAACAGCTTTGCAATTCCATCAGTGGGTTTATACCTCTCCTCTTTACAGTACTGACAACTACATTCTGTTTTTTTGTAGTCATCAGGTTGAGTATAAGCAGTTATAACACCTTCATAGTTTCTTAAAATGACTTTTGTATCCGAGATTGAAATAAGGTATTGCGGCATAACAGGAATTTTCCCGCCACCACCAGGAGCATCTACCACAAATGTGGGGACTGCCATACCGGTGGTATGTCCTCTTAAATTTTCTATTATCTCAATTCCCCTTGCAACTGATGTTCTAAAATGTCTTATTCCCATAGATAGATCACATTGATATATATAATAGGGTTTTACCCTTATCATTAACAGCTCATGCACAAGCCTCTTCATTGTCTGAGGACAATCATTTATACCCCTTAATAAAACGCTTTGATTCCCAAGAGGGATACCAGCATCAGCAAGCTTTTCACAGGCTATCTTAGCATCAAGGGTTATTTCTTTTGGATGATTGAAGTGAGTATTTAAATATATCGGATGATATTTTTTAAGCATATTAACAAGATTATCTGTTATTCTCATTGGCATAACAACAGGCACCCTTGAGCCTATTCTTATTATCTCAACATGCTTAATGCTTCTAATCTCACTTATAATCTTTTCAAGCATCTCATCACTTAGTACCAATGGATCCCCACCTGATATCAAGACATCACGCACTGTCTCATTTTTTCTTATATAGTCTATAGCCTTTTCTAACTCCTGCCAGCTTCTATGAAGATCCTCAAAACCCACAAGTCTTCTTCTGGTGCAATGTCTACAGTTCATAGAGCATATATTAGTTACAAGGAAAAGAACTCTGTCAGGATATCTATGAGTAATTCCAGGCGCGGGTGAATCTACATCCTCGTGTAATGGATCCTTTAAATCCTCAGGATAATATTTTAACTCCTCTACACTTGGCACAGCCATCCTTCTTACAGGGCAATTTTTATCCTTTTTATCCATAAGTGCTGCATAGTATGGAGTTATTGACATCCTAAACCTCTGTAAAACCTTTTTAAGCTCCTGCTCTTCATTTTCATCAATATAGGCAACCTTTTTTAAAGTTTCAACATCTTTTATCGCATTTGAAAGCTGCCATCTATAATCATGCCACTGTTCATCAGTCACATCTTTCCATAAAGCTATATCCTTCCAAGTGACTTTTTTAAACTCTTTCACCACTTGACCTCCATATATCATTAGATATAATGCTTTTCAAACTCTCTTCTTATTACCTTAGACCTCCTCAATATATCAAGAGCAATCTCACTATGTCCATTTACATAACCATTACCTATAATCATATCAATGTCCTTGCCAACACCCTCAGCACCAAGGGCTGCTTTTGTAAAGCTGGTTGCCATAGAAAAGAAATAAACTACACCTCTTTCTCTTGCCATAAGTATTGAAGCCATTTCAGTATTTGGTATGTTTACGCAGTTTATAACCACATCCGCCATCTTTCCATTTGTTATTTTATGTATCTCTTTATAGCAATCTAATGCATCAGTTGCATCAAGTCTCAAAACATAATCACACAATCCTAATCTTTTTAATCTCTTAAACCCTTCATCTGAATGTGTTATACCTATAACCTTACCTGTAATACCAGCTCTATTTTTAGCGCTATAGCAGCATAAAACACCAGATTTCCCGCTTGCACCAATTATAACAACTATATCACCAGGTTTAACAAGCCTATCAGTTTGCGCTGGTGCTCCTGCAACATCCAGCACAGCAAGTGCAAGACTTTCTGGAATATCCTTTGGAAGCTTGGCATATATTCCACTTTCAAACAATATTGCTTTTGCTTGGACATTAACCTGTTCAGTGCCTTTTTTTATACTTATTATTCTCTCTATCTTTAAAGGGGTAAGCGAAAGTGAAACAAGCGAGGCTATTTTATCTCCTTCCTTTAGATCTATTTTGTCTTTGAGCCTTGGACCTATCCTAAAAACCCTACCAATAAACATACCACCTGAACCAGTTACAGGATTTTGCATTTTCCCTCTCTCATTTACTATCTCCATTATCCTTGCCTTTATTTTATCCTCATCATTATTCACTGAATTTTTTATCTGAGTAAAACTAGCAGAATCTATATTTAATACTGAGACATCAACCATTATCTCATTATCCCACATATGATCCATTGAGTTGTCAAGCTTCAAAGCAGGCTGAGGCAAAACATTTTTAGGCTCAATTACTCTATGACTTCCAAATGGACATCCATTAGTTCTAATCTCCATAACACCTCCTTATAAAAATTATCTTAAACCAAAAATCTTTCTTACATCTGACGGAGTTGCAACATCAAGTTGAGCTTCTTTAATTATTCTTACAGCCCTTTCAACAAATTCAGCATTTGAGTTAGCAACAACTCCTTTTGCATAATAAATATTATCCTCAAAACCAACTCTTATAAACCCACCAAAAGCAATAGCACCATATATAGCGGGCAAATGGGCTTTACCTATACCCATAACAGTAAAATAACTATCATCCGGCAACATATCTATCATCTGAGATAAAATCTTTGGGCTATAAGGTAATATACCTGGAACATTTAAAACTAAACCAAAATGGTAAGGGGATTTTATTAAACCTTCTTTGGCAAGAAATTTTGCGTTTTCTATATGAGAATAATCAAAGCATTCAAGTGTAGGTTTAACCCGATATCTATTCATTTCGCTTGCAAACATCTTCATTATAGGAATAGTATTTATAATATAATCATCTCCAAAATTTACTGTCCCACAATCAAGCGATGCCATATCAGGCTCTAAACTTAGAGGTTTCATTCTTTCTTCGGGGGTCATACCTACTGCACCCCCTGTTGTAATTTCAATTACAATATCACATTTTTTCCTTATCAGCTCAATTGTTTTTTTAAAAACCTCTACATCCTGTGTAGGAGTCCCATCCTCATTTCTTACATGCAGATGAACTATTGAGGCTCCTTGAAGATAGGATTTATAAGTTTCTTCAGCTATCTCCTCCGGTGTAATTGGGAGATTTGGACATTTTTCTCTGGTAGTTTCAGCACCTGTAATTGCAACTGTTATAGCTATTTTAAAACTCATATACCACCCCTAAACTATTTTTTCCCAAGGACAAGTCCATCTGGATCTATTTCTCTAAGTATCTTCAATGACTCTTGGTCAGGCTCAGGTGAAACAGAAAGATTGCTATGTATAATTATATCCATTGATGAGTTTGCCTTTATATCCTCAACAGTTACCCCAGGATGAAGTGAGATCAATCGTATGCGTTTTGTCTCTTGCTCAAAATCGTAAACCCCAAGCTGAGTTATAACTCTATAGGGACCACCCTCAGGCAATCCCGCTTTCTTCCTACCATCAGGACCATCTATATATCCAGGGGTTGTTATAAAATTGAGCTTATCAACAAATTTATCCTTATCTTGTTTCATAATAATTATTGTTCTAAAACAAAACGAACCTATATCGTTTGCTCCACCAGATCCAGGTAATCTGACTTTTGGTTTATCCCAATCACCTATCACAGTAGTATTAATATTACCATATTTATCAATCATAGCTGCCCCAAGAAATCCATAATCAATATATCCACTTTGAGCCTGACTCATAACATCATGCATACTTGATGCAGCAACTGCCTTATAAAATGTTCTTGAATCACCAACTGATATAGGAAGAACTGGCGATTTTGGACCAACACCACCAGCTTCAAATATAATCAAAAGATTGGGGGCAAAGCTTCTTTGAGCAAGCATCGCACTTATCATAGGAAGCCCAGTTCCAACAAAAACACTTTTCCCATCTTCAAGGGTTCTGCTGGCAATATAAGCTAAAAGCTCAGTTGGTGTATAGTATGACATATAATCCCCCTAAACTATTTAAAATTTAGATTTTCGATAGATGAAAGTTTTTTCATCTTATCTTCTCCACCAATAAGCTTAATATATTCACTAAACTCCTTAACACCATAGATATACTTATCAAGATATTCTCCTACACCCTCATCAGTTTTTGACATCTCAAGCCAAAGCTTTATATGTTCCTCATCAAAGTAATATCTATATGGCATGTTACCTGGATGTGATCCATACCTTACCTCAACAACAGCATCCACAAGATAAAAAGGGATGGTTGTAAGATAGGGTTTTTCCCTTATTATCCCCTCATCCACAACCTCTTCTGTTGTTATTATAAGCCTTTTGGCAGATCTTGCAAGTTCAAAATCCTCAACCATAATACCCTCTATCTGAGCATTACCATATTTATCAGCCCTGTGAACATGTATAAAAACCACATCCGGATTGGCAGACGGTATAAGCACTATATTTTTACCTGAGAATGGACATTTAACAATCTTGCAGGATGATTTTTTAAAGGTATCCGTTCCCATCATATTTCTTGCAGGAATAAATGGGATACCCATCATACCTGCCAAAAATCTCCACTGATATCCAGCGTTTGTAATCTCAGCTACAACCTTACACTCTCCATTTTGCACCTTTCTTCTTGAAGCAGGAGAAAGCCCTCTAAGCTCATGCCCAAATGAGTAAGCAACTTCAACCTCGCTCACACATCCACTTGCAACCAAAAGATCAATATCATGAACAGCAGTTTTTCCAGCCATAATTAAATTTTTCTTTCTTTGTCTAATAATCTCATAGACAATAGCCATCGAAATCCTTACATGACCAAAACCACCAGAGGCTATAAAATCACCATCCTTAATATATCTTTCAACTGCCTCCCTCACACTCATCCTTTTGTCAATAAGCTTTCTTGATTTGTTCTCCCTTATAAATCTCCTATGCTCATCAGGATCAACCCATCCTACAAGCTTTCCTTCCCCACTTGCAATAACATCCATAAAACCTCCAAAAAACAAATATATAAAAATTTTACAAAAACAAAAAAGAGTACAAACACACTTTCTCTTTTCTGCTTACAATTATCGCCCCGTCAATATGTGAAGTAATAAGAATAATATTTGCAAAAACTATCAGTCCAAAAGTTCATTTTTACATTTTGTGTCACTACAATCTACTCTTCCCTGAGGCCCGGTAAAGGTTATAGTATAATTACCATAGCGGGTTACGTTAGCAAGCCTCGTAGCATTTATCTGATACGCAGTATTATTAGCTACTACAATCTGAACATTATAATACTTAAGCGCACACGCATTTGTGCCTGTGCAGACGGCATTCGAGGCATCTTTCATCTCTATATCAAGATCATCCCAGTTATTAGTATATTGAGCTTTCCTTGCAAAATATCTCTCCTGTGAGTTTTTTATGTTAGAAAATACATTCATAGCCTCAGAAACCCTTGATCTCTCAACAGCTCTGAAATACTGCGGAATACCTATAGCCGCAAGTATTCCTATTATCAGCACCACAATAAGAAGCTCTATAAGGGTAAACCCCTTTCTCTGCTTTATACCTTGCATATTCTACACCTCCTTTTATCGGGGCACCCAGGCTTGAACTGGGAACCTCTCGCCCCCAAAGCGAGCGCTCTTAGCCATTTGAGCTATGCCCCGTTCTTTGTTTAATAGTATAGCATTTTTGTCTCAATTCTTCAAGTATTGTATAATTAGATGTGGGGCAGATCACTAAAAAGACTGCCACCTATATGAAAATACTTATCATAGGAAAATCAAAGGTAGCAAAATCATTCTCAGCATATCTGAGATATAGGAGAATAAATCATAAAGTAATAGCATATAGAAAGATAAATAGTTATGCTGAAAAGATAAAAGACTATAAAACCATCTTTTTCATTTCAAAAGACTCTGAAATAGATAAATTTTATAGAAGATTTAAAAAAAGGATTTATCCTAATGCAAAGCTCTTTCATTTTTCAGGCTCTATACTTCATCATAAAATTGTAGGCATGCATCCAATCTTTTCTTTTAAAGAAAAACCAATCGCCCCATTTGATTTTGAAAAGATAATATTCACATCCGAAGATCCATCTTATATAAGAAAGAATCTGAAATGGTTTAAAAACAGGATTATAAAAATCAAACCAGAGCAGAGGGTGATGTATCATGCCCTTCTTTCAATATATCTTAACTTTCCTCTTATAATAAAGGAGATAACTCATAGATTACTCATAAAATATGGCATACCATCTAAATACTTAAATTATGTCTTTGAAAGAAATATAAAAGATGCATTAAACTCAAAGAAAGGTATAACAGGACCTATAGCAAGAGATGATTTGAAAACCATCAAAAAACACCTTTCAGCACTTAAAAAAACAGAATTCTTACAACTCTACAAAGCAATATTAAACCTTTGGAGGGGATATGAAAATAGATGATTTTTATAGTTTTAAAAAAGGAAATGGAAAAATATCAATGATAACATGCTATGACTGGACTTCTGCTATTATCTTATCAAAAACACCAATTGATGCTGTGCTTGTAGGTGATAGTATCGCAATGACTATTTATGGCTATAACTCTACAATATATGCAACAGCGCAGATGATGCAGGCTCACACATACGCAGTGAAAAAAGCTCTATCCGATAAGCTTGTTATAACAGATATGCCTTTTATGACATTTAGAAAAGGGAAATACTATGCTGTTGATGTTGCTGGTGAGTTTGTGAAAGCGGGAGCAGATGCAGTTAAGATTGAAGGATTAGATGGACATGAGGATGTAATAGAACACCTTGTAAAATCAGGAATAGCTGTTATGGGGCATCTCGGCATAACCCCCCAATATGAAAAAACAATTGGAAGGTTTAGAAAGATAGGAAAGAAATCAGATGAGGCAAAAAAGATAGAAGAGGATGCAAAAAGGTTAGAGGAGTTAGGATGTTTTTCGTTGGTGCTTGAATGTGTTGATGAAGAGGTTGCTGGAAGAATAACATCAATGCTAAAAATACCTGTCATAGGAATAGGAAGTGGAAGTAAAACAGATGGTCAAATAATAGTCTTCCATGATATTCTTGGACTTTACCCAAATCCACCATCTTTTGTAAAGATATATGATAACATCTCAGAAAGGATAGCAAAGGCTATAACGGAGTATGTAGCTGATGTAAAAAGGGAGTGATATGAGGATTATAAAAAGCTCTTATGAGATAAAAAGGATAAGAAGAAAACTAAAATGTAGTGTTGGCTTTGTGCCAACTATGGGAGCCCTTCATGAAGGACACATTTCTCTTATCAAAAGAGCAGCTAAAGAAAACGAATTTACCTTTGTAAGCATATATGTAAATCCAACACAGTTTAATGATCCCAATGATCTTAAGAAATATCCTAAAACAATTGAAAATGATATAAAAATCCTTAAAGAAAATAAAGTTGATGTGCTTTTTCTTCCTGACTGGAAAGAGATATACCCTGATAACTACACATACAAGATAACAGAAAATAAGATATCAAAGATGCTGTGTGGAAATTTTAGACCAGGCCATTTTGACGGTGTTCTTACGGTTGTTATGAAACTGCTCAACATAGTAAAACCAACAAGGGCATATTTTGGATACAAAGATTTTCAACAGTATCTTCTTGTAAAAGGAATGGTCAAGGCATTTTTCATTGATACACAGATAATTGGATGCCCAACTATAAGAGAAAAAGATGGACTTGCAAAAAGCTCAAGAAATATGCTTCTTGATGACGAATCAAGGAAAAAAGCATCGCTTATATATAAAACAATAAAAAATAAAGACCTTTCTGACAAAAAAGCAAAAGAAATTCTTGAGAAAAATGGTTTTGATGTTGATTATGTAGAGACACATTGGGGAAGAAGATTTGTAGCAGCAAAGATAGCAGGAGTCAGACTTATAGATAATGTAAGGATAAGAAAAACTAAGGATTGGAGGAAGGAGTTATGAACAAAAATATTGTATTTATTTTAAGCGGCTCGGTTGCTGTATTTAAGGCATGCTCAGTTATATCAAAACTTGTTCAAAAGGGACATAACCTTAAGGTAATTGGAACAAAAAACTCATTGAACTTTATAGGAAAATCCACGATAGAAGCCATAACAGGAAAACCATTTCTTGTTGATATGTTTGAAAATAATCTTTCAGATCCACAACACATTGAACTTTCACAATGGGCTGATGTTGCTATCTTATGCCCTGCAACTGCGAATATAATAAATAAGATGGCTTGTGGAATAGCTGATGATCTTCCAACAACTTTTTTTCTTTCATGGGAGATATCTAAAAAACCATTTCTTGTATTTCCTGCGATGAATGAAAAGATGTATCTACATCCAATAACACAAAGCTCTATAAGAAAACTCTCTGAAATAGGCGTAAAGATTTATGAGGCTGAGGAAGGCTATCTTGCATGTAAAATGAAAGGAAAAGGAAGGTTAATGGAACCAGAAAAAATAATTGATATAATAGCAAGCTTATGAAAAAAAAGATCATCATAACAGCAGGCCCAACTCTTGAATACATTGATCGGGTAAGATATGTCAGTAATATTTCAAGTGGAAAGACAGCAACTATACTTGCTAAAATCCTATGTCGAAAATATGAAGTAACACTTGTAATATCAAAGAACTCAAAATATATACCAAAATCAAAAAAAATAAAAATCCTCTATTTTGACACATTCAAATCACTCAACAAAATCCTCAAAGACAAGCTTAGATCAAATCTTTATGATACTCTAATACATCTTGCCGCTGTATCAGATTACACTCCTTATATGCTTATAACAGAAAGTGGTAGAAAAATAAAGCTTCCATCTAAAACAAAAATATCAACAGAGCAGGACTTCTTAATAAAATTTAAAAAAAACTTTAAACTGATAAAAAAGATAAAAGACTATTCAAAAAATAAAAAGATAAAAATAATTGCATTCAAGCTCACATCAAATGCATCAGACAACCAGATCAGAAAATCAGTTGTTAAACTTGCCACAGAATGGGTTATACATAATGATATCTCAGAAATATCTGAAAAGAAACACATATTTAATGTATGGAAAAATGGGCAAAAAATAAGAAGAATAAAAGGGGCACATAATCTTGCAAAGTTTTTGGAGAAAATCATTTGAGGAGGATAGATGAACCTTGTTATTGATATTGGTAATACACAAATTTTTGCAGGGATATTTAGTAAAGGAAAACCACTTATTACCTTTAGAAAAAGCTCTAAAAACCCATTTTCATCAGACGAGTTTGGAATATTTTTAAGTTTAATAATGAAGGAAAAAGGAATAAATCCATCCTTAATAAAATACTCAGCTATAGCAAGCGTAGTCCCCTCACTAACATCCAGTGTTGAAGAAGGAATAAAGAGATTTATATCCCCATCACAAATATTTATACTTACTTCTGGTCTTAAGACTGGGATAAACATAAGATATAAAAATCCTCATGAGGTTGGAGCTGACAGAATAGCCAACTGTATTGGAGCAAAAAGGGTTTATGGTAATGGAAATTACATAATAATAGATATAGGCACCGCAACAACATTTGATCTGCTAACATCAAAGAACGAATACTTAGGTGGACTCATAATACCAGGCCCTCATCTTGCTGCATCATCACTCTTCTCATCCACAGCAAAGCTTCCTCAAATAGATATATCAAAACCCGCAAAACTATCAATTGATACAACTGTATCAGCCATACAAAACGGGATATACTATCTAAACCTCTTTGGTATAAAAGCTATTACTGATTTTTTAAAAAAAGAGTTCTTTCCATCCCAAAATGTCAAGGTTATAGGAAGCGGGGGCGGGATAGGTATCTTTGAAGGTGAAAATCTATTTGATTTTGTCAATCAAGAACTTGTTCTCTATGGTCTTGATTCATTAATTGATATGAATAAGGAGGAGAAGTTATGATGATTGAGGTTTTAAAATCAAAGATACACAGAGCAAAAGTCACATCAACAAATATAAATTATGAAGGTTCAATAACCATTGACAAAAAACTCTGTATAAAAGCAGGCTTGAAGGAGTTTGAAAAGGTAGATGTATATAACATAACAAATGGATCAAGGTTTACAACATATGTAATATATGGAAAAAACAATGAAATACAGATAAACGGTGCAGCAGCAAGGCTATGTCACAAAGGTGATATAATTATAATAGCATCATATGCTATGATTGATGAAAAAGAATATACAAATTTCAAACCCACTGTTGTTACAATGAAAAACTAATCAATCTTGTATTCTTCACTAACCTTTTTTATTTTTATCCCCTGAGGAATGAAGGTGTATATAATATGAGAGTATTCCTTAATGATCTGATGAAGCTCTTTATAGTCAGATATATTTGACTCCTCAAAGCCGGTTATATCAGCCATCTTAGAGAATATATCCTTAAATTCTTTTTCACTACAAAGCTTTACAAATTCGTTAACAACCCTACCACACAAAAGCTTATCAAGACGGCTTCTGCAAACAACAGGCTCATTAGGTATAGGACCAAACTCATAAAGTATTTTCAAATCCTTGTTTTTTTCTGTATAGCTTTTATAAACAGAGACGGCATCCACCTCCCTCTTTCTAAGCTTCTCAACAGCAAAATCAAAACTCTCAGTAAAGATATAAACTGGTTTAATTCTCAACCTTGAAAAAACTATTGATGGAAGTATAAACCCTGAAACTGAGTAAGGGCTTCTTGTTGCTATCTTCTTTCCATCAAGTTTTTCTATATTGTTTATAATATCACTGGAAAGTGTAGCTATAACGCCATAATAAGAATTCACTCCTTTCTTTCTTAAAACCCTAAGTTTAGGCTCAACCCTATAATATTCTCTTGCAATGAGATATTCGTTTAGTGTGAGAAAGGATACATCTATTCTCCTTCCCCCTATCTTCTCAAGAAGATCAACTGAGTCTTTGTGAGTTGAAAAATCTACAAATATTCCAAGATCATCCTCTATGCGCCTTTTTAACTTAGTAAAATCCTTATCAGTTAGATTCTCATAATAAGGATATGAAAAACCTATAACAAGTGGGTTTTCTTTTGTGCCAACTGTTTTTTCATTTCTTGAGCATGAAACTACAAAAACACACATAGCTGAAACAAACATAATTCCTCTAAAACTCATAAAATCCCTCCTCTCTCTAATGATAACAATTTAGATAAAATACTTTCAAGACAAAAAAGTATAACAGATATTAAAATTTAAGGCTTATATCAAATTTGTTTATATCTCCTAATTCTCCAAAAGGGCTATATGAATAATTAAATGATACATCATTAGCTACTACACCAATCCCCAGAGAAAAACCAACAAAATTCCCAAGATTTTCCCTATCATAACCAAATCTATAACCTGTTCTAATAGCAAGGCTTTTCTTCACATTCCATTCAAATCCAATTGAAGGATAAAACCTCTCATCATAGATATACTCCTCAATCTCACCAACTATCCCAATACTATCATTGTGTCTGTAATACCCACCAGCCTTTATGCTCAAAGGAAGTTTATCACCAAACTCATGATATTTGATTTTGCTGCCAAGGTTCATAAGAACAAAAGAAAAGATGATATTCTGTTGATATGGGTATAAAATCCCTGCATCAATGGCAAAAGCATAAGCAGAATCAGAATCTATCTTTGAGTTTATGATCTTGAGATTAACACCACCAGAAAGATTATCCATAAGTGAAGGTAAAAAATCATATTTTGAAAATGTAAACAAAACTATACTATCCCTCGCATTAAAAAAACCCTGAGAAGGAACTATCCCTTTGGAGTCTTGAGTTCTTCTTTCTATTGAATCTATAACAAAGTTGCCCACCCCTAAACCTAATGATAGATTGTCCTTTTTTTTGAGATAAGAAAGAAGGACAAGCTTTGAATTACTTATATAATTTGAAAAAGCAAAATAAACCTCACTGTTTTGAAGATTCACACCTCCTGCCGGATTTGAGAAAATCATATCAGCTCCACCCGGATATGCACTATAAGCTCCACCAAGCGATGATGATTTTGCTGAATTTGAAAACTTCAAAAAACCACATGCAGTCTCACCACTGCCTGACCATAAAATACTAACCCAACCTAACAAACTAAACACTGTTAAAAGATATCTCATACCCCCTCCTCAATTACCCAAAGACATCCATCTGCTACTTTATCACTGCCATCTTATGAATACTTCCAATCTTATCTCCATTTAAATATGTAACAAGGAAGTATACACCACTTGCAACCTTATTATTCTTATCATTTCTGCCATCCCATTCAGAGTAATAGATATATCCTCCTTCTCTATAACCCTCATCCAATGTCCTTACCATCTCTCCAGCTATGTTATATATAACAAACCTTAGATGACCGCTCTTCCCTGAAGGCAAATGATACTTTATTATAGTTCCTTCAGTATTATAATCTCCTTTATACCATGATCCACCATCTTCGCTTATATTAACAGTTTTTGATTTAAGATTAAAAGGATTAGGGATATTATAAACCTCAAAAGAGGCTCCGGGATAAGATACCCCTGTTGGTGGTTTAGCAATAAAGACAGCAAATCTACCAGTCTGAGATGATGGAATATCAGCCTGAGGAACAAACCTACCACCAGAGATTGCACTCATACCTAATCTCTTTCTTACATATGGATTTAATAGATTGTGATCTGTGGATTCATATGCATTTGATATACTTGCCACATCAACAGATACCGTCCCAAGCATAGGATCAACGGTGTATGTTCCTTTAATCTCCTTCCACTGACCACTTTGCTCATCATACTGATATATCCTCAGATTTGAGTTATTTCCAATCACCTTTTCTTTATCATACTTAAGTATCAGTGTAAATTCCCTATTAGGCTGCACATTTGAAAGGTTTATATCGTAAATATCAGATGCCATAATGCTTTTTATAGCATCAATCACTGTTGCATCTCCCTTCGAGGTTCTTGTTGTTCTAATTGTTGGAAGGGATGAGAAAAATCCACCAATGAGTTCATTGCCACCAGCCGTTAAAACTCTGATTGCCTTTCCATAACCCTGGCTACTACCATACGCAGTATATGTTGAATGTGTCAGTGAGCCTGCATCAAGCTCAATCCCTGTATAGTCATCATTTTCAGAATCAGCATATATACTTCCACCAAGATATATCTGGTCAGTTATGTAATTTTCAACAGATATATCATTCTTAACATCATAGAGAACAACTTTCTCAATAACATTAACATCACCTGCTTTAACTCTTATTGTATAGTAATCAGCAAGCATTGAGATGTTAAATCTTGCTGAATAAGTGTTGTTTGGTAGCAGAACAAGTGAAAGTCTTGTTGCATTTGTCTCATCAAAATTATTAAGGGTATATTTTCCTTTAAGATAATCACATACCGGGGTTGACATCTCCTTCGGACTCTTAATATAGACCTCAATGGTATTCTTGTATCTTCTTAATTTGACATCTATCTGAGGAGGCACATCTATAAAGACAATATCATCAGCATATGTATATACATTAGATGTTGAAACCTTAACACTCAAGCTCTGTGTCAGTTTTCCGGGATACTTTACAACTATCTTGTATGTTGAACCCCGTTCAACTCCTTTTATTTCATAACCTCCCTCATCATCAGTCAAAACCTTTATTGAAGGAACATAGTTTGAACCCTCAGTTATTCTTGACTCATTATAAGCTGTTACCTCAACACCGCTTCTTACAATGGTTTTTGGAAACTTCGAAAGATAAACCCTACCTCTTATTACACCAAAGCTCGGTTTTAAGATTACATTGTAGGAAAGTTCATCGTTTCCAAGCGAAAATTTCTTACCTTCAGCCACATATCCATCCTTGAAAACATCCATTTTGTAGAGCCCTATTGGTATATCTTCAAAAACATATTCACCACTATCATCAGTATAAACAGTATTTTCATACGCCTTATGAGATATTGATATCCTTGCGCCCTTAACTGGACGAGTTGAACCCTGCACCTCTTCAAAAACCTTTACTATTAGCTTTGTTTTTGAAAAGCTCTCCTTATCAAAATCAAGGTCAAAAACTGTATATGTCGAGCTCAACACAATCTCCTTGGAAACAGGGGGATAATTAGGACTTAAAAAGACTGCAGTATATCTTCCAGTCGGCAGCAAAGGTATAAAGTAGGTTGATGAGCTAATGAAAAGAGAGATAATGGTTTGTGTGTCTCTTGCCGGGATGGCTGACATAAACGAGTTAAATGATTGGCTACTATCCATAATACAGTGCGAATAAGCTCTTAAATTTCCAGTCTCATCATAGATCATAACAGAGGGAATAAGAGAGATAAGATATCCAAGATCTTGCGCAAATACCTTTTCAAAGTCCTTATCTACAGCGATTCTTTTCCCTCTTATCTTACCTGTAAGGGTAGCCTTACCAAGACTGCCATATATATTGAAATCACTTATAGGATTGCTTTCACTTCCATATGATGGATCCTGAGGATTTCGTTGAATAACCCTGCCCTTTTCAACACCTATAAAGTTGACAAAACTCCTAAAAGAAGGATTATTGCTGTTACCTTCAGGATCATACCTTGATGCAAGAACAAGATAGACATCGTATCTTGCCTCATCAAGATATTTTGATTTAAAAAGTGATGTTGTTGTATCATAATCAATAACATATCTTTCAACGCTTCCATCACTGAAAAGAAGATCATTGATAGTCTTTCTTTTCATCTCAAAACCACTTGGTACTGCAACTACAGCATAATAATAATCTGTCCGTGGTAGAGATGTTATATTTGGTTTTACCACAAGGCCTGGGTTGATTCTAAGTTTAACCTCAGTAGTTTTTCCCGCCTCAACAGTTAAACCATCCATAGTTGTGAGAGGATAACCATTAGCTTTAAACACAACACTATATCTTCCAGGAACTATGTTAGAGATCTCAAAAACAGGATTTGGATTATTTGAATCAACCCAGAAATCACCGCTGTAGCTAAATTTACCATCACTAGATGTTATATAAAATCTTGGCCATTTACACTTCTCAACAAGACACACAGGTATGAATAAAGAGCCATCAGGTTTTACAACTTTTATCTTTAAACTACCAGCCCTTGCAAGAACTATATCAGAGCGGATTGTATCTGTTGATCTAAAATCAAAACTATCAAAGATACTTCTCTTTGCCCACCTATCAGATATGAGTTTGAATTCATATCTCATGCCGGAAGAAAGATTTACAATATACGATGTAGCACCAGATGTAAGACCATCAGGAAGAGGTATCATTATATGTTTAAGATTGTTACAGTCTTTGCCTTCTTTACACTCCTCCTGTATAAGAATGGTTGCTGATGTATCTGTAGCTCCAACAACATCATACTTAATATTTAGGTAGAGTGTGGCATTCTCTTCCAAACTCTCCATTAAATCAAATGTGTAAGGGGCAATACCCATACACATTCCATCTGAATTTAAAATCCACACCTTTCCAGGTTTACAGATGTTATCTGGAGGATATGATGGTGGAATTGCACCTGCGCTTGATATAACTATTCTTATATCATCAGAGGTTTGCGGTTGATTATCAGCACCGCTGTTTATAATGCGCCAGAAAGAACCGACATTGTAAAGAGCAATATTACCATCTTTAAGCCCGGTTATGTTAAAATATCCATTTGAATCACTAACAGTATCTGCAGTAATAAAGCTTACCTCACCAGTGCAATAACCATTGTTATCTAAAGGCAAACAATAGCTATCAGTTCCCCTGAACTTGAACTCTTGCTGATCATACCCTCCAGCACTAATCTTAAAACCGCTCAAGGGATTTCCTCTATAGGTAAGATAGCCTGATAATGAGTATGTTGCGGGGTTAAGTGAAAATCTTTGATCAGGGTTATTAGCTACATCGATCTCTGTAGTTAACCCTATATATCCCTGTTTCTTAATATCTAAACAGATGATATTAAGGTCATTAGGAAGAGCCTGAGGATATATCAAAAACCTTCCTTGAGGATCAGTGTTTAGAGTAGCAACACTAATCCTTGGCCAGGAATAGCAATTATATGTTGAAATTGACACCGTTGCATTAGGAATGGGATTCTCAGTCAAGCTATCAACAACCATACCCCTTAATAAAGGCTCTGTTTTTAATTCTTCATAAGAATAACCTGGAGTTGTTGCTGATGAAAAGTCAAGATAAAAAGTCATTGTGCTTGGCATTATTGTTGAATAGCTCAAAAGCTCAGGAATTGATATCTCAAGCTTATATTTATCTGGCTCAATAGAAGAAAGATTATAAAAATCAAGGGTTATCACAGAGCTAGTAGCTTTTGACACAGAAAAGGATACAGCCTCATTGTTGTATGTTATACTTCCAAAAACCTGCATTCCTTTAACAACACTTGAGACAACAACAGAGTATTTATAAAAGTTTTCCTGCGATTTAGAAAATGTATATGAAAGGGTTGTTGGTGATGAAAATACACCTATAAACCTTTTATATGGATCAAAAAACTGCTGTCTTGTGTTTGGCAAATAGCCTTGAGTGCTTATAGCAATGAAATAAGGCACACCTTTTAATAACTTTGCAGTTAAAACCCCATTATTACCAGTCCTAAGACCAAGAACAGATTTTCCGACATCAACCCTTCCTTCCTCAATGGGGATAAAATCAACAGCTGTGTTATTGAGATTATTAGCTGATGTATCCTTAAGATTAACACTGACATCAACCCTATTGTCTTTGATTATATCATCAGCCTTGATGAACCTTGCAGTACCCAGATTAGAATAAGGATCATAGCTTTCTGTAATATAATAAACACTTCCACCGTTCAAATTTATATCAATAAGCCTTGATGTATTGGAATCCGATAGATCCTTAAAAATATTAACATAATCAAGCGTTTGACTATCCATGACTATCATAAAAGGCAGATATGATGTTAAACCATCATCCCTGTTTATACTTCCTGAAACAAGGATATAATCACCTGCATCTTTGATGAAATCAAATGTTTCTCTTTTGCCAGGATTTATTATCTTTGAGTCAAATACTTCAAGATTTGAATTAAGCTTTAAAATCATCCCGTAATTATCTGCAAGCGTTTTAAACTCACCAACCGCATATATATTCCCATCCTTAATCATTATGTCCTTAAACTCACCGGAAACTGTATTACCAAATCCATTCAGAGTAAAAACAGTCGTTGAAGAAAAACTCTCATCAGTCTTTAAAATAAAGGCAGATCTTGCAGATCTTGTTGATGATGAGATATCATAACTCCCTGCCAGATAAACATAGCCACCATAAACATCCATAGCCTTAATCTCTGGTTCAGTTAAAACATCAGAAACAGAGTAAATATTACACTCGTTTAAATCACACACAGCAAATCCATCACCACCAGTTATATATCTCTTTCCATTTTTTATATTAAGTTTTAGAGAATCAGGAAGACCAGAAAGTGACGATGTAGAGATAACCCTTGGTATTTCTAAGACATCTAAACTAAGCTTATTATTACTTATAACTGGATTTAATGTTGCAATAAAAATCTGAAAGCCATCAACTATCTGTGATGAGGCAAGCACCTCTATCTTACCAGACTCATTAAAAGAAAGATCATAAACAAACCAACCCTTCTTTTCAGCCATATCAGGCCAGTCAAAGTTAAGATCATAAAAATAGCTTGGAGTTTCTGGTGATGTTGAAAGCTTTACTATTATGGAAGGTGCACCAACCCTCTGTGTTTCTCCATTACTATTTCTTGACACATTTGGATTTATAAGTCCATATACATCACTACCATTTGAATATATTTTATATTCAGCAACCTCTTTTTCTGAAAAAGGGAAGGTTATTTTAACTGTCTTATTAGCATCTCCAAGACTCCCCTCAAAGCCTTTTAAAACACTAAAACCAAACTCGCCTTCAGCAGGATAACCAAGCGCATCCATACCTCTTGAATCCCGAGCTGAAAATTTGTATTTGTATTCTCCAGATTGTTCAACAGTAGTGGAAAACGAGAAAAGCATCGGACCTCTATTTGATGGTATGCAATTTGAACTACAAATCATCTCATAAGAGGTATAATTGTTATCATTTGGACGCTTTAGATGTATCTTCACATAGGAGGTAGCATCACCATCCATATCATAGTATTCAACATAGAATGTTGCTTTCTGATTGAGAATGAGGACCCTACCCTGCTCTATACCCTTTGTGCTTATATAGCTTGATGGAAATGAAAGAATAGGTGGTTTGTTTGATGAAAGATCAAAATTAGAAAATCTTATAGTTCTTATATCATTATCACATCCCCAAGATTTACATATGTATGTTTCACCTGTTATATATGCTGTGCTTCCACTTACAGAATAGATCGAAACAATCTTTCTTGGATAACTGTTATCAGAAAGATTTGGAGTGTATTCATTCTTCTGTGTAAGGGTAGAAGTGTCAAAAAGAGAAATACGAAAATCAGATACACTGTTAATAGGATTTATGACTGACTGAAGGACAAAAACATTAGACTCATCAGCCACCACTCCTTGAAGGCTTCCTTCTGTTATTATATCTGATGATGAAATAAAGCCTGAGAAATTAGAGTAATCATATTTGTAGATAATCTTTTTTGGAGATGGAAAAGATTGAGAATAATCCTCAAAAACAGCAAAGATGTTTGAAGAATTTGCAACAAAGTAAACATTTGAATATGGGGGTATATCATTTAAAGGTTGTATTGTTTGATAGTAAAGACTTGAAATAGATGCAGAAGAGATATAAACATTATCTGAACTTTTAAGAACTGTATATAAGTCTGTTCCCTTTTTAAATACATCTCTGCCACACTCATAGTCACCAGAAAATGGATAAGATGAAACTGAAAAATCAGTAAGGTTTATTTTAGCAAGATATGCGCTTCTGAAACCCTGAACTATCGAATTAACACACGCATACATAGTAGTTTGGTCAATGACCCCAGCCATAAACTCAAGACCACTACTTTCACTTTGAAACACAGAGCTTGAAACCATAACAAGATTATCTGTGCTATACTTAACAATTGAAATCTTTGATGGATTAGTATAAAGAGTAGCTGTAACAAATATACCTGAGTCTGAACCTACTGAGGTTGAGATAAAAATACGGCTATAATCTCCATTATCATTAAAACCAACTGTGGTAGTTGATATAGCATTTCCATTCTGATCATACTTTATTATGTATGATGAAGGTGGTTTTGAAACAAGAATGTAGATATAACTCCCATCAGAGGCTATATCTTTTACTGATTCCCAACCCATTTGACCATAAACAGCCCCAGAGCTAAGTGAAAAGTTTCCATATGAGATACTGTTGGCCGAAGACATTTGAGCATAAGTAGCGAAAGAAACAGCCTTTAACACCAAAAAGAAAATAACTTTTTTCATAAACCCTCCAATTAGACTAAAATCTTAACTCACATCCAAAAAGAATATTTCCTGATGTATAGTTGTATCTGTATCCTGCCTCATACTTCATATTTGAATCAACACTCTGATAAGAATAGCTAAGCTTTGTTAAAAGATAATCAGAGATAGGATATGAGAAGGATATCATATTAACATAAAAATTTTGATATATTTTTGAAGAAAGATAGCTTCCATTAACATCCTGAGCAAGTCTGCCGGTATAATTAATCCTCTCATATCTAAAAGAGTAATCAAAAGCCGCTTTATTTTTAAATTTAAGCCTGAAATATGGAGAAAAATTGATAGAAACATAGCCATAGTAATCATCTATATATTTTGTTCTTGATGCATCATATGAATTTTGATTTGAATAAAGATATGACACTCCACTTAAAAAACCTGCATCTATTTTCTTATCAGACTTTGATAGAAGAAAACCAAACTCACCAAGAAGATCCCTTCTCTTATCTGATTTAAAACCACCCAGTTCATTAACAACACTCTGATCATAAAAACTTCTGTATGTTAAAGCAAAGGAATATGTGATATTAAGATTTTTAGGAAAAACAGTGTAGTCAAAATAAGCCTTAAAATTTTTTGAATTCAACACATCCTTTCCGGCATTTCTTGAAAGCTCAAGATAGGTTGATGTATCAATCGCTGTAGAATACTTATAAATAAGCGACGAATAATTTGGATAGCTAATGGTAAAAAAATCAAAACCCTCAAGATATGTTGCATCAGGTCTTTCCTGCTCAAACTCAACTCCTATAGAAAATGTTCTATAGTCAAAAAGTCCATTCCCCCAACTCTCATCCTTTGTTTCATTAACATAATTAAGCGAATAAGATATCCTTGGTTTTATGTGATTGAAATCCTTAGATTTAACATATTTAACTGAAAAGCTATGCCCCATTCTCTGCCTCACAAGGACATCTCCACCTGCAATCTCACTCAGATCCTCAATCCCTTTAAAATACCCTAAATACACCGGATATATCACATCCTCATCACCAAGGGTTATAACTGGCGAAAAAGCAAGATCACCATTCAAATCAACTGAAGATGAGTCTCCATCAAAATAACTCTTTCCAGCACCAACCCATCCATAGAATTGATTATTCACAGAAGCAATGATATTACTACTAAACACAAATACACAAATAAAAAAAAGTATTATATTCATAAATCACTCCTGATTTTACTTAACATTTATAATTCCTACATCCTTAAGAAGCTTTGCACTGAAAACTATATCTATCTTATCAGAAAACATAGATGAGTTATAAACCCTTTCAAAATTAAGTCTATCAATCACAGATGATTTTTCCTCATTAGCTTTAACACTGAGATCAGAAGAAGAAACAATCTTACCATTATCAAAGAGAACAAAATCATCAACTCTTATCCATGTCCCATCAGCATAATCATCTCTCTGAACACTATGAAAGACATTTTCTCCCATTGGATAAGATATATAGGATGATGGCTTTTGTCCAGCCCAGTATGAAAATTCATTTGAATCATACTTTCCGTTATTGTTTAAATCATTAAAACTCCAAAGCATTCTTCCCCTTCCTCCATTCTCATTACCCTCGTTTTTCCCCGCTGCATAAAAAGAATAATTCTGGAAAAAATGTGTCCATTTTGTTGGATTAACCGGATCATCAGGGATCATCCTGCCACCGCTTCCTTCTTCTGTAACCTTATCAACAGTGTTTGATATAATGCTATTTATCTCAGTTAGATAAATTGATGGAGCAGATCTTCCATAATACTCATTCATAGTTGATGTAACAGAGGTAAGATCCTTAGGTAAAGCAGTATTGAATGTAAAAAGTATCTTACCAAAATCAAATCTTTTTTCCCTTGTATTTAAAACAACATATTTAAACTGATTTGAAGATGGCCTTGTTATATACTCCTCCAGCCTAACACGATATCCATAAGCATCTATTGCAGTTTTTCTTGACTGATATTCTGCAGACTGAATCTCTGTTTGTGCTCTTTTTATAACCTCATCCTTTGATATCTCTGAATATATCTCTTTCTGAAACATAGATCTCCTATCAGGAGAAGATGTCTCAAGATTTGGTGGAGGATTTTTTAAAGGAACAGGATATCCTATCCCTTCACCTTTAACCTCTATCATATTTCCTTTGTTGAGCATAAAGCTTCTGTTTTTAAAATCAAACACAGAAACACTGCCTTCATATACCTCAACCCTTGATGATGTTGCATCCACAAGCACACCAAAATCAGTCCCTCTAACCCCGCAAACAGCATGTGGTGTTTTTATTGTGTACTCCTTTGAGTATTTTTTAACCCAGTTTCTTATCCTGCCAACAAAAAGCATCGCTGATATTCCTAAGCTATCTTCTTTCTCAAGCTTGTAATAAGAATTGGGTCCGAGCTTAACTCTTGAGCCATCATCAAAAATTATCTCAACACTACTTGCTCTTTCAGTTGTTACTTCATAACCCTCTGAAACAGAAACCCTTTCCTTTTCAATCTTAACCCATCCACCACTTTGAGCTTTGTAATAGACATTTCCTTTAGGTGATGAAATGACAGCAGACTCAAGATAACCCCAACAAAACAAACCTAAACAGCAAAAAAGAAAAAAAATCTTTTTTCTCATACATCCCCCTAAACTAATATTATAATACATTAACATATTTAAAACAGCAAAGTCAATACTTAATTTTGCTACACAAATTTCACTCAGTAAGTCTGAGATAAAAAAATATTTCAAGAAATATAATCAAAATTAAGGTTTTGTATTCTTTGTTTTTAATAAATGCTTGCAAACTGTAGTTTTTCCAGTCAAATATATCCAAGAGGCTTGATATTTTATTAGGTATAATGCATGGAGTATTTTTTTTATACTCTATATATTCATCACCAAACTTCTCACAAAGTTTTTTTTCCTCCATATTTATTTGATTGATATATATATAAATAAAAACCAATGGATATAAAACCCACATAAGAATTGTTTTGAGATTTAAAGAAGAAACCTGAATCATAACACCTATAAAAATAAGAAAACTTCCAAGATAAAGGGGATTTCTGCATAAAGAATAAGGTCCTTTGGTTGAAAGAATCTTATTTTTTCTTATACACATAGATGAAGTGAGTCTAAGAATAATTCCTGATAAAACAAAGATAAGTCCTAAAATAAAAAGCATTAAATACACAGGTTTAAAAAAAAGAACAAGCACTATCAAAAATACCTCTGTTATAAAAATCCTTTTCTTTGCGATAGACATATATTTCTCATTTTACATTATTTAAAGATAAAAATGGCATTAGGCATCAATTATTATTAGAAGAGTAATAAAATTCTAATTTTACTATCTATTTTCAAGTCCTAAAGACAAAGCCAAAATGTTGAGCTAATTCTATAAAGAAAAACAGGAAGTTGCGATATCAGATAAACTTCAATCATACCACTTAAATTCAAAAATGAAATTTATCATCTAACAAAAACAAAATAACGTGTTATGGAATAAGAGTAATGACAGTTAAATAAGGTGATGGAATGTTTACAGATATACAAACCCGCTGTCTATAAACTTACTCAATCAAAGGATATATTTTCCTATCATTAAGAAGTTCCAATTTAAAAAAGATATAATAGATTAATAATGAACCGGCCTGAAGATGGACAGCTATTAGATTTAACATTTATAGTAAATGAAGCTGGTAAAACACTTAAAGATAGATTTGAGCAGCTAATAAAGGATTGTAAATTTTTTGATTGTCTGGTTGGTTATTTTAATGTAAGCGGGTTTCATGCAATATATAAACCACTACAAAAGACTGAGAGAATAAGAATCCTCATAGGAATTGGGACAACCAAAGAAACTTATAAGTTAATAAGGACTGCAAAAGATAATCCTCAATACCAACCTCAATTTTCGCATGCGGAAACAAAACAAATAATTGAAAACATTGTGGAAAATGAGATGGCTGATTCAGAAGATAGTAGAAGTATTGAAGAGGGAGTCCAAAAGTTTATTGAATGGATAAGAGAAGGGAAACTAAAAATAAGGGCCTATCCATCCGAGAATCTCCATGCAAAATTATATATTATGACATTTAAGGAAGGCGATAGAGATATAGGAAGGGTTATCACTGGTTCAAGCAATTTTACTCAAGCAGGGCTTGTGGACAACCTTGAGTTTAATGTGGAACTGAAAAATCGTGCTGATTATGAGTTTGCAAAAGAGAGATTTGAAGAATTATGGGAAAATGCTGTTGATGTCAGCGAAAAATACATCCAAACGATCCAGGAAAAAACTTGGTTTAACCCAGGCATAACTCCTTATGAACTTTATCTTAAATTTTTATACGAATATTTTAAGGATGAATTAAGTAGGACTGATAAGGTTTTTACAAGATATTTGCCCCAAAATTTCAAAAGATTTGAATATCAAGAGCAGGCTGTTTTAAATGCAAAGAAAATATTAGAGGAGTATGGAGGTGTTTTTATTTCAGATGTAGTTGGGCTCGGGAAAACTTATGTTGCAGTTATGCTTGCAGGGCAATTTGCAGGGCAATTTGATGAAAGAACTCTTGTTATCGCACCACCAGCACTACTTAATAGAAATAATCCAGGTTCATGGCCAAATGTCTTTTCAGATTTTCATATTGCAGCTGATTTTGTTTCTATGGGTAAACTTGATGAGGCAAAAAAGTTAACACAACAGAGAGAGTATAAAAACATTATTATAGATGAAGCACACCGTTTCAGGACAGAAACAACTATTAGTTATGAAGATATTGCAGAAATTTGTCGTGGGAAAAGGATAATTCTGGTCTCTGCTACCCCTTATAACAACTCACCAAGAGATATTCTTGCACAGATTAAGCTCTTCCAGAATGCAAGAAAAAGCACTATTCCAGGAGTGCCAGATCTTGAAGAATTCTTTGGAAGGCTTGAGGGGAAGTTAAAAAAAGTTAACCGCCAGAAAGATTATAATAAATTCCTTAATACATCAAGAAGTAATGCAAAAGAAATCCGCGATAAAGTTTTGAAACACATAATGGTTAGAAGAACAAGGGCTGAAATTGAAAAATATTTTGCAGAAGATCTAAAAAGAAATAGTGTTCAATTTCCAGAAGTAGAAGACCCAAAACCTTTTTATTACCAGCTAAATGATGATGAAGATAGAATCTTTATGGAAACAGTTAGGTTGATAACGCAAGAATTTAAATATGCTCGTTATACACCATTGCTTTACTTAAAAAAAGGAATTTCAGATTTTGAAGCACAATCGCAAAGGAATATGGGTGGATTTATGAGGGTTCTTCTTGTAAAACGTCTTGAAAGCAGTTTTTATGCCTTTAGAAAAAGCATTGATAGATTTATCTATTCCTATGAGATGTTTATTAAGGAATACGAAAATGGGAATGTATATGTCAGCAAGAAATATATAAATAAGATCTTTGAACTATTGGAACAAGGAGATGATGATGCAATTCAAAGATTAATAGATGAAGGTAAGGCAGAGAGATATGGCAGCAAGGATTTCAGATCTGATTTTGAAAAAGATTTAAATAATGACTTTGAAATTCTGAAGAAAATAAAATCAATGTGGCAATCTATAAAAAGGGATCCCAAGCTTGAAACCTTGTTATATAATCTTAAGAACCACAGCATCTTGAAAGATAAAAAAATAATTATCTTTACAGAATCAAAGGAGACCGCAGAATATTTAACTGAAAATATAAATGAAGAGTTCGGAGAAGTAGCACTGCTCTTTCATGGTGGCTCTTCTGAAAATGTTAAAGATAAAGTAATAGAAAACTTTGATGCAAGGGTAAGGAACAAAAAAGACGATTATAGAATCCTCATTTCAACCGAGGTTCTCTCAGAAGGTGTTAATCTTCATAGGTCAAACATTGTAATCAATTACGATATTCCATGGAATCCGACAAGGTTAATGCAAAGAGTAGGAAGGGTTAATCGTATAGACACACAATTTGATAGAATATATACATTCAATTTTTTCCCAACGAAACAATCAGATTCTGAAATTGAACTTACCAACATTGCCCGCTCAAAAATAGAGGCATTTTTAACATTGCTTGGAGGCGACTCGGCAATATTAACAGAAGGAGAGCCAGTATCTTCTCACGAATTATTTGACAAACTGCTATCAAAGAAGACCATTACAGAAGATGAGGAAGAAGAAAGTGAACTTAAGTATTTAAGAATTATTGAAGATATAAGAGATAAGAATCCCGAACTTTTTGAAAGAATAAAACATCTTCCAAAAAAGGCACGTTCTGCAAAAACATTTTCTCAATATCTAAAAGATATTGCACCTAGTGATTCTTTAATCACCTTCTTCAGAAAGGGCAAATTGATGAAATTCTTTTTATCAGATAAAAAATCCACAATAG
>JBMFKQ010000008.1:0-50563 GCA_049972095.1 Elusimicrobiales bacterium
GTGAGGTTCAATATTTAGCCAAAAATAAATTTGGAAGATATTTAGAAGAAGATGAGATTAAAGAGGTTCAAAAGAGAATTCAATGGGGGTTGGAATGCTGGGAGGATGTTGTGCTTTATGCGATTAGCGATGTTATGAATTATAAAGATAATAAATAGTCCTGCAAAAACCTTACGAAAGGTAGACACTGAAAGGAATGTTAGATTTAGAAATTAAAGCTCGCAGAGGAATTTTGGGACTTTTTAGGAGGGGAAAGTTCTTACTTAGAGCTTTTGAATTGTTTTGAAAGAGTAGGAATAGAATTGAGGCCAGAAATAGATGAATATTTTTCAAGATTTAAGTAGAAAGAGGAGAATTTTACTAATTACAAAAAACGAGCAGCAACGTACAGGAGTTGACAAAAGACTTTGCTACGCTTTGTCAAAATCAAGCCTAACGGCTGAACCTCAGATGTGTTTAGAATAGTACTACATTTTTAGCGGCAATGATATTAATCGAGGGAATATTATGGTAGCAGGATATGTTTTATTTTTGTTTATTTATTCTTATCCGTTGTTTATAGTATTGATGCCAGTGGCTTGCCCATTTGAGTTTAAAGAGGTATCATAAGATTATAATATGACACCGATGGAATATTTAATTAAAGAGAAAATAGAAAACAAAGAATTAACACCTCAAAATTCCAAAATGTATGGAGATCTTACAAGATCTGTAAAGGTGTATCTGTTTTAGGTATAATATTTGATGGGGGGATAATGGAAGAGGAAGCAAAGAAAAACGATATTAGTCGACAATCTCTTTCTGAGACGAAGATTGTTGGAAAAAAGAAAAAAATTTCATTGCTTTCAATAGCAGTATATACTCTGTGTATTTTATATCTTATAACAGTTGTTGTTTCAGTGAAGATAGTTCTTAAAAAGCCTCAAGTCTCTATTGGTTCTAAAATAACTAAGACTATAATTAGAAGTGTTAAAGGAGAGATTGTAGTTGTGCCTATTTATGGTGTAATATATAAAAGATTAACTACATTTTCAAATAGAGGAAGTGATTATGTTGTGAGTGTGCTTAAAAAATATGCCGAGGATAAGGATGTTAAGGCGTTTGTTCTTGATATAAACTCACCAGGAGGGAGTGTAGGCGCTGTTCAAGAGATATATTCAATGCTTTTAAAGATTAAAGGTAAGTATAAAAAACCTGTTATAGCTCATCTTGGAGATGTCGCTGCAAGTGGTGGGTATTACATAGCATGTGCTGCTGATAAGATATATTCAAACAGTGGAAGCCTTACAGGCTCGATAGGTGTTATGTTTTCAACTATGGAGGGAGAGGAGCTTTTTAAAAAGATAGGAATAAGATCAAACACAATAAAATCTGGAAGGTTTAAAGATATAGGTTCATTTTCACGCCAGATGACAAAGGAGGAGAAAAGGCTTCTTGAGGATATAATAAATGATACATATTCTGTTTTTGTTGATGTTGTTTCAAAAGGAAGGAAGATGAGTTATGATAAAGCAAAGGAGCTTAGTGATGGTAGAATATTTACAGGCAATCAGGCATTGTCTAATGGGCTTGTGGATGCAATAGGTGATCTTGATGATGCTATAAGAGAGGCTGCTATGTTATGCGGACTTGGTGAAGATTTTTCTGTTATAAGGGCACGTGGTGATTTGATAGATGAGATATTTATCGGGATTGATTCTATGTTTGGTTTTCTAAAACTCTTTAGTTTTTCAAAAGATATGCCTCTTATTGAATACAGATTTGCCATCTGATTTATGGAAGATATAAGAAAAACAAAATTTTATCCTATTTTTGGTTTTATGGGATATATTGTAGGTGCAATTAATATCTATCTTTTTTTCCTCTTAACTACAACAGGAAGATTTAGTTGGCTTTTTTATTTTGTTTTTTCTCTACTTATAGTTCTTGTAAATCTCCTTATATCATCCCTTACATATATGTATATTGATATTCAGAGGAAAAATCTATCGAGTGGAAGGGATATATTCCTTTTTTATGGAGAGTCTCTTTATGTATCACTTTTTCTTTTACCTTTAGCATATTTAAAAATCTTAGGATTTATAACTATTGCACAGCTTATTTTAACCTTTTTCTTTATAATCATATCTATATGGCTTTATAGAGTGATTTCAATTAAAAAAACCTTTCAGATAGGTTTTATGAATGCTACGATTGCAGCTTTCTTTCCACATATGTTTTTTATGGCTGTTATTTTTGTTTTAGTCTTTTTTCTAATTCTTGCAACATATGTCTTTCTATAACAACTCAAAAGTATCTGATATTCTGAAGAAAATGGCTTTTCTTTGTGAGCTTGAGGCAGAGAATCCTTTCAAGGTAAGAGCATACTATAAAGCAGCAGATGCCATAGATATGCTTGTTAAAGATCTTTCTGAGATGAGTGATGATGAACTGCTTGAAATAAATGGAATAGGAAAGGGAATGCTTTCTCATATAAGGGATATAATAGCTAAAGGGAGTTTTGATGAGTATGTTGCTCTTTCAAAAAAATATCCTGCTACAATTTTTGAGCTATCTGAAATTGGAGGTCTTGGTCCAAAAAGAATAAAAATTCTTTACGAAAAACTTGCTATTGATACCAAAGAAAAGCTTTATAGAGCTGCAAAAAACGGTGATATAGCAAAGCTTGATGGTTTTGGGGAAAAGATAGAGAAAAAAATTATTGAGTCAATTGAAAGAAATGAAATAACATCAAAGAGATTTTTGATTTCAAAAGCACAGTTTAATGCCGCAAATATTGTTGATTTTATTAAAAAGCTTGGCTATAAAAAGGTTGAGTATGCTGGCAGTTTAAGAAGAGGCAAGGAGACAGTTGGGGATATAGATGTAGTTGTTGCAGGTGATCCATCAGCAGCATCAAAGATTGCTAAGTATCCGGGTGTGTTAAAAGTTGTTGCTGAAGGGCCAACAAAGGTATCTTTTATTCTTTCAGATTCAATGCAGTGTGATGTTAGAATAGTAAGCGAAGAGTCTTTTGGTGCAGCGCTTTGTTATTTTACAGGTTCGAAAGAGCACAACATAGCTCTTAGAGAAATAGCAGCAGGTAAAGGATATACCCTTAATGAATATGGACTTTTTAGAAAGGGAAGTAAAAAACCAATTGCCTCAAGAACAGAGCATGAGATATACAAAGCACTTGGGCTTAGCTATATACCGCCAGAGCTTAGGGAGAATCAAGGAGAGATTGAGCTTGCTCAAAAGAATATGATCCCAAAGCTTGTTGAGCTGTCTGATATAAAAGGTGAGATACACTGCCATACAGATATGACAGATGGCAATATGTCTTTAGAGGAGATTGTGGATTATCTTTCTCAAATTTATGAGTGGTTTTTTATAGGTGATCATTCTTATCCTTTGAGGTTTGTAAAAGGGCTTGATTATAAAGCTTATATAAGCTCAAGAGAAAAGCTCATTTCAATAAGGGATAAATATCCGAAGGTTTCATTTGATAGGTCTATAGAGCTTGAGATACTGAAAGATGGGAGTCTTGCTTTTGAGGATAGTGAGCTTGAAAATGTTTCGCTTGTTATATCTGCAGCACATACCTTAACCAAGATGAAAAGAGATGATATGACATCTCGTATGATAAAAGCTATTTCAAATCCTTATTGTGATGTTGTGGCTCATCTTTCTCAAAGACTTATTTTTCAAAGGGATGAGGTTGATATGGATTATGATCTTGTATTTGAAAAGGCAAAGGAGTTTAATACAATTTTTGAGGTCAATGGTCAGCCTGATAGACTTGATCTTAAAGATGTTAATATCAAAAAGGTTAAAGGCATGGGGCTTAAAGTAGTTCTTAGCTCCGATGCTCATTCAAAGGAGCAGTTTTCATATATTGAATATGCTGTTAAGATTGCAAGAAGAGCCTGGCTTACAAAGGATGATGTGCTTAATACTTATTCATTTAAAGATTTTGTTGAGTTTATAAAGGAAAAAAGGGCTTACAGAAAAAAATTAAAGTCAAAGACAAATGGCTAATATAATTTTGTTGATTTTTTAATATGCTGGAGGTAAAATGAAAATACCAAAGGTTAAGTTTTTTGAAGGCTATCCTGTTGTAATGGCTGATAAGGCGAGGGAGATTGATAGAATTGCTGTTATGGATTATGGTATAAAAGAAGATACTCTTATGGAGAATGCAGGCATGAAATCAGCGCTAGAGATAGAGATTTATGTTTTGGAGAATTTGAAAAAGGATATAAAAGGGCTTTTTGTATCTATTTTATGTGGTAGAGGGAATAATGGCGGTGATGGACTTGTGTGTGCAAGGTATCTTGCTCAAAAAGGGGCAGGTGTTTATGTTTTTATAGTATCTCCATCTGAGAAGGGCTATAGCAAGCTTGTTGTTGAGAATCTTGAAAAGGCTAAGAAAGCAGGCGTTAATATTATGATGGTTGATTTTGAAAATCTTAAAGAGGTAGAAGAGAAAATAGTGAATAGTGATATAATTGTTGATGCACTTCTTGGAGTTGGAACATCAGGAAGACCTCAAGGTGTTGTTAAAAGGTTGATACAGATTGCAAACAAAAGTAAGAAGGATATAATCTCGCTTGATATTCCATCAGGACTCCTTCCTGACAGCGGGCATCACACCGGTGTTTTTATAACGGCAAAGATGACGCTTACATTTGGCTTTCCAAAAACAGGATTGATGGCAGCTCATGCTCAAAAGTATATTGGAAGGCTTAAGGTGATTGATATTGGCTATCCCCCTCAACTTTATGAAAGGGTTAAGAAGGAGATATCCTCTTAATTATCCTGTCTTGTCATCATTAAATAGTATGTTATTAACTTTGCAGTTGCATTTGTTATATTTTTCCATCTATCCATAGTTTTAGCAGTGTTGGATTGTTTTTTTAAGTTATTCAACCTGGATATTATCATTTCTTTGAGGCTCATACCTTCCTCCACATATATTATATTGGGTCTATGTGTTATTTTAAAGGTCTTAGGTTATAAATTTTCTTGGGAGAAATGTCCTATTAAAACATAGAGGTCAGGTTATAGAAGATTGATTTTTTGGTTATTGACTACCATTTGGATTAAGTATAAACTATTAATATATGTTTAAGAAGGCATTTACCCTTACTGAGCTTATGATAAGTGTGGTGGTGATCTCTGTTGCAATAATTGCTATTGTTGAGGGTTTTAAGTCAATAAGCACTGCAATTCAGTTTTCAAAGGATAGGGCCATTGCATCAAATCTTGCTCAAGAAAAGATGCAGATTATAAAGCAGACACTTTATTATAAGGTTATTCCATCAACATCAGTTTCTTATCTTACAGATTTTACACCACCAATACCTTATGATACCATGTATTTTCCACCTGAAAGCATACTTGAAGCAGGGGTTAGATACACAAGATATGTTTATGTTGTGCCGGTGGTCGAGGTTGGGGGAGATATTATTGAGCTTCCTGCTGATTCACCGGATACTGGAATGAAGAAGATTACAGTAACTGTAATATGGACAACAAAAGGTACGAAAAAGGCTAAGGTTCAGCTTTCAAGTATATACTCAAACAGAGATACTGTTATGGCTAATTCCTCTGTATACGGAAGGGTCAGGGATAGTTTAACTTTTCTTCCCATTTCACAGGCATATGTAAATATAGCAGAGTATATGGGTGCAAGGGCTATAACAGACTCATCGGGAAACTATTATATATCTCTTGTTCCTGGCAACTATACTATCTATGTTGATGCAAGGGGATATTTTCCTTATTTTTCACAGATATCCCTTGCGCCAAACCAAAGCCTAAACTTAGATATCAATCTTAAAAAAATGGACCGGGGTAAGATGACAGGAAATGCCTGGATAAGTGATCATCTTGTGATAAGTCAGGTAGTTGGATCAACTCTTTCCCCCTCTGGATTTGATCAAGAATACATTGAAATATATAACCCTACAACATATTCTTGGCTTGTTAATGGAAATATTGGTTTAAGATTTCAAAGAATATATGATAGTAGTAAAAACGATATTCGCATTGATTATTTAACAAATGAAATTCTTCCTGGTGGTTTTTATCTTTTTGCAAACACAAACCCTGTTATTATAAATGGAGTTAGTATAAATGCTGATGCTGTATGGTCAGAGTTTGGAAATCCAACATCTATTTTTCCTTATTTTGATCCACCGCTATCTAAATATAGTATAGTACCAGTTTTTGGAGAGGGACCTGATGAGGGGGGTGGAGCTATTGAGCTATATAGGATTTCAGATAATAGGATACTTGATCAGGTCGGTTGGAACAGAAATGATGGGGCAAGTGGTAAAAAGATTGCTCCATTTTATGAAACCTCACCAATACCCCAGAATATAGGGCTTGAGCGTGGAGAGCAGTATGTAAGATACTCATCAACATCATCAGTCAGCTCAAGTTATGGCCCTGCTTATGATTCAAATAATAATTCTGCTGATTTTTATGATTATTCGTCAGGGATAGTCATCCCTCCAAGAAATTCTCAAAACATACTTCCCCTTGTTTCTGCAACACCGGCTCAAGGGGCTGTTATTAGCTGTTCAGATGGGCTTTCTCTATCAACATTTGCTTATCTTGTGGGGGCACCAAGACCATATGCATATTTTGAACTCAATGAGATTGCAACAGGCACATGGTTATGCAGTCTCTCAAGCTCAGTTTATTCTCTTATAATAGATTCGCTCACTATAACATCAGGCTCAACAACAACCCTAAACTCTGTTTTTCTTGATAGCACAGTGAGCTGGGGGTATGTGAGTGGTATGGTGACAGATATATATGGAAATCCAATATCGCCTGCTATAAAAATAGCTGCTGATGATGGAAGCTATACATATGTATCTGGAAAAAGATACATTCTTCAGGTTACATCATCTCCAACAACTATTACAGCAAATCCTGATAATCTGAACCCTTCCTATGTTTCTATATCATCGTCAGGAATAAGTTTTATGCCTGGTGAGATAAAAAGTGGGGTGGATTTTGTATTGTTTCAGGGAGGGAGAATAACAGGTAAGGTTTTAATCTCAGCAAGCACCATACCTATCGCAGGTGTTGGTATTGCAGTTTATGATGCCTATGGTGTTGCAAGGGATCAGCAGATCACAAATAACCTTGGTGTTTTTATGACAAATGTTTTAAGCACAGGTATATATGTGGTTGAGCCTGTGGTGGACTCAAAGGAAACTGTAACACCATCAAGTGCAACTGCAATAATATCTACTGGTGGAAGCAGTATTTTTGTTGCAACCTTTTCAGTGTCAAATGCTATGGGTTATATCAAGGGTTCGGTTTCTTTCGACTCAAAACCTATTAAAACAGGTGCTCTTATAGCTGTAACTACTATGACACTTTCAGGAACTCCACCACAGATACCTACCTTAAGCACACAAACACTTAGTTCTGGTGCAATATATTTTGCTACATCTGATGAAGAAGGAAATTATACAGTTGAGGTAAGGCACTCAACAAATCCTGCTTATAATGTGTATTCTTATTATCCTCATTTGGTTGACTCTTCCTTTACTATCTACTGGTCAGTGAAAACTGGAGTTAGGGTATTTGCCGGACAAACCACATCGGGGGTGAATTTCTCATGGTGATAATAAGAAGAGCATTTACACTGATAGAGCTTATGGCCAGTGTTGTCATAGTTTCAATACTTGTAGGTGTTGCTATTCCTGTTATAAGGTCGATGAATGAGAATATTATGATGTCAAAAACAAGACTTTCTCTCCAACAAGATGCAAGAAATATTATGGCTATGTTAAATCGTTTTTTGAGAGAGGCGAAAGCCTCTTCACTAATTATAACAAGGTATGACTCATCTCAGCCTTTCTGCTCTTATATAAGGTTTACAACTATTGACTCAAAAACATATGAATTCTATCAAGATGGGAAAAATTTTATGCTTAAACAAGGAAATATGCAGAAGGTTCTAAGTCAGGATCTAAGGTATCTTTCATTTACATTTCCTGATTCAAGCAATATGTATATAGTTTCTGTATCAATGACATTTGAAAAGGATCTTTTTGGAGGCAGGAAAAAAGCGATACATGTTGCTTCTGAAAAGATAAGAGTTATGAATGATTAAAGGGATTTTTATGAAAAAAGGATTTATACTTCCAGCCCTTATTTCCGTTATACTTGTTTTTCTTATAATGGTGCCGACAATTCTTAGATGGGTAACAACTGATACAAAACATAGCGTTAGAGAAGAGAGGAAATCAAGGGCTTTATATCTTGCTGAGGCAGCTGTTGAGAGAGGTTACTGGAAGGTTAAAAGTTCAACCTCTACATTTGAAAGTGTTATGAAGGGAAATATATTAAGTGGATACAATTTTGATAAGGTTTACACAGATATTATGGGTGGAAGCTATAGAATAAGAATAACAAGTGGTTCTGCAAAAGAGGTTGTTATAATTGGTGAAGGAAGGGATTATTCTACAAATGAGATAAGAGCAATAAAGGCTATCTACAGAAATCAGACAATAAACGGAGCAATGCTTAGTGGCTCAAGAATAAATCCAAGCGGATCTACCACTATACACTGGGGTCCTATTCTTTCATGGGGGGATATAAATTTATCTGCTGGTGCTGAAAATGTTTATTTCCCAAGAAAGTTTTCAAAACAGCTTGTAAGACCACGAGATAATAGCCTTAATCCACCAAATACTGATGGTGTAGAGTGGTGGTCTGCTTATGATGTTCCAGAGCTTCCCATCTTTGACTTTGCAACAATAAGATCATCTGCTGCTTCAAATGGAACCTTGAACTGCGGGGGATATACAAACTCTTATCCTGCTACTCCTAACTCATCAAACAACTGGACAATGACCTGTAACTGTAATTATACTAACTCTTCTAAAAGGTGTTGTGCAAATAGAGATAAGTGTTATATTGAGAATATATATGCTGATAGAAGATACAATCAAGGACTTTTGTGGTACTGGGATGAAGGAAAATCTGTTTATATTACTCACAGCGGTGTTAAAGGTTCATTCTTTGTAAGGGGGGATTTAAGAATTGATGGTGATGACTGTTATGGTCCATGGTATAAAACAAATGGTTATGATCCTTATGGAGGGTATCATCTATGTGGTGGAGGACCATCATCAGAAAACGGGCCAGGTGCACTTTTTGTTGATGTCCCAAAACAGGCATATATTGAATATGCAAAGATTGATACACCTGCTACAAATCAGTATCCTGGTGATTTAGGGCTTTCATCATCAAGCCTTGTCTATCAGATAGGTGCATGCAACAAAACATATTATTATCAGTGTGGTCATTCCTGTGAACAGGGATGTGAGAGAGGTGCTAGCGGTGATGATATTGGGCTTTATGGATTTTTATATGTAGGTGGTAATCTTCAGATTTATGGTGCTTTTGATATATATGGTGCTATATGGGTTGTTGGAGATGTAAATACCGGAGCTGGTAATAATGTTTCTGTATTTTTTAATGAGAATCTTGAGCTTCCAACACTCAATGTTATACTTATAAGAGAATCATGGCAGGAGATAACTCCAAGTAATCTGGCTTGGGTATAGTCTTGACATGACAAGTGTCTAAATTACCTTGTGTCAATAGGTAAATACTCCTTTTAAGGTATAGTTCTTTTGGGTTAATAATATAGTAGATGTTTTAATTTTTGAAGGAGGGCGGATGAAAAAGATTGGAGTTTGGTTTGTTTCTATGATGTTTATCTCTTTTGAGCTTTGTGCGGTTCAAAAGATTGTTATGATTGATGAGACAAAGTCTCTTAAGATGATATATCCAGAGATAGAAAAACTTGGTGGTAAGATATTGAAAGAGCTTTTGCTTATAAATGCCCTTGTTGTTGATTTTCCTGATTATATGAAGGATGCTGATATATATTTGCTTGGCTTTGTTAAAAATGTTGAGGATGATAGGTATGTTAAATGGATTGAAGAGTTGGCAATTCCCCAATTACCATCGGTTGAGGAGGTTAGAGATGCGATAAAAAATGGCACTTATGATTATGAGCTACCACATGGAGGTGCAATTGTTGAGGAAAATGGACTTAGTGAGGAAGAGCTAAAAGAGATTCCATGGGGGGTTAAAAGAGTAAATGCTTATAATGCATGGAGCTTTACAACTGGAAAAGGAGTAAATCTTGCTGTTTTAGATACAGGTGTTGACTATACGCATCCTGATATAAAGCCAGTTTACAAAGGCGGATATAATGCCATTGATTCGTCAAAACCACCTCTTGATGATCATGGACATGGAACCCATGTGGCTGGAACAATTGCTGCGGTAAGGGATGGGAAAGGGGTTGTTGGTGTTGCTCCTGAGGTTAATCTATATGCTATTAAAGTTCTTGATTCAAGTGGTTCAGGACAGTATTCTTGGATAGTTTCTGGAATAGAGTGGGCTGTTAATAACAAGATGAAGGTTATAAATATGAGCCTTGGAAGTAGATATTCAAGCCAAGCAATAAAATCAGCAGTTGAAGCTGCATACAAGGCTGGTGTTGTTATTGTGTGTGCTGCGGGAAATGATGGTGGTGCTGTAAACTATCCTGCAGCATATCCTCAATCAATTGCAGTTTCTGCAAGTGATTCATCTGATAAGATTGCATCCTTTTCATCAAGAGGAAGTGAGATTGATTTTATAGCACCAGGAGTAAGCATATACTCGACATACAAAGGTGCTACATATAAAACCCTCAGTGGCACATCTATGGCAAGCCCACATGTTGCAGGGCTTAGTGCTCTTGCTGTTGGGCTTGGTATTGATGATCCTCAAGCTGTAAAGCAGGCACTTATAAATGCAGCTGTTAAACTTCCAGGTCTTAAAGATACAGAGCAAGGCTATGGGATGATTGATGCATCAAAGATAAAGAAGTAACATCTGTTCTTTGCAAATTTATTAAGGTGATAGTTTTTTATTGGTTAGAATTGTTTTTAGTTTTTCTAATGCCCTTTTGAATCTGCTTAAAAGTGTTCCAAGGGATGTGTTGGTTATCTTAGATATTTCCTCAAATCTAAGTCCTGCAAAATGTTTTAGATAGATTATTTCTTTGTATTCTTCAGATAACTCTTCAATTGCAAGGCGTATAGTTTCTGATTCAATATTTTTTATTGCATTATTCTCAGTATCTTGCTCCGATTTAAGCTCAAAGTTTAGATCCTCAATGTTTTTATCAATCATTAAATGTTTTTTTCTTGTATGATCTATTACAAGGTTTCTTGCGATAGTAAAGAGGTATGCTTTAAAGTTTGATGGGGTGTATGAGTTTATATTGTCAATTACTCTGATAAATGTTTGCTGAAATATATCCTCAGTAAGATCCCTGTTGTGTGTTAGTGATTGGATGAAGTTGAAAAGAAGACTTCTATACCTTAAATAGAGCTTTTCGAATGCTTCTATATCCCCCTCTCTGTATCTTTCAATAAGTTTTTCATCACCTTCCATAATATTATTATGCAAAAAAGAATGCAATAAAAAATGCCTGATTTTCGTTATTATATTTGGAGGGATTATGAGATGCTTTAAGATAGATGAGATGATAGAAAGATTCTATAAAGAGCCTTCTGATAGTGTTCTTACAAGTCACATTAATCAATGTAGTTATTGTAAGAAATTTTTTGATATTATTTATGCTCTTGATAAGGTTGTTTTTAATGAGGAGCCTTTGAATGAGACTGATGAGAAGATCTTGAGTTATGCTTTAAAGAAAATAACTGTTTATAATCCTTTTTATTATATGAAGAAAATTTTTATCTCTTTCGCTCTTGCATCGCTTGTTCTTGTTTATCTTTTTAAGCCTGCAAATAACCTAAGGTTTATGGATGATTTTGATAAAAAGGTTATGGAGGTTGAAAATGATATCAGTTCTTTTGAGTCCTTAAGCTATTATTCTTATGATTTTTCAGATTATTTGAATCTTAACAAGGAGGAGTTATGAAAAAAATACTGATGATAACATCAGTTATTTTTGCGATGATGGTATCTGTAAATATACTGTCATCGCAAGTGGCTTGTGGAGATGGAGTGGGATGTGGTATGCATGGTGGACCTGGCTTTGGTCCAAAAGCTATGGCGGGAAAGATGAGAAGAGGAATTGATATTTCAGCTGAGACGGAAGCAAGGGTTATGGATATCGTTTCAAAAAATGACCCACAGCTTGCCTCAAAGCTTGGAGAGATCAAAAAAAACTTCCCTCAAAAATACAAGCAGATAATAAGGATCTCATCAAACCTTTTTGATCTTTCACATGATGATGATGATGAAGGTGTTGAAAAGGATATTGTAAAAGGTATAGCGCTTGAGATTGATACAAGGGAGCTTGCTCTAAATTATGCTAAGGCTCAAGGCTCAGAAAAAGAAAAGATAAAATCTGACATAAAAGCAAAACTCAATGAGCTTTTTGATATAAGAACAAAGATTCAGGAGCTTAGGATTAAAAAACTTGAATCAAGGATAAAAGAGCTTAAAGCTGATATAGAGAAAAGAAAGCAGAATAAATCCAAGATTGTTGAAGAGAGATTAAACGATCTATGCCAGGATAGGTCTCTCAAGTGGTAAGACTTTAAAACTATCCACTCCATAAAGCCACTGGTCATAATCCCCCAGTGGCTTTAATATTTAATAAAATAAACTTGTATGTTTTTTTGCTTTCTTTTAGCTTTTTATCTATTTTGCCATGATTCATCACATCTAATAGATAAAGCTTATAAAAGCTATCTTTCAGGGGATTATGAAAGGGCAGCTGAATATTATACAGCTGCATGGGAAGAGGGCAAAGAGATAAATGCTCTTCTTGATCTTGCAATGATATACAAGTTTTCAGATAGATATTCAAAGGCGATATCTGCTCTTGAAAAATATACTGAGTTTAGAAAAGATACTGATGTGTTGTCTGAAATTGGTTGGCTTTACTTTCATATCTCTAACTATGAAAAAGCCATAGAGTATTTTAAAATGGCTGTTGATATTGATACTGCTAACTATAATGCATATCTTGGACTTGCAAGTGTCTATTCTCATATTAGGGATTTTATAAATACAGAGGAGTATCTTAAAAAATATAGACAGCTTAGGGGAGATTATGCAGGTGTTGATTATATATTTGCCTGGAATTATGCAAATTTCAATATGTATGATATGGCAAAGAACTATCTGATTGAAACATTAAGAAAGGATCCAAACTTTGTTGAGGCAAGATTTCCTCTTGCTCAGCTTTATCTTAAAGAGGGGGATTACAATAATGCTTGGAATCAATATTACAGAATACTTGAGTTTTTTCCTGATCATCCTGTTGCTACATCTATGGTTAAACTTATAGAAGGAAAGCTAACAAAACAACCTGAGGAGATAAGAAAGCCATTTAGAATAGAAAATCCAACAATTATAGATGAGAGCTACAGTATAGATAGTTTTAGAAAGAGCCCCAGATTGAGAATAGCAATAGCTACAGATTCCATGGGAAAACATAGACAGAATAGAAGAATAAAGTTAAGAAGTTTTGTGAAGGTTGATATCTATAGCAAAAAAACATGGAAGAATATCTTTTCTTTTAAACCGGGTGATGTAATAGATGTAGTCTATTCAAATGGTTCTTTCTCTTTTTACAAGGGTAAAACTCTTGTCTTTTCAGGTTTGAGAGGCAGTGTTGTTGTAAGACCTTATGATATAAGAAATGGCAGTGTTATAATAGAGGCAGATCCTAAGAATACAAATCCATATTTCAGATATTCAGACAGAGAATACAGAGGATTTATTGAGCTTGTTCCATTTTCAGGCGGTTTTGGAATAGTGAATGTAGTTGAGCTTGAGCTTTACCTTCTTGGCGTTGTTGGAGCTGAGATGGAGCCAAAATGGCCGCTTGAGGCTCTTAAATCACAGGCTGTAATTGCTAGAACAGAGGCTTTGAGAAGAATGAAGGAAGGACCTCATCGTAAAGACGGCTATCATCTGTGTGATACACAACACTGTCAGGTTTATAAGGGTGTTGGTTATGAGACAAAATCAGTTACAAAGGCAGTTTTTGAAACACAGGGTCTGGTTCTAACTTATAAAGATAGATTGGCTTATACATTTTATCATTCAAACTGTGGTGGTTTTATCCAGTCATCTCAAGAGGTCGGTTGGGGGAATGTGCCATATTTAATTTCACATCCTGATAATAGTGAAGAATCTAAAAGAAACCTTTCACCATGGGAGTTTAATATCTGGATAAAGAAAAATCCTCCTGCTTACTGCAATTATCCAGGTGTTGTTAGTGATACGGAATACAGATGGCTTAGGATAATAAAAAGATCAGACCTTGCATATAAACTCAATGAAAGATATAAAATAGGGGATCTCAAAAGTATAGTTATCTTAAGGAGAAGCACAAGCGGGCATGTTAATTCCATAAAGATAGTTGGCTCTAAAAGAAGCGTTGTAATAGAAAAGGAACATATAATAAGAAATACATTCGGTATAAGCTCACTTAAATCCACACTGTTTAATATTGAGATAAACAGATACCCTGATGGAAGGATCAGAAACATCTGGTTTTATGGAGGTGGATGGGGTCATTCAATAGGACTTTGTCAGGGTGGTGCTGCGGGTATGGCTGGAAAACTTGGCAAAAAATATAATGAGATACTTGAATTTTATTTTCCTCAAACAAAAATTAAAAAGGTGATTTATAAATAACCTATCTACTTTATATTTATACTCGAGAGTATTTTTGCACCCTGTGGATTTTGTGAGAGTGCCTCTATTACATAGGGATTTGTAATAATCTGTGATGCTTGAGGATTTTTTTGTAAGATGGTGTTGAGTTTGTTTGAGTCGCTAAGAAGCTGAATAACTGCAGGTGATGTTGCTATTTCGTTTATTAGCTTGCTTTTAGCTATTGCATTTATAACCTCACGATTGTTTAAAGCTGCTTTAACACCTTCATTGTTTAGAAAATTTGAGATAGTTTGTGGATTAGATAGAAAATCTTCAAGGAATTTAGGGTCTGAAAGCGCCTTCTGAACATTTTCCCTTGCAAGAAACCCTTTTACTACATATTCATTATCAAAAAGCGCTTTTATGGCTTTTGGATTATTAATAAGCCTACCAACAGCCTCAGAGAGAAAACCTTTCTTATAACCGACAGATTTCATCTCCTTCTGTTTTATTGATTCAACCTTTGAGCTATCAGACTCATTGCTGATTTTTTCATTTTTGTTATTCGATGTTTTATCGGATGATTTTTTTTCTGACGAAGGCAATGTATATCTTTTGCTTTCATCTATCTTTACAGCATCAACATTTTTATATGACACAGTATATGATAGATCCTCAAGATTTGGCTCATAGAATTTAAAATCATCCTTTTCCTTTATCTCAGCCTTACCACTGAAAGCCTTTATGTCATCTTTTGAAAGCTTTATATCTGGTGATGATAACTTTGCCGTCCATCTGATGAGTATTACAAAGAGGATAAGATAAACTGTAATAACAAGCCATCCAACCTTTATTTTACCTTTCATATCAAATAATTATATAATATTTTTAAGGAAGACAATTTTATGTTTGAGACTTTGCTTATATTTGGAAATATTAGTCAGTTTTATTTTCTTCTTTGCATGCTTTTGTATTTTGCTCTATCTATTTATGGAGTTTTTCTTTATTTCCTGAAAAGTTCAAAGAATTTTGCTCAGGATCATACCTTTGCTATTGTTGTGCCTGCACACAATGAGGAGAAGGTTATTGGCAATCTTATTGAAAGCCTTCAAAGGCTTGACTATCCTAAGGAAAAATATGACATATATATAGTGTGTAATAACTGTAGCGATAAAACAGAAGAGATTGTAAGAGGATATAATCTTGTTCCATTGATTTACAAGAATGAGTTTTCAAACAAAGCAAAAGCCCTTAATTACGCTATAACCAAGATATTTAGAGATTCTACTAAAAGCTATGATGCATTTTGTTTTTTTGATGCGGATTCTCTTGCCCATCCTGATTTTCTTAAAAGTATGTCCTATATGCTTTCTCGCGGATATAAGGCTATTCAGGGTCATCAGCTTCCAAAAAATCCATTTGATTCCTTCATATCTGTAATAGTATCTGTGGGCCAGTATATCACAAATAGGTTTTTTCAAAAGCCTAAGATGAATCTAAACTTATCAGCCACATTTCACGGTAAAGGCATGTGTTTCTCTGTTGATATTGTAAGAAATTTCAGATGGGATGAAATGTGTTTGACTGAGGATCTTGAGATGCAGATGAATCTGGTTAAAAATGGTATTTTTATAGCTTGGAATGAAGATGCGATTGTCTATGATGAAGAGCCAGTTAATATTGCTCAGTATATAAAAAGATCTGTAAGATGGACAAAGGGTTCACTGTATGTCGCAAGAAAGCATGCTTTTTGCCTTTTAGTTAATTTCATTAGAAGGTTTGATGTATCCTGCCTTGAGGCATTTTTATACACTGTTGGAGTTTATAGAGTTATCCTTGTTTTATTTGTGGCTGTTTCTATGTATTTGACAAGAGATCATTTTAATCTTCTGATATATACTTTTAATCTAATCCCATATGAAAAAGTTCTTCTCAAGATTGTATTTTTAGTTCTTCCTCTTATTTTCCTTCCTGTTATTATTTGGCTTGAGCGCAGAATCTCTTTCACCATGATATTTGCATACTATATGCAGCCATTGCTTGGTTTTTTTAGGATCCCTATATTTTTGATGGGTGTTTTGAAACCTAACTATCTCTGGGATGTGGTTGAACACTCAAGCTCTGTAAAAATAGATGATATAGTTAAAAAGGGGGTTGTATGATAGATGTGGTGTTATTTTTTGTATCTAATATTTTTTGTCAGGATCTTGCGCTTCAAAGGCCTGAACCTGAGAAGGTTATGAAGATAATATCTGATCTTGATCTTTCTGAAAAACAAAAACAAGATATTGAAGAAGAGCTATATGCAAATCTTAAAAAGTATGATAAAACGAGGAAGAAATATGATAAGAAGGTTAAAGAAAAGCAGGAGATTGAGAAAGAAATTGAGGAGCTAAAAAATAGGCTGATTGAAATGAATAAAAATGTAACAACTATAATAAAAAGCTTTCTCACAGAAGAGCAAAACCTTAGGTTTGCAGATATAATAAAAAAGCAGAAGGAAAGGGTAAAGGAAGAAAAAGAGAAAGAGATAGAAAAAGAAGAAAAGACTGATGTAAGTGCTGAGAAGAGTAAAGAGGAAAGAACATCAACATCACCGTTTGATATTTATTTTCCTTAATCTTTTTGCTAAAATTTGCTTTTAAGGAGTTCAGTATGGCAAAGATAATGATAGTTGATGACGACCCTGAAGTATTAAACCTGCTTCAATATACGTTGGAGAGTATGGGGCATAGTATTAAGGTTTGTGATAACGGAAGGGATGTTATAGATAGCCTAAAAGAGTTTATGCCTGATCTGATGATCCTTGATGTTATGCTTCCTGGAATAGATGGATACTCAATAGCAACAACCCTTAGCCAGGATGAACAGCTTTCCAAACTTCCCATAATCATCATTTCAGCACTTGAACCCTCCAGGTCGCTCTTTGGTAAGTTTAATCAAGTTATAGCCTTTCTTACAAAACCATTCTCTACTGATGAACTTCTTGAGGCTGTGACCAACGCTGTTAGTGGTAAATAGTATGGCAGTTTGGCTTGTTAGTGGTGGTGCTGGTTTTATAGGCTCACATATAGTTGAGGAGCTTGTAAAAAGAGGTGAGAAGGTAAGGGTTTTTGATAATTTTTCAACTGGAAAGATTGAAAATATATCAGATTTTAAAAAAAGTATAGAGATTATAAAAGGTGATATAAGGGATTTTAAAGAGATTGAAAAAGCTGTTAGGGGAGTTGATTATCTTCTTCATCAAGCAGCAATGAGATCTGTTCCTAAGTCAGTTGATAATCCATGCGATGCAAATGATAATAATATAACAGGCACACTGAATGTGCTTCTTGCATCAAAAAAGGCAGGTGTTAAAAAGGTTGTTTATGCATCATCTAGCTCAGTTTATGGTGATTGTAAAATATTTCCACAGAAAGAGTCGTTTGTGCCATCTCCCATATCTCCATATGCTGTATCAAAGCTTGCTGGTGAGTATTATGCTGTGATGTTTTCAAAAACCTACTCTCTTCCAACGGTTTCGCTTAGATACTTTAATGTTTTTGGTCCTAAGCAACCCCCTGAATCTCAATATTCTAGTGTTATTCCGAAATTCATAGAAAGTGCTCTTAAAAAACAACCCCTTGAGGTTCATTGGGATGGGAGACAATCAAGGGATTTCACATATGTCAAAAATGTAGTTGATGCAAATATAATAGCAGCACTCAGCCCAAGGAGTAACGGGAAGGTTTATAATGTCGGCTGCGGTTCAACAGTTTCGCTTCTTCAGATAATAAAAATGATAGAAAAAATTCTTGGATACAGACTTGAAAAAAGGTTTATGCCTAAAAGAGCTGGTGATGTAAGAAAAACATGGGCTGATATCTCACTTATAAAGAGGGATCTTGGCTACAAACCCACAGTTGATTTTGAGGAAGGACTTGCTAAAACAATTGAGTGGTTTAAAAAATCTTTCTCAGAGGGGTAATTTTTATGATACATGTATCAAACATAAAGAGTCGTGGTTCAATAGAGGTTATATGTGGAAGCATGTTTTCAGGTAAAACTCAGGAGCTTATAAGAAGGTTGAAGCTTGCTATGATAGCAAAGCAGAAGGTTCAAATATTTAACTCATATCTTGATACAAGGTATGCAAAGGAACATATTGTATCGCATGATAGAATAATGCTTAAAGCCATTCCTGTAAAAACAGCTTTGGAGATATTAAAAAAGGTTGAAGAGGATACGCAGGTTGTTGGAATAGATGAGGCACATTTTTTTGATGAGAGCATAGTTTCTGTTGCAGACAAGCTTGCAAACAAAGGCAAAAGAGTCATAATAGCAGGTCTTGATATGGATTGGAAGGGAAGGCCTTTTATGCAGGTGGCAAGGCTTATGGCTATCGCTGAGTATGTGACAAAGAATCTTGCGATATGTGTTGTGTGTGGTAATCCTGCACATTATTCTCAAAAGATTTCAAACAGCGCTGAAAGGATTGAGGTTGGGTCTGGTGATAAGTATGAGGCAAGGTGCAGAAAATGCTTCAATCCTGATATTGTGGTTTTAAAAAAGTAGTTTTTAGTTCTTGCTCCAGTTCGGTGTATAGGAGTTTGCGGTTATTTTTTTTGATAGCAGATGGGGTCTTGAACCGTCAACATCCATTATAAATATCTGTCTTGTCCCGTTTCTTGTTGATATGAAAGCAATATACCTTGAATCTGGTGAGAATGTAGGATCTTCATTATCACCCTCGTTTCTTGTGAGTCTTTTTATAACAGATGTTGTTGGATCCATTAGAAATATGTTGAGTCTTTCATTCTTTGTTTCTCTTCCTGAAAATGCAATCCACCTTCCATCACTAGACCATGATGGTGAATCAACCCAATAGAAATTAGTTAGTTTTCTTGTTTTTTTGGTTTGAGTGTTATATATGTAGAGCTGAGGCATACCTGCCCTGTCGCTTACAAAAGCTATTTCCTTTCCATCAGGTGAAAATGTTGGTGATGCACACACGCCGAAGTTATCAAGTATATTTTTGACCTCTTTTGTTGCAAGATTGAGTATATAAAGCGAAGGGTCCTTTCCTCTTGAAAGTATAACAGCAAACTCTGTGCCATCAGGAGAAAACCCACCAGCAATGTTGAGACCCTGAAATTTTGAAAACAACCTTTGTCTTCCTGTTTCAGGTTCAATGTATGCCATATCAGGATTTCCATATCTATATGTCGTGAAGTATATTCGCTTTCCATCAACTGACCATTTTGGAGCCAATGATATGCTTTTTAGATCAGTAAGTCTAACAAGATTTTCTCCATCATAATCAACTATGTATATCTCTTTATATCCAGTTGAGTTGTTGGAAAATGTTATTCTTGATGATGCAATGAATTTTTTATTTACAGTTTTCTCAATAATATCATCGCTTATGAAATGTGAGAGTCTTCTTAACTGTGAAATCGGTGCTGTATATTTTTTAGTAGTTTTTATCTTTTGAGGTATGTTGTATATATTTGCCTCTGCTTCTATCATATCGCCTTTTACATCAACACTAATGCTGAGAAGGTAAGGATAGAAAGCCTTGTTTTTATCAATAAAATCTGAAAGATTTTCTATCCTTTGTTCAAATTCGACTACCTCTAAGTACCCTGAAAACATAATATCTGCTCTAACAATCTCCTTGATCTCTATTTCGGTCTTTTTGTCAGATGTCGATATTATGTTGAAAAAGGCGATTTTAGGTATTTGCTGTGAGAATTTTTTTTCTATACCTATATATATCTCTGTTTCTGAAGCGCTAACTGAAAGTGTTATAGATACTAACAACAGCAGTTTAGCTGTTCTAATTAGTTTTAATATTTTTTTTGGTTTTCTTTGATATTTCATTCAGCAGGTTTTTAGAGAGGTTTTTTATATATAGATCCTTTGAGCTTCTTTCAAGCTCTTTTAAGTATTGTTCTATCTCTTTTTCTTTGGCGGGATCGTTCATATTTAAAAGGCAGATGGCATATCTGAGCTTTATTTTATCTATATCTATAAATGATGGAAACTCTGATATTATCTTTGCATAAAATATTGCTGCCTCTCTGAAATTCTGTTCAGAGTAGAGTATATCCGCAAGATACGAGTATGCAAGATCTATGTTATTACTTTTTGGATATTTTGATATATATTCTTTTAGAAGATCTATAGCGAGTTTGTTCCTACCTGATGAATATGCATTTGCTGCTCTAAGAAAGAGCTTTGCCTCTTTTGATGCCTCATCATCTTCTTTTGTAGATGTAATAATGCTTTTACCTAACTGATTGATTTTTCTATCAGTTATTGAGTTGTATTCATCAATCTTGCTTGAAAGATTAGACATCTCTGATGAGAGATCTTTTGAGGTTTCTGTGAATGATATTATTGTTCTATTGACTTCATCAATTTTTGACATCAAATCTGCCTGATTCTTTTTAAGGGTGTATATATTAGAGTTTAGATCATCTATTTGACTTTGAAGGATTATCATATCCTTTTCTGTTGCAATGCATGAAGTCAAAAAGACTGTTGTAAGTAGAAAAGCTGTTTTTTTCATTCGCTAACCTTTGTCTCTGCCCTTCTGTTTAAAGCCCAACACTCCTCTGTATGTTCGCTGCAGACAGGCATCTCTTCCCCATATGAGATTGTTGCTATTTTTGATGGGTTGATGCCAAGCCTTATATAATAATCCTTAACCGTGTTTGCTCTCTTTTGACCAAGTGATAGATTATATTGTTCTGTTCCTCTCTCATCACAATGGCCTTCAATAACTATGCTAAGGTTGTTTTCCATTATTATTTTAGCGTTCTGTGAGAGTATGTCTTTTGCATCTGTTTTCAAATCATATTTGTCAAAATCAAAATAAATGGTTTTAAGACTTGCAGAAATCTTTTTTCTCACATCCGCCTCTTCATTTTCACTACTATCTCCAAATTCTGCATCCGTTTCAGTGGTAGTTGTGGTTATAACATCTTGAGTTTGCTGTTGCTGTGATGCTTGCTGTGATGCTTGTTGTGGTTCTTTTTTAACCTGTTTTTTAATACATGACTCTGTGGCTATCAAGACAAACAGTGTTAAAATCATGCTCAGTATCTTAGATAACATACCTTCCTCCCTCTCACTCAAGCATACACTTACATTATACAAAAAATCTGACTTTTGCAATTTTGGTATAATAGAATTTTAAGCAGAAAAGAGTATCTTTAGGAAAAGACTTCTTTGAATTAGAGGGTTTATGAAAAAGACCATTAGAATATTTGCATTGGGTGGTAATGAGGTTTCCCCTGTTGGACTTAAGGATAAGGATGGAAAACCGCTGAACCCTGATATTCCAATGCAATGGAGGAGAACAGCAAAAACTCTTAAAAATATTGCTGATATATTTGAAAAACACCCACAGGATTATTATGTGATAACTCATGGAAACGGACCCCAGGTTGGAAATGTTCTTTTAAGCTCAGAATATACACGGAAGTTTCTTTTTCCTATTCCACTTGATGTCTGTGTGGCAGATACTCAGGGTAGTATGGCATATATGATAGCCCAGCTTAACAATGAGCTGAATATCAGAGGAATAGATAACATCGTTAGTGGTATAGTAACTCAGGTTGTGGTTGACCCTAATGATCCTGATTTTAAAAATCCCTCGAAGTATATCGGTCCATCATACACAAGACAGGAGGCCCAAGAAAGAATGGAAAAAGATGGATGGGTGATGAAGGTTTACAAGAGGGATGAAAGCGGAAATGAAATGTGGAGGAGGGTTGTCCCATCCCCAAAGCCGATTGATATAGTTGAGATAGATACGATTGAGGCACTCATAGAAAAAGGGATTATTCCCATAACCGTTGGGGGTGGTGGTATTCCTGTTAAAGAGGTTGTTCCTGAGATAAAGGATGGATTTGAGATTTATAGATGTAGCTATGGTATTGAGTATAAAAGACCTTACAAAGCAGATCAAAAGTTTCTGAAGATGTATAGTGGAGTTGAAGCTGTTATAGATAAGGATCTTGCAAGTGCACTTCTTGGCTCACTGCTGATTAAAAGGGCAAAAGCAAGAGGGCAACATCTTGATGTTATGCTTACAATATTCACAGGTGAGGATGGGATAAAGATTGATTATCAAAAGCCAACTCAGAAGGATATAAGGGTTATAAGGGTGAGCGAACTTGAGGAAATCTACAATTCAATGCCTGATCAGTTTCCAGCTGGCAGCATGGGACCGAAAATAAAGGCATGCATAGAATTTATGAAAAATGGTGGAACAAAAGCATTTATAACCAAAACTGAGCTTTTTGAGCAGACACTTGAAGGTAAAGCGGGGACCACTATTATACCATAGCATAAAGAGGACTGTATGAAAAAAATAAGTTTTCTTAAATGTATTGGTTGTGGAAAAGAGCATGAACTTAGGGATTTGATATATACATGTGATGTCTGTGGCTCGAATCTTGAAGTAATATATGATTATGCTCTTATAAAGAAGAGATTTAAACTCAAGGACCTTGAAAATAACCGCTTCTATGATATCTGGAGATATGTTGATCTTTTGCCTGCGGATGATCTTAATGAAATATCGCCTTTAAGGGTCGGTTATACACCACTTTATCGCTTTAAAAAACTTGCTGATGAGTATGATGTTGAGATGATCTACATAAAAGATGATTCTTTAAATCCAAGCCTTTCATCCAAGGATAGGGCAACAGCTGTTGTTTTGAAAAGAATGGTCGATGTTATTGATGTGGGTAGAAGGTTTGTTGCATGTGTTTCACAGGGAAATATCGCAGCATCAACAGCATGCCTTGCTGCATCGGTTGGAGTTAAATCTATAATCTTTATTCCATCAAAGACTCCTGAGCCAAGACTTATTCAGGTTTTTATGTATGGAGCAGGGGTAATTAAGGTTGATGGCAGTTATGATGATGCTTATGAGCTTTGTAAACAAGCATGTGATAAGTTTGGGTGGTTTAACAGAAACTCCGCTTACAATCCTTTTACTCGTGAGGGTAAAAAGACAATTTCTTTTGAGATAGCAGAACAGCTTGAGTGGGAGGTGCCGGATGTGATTTTTGTTCCTGTTGGAAATGGAAATATAATAAGTGGTATATGGAAAGGATTTCTTGAGTTTAAGAAGATTGGTTTTATAGATAAGCTTCCAAAACTTGTTGCTGTTCAGGCTGGAGGTTCGAATGCTATTTTTAAAGCTTTATCAGAGAACAAAGAGGTTGAGAAGGTAAATGCACAAACTATATGTGTCAGCATATCTGTAAGTATGCCAAGGGATGCTATGGCTGCTATTAATGCTGTGAGGGAGTCAAATGGTTTTGTAGTAAATGTCAGCGATGATGATGTGTTGTCTGCATCACTTGAGCTTTCTACAAAAACAGGTGTTTTTGCCGAACCATCAGCAGCCAGCTCTTTTGCTGGATTTAAGAAAGCAAGATCTGAAAATAAAATTGAAAGCAACCAGAGTGTTCTTTTACTGATTAGCGGTTATGGAGTTAAGGATATGTCCGTTAAGGATAAAATGAATTTTAAACCCGGAATCTATATAAAACCTGATATAAAAGAGTTAGAAAGATATATCACAAAGATTGTTGAATGATAAAAAGCTCTACGGATGTTAAATACCTCAAAGGTGTTGGGCCAAAAAGATCCGAAATCCTGTTAAGGCTTGGTATAAATAATCTTAGAGATCTCATATTTTATTTTCCAAGGTCCTACCGAGATTATAGAACACAAAAGGAGTTTGATGAACTTATTGAAGCTGTAAATAGTGTTTTTGGTGAGGTTATTGATTATTATGAACAGTATACATCCACATCACTGAGGATTTTCAAAATAATTATCAAAACAGCAGATGGAAGAATGGTTGAGGTTAATGTTTTTAAAAAGGCAAGCTTGAGGTTTGATGTTTTTGCTTCCATTAAAAAGAAGATAGGCAGGGGAAAAAAAATTTTTGTTGTAGCAAGAAGCTCTGATATCTTTTTCCCTCACAGGCTTGATGCTGATGAAATATTTTTTGAGTGTGATGCTGATTTTAATCTAACTGTGGAAAGGATAGTTCCCGTTTATTCTCTTACATCCGGTATTGATAATCGAACTTTTAGAATGATGATGAGAAGATGCCTTGATCTTAAAACAGAGATTGAGCGAGAAATACTACCTCGTAGCATAATCAACAAAAGGGGACTTTATGATAGATATACTGCCCTTGAAATGATACATTTTCCATCAGGTTTGTTTGAGCTCAAAAAAGCAAGGGAGAGGTTTATATATGAGGAGCTTTTCTTGATGGCTGTTGCGTGGGCTTTAAAGAAAAAACAATCTCTTGAGATTAAAAAACCCCAGAGGTATGAGGTAAAAAGAACACTTCTTACGCCCTTTAAAAACAGGCTTGGCTTTGAATTTACTCCTTCACAGAAAAAAGCAATTAATGAGATATTTTCGGATATGATGAGTCCAAATCCAATGAACAGACTCCTTCAAGGGGATGTTGGAAGTGGCAAGACTGTTGTAGCGCTTTGCGCCTGCCTGCTTGCTGCTGAAAATGGTCATCAATCATGTTTTATTGCACCAACAGAAATACTTGCTGAACAACATTATTATACATTTAAAAAATTTCTTCAAGGTCTTGATGTAAGGGTTGAGCTTTTAACCTCATCAACCCCTAAAAAGAAGCGCAAGCAGATATATGAGCAACTGTTGTTGGGGGGGATTGATATAATTGTAGCAACTCACTCCGTGCTTGAAGGTGAGGTAAGGTTTAAAGATCTTACACTTGCAGTTATTGATGAACAGCATAGATTTGGGGTAAGACAAAGGGCGACTGTTAGAAAAAAGGGTGAGAGTGTTGATATGCTTGTTATGACTGCAACTCCAATTCCAAGAACACTTTTTCTTGCACTTTATGGAGATCTTGATCTTTCAACTCTTACCGACATGCCACCTGGAAGGAAAAAAGTATTTACAGCTCATGTCAGTGAATCAGAGGCTTTTGAAAAGGCTAAAAAGCTTTTAAATGATGGTGATAGTGTATATATAGTCTTTCCTGTAATAGAGGAATCAAAAGATCCTGATGTTAGATCTTTGATTAAAGAGTATGAGAGAATAAAAAGGGAGTTTTCAGGCTTCAATACTGCACTTCTTCACGGCGGCATGAAATCATTAGAAAAGCAAAAGATAATGAGGGATTTTTATGAAAGAAAAATACAGATCCTATGCTCTACTACTGTGATAGAGGTTGGTATTGATGTGCCACATGCTAATATTATGATAATAGAAAATGCTGAAAGGTTTGGGCTTGCCTCTCTGCACCAGTTGAGAGGCAGGATAGGAAGAGGCAGTAGGTATGGCTATTGTTTTCTTGTAAGCAGTGTTAAAAGTGCTGATGGATATGAAAGGATAAAGGCTATGTGTGAGACATCAAATGGATTTGAGCTCAGTGAAAAGGATGCTTATATAAGGGGTGTTGGTGAGGTTCTTGGAACACGACAGCACGGTGATATGGAGTTAAAGATAGCCTGTGTTTATAGGGATAGGGCTGTGCTTTCAAATGTGTTTGAAGATAGAGATGAAATAATAAGAGATGATCCTTATCTCTTAAAACCTCAACACTCTGAACTTAGGAAAGAGCTTATTGAGATATATGGTAAAAAGTGGAATATAATAGACCTAAACTAAAAATGCCAAAACTAACACTTAAACTCTGGAATAGAATAAATAAGTTTATTGATGATTACAAGCTTTTAAATAAAAAAAGTAGAATTCTTCTTGCAGTTTCTGGTGGTCCTGATTCAATGATGCTGCTTCATTTTTTCCATAAAGCAAGGGATAATTATTTTGCGGTTTTTCATCTTAACCATATGATACGCAAAGAATCTGAAAAAGATGAGAAGATAATTTTTGATTATTGTGAGAGAAACTCATTGGATTTTGCCATTGAAAGAATTGATATTAAAAGAATGGCAAATAAAGAGAAGAAAAATCTTGAGGCATATGCAAGGGATATTAGATATAAGATGTTTGAAAGATATGCAAGGAAATTTAAGTGTGATATTATAGCAACTGCTCACAATGCTGATGAGAATGTAGAGACAGTGCTTTTAAATCTTTTTCGTGGCACAGATCCTCTATCTCTTTGTGGTATACCTGTTAAAAGAAGGCTTGGTAGTTTTTATGTTATAAGGCCGCTTTTGTGTATTAGAAAAAATGAGATACTTTGTTATCTTGAGGAAAACAAAATAAGATATGCAGTTGATAAAACAAACTTTGACACATACTACACAAGAAACTGGCTAAGACATAAGATAATACCTGATATAGAGAAGAGATATAGTGGTTTTAGCCAAAGGATTGTTAAGATGTGTGAAAAACTCAAAAAAATAATAGGGATGTAAAATGCATGTTGAAAAGTTTCTCTTTGATGTTAGGAAAAAAGGATAACTTTCTATGGACTTGATCCTTTCAAATCCCTAAGGGAATAAAAATCCTTTTTGGAGTTTAAGAGGTATAGATCAAAGAAACTGAAGTTGTGAGTTAAAGTCAGTAGGCTCGGCTAATTTGATAAAATAATTTAAATGAGAGGGATATATGAACTCAAGAGAGATAAGAGATAGGTTTCTTGATTTTTTCAAGAAAAAAGATCACCCAATAATTCCTTCAAGTCCACTTGTGCCTTATGGGGATCCTACCCTTCTTTTCACAAGCGCAGGGATGGTTCAGTTTAAACCATATTATCTTGGCTTAAAAACAGATTTGAAAAGAGCAGCAAGCTGTCAGAAGTGTTTTAGAACAACTGATATAGATAATGTTGGCAGAACAATAAAACATCTTACATTTTTTGAGATGCTTGGAAACTTCTCTTTTGGTGATTACTTTAAAGAGGAATCACTGAGGTGGGGTTATGAGTTTTTGACATCAGAAATGGGACTTGATCCTGAAAGGCTCTATTTTTCATACTACAAAGGTGGGATTGCACCTAAGGATAATGAGACATATGATATATGGAAGAGGATTCTTTCCCATCATCTGCATTCCCATATATTTGAACTTGGTGAGGATAATTTCTGGTCTATGGGAGATACAGGACCAAGTGGTCCATGCTCTGAGATATATTATGATCGTGGAGAGGTTTATCATCCAAACTGTCCTGGTCCATGGTGTGGCTGTGATAGATACATTGAGATATGGAATCATGTGTTTACTCAGTTTGATAAACAGGTTGATGGTAGTTTTAAGCTGCTTCCTAAAAAGAATATTGATACAGGTATGGGCCTTGAAAGACTCTCATTTATAGTTGAAAAGAGATTTTCTCCATTTGAGACATCACTTTTTTTCCCTATTATTGAGAGATTTATATTAGAAAACAACATAACAGATTCTAACTTTAAAAGATTTTCACAAGTAATTATTGAAAATTATACATCGCCTGATCTTTACAAAAAACTTTCATCAGCTGCTTTTGATGTTTTCATCCCTGCACTAAGAATAATATCCGATCATATAAAAGGTGCTGTATTTCTTATATCCGAAGGTGTTATTCCATCAAATGAAGCAAGGGGTTATTTGCTTAGAAGGCTTATAAGAAGAGCTCTTAGGTATGCTATGATTATTGGTGTGAAAGAACCATGCCTTTTTAGATTAGCAGATACTGTCAAGGATATATATAGCGATGTTTATCCTACCATAGAACAGAATATCTCTGTGATAAAAGAGGTTATTGAAAATGAAGAGAAGGGTTTTATTGAGATGCTTGAGAAAGGCGAAAGATATATAAACGAGCTTCTTGAAAAAAGGCAGTTATCAGGCTCGCAAGCTTTTTGGATATATGAAACCTATGGTTTTCCTTATGAGCTTATAAAAGAGATCGCTGTTAAAAAGGGAATAGTCATATCTGATAGTGAGTTTGAAGAAGCAAAAAAAAGAGCGAAAGACAGGTCAAGAAAATGGAGATTTATAGATTCCTCTTTAGGAATATTTGACAGTATTAACTCAAAAATGCCAAAAACATGTTTTACAGGTTATGACAGACTCAACGAAAGTTCACAACTCTGTGCAGTGATAGATAGAGATGGAAATGAGTTGATGGAGGCGCAAGGCAGTGAGTTTTTTCTTGTCTTTGATAAAACCCCATTTTATGCTGAGTCTGGAGGTCAAGTTGCTGATAGTGGAGTTATAAAAAAGGAAGGAAAGATCGTTGGGGTTGTTGTTGATGTTCAAAAGCCTTTTGGTGATGTCTTTTATCATAAAACAGTTCTTAAAGAAAAGGTAAAAGTTGGTGAGATTTATGAACTTTGTGTTGATGTGATTAAGAGAAAGAAAATATCTGCCAATCATACCGCAACACATCTCATCAATGCATCACTCAAAAAAGTTTTTGGTTTAGGCGTTGTTCAGGCTGGCTCTCTTGTTGATGATGAAAAGTTTAGATTTGACTACACCCTTTCAAGACAGCCTACTCTTGAGGAGATCAAAAAGGTTGAGAAGGTTGCAAATGAGGCAATAGCTGAGGGTTTTAAGGTTCATACTGATATAAGACCTCTTGATGATGCCAAAAGATTAGATGCGGTTATACTTCCAGGTGAAAGATATTCAGACCCTGCGAGGTTTGTTCTTATAAATCGTAGTGGTTTTTCTGATGTATCGTCAAGATTTAGTCTTGAGCTCTGCGGTGGCACACATGTTAAGAATCTTGAGGAGGTTTTTAGGATAAAGATAATAAAAGAGGGATCGTTGTCAAGAGGAATAAGAAGGATTGAGGGAGTTTCAGGTTATAGCCTTTTAGATTATCTTGAGTCAAAAGAAAAAAGACTTATTCAGATATCGCAAATTCTTGAGGTTGATGAGGGTGATATTGAGGCAAGGATATTAAAGATGAAAAATGATATAAAATCTCTTTCTGATAAGTTAAGAGATCTTTCATTAACTAATTCTATATCTGATGAGATTTTTAATGTTAAAAACCTTAAGTTTGTTTTTGTAAGACTTGCACAGGCAGATATCAAAACAATAAGATCTGCGGCTGATAAAAAGAAAAAAGAATTTTCTTCTGCTATTATATTTATATATGCCGTTAATGGTTCAAAGGTATCATTTGTTATAACAAAAACAGATGACGCAGGGGTTTCTGTTAAGGAGATTTTTACAAGGCTTAAAGACAGCTATAATATCAGAGGTGGTGGTAGGGATGATTTTATTCAGGGTGGTGGTATTATAGAAGATATTAATGAGTTTAAAAAGAAGATTTGTCAAACAATAAACTGATGCTTGAGAAAAAACTTGAACAACTTGAAAAAGAGATTATCAACCTGCTTGAAAGGATTAAAATGCTTTATGCACAAAATATGAAGTTGGCTCAGGAACTTAGGCTTTTCAAGGAAAGGGAGAGATATTTGCTTTCAGAGATAGAAAGGCTTAAGAAAAGCAAGTTTGAGGATAAGATAAAAAATAAGCTTGAAGATATAAGTCGTATGATAGAAAGAGAGATTCACAGATGAAGGTATCTTTGAGGATAAAAAACAGAAATGTAGCTGTGAGTATAGAGGATCAGATTACTGATATTGAAATATCCCATATTGAAGGTGTTATATCCCATGATATAGAAAAGCTTGAGAAAAAAATACCAGATACAATAACAGTGCTTACAACACTTATTGGGGATTATGCTGTAAGGCTTTATGTTAAAGATAGACAGCTTAAACAGCTAAGAGAAACTGTTGATAAGAAGATAGACGAACTCATAGAAAAAGCAAAGGATATAGACAGATCATCTTCATATCTGTAATATGGAATCCCTTCTTCATAGGATGATGCCTTTAAGCCTTGATGAATTTATTGGTCAGAGACATCTTGTTGGTGAAGGATGTTTTCTTAGAAAGATGATTGATAGTCAAAACATAAGATCCTGTCTTTTCTATGGGCCAAGTGGAAGTGGCAAGACTGCTCTTTCACACATAATATCAAAAAGAATAAACGCCGAGGTTTTTTCTTTCAATGCTGCATTGTCATCCATCACTGATATAAAAAAAATAATGGATAAAACCCAATCTTTGTTTTCAGATAAAAAGTTAGTTGTAATAATAGATGAGATACATCACTTCAACACAAATCAACAAGATGTTTTTCTTCCCTTTATTGAGGATAAAGACATAACAGTCATAGGTATAACCACGCGTAATCCATTCTTCTACATAAATAGAGCATTAATGTCAAGATTTATTATCTGTGAGTTCAAACCTCTTAATGATGATGAGATGGACATTCTTATTGACAGAGTAATTAGTAAGGGTTTTGAAGGAAGGATTAAAATAACGGAAAGCGCAAGAAGATTTTTTATAAAGTTTGCCGGTGGTGATGCAAGAAAGCTGATAAACTTTATTGATGCAGCCTCCATTGTTGCAAAGAATGAAGTTATAGATGATACTGTAATAAAGGAGCTTTCACTTAACAGATATCTTGAGTATGATAAAAGGCAGGATTATCACTATGATATTGTATCAGCCTTTATAAAATCAATGAGAGGAAGCGATCCTGATGCTACAGTCTATTGGCTTGCAAGGATGATTGAAGCTGGTGAAGATCCTCTTTTTATAGCAAGAAGAATTGTCATTGCTGCGTCCGAGGATGTTGGGCTTGCAAATCCTATGGCACTGGTTATTGCACAGATGGCCTATGAGTCGGTTGAAAGAGTTGGAATGCCTGAGGGGAGAATAATACTTGCTCACGCTGCACTTTATGTCACCCTTTCTCCTAAATCAAACTCAGCTTATTTGGCGATTGAAAAGGCGATTGATGAGGTAAGGAATGGTCCAAAAAGAGATGTTCCGCCTCATCTTAGAGATCCTCATCTTGATGGTAAATTTTTTGGAGATGGCAAGGGATATAAATATCCTCATGATTATCCTGGCCATTATGTCAAGCAACAGTATATGCCAAATCCCGTAAGGTTTTATGAGCCTACCGATCAAGGAAATGAGGCAAGGATAAAGCAGTTTTTGAAAGAGCTTATAGACAAATGTAAAAAATATCATGAAGAAGAGACTTGATCTAAGATGTGTTGATATTGGAATTTTTGAGTCAAGGGAAAAGGCAAGGCGAGCAATTATGGCTGGTGAGGTTGAGGTTAATGGCCGGGTTGTTATGGATTGTTCTTTTCTGACAAAAGACAAAGACTTTATCTCTGTTAAAAAGGGATTGTGCCCATATGTTTCAAGAGGGGGTCTTAAGCTTAAAGCAGCAATTGATGCTTTTAATATAGATCTAAGAAATAAAGTTTGTCTTGATGTAGGGGTTGCAACAGGTGGTTTTTCACATTGTATGCTTGAGCTTGGTGCTCGAAAGGTTTATGGTGTTGATGTTGGAAAAGGACAGGTCCATGAAAAGGTTTTGAATGATAAAAGATTTGTTTTTATTCCAAATACAAATGCAAGATATCTTACAGCTAATCTATTTGATGAGGCTATTGAGTTTGCAGCAGTTGATGTAAGCTTTATATCTTTGAGACTTGTTATACCACCAGTTTTAAACTCGATTAAGAGATATGCCGAAGTTGTTCTTTTAGTAAAACCGCAGTTTGAACTTTCAAAATGGGATCTTGTAAAGGGGATAGTTAAAACTGAAGAGCTTAGAGTAAGAGCACTTATGAATATAAAGGATTTTATAAGGGAAGGTGGTTTTGCTGAGATTGTTGGTGAGATGGAGTCACCTATAAAGGGTATAAGCGGAAACAGAGAGTTTCTTCTTTATATTAGAAATCTGAAAGGATATTTATGAGGAAATACGAGCTTCTTTCATGTGTGTGGGAGATTACGCTTGCATGCAATCTTAAATGTCTTCACTGCGGTTCTTCTGCCGGGAAAAAGAGGGATGATGAGCTTGATCTTGATAAGTCTTTGAAATTATGTGTGGATCTTAAAAAAACGGGATGTAAAGCTGTAGCACTAATGGGTGGCGAGCCACTTTTAAACCCTCACTTTAAGGATATTGCCATAAAGATAAGAGAGCTTGGTATGGAGCTTTGTGTTATTACAAATGGAACGCTTTATAATGATGAGATTATTGAGTTTCTTGCAAAACTTAAACCAAGGGCTGTTGCAACAAGCATTGATGGATCAACTGCTTCAACACACGATAAAATAAGAGGAGTTAATGGTGCTTTTAAAAAGACGATGAATTTTATGGAAAAATGCCTTGAGAAAGATATACCTTTGAGCGTTATCACATCAGTTTCAAAGCTTAATATCTCTGAGCTTTCCGGTATAGCCCAGATGATAAAGGGTAAAAAAATAGCATGGCAGATTCAGATGGTTGGTGCTGAGGGGATAAGATTTGATAAGAGATATCTTCTTGATGAGGATGAGTTTTATTCTGTTGGTGTTTTTATTGAGGCTTTGAGGCGAAGGTACAGTATTTATGAGCTTGCTGTTATAGGAGCTCATGATATGGGTTATAACTCCTGCTTCATAAAGAATATATGGCTTTATGATAAATGGCAGGGTTGTCAGGCAGGAATTAGTGTTGTTGGTATAAGAAGCAATGGTGATGTAGTTGGATGTCTTTCGATTAACAATGATAGGTTTGTTGAAGGAAATATAAACGAAAGAAGTATCTATGATATATGGAATGACTCAAATTCATTTTCATATAACCGTAAGTTTAAAAAGGAAGATGCTGGGCCTTTGTGTGCTGATTGTTGCTATATAGCTGAATGTGGTGGTGGGTGCAGTGAGGTGTCGTTGATGAAGACAGGAATGATTCATAATGATCCTTACTGCTTCTATCGCTATGAAAAAAAACATCTTAGCTGGTTTAAAAGATTTTTGCTTTCTCTCTATTCCAGATTTTGGATTAAAAAGGATACTCATCTGCTTAACAGATTCTTTGGAGGCGAGAGAAATGAAGCTTAATGCCGGCTGCGGTAGAGAAAAACTTAAAGGCTACATAAATATAGACATAAATCCCGCCTTTAAGCCAGACTATATTATGGCTGTTTGGGATCTTGATTTTGATGATATGGTTTTTGATGAGATTTTAGCAAAGCAGGTTATTGAGCATTTAGGTTATTTTAAAACCATCTATTTTCTTTCTGAGGCTTTAAGAACACTTAAATACGAGAAAATACTTATAATAGAAACTGTTGATGTCGAGGAATCTTTTAAACTATTTCTTGAAAATAAAGACAAAGATGTAAAGGAAAGGATTTGTGGCTGGATATTTGGAAGTGAAACTGAATATATGAACCATATCTATTGCTTTCCTGAAGAGCTTCTTGAAAGGCTCTTTGAAAGAATAGGTTTTGAAATTGTAAAAAAAGAGAAGTTTCTATTTGAATATATGCGACCTGCTTTAAGGTATATTTGTATTAAAAGAAAAAAAGACCTTAAAGAGGTGTTTTTGAGAAAGAGCCTTGTGAAAAATGGGATCTTTAACTTTAAGGATGAAATTGTCTTTTCTGAAACAGAAAGAATTATTGAACAGCTAAGATGGGAAAATGTGGATAAGAGATATCTTTATGATCTTTCATTTGTTTCTCCTATTTTTTCATATGCAGTTTGCAGCTATGTTAAAGGGGAAGAACCATCATTTTATCTTGAACTTTTTAAGAAAAATTTTACAGGATATATATGGGAAAGATTTGCAAGATACATTAAACTTTATCGTTCTTTTAAAGTTGCTTACGATAGAATTAAGGAAGAGTATTTTGACAATCCTTATCAATTTATATATAATTTTATGGAAGAGAGTAGGGTCATAAAGGCTAAGAAGTTTCTTATAACTGAAACTTTGCTCAGATACGACTTCGCAGATATGGAGGTGTAAGGATGTCGCTGAAAGATATTGTTTTAAAAACAGGCCTTAAGAAGGATGATGTAAAATATATCAAATTTTCTTTCGCAGGTATTGTTGCAATTCTGTCCTCATTTCTTAGTTCATGCTCTAAGAATGGTGTTAAAGAGCTTGATAATACAGCACCAAGTGTTTCATCAACACAAACATATGTTATTGAGAAGTCAAGCAATGTTAGAGATATAATAGATACTCCTGAGGATTTTAAAAATAAAAACTGCGGACCTACGCCGGGATATCCTTGCGGAACAAAATACTACACAGTTAGCATAAAGGATTTTGTATAATTAGCAGACATATAAGCATATTGACAATTTTAAGAGTATATGCTATAATATTATTAGCAGTTAATCATTGTGGTTGCTAAAAAAGTGTGGTGTTATGAGGGTTATTAAACCTGAGGTTGCAAGTCGAAGGAAGGAGATAATACTTAACTGGCTTACCCATAGATACATAGTTTCAGGAAAGCCTGTAAGTTCTCAAGAGATATTTGATGCCGGAATTATAGATATTTCACCTGCCACAATAAGAAACATTCTTAAAGAGCTGGATGATGAGGGTTATCTTGAGCAGGTTCATACATCTGGTGGGAGGATACCAACTGATAAGGCATACAGATTTTACATAGAGAGTATACTTAAGACTCAGGCGATTGCTGAGGCGGAAAAAGAAAGGATTGAGATAGAGTATGAAAAGAAAATGGCTGAACTTGATTATTTTTTAAAAAACACTACAAAGCTTCTTTCTGATCTTACGAAAAAGGTTGGTTTTTCAATGGTTTCTGATATAAAATCTGAAGAGATAAAAAGAATTGATATAATTGGGGTTTCCTTATCCAGCTATATACTTATTCTTGTTACATCAACAGGGATAGTAAAACATTATCCATTAATCCTTTCTTCAAGGGCCGAGAAACTAAAAGTTAGCTCAATTGTCCGGCTGCTTAATAAAAGGCTTAAAGGTCTAACAATTGCTGAAGCAGCTGAGATTATTAAAAAGGATTATCTTTTAAGGGATGATAGTGGTATTTTTAATGCTATTTATGAGATATTTGGTGCCATCATAAATGAGGATGATGAGATTTTTATAGAGGGAATTTCAAGGATATATGAGGATGACAAGGGTGTATCTATTGAGGATATAAGAAATGTATCAAGACTTCTTGAGGAAAAAGAAAGATTTTCAAGAATTATAAAAGAAAGGTTTTGCGATGCTCTCAATAGAGTCAAGATAATTGAATCAGATAAAGGTATTAAACCAGCAAAAAAACATCTTATAGATGTTAGCATTGGAGGTGAGAGTAATATTAAAGATCTTGGGAATTTTAGTATAGTTAGCTCATTCTACTCCATAGGTGATAAAAATTGCGGAATTCTTGGGATAATAGGACATAGAAGAATGGAGTATCCTAAAATTATATCTATAATAGACACTGTAAGCTCCATAATTGAAGAGGTAATTGAGGAATGGCAAAGGGAGATGTAACTGTGAATTCAGAGAAGGATAAAGAAGATCAGCCTAAAATTTCTAAGCTTAGCAAAGATATCAAACAGGCGAAGCAAGAGTTCAATAAATCTGAGCGTGAGAAAACTGATCTTGAGAAGGAGATTGAAGAGCTTAAGAAAAAGAATGAAGAATACTTTGACCAGCTCCTTAGACTCAAGGCTGAGTTTGAAAATTACAGAAAGAGGGTAGAGAGGGAGAAATCTGAGCTTACTGAATGGGTTAAGTATGATATAATGCTTTCACTTCTTTCTCTTTATGATATGTTTAGGATGGCAAAGAATCATATATCAGAAAGTCCATCAGATATTGAAAATTTAAAGGTTGGTTTAAATATGATATTCAGCGAGTTTGATAAGCTTTTTAAGAGTATGGGGCTTTTGGAGATAGATATTCTCAACAAAGAGTATGACCCAATGACCTGCGAGATTATTGAAACGGTTGAAGGTGATGATGAAAGCGATGGTAAGGTTGTTGAGGTTATACAGCCAGGGTATAAGATTAACAATCATCTGCTTAGACCTGCAAAGGTTAAGGTGGCAAGAAAACATCAGGATTTGCCTAATAGCTCTACTCAGGAAGGTAGCAATAAAAAAGAAACCAAAACTTAAGGAGGTAGTATGGCAAAGATAATAGGAATTGACCTTGGAACATCAAACTCTGCTGCGGCAGTTATGGAGGGTGGTAAGGTTACAATAATACCTGCAGCCGAAGGAACATCAATAGGTGGTAAGGCATTTCCATCATATGTGGCTTTCACAAAGGATGGACAGCTTCTTGTCGGTGAGCCAGCGAGAAGGCAGGCTGTTGCAAATCCTCAAGGAACTGTTACTGCATTTAAAAGAAAGATGGGAACAACACATAAATACAAAATATTTGATAAGGAGTTTACTCCTCAGCAACTTTCAGCCTTCATACTTCAAAAGATTAAAAAGGATGCTGAGGCTTTCCTCGGTGATAAGGTTGAGAAGGCTGTAATAACCGTTCCTGCCTATTTCAATGATAACCAAAGACAGGCAACAAAGGATGCCGGAATCATAGCAGGGCTTGAAGTTATAAGGCTTGTAAACGAACCAACAGCAGCTGCTCTTGCATATGGTCTTGATAAACTTGGTAAAGACCAGAGGGTTATGGTTTTTGACCTTGGCGGTGGAACACTTGACGTTACGATAATGGAGATAGGTAAGGAAGGCACATTTGAGGTTCTTTCAACAAGCGGGGACACACAGCTTGGTGGAACGGATATGGATAATGCCCTTGTTGATTGGATATGCGATGAGTTTAAAAAACAAACTGGGATTGATCTTAAGAATGACTCAACAGCCATGCAGAGAATAAAGGAGGCAGCTGAAAAAGCAAAAATAGAGCTTTCCACTGTTCTTGAAACGGATATAAACCTTCCTTTTATAACTGCTGATTCGTCTGGTCCTAAGCATCTTTCAATGAAGATTTCAAGAGCAAAGCTTGAGGCACTTGTTGAGCCAATTGTTTCAAGATGTAAAAATTCAATAGATCAAGCGCTTTCAGATGCAAAGCTTAGAACAAGTGATATAGACAGGATAATACTTGTTGGTGGTCCAACAAGAATGCCAATAGTTCAGAGATTTGTTGAGGATTATGTTGGCAAGAAGGTTGAGAGAGGGATAGATCCTATGGAGTGTGTGGCTCATGGTGCTGCAATTCAGGCAGCAATACTCACGGGTGAGGTTAAGGATATACTTCTTCTTGATGTAACACCGCTTTCTCTTGGGATTGAAACACTTGGTGGTGTTATGACAAAACTTATTGAAAGAAACACAACTATACCTGTGACAAAAACCCAGATATTCTCAACAGCAACTGATAATCAGCCCGCAGTCACAATACATGTCCTTCAGGGAGAAAGACCACTTGCAAAAGACAATGTATCGCTTGGTAAGTTTGATCTTGATGGTATTCCTCCTGCCCCGAGAGGTGTTCCTCAGATAGAGGTAACATTTGATATAGATGCAAACGGGATACTTAAGGTTTCGGCAAAGGATCTTGGAACAGGCAAATCACAGCACATAACTATATCGGCACCTAACAAGTTAAACAAAGAGGAGATAGATAAGTTTATTAAAGAGGCTGAAAAATACGCAGAACAGGATAAAAAGATGAAGGAGCTGATTGAAGCAAAGAATGAGGCTGATGCTGTTATATACTCAACAGAAAAGGCTCTTAGGGAATATGGAGATAAGGTTTCTCAGGATGAAAGACTTGCAATTGAAAGGGCAGTTAGTGATCTAAAGGAAGCCATAAAGGGTGATGATATTAATAAAATTAGAAAATTCAAGGATGAGGTTATAAGAGTCTCACAGAAGCTTGGTGAGGCGATGTATAAATCTCAATCTCAAGGATCTCAGTCCTCCTCACAAAGCCAATCATCAACCTCTGGGAAGAAAGAGGATGTTGTTGATGCTGAGGTAGTAGACGAGAATAAAAAGTAATCTATTGATTGAATATTTGGTTTTTTAAATGACAAGAAGCCTTAGCTTTATAGATATATGGCAAAGGACTATTATAGGATACTTGGTGTTTCAAGAAATGCTACACAGGATGAGATAAAATCCGCTTTTAGAAAGCTTGCACTTAAATACCATCCTGATAGAAATCCCGGCAACAAAGAGGCAGAGTCAAAATTTAAGGAGATAAATGAGGCTTATGATGTTCTTTCAAATCCTGAAAAAAGAAGGATGTATGACACATATGGCGAGGAGGGATTGAAGGAAGGCTTTGGAGGTTTTTCATCACAAGGCTTTGAAACATTTGGAGATTTCAGTGATATATTTGATAATGTTTTTGAGAGTTTTTTTGGTGATATAAGGGGGGAAAGAAAGAGAAGAAGGCGTGGTGAGGACCTTAAGTATGAAATTGAGATAACACTTGAGGATGCATTTAAAGGAACAAAGCTTGATTTTGAATATGAAAGACTTGATGTGTGTGATGTATGTGGTGGCAAGGGAGCTAAAAGTAGCTCATCTCTAAGGAAATGCCCAATGTGCGGGGGAAAAGGTAGGGTTCAATATTCTCAGGGTTTCTTTTCTTTTACTCAGACATGTCCTCAGTGTCATGGTGAGGGTAAGGTAATAACAGAACCATGCAATGATTGCTCTGGGAGAGGTGTAAAAAACAAAAAAAACAAAATATCAATAAAGATACCTCAGGGGGTTGAGGATGGAACTCTTTTGAAGATAAGAGGTGCTGGAGATGTGGGAGATGGCGGATACAATGGTGATCTATATCTTGAGGTTAAAATAAAACATCATCACCATTTTGAGAGAGAAGGTTCTGATTTAATCTATGTTGCAAATGTGGATGTTTTTGATGCAGTTCTTGGAACTGAAATAGAGATTCCTGTTATAGATGGTGGAAGGGTTAAAATAAAGATCCCACCAGGAACACAACATGGTAAGATATTAAGAGTCAATGAGAAAGGGATGTATTATCCCAACTCGAAAAAAAGAGGAGACCTTTTGGTAAAGGTTTTTGTGAATATACCTCAAAATCTTACGGATGAACAGAGAGAGCTTTTTATAAAACTTAGAGATTCATTCAAAAAAAATGATGCTTCTTCTAAGAAGGATGAGGGTGGATTTTTTAAGAAGATATTTACATAAAAGATGCAGTTTATATCTCCCCCATTGAACACTATTCCATGCGAGGTTATGCTTGATTCTGGTGAGTCATTTCATGCTTTAAAGGTTTTGCGTTTTAGAAAAAATGATAAGATAAAACTCTTTGATGGAAGATTCAAATATAATGGGTTCATAAAGGATATAATTGATGAAAGGGTTATTGTTTATGTGACTGAAAAAAGAGAGGATAATATCAAGAAACACAGGGTTAATCTATATCTTCCATTTATAGATAAGAGGGACTTTGAGGAGGTTGTAAGGTGTTGCAGTGAGATGGGAGTTGATAGTTTTTTTCCTCTTATAACCAGATATACACAGCTTGATAAAAACATTCGCAGTTCAGATATAAATAGGCTTGAGAGAATAATTGTAGCAGCTGTAAAACAATCAGAGTCAGCATCTTTTAGTAGAATTGAAAAATCCGTTAGCTTTCAAGAGCTTGCTTCAAGCGGTAAAAAGGTAATCTGTGGCTTTATTGGTGGTTTGAAAAGAATGTCAATAAAAAAGGCTATTGAGGTTATGGGTGATGAGATAAACATAATGATTGGTCCAGAGGGTGGTTTTTCTGAGGATGAAAAAAGAATAATAGATGAAAGATTTTTCACTGTAAAGCTTTCAAACAACATACTTACCTCAAAGACAGCAGCTATTTCACTCGTTGCCTCAGTTATGTATCATATTAGTAATGAGGATATTTTTTAAATCATTTGGATGCAGGACAAATCAGGTAGAGCTTGAGAGTTTAAAACAGCATCTTTTAAAACAAGGATTTGAAATTTCTCAAAAAATTCCTGATTTTGTTGTTATAAATAGCTGCTGTGTTACAGCAAAGGCTGAGGCTGAGGTTGATAGATTCGTGCGCAGGTGTCTTAGGGAGTATCCTCAATCAAAGATTATCCTCACAGGATGCCTTACAGATATTGGGATAAAGGAGTTGAACCCCCAGAAAAGGATTATTATCTTTAAAAATTCTGATAAACATAGGATCTACAATTTCATATCAGGTGATACTACGGAGTTAAGTTTTTTCCCAATTCTTGGAACTGGCAATAGAACCAGAGCTTTTATGAAAATACAGGATGGATGTGATATGAGATGTTCGTATTGTATTGTGCCTTATATGAGGTATAAGATTGCAAGCAAAAAATTTGAATATGCTGTTATGGAGTTTGAAAGACTTCTTAGTAACGGCGTAAAGGAGGTTGTGCTTTGTGGAACGAGGCTTGGTTCTTATAGTGATGGAGATAAAAAACTTGCTGATCTTCTCAATAGGCTTGTGAGTATAAAGGGGGATTTTAGGATAAGACTTTCATCGCTTGAGCCATGGGAGATAGATGAAAAACTCTGTGATGTGATGTCTGATAAAAAAATATGCCGCCACCTTCACATACCTCTCCAAAGTGCTTGCGATAGAATACTTAGTCTTATGAAAAGGCCTTATACAAAAAAGATGTTTACCTCAAAGATAGAGCTTATCAGAAAGAAAATTCCAGATATAGCAATATATTGTGATGTTATAGTTGGTTTTCCAACAGAAACTGATGAGGAGTTTATGGAAACCTACAATTTTGTGAGAGAGATGTATATAAGCGGGCTTCACTGCTTTCCATATTCAAAAAGGCCTTATACCGAGGCTTTTTGTCTTGGAGAGCTTGACAGAGATATTGTTAGAAAGAGATCAGTTATGATGAGACAGAATGATGCTTATTTAAGAGAAAGGTTTCTTGAGTCAAAAAAAGGAAAGCTTCTTGAAGTTCTTGTTATTGGAAAGAAGGGGGAATTTTTTTCGGCTCTTAGCTCTGAGTTTATAGAGACAATTATTGATGACAAACTTAAAGTAAATATGTTTGAAAGGGTGAGAGCTGTTGAGAGATATGGGAAAAAACTTTTATGCGTGAAAGAAGATTTTTAGGGTGTTGGGATTGTGGATGTTTTAAACAGGCAAGATTTAAGTGTATGTAAGATATGATGTAAATCTTGTTTCAGCTGAATGTATGAAGTTGGGATATCAACACCAAGCAATATTATAAGAGTCAGCGTCTTAATTAAAAATCTTTATGTTAGTTATTTTAAGCATCAATAAATTTTGTATATTATCTTTAAGGAGTATTTATGAATAAAGGTTCTAAAAAGATTGATATACACACTAAAAATCTTACTGTTGTTAGGTTTGCAGGAGACAGTGGTGATGGTATACAGCTACTTGGAAATCAGTTTGCTGATGCAACTGCGATATCTGGCAATGATGTTTCAACCCTTCCTGATTATCCCGCGGAGATAAGAGCACCACAGGGCAGTGTGGGGGGAGTAAGTGGTTTTCAAATAGCTTTTGGTGATGAGTCTGTTATGAATCCTGGAAGTAAGGCTGATTTTCTTGTTGTTATGAATCCCGCAGCGCTTAAGGTCAATCTGAAGTATCTTGATAAAGGGAGCATAGTAATAGTGAATTCAGGAAGTTTTACACCGGAAAATCTCAAAAAAGCTGGATATAGTTCAAATCCACTTGAGGATGGTAGTCTTTCAAACTATAGGGTTATAGTTGTTGATGCAAATAGAATGGTTGAGGAAACCCTTAAGGATGATGGACTTTCAAGAGCAGAGGTTTTAAAGACAAAAAATTTTTTTATGCTTGGCATTCTTTACTGGATGTTTGATCTTTCAGTAGAAATAACGGCGAAATGGATAAATGAGAAATTTTCTAAAAATCCGAAGATTGCTGATGCAAATAGAAAGGTTCTTTATGCTGGTTACAATTATGCAGAGACAACAGAGATATTTGATGCTAAATATAAAATTCAAAAGAGCAATCTTAAAAAGGGAAAATACCATAATGTTACAGGAAATGAAGCAGTTGCTTATGCACTTATTGCTGCCTCAAAAAAGCTTGGAAGAAAAGTTTTTTATGCCTCTTATCCGATAACACCTGCAAGTGAAATCCTTCATACATTTTCAAAGCTTAGATCTGAGGATATAGTTGTTTTTCAGGCAGAGGATGAGATCTCTGCTATATGCTCATGCATAGGCGCATCTTTTGCAGGAAACCTTGCTGCTACAGGCACAAGTGGGCCTGGGCTTTCACTTAAAACAGAGGCTATTGGTCTTGCTGTTATAAGCGAACTTCCTCTTGTCATAATAGATGTTCAAAGAGGAGGTCCTTCAACTGGTCTTCCAACAAAGACTGAGCAGTCGGATCTTTTTATATCACTTTTCGCAAGACATGGAGATTGCCCTGTTGTTGTTATGGCAGCCTATTCTCCTGCAGATTGTTTTGATACAGTCTATGAGGCTTCAAGGATAGCTGTTAAGTATATGACTCCTGTTATTGTTCTTAGTTCTGCTTATATAGCTCAGGGTTCTGAGCCAATGAGGATACCATGTGATAAAGAGCTTAAAGATTTTGAGTTACCTGAAATTCCACCAAGGGAAAGCTTCAAACCATATATGAGGAATAATACTACCCTTGCCAGACCCTGGGTTTACCCTCCAATGAAGGGATATGAGCATAGAATAGGTGGTCTTGAAAAATCAAACCCTGAAGGGGCTGTGAGCTATGACCCTGATAATCATCAGATAATGACCGATCTCAGACATGAAAAGATAAAAAGGGTTGTTAAAGAAATTCCTCCAACTGATGTCTATGGAAATGCTGGCAATCTTCTTGTTGTAGGATGGGGTTCGAATTATGGCTCAATAAGATCAGCTATTTCATATCTCAACTCCCAAGGTAAAGATGTGTCATGTGTTATACTGAAATATTTAAACCCACTTCCGCCAGATCTAAATGAAATAATTAGAAGATTTAAAAGAACTATTGTTATTGAGGAAAATAAAGCTCAGCTTTTCTTGCTACTTTCAGCATTAACTAAAATGGAAATTATCTCTGAAACAAAAGTAACAGGACAGCCTTTTACAACTGAAGAGGTTGTTAAAATAATAGAAAGATATATATAAATCCGGAGGATTTTATGATAAAGCTTACCCCTGATGATTTTTCTTCTGGTGCTGTTATAAAATGGTGTGCCGGATGCGGTAATTATGCAATACTTAGCAGTGTTAAGAGGGCAATGGCTGAGATAGGTCTTGAAAAAGAGAGATATGTAGTTGTTTCAGGTATAGGATGCTCAAGCAGGCTTCCATATTATGTTGGAACATATGGATATCATACAATTCATGGAAGAGCAATAGCTGTGGCAAGCGGTATTAAGCTATCAAATCCCAATCTTTGTGTTTTTGTTGTTAGCGGGGATGGTGATGCACTGTCTATAGGTGGCAATCATCTAATGCATGCTATAAGAAGAAATATAGGTCTGAAGCTTCTTATGTTCAACAATAGAATATATGCGCTTACGAAGGGACAGGCTTCTCCAACGACTCTTTATGGTTCTAAAACAAAAACAACACCTGAAGGAAACATTGATAGAGCGATTAATCCTGTAGCTCTTGCGATAAGCCTTGGAGCAAGTTTTGTGGCAAGATGTATAGACACTGAAATAGATATTAACGCATCAGTGATAAAATCCGCAGCTGTTAATGCGGGTTTTGCTTTTATTGAGTTTCTTCAGAAATGCGTTGTTTTTACAGATAAAGAGTTTGATGTCTATAAATCTCCTCAAACAAGGGATGATGCTATACTAAGAGTTGAGGATGGGAAGCCAATGATATTTGGGAAAAACAGAAATAAGGCTGTTGTTGTAAGGGGTTTCAATCCGCAGGTAATTGAATTTGATCCATCAAAACCACCATTAGATCTTACTGTATATGACTCATCAAACTATATCTTGGCTTTTATAGTGTCATCCCTTCTACCACCTCAGTTTCCACTGCCTGTAGGTGTATTTTACAAAGAATCATCTATATCTTATGAGGAGAAATACTACTCATCTGTTAAGGGCAAGAGATATGATAACCTTGAAAGTGTAATAGGGGGTGGGATATACGAGATAAAGTAAAAAATTTGTTGAAATTTAATAAATATTTAATATAATGGTGGTATAATGTTTAATGTGAAAAATTTTTTTGAGTTTTTATATCCAAGGGATGAAGTAGTTGGTATTGATATAGGAAGTTATTCACTAAAATTTGTTTTATTCTCTAAGAAAAAAAATGGTGAGGTTGTTCTCAAGAATTGGGGGTATCAACCGCTAATCTTACCACAAGACCTAAACCCTGATGAAAAAAGGATTGCAATAGCATCTGAGATCTCATCATTTATCAAGAAAAATCAAATAAAAACGAAATATGCTGCTACCTCTGTTTCAGGTAACTCTGTTATAGTAAGGTATATAAAAATACCACAGATAGAACCAAAGCTTTTTTCTGAAGGTATTTATACTCAAGCGGAGGCTTTTATACCATTTGATATTAATGATGTTTATCTTTCTTATTATGTTATAAATCCTTCAATCTTCGATGAAAATCAAAATAAGATGGAGGTTGTTTTGGTGGCTGCCAAAAAGGAGATAATAGATGAAAGGCTAAATATAATAAAAGAAGCTGGTCTTATGCCTGTTCTTATAGATGTTGACAGCTTTGCAATTGAAAACATAATAAACAGAATAGAACCAGAGCCTGAGATTGAGGGTTCTGCTGTGATGGTTATTAACATTGGCCATAATGTTACAAATCTCTCAATACTTAGCGATAACATATCTCTTGTAAATCAATCATATTATGGAAAAAAGGAGTATTATTCCAGACTTGTAAGGGATATATTTGTTGGGGGTAGTTCTATTGATAAAAACATTGCTAAAAGGTTTTCATTTAAGGATGATGAATCACAAGAGTTTAAAAAAGCTCTTAAAATACTTGTAAGTGATGAGGATAAACTTTCGGCAATAGAGGATTATAACAGAAATCTTATACTTGGTTCAAAGATTATATCATCTGTTTTTAAAGAGATCGTTTCTGATATAACAAGATCCATAGATTTTCTTACATCATCTGTGCTTGATATAAATATAACGAAGGCTTATATATGTGGAGGGTCATCATCATTTGATGGTGCTGATGAGATGATAAGTAGCCAGCTTAAGATTCCTGTCAAAAGAATAGACCCTTTTTCATTTGTATCAAACCCTCCTAAAAATCTACCAAACTATATTAAAAATTCGCTTTGTGTTGCAGCGGGGCTTTCTCTAAGGAGTATTAAGACGCTATGATAACCATTAATTTTGCACCGAGGAAATATGTCTCTAAAATCTTCTCAAATATAATTCTTGTAAAGTTTGTCTTTGTTTTTATTATTTTCATAATAGTTGTCTTCGGAGTATCACTCCTTCATTACATAAAATACAAAACTCTTTCTACTGAAAATCAGATGCTTGAAGCTGAATACAAAAGACTTAATTTACAGCTTGATCTTTCAAAAAAGATAGAAAAAGAAATATCTGATGTTCAAAACTATATAAATCAGATTGAAACAATCAGCAAAAACAGATATCTCTATGTTGCCTTTATGCAAGATCTTGTAAACAATCTTCCTTCAACCCTTTGGTTTTCAGGTATAGATACAAGAACTCAATCAGATTTTATTGATGTAAAGATAAATGTTAATGCAAACAATCTTGAGGATCTTCTATGGTGGTATTCTTTTATAGATAATAACAAAAACAGATACTCTAATGCAAAAATAGCAGCGATAAATTATGCTGGTGATTATTACACTACTCAGATAACCTTTAACTACAGATATAAGATATGAAAGATTTGAAGATTAACAAAGATACTCTTGTAAAAATAGTTCTTGGAGCGCTTCTTATCGGTTGTATTTCTTATGTTTATATTTCCTATTTCTGGATTCCTTTGTCAAAAAAAATAGCCCTTTTTGAAGAAAAGAACTCTGAGATGAAAACAGATATAATGAAGGCAAAGGCTATAATAGAAAAATATCCTGATCTTCAAAAAAAACTTGAGGAACTAAAAGCTCAAAAAGAGGAGATGAAAAAGAAAATCCCCGGTGAGAGAAATATGTCTGAGCTCTTTAGGATTGTCAAAAGGATTGCTGATAAAAACTCTATTGTTATAAACTCAATAAATCCACTTAGCACTGTTAATGAAACCTATTATTTCAGGACAACATACAATATGACGGTTAAGGGAAGCTATCATAACATAGGAAACTTTTTGGGGGAGATTGCATCTGAACAGAGAATTATTAACATTGAGAACCTTACTATAGGTGGTGGGGAGGAATCAAACGCAACCTTTAATCTTATCTCTTACCAGTATATGGAGGGAAGGTGATAACTATACTAACCATTTTTGCTATTAGTATGAAAGCTCAGATTGTAAGTGATGTTGTTATATCAACCCAGAGTGTTAAGCTCTATATCCCTGTTAATCAGCGAAATCCCATGGTAAGATCATCAATCAAATCTCCAATTACACTTAAATATTCATACTCAAAATCAACATCTCCAGCTATATCTGAGTTTAGTGTTGATAACCTTGTTCTTGAAGGAATAATGTCAAATCCAAATTTTAAAGAGGCACTTTTAAGGGATAAGATAACTGGTGAGATGTATATTGTAAGATACGGTAGGATATACACACTCAACAGGAGGCTTATAGAAGGATATTCTGTTGAGATAGTTGGTAAGGGTGTGATTGTATATGATAAGAAGAAAGGAAGGAGGAAGGAATTAATAATTGCTGAAGGAGGTCAGATATGATGTATTTAGTAAACATTCTTGCTACATTATTTATCATGGCTGGTGAAAACACATCTGCTATCACCGGTATTAACTTTTCAGACAACCTTATAAATATAATCTACTCTGGTCCAAAGATAAACTTTCAGGTTTCAAAAAAATCAGATGAAGAGTTTTCAATAATGCTTGAAAGATGCACTCTTAAGACAGATAAAGAATACTCATTTAACTCTGGAGATGTGAAAAGTATAACTGCAAGGCAGGAAAAGGATGGGGTTAGGATTGATGTTTATATGAGAACTCCATTTGATTACTCTGTTTTTGAGGGGGATAAGATAATAAGTATTAAGCTTAGATCCATTGCCTTATCTAAATCTAAGAGCATCAAGATTATACCAGCGAAGAAACCTTCTCTTTCTTCATCATCTAAAAGCACTGATCTAATTGACAATCTTCCTAAATATCGTGTTGATGTAGATTATGCAGATACAAGCATAAGGACTGTTATAATACAGATGTTGCAAAGGGCTGGTATAAATGTTATATTTGACAGCGATGTTGGTGGAGATATAACGGTTTCTTTGAGGGGGGTTGCTTTTAATGAAGCTTTTAAAACTGTTTTGAATATGAAAGGGCTTGTTGCACAGCAGATTGGAGATAATGTGATAAGAATAACTACGGCTAAAAAGATTCGTGATGAGCAAAGTAGCACACTGCTTCAAACAAAGATCTTTTTTTTAAACTATGTAAAAGCCTCAGATCTAAAAACTCAGATAGAATCTATTTCTCAGGCTGAGGGTAGGACAACATCAAAATGCAATGTTGATGAAACTAATAATGCTCTTATAGTTACAGATACCCCTTATGGTCTTGATGTTGTTGAGAAGCTTGTTAAAGATCTTGATAGGATGCCAAAACAGGTTCTCATAGAAGCAAAGCTTGTTGAGGTATCTCTTGACAGTGGTCTTTACACAGGTGTGCAGTGGGGTGTTGAAAGAAGGAATGAAACAACACAGATAGGGATGGGTAATACTGAAAATGTTGTTAAGGATCTTCAAGGAAATCCTCTCTATGCACTTCCATTTTATGGTTTAGGCTCTGGTACTGGAGTTTCTCTTACGCCTGAGCAGATTTATGGTTCTTTTAGGTTTCTTAAGGTCACATCAAAGACACTTCTTGACGCAACAATATCTGCGGCTGTAAAAAAGGGTAAAGCAAATGTACTTTCAAATCCGAAGATAGCAACCCTTAACAACACACAGGCGACAATAAACATAACAAATCAGATACCTTATGTTACCACAGAGATAACAAACACATCAGGTGGTTCTGTGTCCTCAACAAAGGTTACATACATAACAGCTGGAATTGTTTTAAAGGTTCTTCCAACAATAACCGCTGATGGCAAGATAGTTATGAAGATATCCCCTAAGGTTTCAAAACCATCTCAGACAGCTCAATTTCAACCACCATCAATAGATGAAAGAACTGCTGATACGACTGTTGTTGTGGAGGATGGTGATACAATTGCCATAGGTGGGCTTATACATGATTCTGAAAGTGAATATGTCTATAAGGTTCCTCTTTTTGGTGATATACCAATCATAGGATATCTTTTCAAGAAAAAGACCAAAGAAAGAAATAGGATGGAGCTCATTATATTTGTCACACCAAAGATAATTTGATGTTGGATGAAAAAAAATTTTCTTTGGCTCTGGAATTTAAAAATATTGCTCATATTCTGCCTTTTATACATATTGTTGTTTACCCTTTTATTGGAGTGCTTTCATATTCAGTTTTAAATGTAATTTCTATTCTTGCTTTTATATCTGTGATTTATTCCTCTATCTCTGAAACTAGATTAGTTATTTATCATCATACCTTTTATCTTTTTCTTTTTTTCTTTGTTTACCTTTTTTCTTATATTTTTAGTCCTGTTAGAGATATAATATCTGCAGAGAATATAAATTTCCTTATGGGTTTTTTGATATTCTTAACGGTTTTTTACTCTAAAGGCTATGGGCTGAAAGGATATATTCTATGGATGTATATAGCTCTTATAATTTTTTTGATTGAGGAGATAATAGGCTCATCCCATAAGGGAAACACGAACCTTATGGCTTTTATTTTTATTATTTTTTCGGGATTACTTCTTGAAGAAAAAAGATATTACCATGCAGTTATTTTCTTTGTATCCATTCTCATTACTAAATCTATAGCCGCAGTCTTCTCAATACTTGTTGCAGCCCTTGTTTATCTTTTTGACAATAGAAAGGCAATTGAGTGGAAAAATAATGCTTTTGCCATTAGCGTGATTTGTGTGTTATGTTTCTCTCTTTTTTATTTTGTTGATGTATCATCACTCACAGATAGATTTGAGTGGTGGAAGGTTGGTGTGAGAATGTTTTTAGAAAGACCATTTGCCGGCTGGGGTTACTCATCATTTACATACATACTTCCTGCATTTTCACATTCATCGTTAAAAACTCTCTATACACATAATCATTTTCTTTCTGTTCTCTGTGAAGGTGGGATTCTTGCGTTTGTTGTTTGGATTTATTTTATTGCAAGAACACTTACCTCTGCCTTTGGGGTTTCAAGGTATGTTCTTGTTGCTGTATTTGTAGATTCTTTTTTTGATATAGGTCCAGATACATCGTGTGGTTGGTGGCTTGTTATGTTTTATATTGCAAAAAGCTTAAAAACAAGATCATCTCCTTTAATAATAGTATCAATAGAGTATAAAAAGATTGCTTACGGATTAATTGTTATAGCAGTTTTTTTTCTTTTAAAATTTATTTGTTTCAGCTATTCTCTGTGGAAGATTGAAAAAACGGTAAAAGAAATTTTTTCTTCCTCTGATATTCATTCATCCATAATTCTTGCTGACAAGGCTTTAAAAAACTATCCAAAAAGCATAGATATAGCCGAGGCAAGGGCATATGCATATCTTAAACTTGCAAGGAGCAATCCACCTGCTATCATTGATTATCTTAAATCCCTTGAATATATACTTGTTTTAAATCCATATAGAGATGATATTTATAACATTCTTCTCAAATATTATTCAAAGGCTGACAGGAAGGTATATAGAGATATTTTTTTAAGGAAGAATAAATACATTAAGATCAAATGAATGAAAATCAGATAGTTTTAAAAAAAATAAAGTGCATAATCTCGGATACTTATCTTTATCTCTATATCAAATCAGAAAAATACCAATAAAGCAAAAGGGCTTGAAATGATTGG
>JBMFKQ010000009.1:0-46058 GCA_049972095.1 Elusimicrobiales bacterium
TTCTTGGTTCATAGTTATATTCTAACAAATCATCTATTGTAAATCAAATCAAATATAATTTACCGGAATATAATACATCTTTGTCAGAAATAGTGTTAGCAAAAATATCTAGTTAAAGAAGTGACTTATCATAGTAACATTAATTATGACAGGACAATGCTTTATTTCACTGACACTTATTTTTGACCTGACAGGATTAGTTAATTATTTATTTTTTTAAGATTACCTAGGAAAAGGTCATGTCAGATAAAACATTTTCTATCTTACAGAAAGTAGGAATAAAAAAATTCTTCAAGCTATTCAAGATTATCAAACTCAGATTTCTCTTTTTTAATAAAAAGCTCAGGATAAAGCTTTCTATATCCAAATATCCCATGCTCCCATCCAAATATCCCTCTTGTTAGAGTCTCTATATCCTGCTCACCAACCATAAGATTCTTACCTACAGAAATAGCTACATCAAGAATTGGCATCACTATGTCTGAAAACACCTCTTCTTTACTCACTCTTCTCATTCCTAAATAGCGAATTATTGATGGAAGTACGGGATTTTCACCAACTATCTCTCCATCTTCATAAATATAAACCCCAACCCCAGATTTCCTTCCAAGCTGTCCATATTGGAAAAGTTTGTGCTCTATTTCATGAGGAACAAGATCAATTCTGTTAAGCATCTCAGATATACTTATCCCTGCATTATAATCATTATCAATTCCTCCAAGATCAAGAAGTTCAAAAGGACCGTATTTAGAACCTGTCATTTGTTTTATAGCACTGTCTATAAAGGAAGGTAAACCTTTACCTTTATACAATATATTAAAAGCTGCATTAAAATAAATCCTTAAAAATATTTCTGAAAGACCACCTGGAATATCAGATGTTATTATGTATTTAACAGAGAGTTTATCAATAAATTGAGAGAACCTCTCAACAGCCTCCAGATCAGTATAATCTGTTTTTGAAACCTCAATAACAGACCATGGGAATATGTCAGGAAATTTAACACCCACACTTCTTTCAGGCGGAAGATTCCTAATTCTCTCAAAATTGTCTAAAAGAGGGGTGTGTGTACTTATAGCAATTATACATCTGTCATCAACCTCTTTAAGTATCTTTGAAAAGTAAAGAAATCTTTCTTCATAAGTTTTCGATGAAAGATCTATTATTAAATCTGCACCGTGAAACTTAGAATAATCTTGAACTGTTTCTATACTTGACAATAAATCAGCCCTTCCTTCCTTTTCAAGCCTCCATTTTACCTTTGCATAAAGAACTAAAAGACTTTCTTTAAAACTATCATAAACCCTTACTTGAAAACCTTTTTCTACAAGCATATATGAAAGCAAGGTAGTTTTCCTATTTGCTCCTATTATCCCTATTCCCTCAATTGTCATAAATTAGATCTTTTCTATTTTTATTATACCACTTCTATTAAAAACTATTCTATGTCTATCATAAAAAACACCTGAGTTTTTGTGAAAATATCTAACAATAAAATTTAAAATATAGTTCTTTGAAAGATTATCTACTTTGAATGCATTATCACAGTATATATAATATTTTAAAGCCTCATCATCGCTATGTTTTAAGAAGTCATAGATTGAAAATCTCATTATATCAACAAGGTCATGCCTTCTTGTATGATACATCTTTATTTTTTTTGAATTTATCCTGACAATTTTTTTATATTTAAGAACAGTATCAGGGGTAATCTCACCTACTGTAAGCTGTATCTCCCTTCTTTGCTTTAAAATATCAACATCCAACCTATCAGGAGATGTGATGAAAAAAGCCTCCTTTATATAACCTATATAAGCTCCATGAATTGGCTCGGTTATCTTTATTTTCCTATCATATATTATACTCCCAGCCTTTTTAACAAAAAGAAATTTTGAGAACTCCTTAATTCTATCTTTGAATACATAACTTATCACGGCTATAACAACAAAAACAGCACTTGTAAATGAATACCTCTGCTGAGCGTATAGGGTAACTACAACAGCAAAAAGCATGGCAACTGCACTTGCAATGCTTGAAGCTATATGGTTGTAGATATTAAATGCCGGTTCCGTATTCAAAAAAAGACAGCTGGATATAAATTTTTTAAGAACACCCCTGTAATAGAGAAAATAATCAAAATCCTTCTCATCAGGATAAGAATACCCATAAGCCCTTCTATAAGAGTAAAGCTCATGCGCTAGGGAAAGCAGCGAAGATTTAATAGCTGGTTTGATATCTTTGTTTTTATCAAGGAGATTTGCAACTGATTCCATTAAAATAAGAGTTATATAATCATCAGCATTACGAAATGCATTTAATATATTCTGTGAATATCTGAAGGAGGCGATTTTTTTCCTCAGCTGCGAGAATGCCTCAAAAGCAGCCGATTTTATGAAAATTATATCCGATACAGAACTATCAAACCCATCTTCGCTAACAGTCTCAGTAATCCTTTCCTTAAGGATTGAAGCCATCATCTTTATCTCATCAACTATGGCTTCTTCAAGATAAATATCATTTTTTTCCTTAAAATCATCAAGCATCTTTAGAAGCCTAATATATGGAGAAAGTTCATTTGAAGGGTTAAAAAGCTCTTCCACACCCATTCTTGGTGCCAAATACCTTAGATACCTTTGAATGGAAGAATAAAACTGTTCTTTTGAATATGTAAGGTATGATATATTTAAGGATGATGGAAGGAAAAAGTAATACTCAAAAATATGATCACCATCATAATCTTGTATGAGATTTATTTTTATCTCAAATCTATATCTATCATGAATGGATATATCCTCAAAAAGAATATCTCTTTCCATAGATTTTTAGAGAGAAAGAAATATTTTTTAACCCATTCACAAGGTAGTCAGTATTCTAAAACCTCTATCAGTAACACACACTGTATGCTCAAAATGAGCAGCATAACTTCCATCAACCGTAGCAACAGTCCAACCATTATCTTTAATATAGACATGTGCCTTACCAAGTGTTACCATTGGCTCAACTGCAAGCGTCATACCAGCATGTAGGATAGGTCCTGTATTTCTTATGCCATAGTTGAATATAGTTGGTTCCTCATGAAGATTTCTCCCTATCCCATGACCAGTAAATTCTTTTAACACATCCATCCCATTTGAAAAAACATAGCTCCCTATGGCATTCGAAACATTACCAAGTCTTACTCCATCCCTTATCTCCGCAAGGCCTTTAAAAAGAGCCTTGTTACACACATCAACAAGTCTTTCGTGATCCTTTGATTTTGCCTTCCCAACAATAAATGTTATTGCTGCATCACCATAGTATCCATCATACACAACCCCCAGATCAAGACTTACAACATCTCCCTCTTCTATTATTCTCTTATCCGAAGGTATCCCGTGTATAACCTCATCATTCACTGATACACATATTGTTTTAGGATATCCTCTGTATCCAAGAAATGCTGGTTTAGCTTTCCTTTTCTCTATATAAGCCCTTGCCAAATCATCCAGGTACTGCGTGGAAACTCCAGGTTTTGTTTTCTCTTTTATAATCAAAAAGGTTTCAGCTACTATCTTTGAGGCTTTTTCAATAAGAGATATTTCACTCTCATTCTTTATTTCTATCATCAAAGATTCGAGACAATCTGTCTATAAACTTCCTCTACTGATTTTGCTGCATCAATTATGATAAATATCCCTTGTGTCCTGTAGTATGAGATGAGAGGAGCTGTAAGATCCTTATAAACATCAATTCTTTTTTTTACTATCTCCTGTCTATCATCATCTCTCTGAACGAGTAAGACGCCACAAACATCACAGATACTATCTTTCTTAGGTGGATCTGTTATAAGGTTGTAAATTTTAGCACATTTAGGGCAATTCCTTCTTGCAGAAATTCTTTTTATAACATCCCTCTCATTAACCTCAAAGAAAAAAACCTTATCAATACCCTTTTTAAACTCACAAAGCATATTCTCAAGCCCCTCAGCCTGTTCCACGGTTCTTGGAAATCCATCGAAGACTATGTTCCCATTTATATTTTTTACCCTCTCTCTTATAACATCTAAAACAACAGAATCAGGCACCAGCTTACCCTGAGATATGTATGAGTTAACCCTTCTACCAAGCTCACTATTTTTTGATATCTCCTCTCTAAACAGATCTCCAGTGGATATATGAACAAAACCATTTCTTTCAACAAGCAATCTTGCCTGTGTGCCTTTACCTGAACCAGGATATCCAAGAAAAATTATATTCATATCCTCACCCTTTATTTACCAACGTTAAACCATCTCCCCTGTATTTTCTTGTTTCTATAAAGCCCTTCATAATTTCTCATAAGAAGATGAGCCTCAAGCTGACTTATAGTATCAAGAGCAACACCAACAACAATAAGAAGGGATGTGCCGCCAAAATAAAAAGGAACATTAAATTTTGCTTTTAGATAATCGGGAAGTATTGCTATAAAGGAAACCGCTATAGCACCACCAAGGGTTATTCTGTTAAGAACATACTCTATATACTTCTGTGTTGACTCACCAGGCCTTATTCCGGGTATAAAACCTCCCCACCTCTTCATATTCTCAGCAAGGTCCTTTGGATTTATAGCGACGGAATTGTAAAAATAACAGAAAAATATTATCAAGCCTGCATAGATAAGCTGATAAACTATACTTGAATGATTCATATACTCAAGAATCTTCTTTGCCCATGCGGTATTAGGGTTAAATGTAGTAATTGTGACTGGAAGTGTCAAAAAGGCAACAGCAAATATAACAGCAATAACCCCTGATTGATCTACCTTAAGAGGTAGATATGTTGAAACCCCACCATAAACCTTTCTTCCCACAATTCTTTGAGCATATTGTATGGGAATCCTTCTTTGAGCAGTCTCAATCCATACAACAAAGGCAGTTATTAAAATAACAATGACAAGCACAGATATCGCGGTAAGAAGCCCTATTTCTTCAAGTTTAACAAGCCTTATCATATCCATAACTGCCTTTGGGAGTCTGTCAACTATTCCTGTAAATATTATGAGAGAAATACCATTCCCTATTCCTCTCTCTGTCATCTGCTCACCGAGCCACATTATAAGTATCGTTCCAGTAGTAAGAGTTAGAACTGCCATAAAGTAAAAAACTCCATCAGGATTTTCAACAATAGGCAATCCTCCAGGCACAGGCAGGTGATTAAGTGCTATAACAAGCCCAAAAGATTGAACAGCTGCTATAAAAAGTGTAAAAAACCTTGTTATTTGAATTATCTTTCTTCTTCCGCTTTCACCCTCTCTTGCAAGTCTATCAATGTAGCCAAACATATGAGAACCCTGCACAAGACTCATTATTATCGAGGCGTTTATATATGGCATAACGCCAAGAGCAAATATTGAAAGTCTTCCAAGAGCCCCACCTGAAAATATATCAAGAAATCCGAGAATACCACTTCTGTTTGCCTCAAAAAGGGATTTAAGTGCGCTAGGATTTACTCCTGGTATGGTTATTGCAGCACCTATTCTATATGCAGCAATCCCAAGAAGAACAAAGAGTATCCTCTTAGTCAAATCCTTAGATTTAAGAAGCCCTTCAATCCTGTCAGTTTCCATAAACACTTTCTAATGTATAAAAAATTACTCAATGACTACAACCTTGCCACCGGCTTTTTCTATCTTTTCTATTGCCGATTTTGAAAAAGCATTTGCACTGACTGTAAACATCTTTGTAAGCTCACCATCACCAAGTATTTTAACAGGAAGCTTAGATTTTATTATACCTTTTTCTCTAAGAACCTCAGGGGTGATCTGCTGACCATTTGAAAAATACTTCTCAATAGTTTCCAGATTTATTACCTCGTAGTCTTTTCTAAAGATTTTATTGTTAAAACCTCTTTTTGGTATTCTTCTCAAAAGGGGCATCTGTCCCCCTTCAAAGCCAATCCTTTTAGGCTCACCGCTTCTTGCACGCTGACCTTTTTGTCCTCTTGTTGATGTCTGTCCATGACCTGAACCTTGCCCCGTCCCAAGTCTTTTCTTCTTATGAACAGATCCTTTTTTTGGTGCAAGTTCATGAATGTAAACCATAAAATCCCCCATTATTTCCTTATCTCTTTATATGTTTGTGGAAGTTTAAGTTTTTTAAGTGCTTCAATAGTTGCATATGCAGAGTTAAAAGGATTTGTAGAGCCAATATTTTTTGTAAGTATATTTTTCACACCTGCAACCTCAAGGATACTCCTTGCTGCTCCACCTGCTATAAGTCCAGTTCCCTCAATAGCCGGCTTCATCCATATATATCCAGAACAAAACTTAGCCTCAACCTCATGAGGAATTGTTCCATTTATTAAAGGAAACTCTATCATATTTTTTCTTGCCAGAGCTATCGCTTTCTGTATTGCATCCTGAACCTCCTTTGCCTTTCCAACAGCAATCCCAACCTTTCCTTCACCATTTCCCACCGCAACAAGCGCATTGAAAGAAAGCCTTTTCCCACCTTTTACAACCTTTGCCACCCTATTTACAGCTATAACAATATTTTTTTCTTTATCAAGCTCATCCTTTACTTCTATAAACTCTCCATCCTTTTCACGAGAGATCTCAATTTCAGCCTTCAACTTTTTTTGATTTTTTATTATCATATTCCTCTCCCTTAAAACTCAAGCCCATTTTCTCTGGCAGAGTCTGCAACAGCCTTTATCCTTCCATGAAATATCCTCCCACCCCGGTCAAAAACAACCTTCTTTATCCCTTTTTCCAAAGCTCTTTTTGCTATAACCTCACCAAGAATTCTACACGCTTCAACACTCTTAGCAGATTTATTAAGCTTTGAGATCCTATCTCTAAGATCTTTTTCAAGAGTTGAGGCAAATGCTAATGTTCTTCCCTCAATATCATTCACCACTTGAGCATAAAGATATCTATTTGTTCTTGTAACACAAAGTCTTGGTCTTGTTATACCCCGCTTAAAAATTTTTTTGCTTGTTCTCTGCTTTCTTAAAATGTATCTCTCCTGTTTTGTTATCATAATGCCACCCCATTTATTTCTTGAGATCAGCTCCTACCTGAGCCTTTCCTGCCTTTCTTATAATTCTTTCATTCTGATATCTTATGCCACTTCCTTTATAAGGTTCAGGAGGTTTTATCTTTCTTATCCTATCAGCAAATATGCCAACCATCTCCTTATCTATACCAGAAACCGTGATAAGTCCTGTCTTAGAGTCTATATCAACACTTACCTCTGAAGGTATATCTATAATAACCGGGTGTGAAAAGCCAAGGGTGAATATAAGCTTTTTACCATCAGATGATTTTTCACATCTATACCCAACACCAACTATCTCAAGAATCTTAGAAAACTTTTTAACAACACCATGAACAGCATTGTTCAGCTTTGCCCTAAAAGTACCATGAAAATTACTAATCTCATCAGAGTTTCTTTTAACCTTTATAATCCTATCTTTAATTTCAACACCCAGACCCTCAAATACTTTAAGCTTAAGAGAACCCTGTGGACCGCTTACTACTACATAACCATCGCTCAAGTCAACCTTTACACCATCAGGTATGATTATTGGTTTATTGCCTATCTTACTCATAAAATCCTCCTACCAAACTTGGCAGATTATCTCACCCCCAATTCTTTCTCTCCTTGCCTTTACAGAACTCATAATCCCTTTTGAGGTTGAAACTATATTGATTCCAAAGGATGTTTTTACTCTTGGAAACTCATCATACCCTCTATACATTCTCCTTGAAGGTTTTGAAAGCCTTTTAAAACCCATAAAAAGTGGTGTTTTATTTTCAGTATATTTAAGATTAACTCTTATTATCTGTTTTTTTGATTGAGCTTCCTTTATAACCTTATAACTTCCTATAAAACCTTCGTCTTTAAGAACCTCAAGAACAGAAACATTCATCCTTGAATACGGGACATCAACCTTATCCTTTAACCTCATAGAGGCATTTTTTATCATAACCAGCATATTAGAAAGACTATCCATCAAATCCTCCCTTACCAGCTTGCTTTCTTTAAGCCTGGAATAAGCCCTTCATGCGCCATCTTTCTCAAACAGATTCTACAAAGCCCAAAATCTCTGTAATAACCCCTAGGCCTTCCACATATCTGGCATCTGTTTCTGTATCTTGTTGAAAACTTTGGCTTTTTTCTGGCTTTAGCCATCTGAGCATATGTAGCCATCCATCCTCCTATGTTTTACTTCTTAGTCTCCTTAAAAGGAAAACCAAAATAATCAAGAAGCCTTTTTGCTATCTTATCATCACGAGCTGTTGTAACAATCGTTATGTTCATACCTCTTGATTTTGGTGATTTTTCAACATTAACCTCTGGAAATATAAAATGGTCTTTTATCCCTATATTAAGATTACCTCTACCATCAAACTTTCCTGGATCAAAACCTGAAAAATCCCTTATTTTAGGTGCTGCCAAGGATATAAATCTATCAAGAAACTCATACATCCTATCTCCCCTTATTGTAACCTTCACAGCTATTGGCATACCCTGTCTGAGCTTGAAGTTTGAAATGGATTTTTTTGCCCTTTTTATCTGAGGCATCTGACCACATATGGCAGCAAGGTCATCTTTTGCAGATTCAAGCATCTTTATATCATCTCTTGCCTCGTTGACACTCATGCTTATAACAATCTTCTCTATCCTTGGCACAGCCATAGGAGAGGTGTATTTGAACTCATCCATCATAGCAGGAATTATTTTTTCTTTGTAATATTTTTTGAGTCTAGGAATATAAGTGGTTTCAGAAGTCATTTTTACTCCTTATACAATGGTCTGGCCACATTTCCTACAAACCCTATATTTTCCACTATTCGTCTGGGATATCTTAATCCTTGTTGGCTTATTGCATGACGGACAGATCAACATAACTTTTGAAATATGAAGCGGAGCTTCCTTTTTGATTATTCCACCAGGATCGTTTCTTGTTGGTTTTTGATGTTTCGCAACTATATTCACACCACTTACAACAACCTTTACAGCTACGCCATTTTCCCTTATAACCCTAAGTATTTCTCCTTTCTTCCCTCTATCCTTACCACTAAGGATGACAACCTTATCCTTTTTCTTAAGTCCTAACATAACCACTCCTTAAAGAACCTCTGGTGCAAGGGATATTATCTTAAGAAAATTTTTTGCCCTAAGTTCTCTGGCAACAGGGCCAAAAACTCTTGTCCCCTTAGGCTCACCAAGATTGTCTATAACACACACAGCATTATCATCAAATCTTATATAAGAGCCATCAGCCCTTCTTATTTCTTTCCTAACCCTTACAACAACAGCTTTAACAACATCTCCCTTCTTTATATTGCTTTCAGGCAAAGCCTCTTTAACTGAGCAAACAACAATATCTCCAATACTTGCAAACTTTTTGTGACTTCCGCCTTTTATCTTAAAGCACATAAGCTTCTTTGCACCAGAGTTGTCCGCAACATTAAGCATTGTTCTTAACTGTATCATATGAAATCTCCCCTATTGTGAATTTTTCTTAACAACCCTATAAATCCTCCATCTCTTAAGTTTTGAAAGAGGTCTTGTTGCCATTATCTCAACCTCATCACCAACCTTGGATGTATTGAGTTCATCATGAGCATAGTAGTTTTTATACCTTCTTATAACCTTTTCATAGAGCGGGTGTCTAAAAATTCTCATAACCTTAACAACCCTTGTTTTATTCATCTTATCAGAGACAACCACGCCTCTAAGAAGCTGTCTTTTTTTTCTTTTTAATTTTGTCTCTTCACTCATAATCACCCCTTGATGTTAAAGGTCCTGTGTTTTCTTTCATTAATAACAGTTTTTATAAATGCTATCTTTCTTCTTAAGTTTCTTATCTTGAGAGGATTATCTATAGGAGATATCTTCTTGTTGAATTTAAGATGAAAAAGCTCCTTTTCAGCATCAGCCAGAAGAGTAGTTAGTTCCGAATCACTCATGCTTCTTATAGACTCCTTCTCTCTATATTTCATAAATCACCTCTTCAACCTTCTCTTTTAACAAGCCTCGTTTCTATAGGAAGTTTTGCACTGACCCTATGAAAAATCTCTGTTGCTGTTGCATCATCTACACCCTCTAACTCAAACATTATTCTTCCAGGCTTCACAACAGCCACCCAGTGATCCGGATCACCTTTCCCTTTACCCATTCTTGTTTCTGCAGGATGTTTTGTAATTGCTTTATCAGGGAATATCCTTATCCACATCTTACCTCTCTTCTTAAGATATCTGACGATTGTAAGTCGGCATGCCTCTATCTGTCTTGCAGTAATCCAACTCGGTTCAACAGCCTTTATTCCATAGTCACCCCAATGAATTTGTGTAGCGCCTTTTGAATATCCCTTTATTCTAGGCGATGTCTGAGGCTTTCTGTATTTTACTCTTTTAGGCATTAACATTGTTATCTCCCTTAATAGTCTGCTTCACAGAGCTACTGTCAACAATCATCTCCTTTTCTTCCTCAATCCTTAATCTCTTAAGCTCTTCCTGAAGCTCTCTGGGGGTTTTTGCAAAATGAAGCTTTTTAAATATCCAGACCTTAACACCAATCTTACCCATTATTGTGTTTGCTTCGCTAAAACCATAATCAACATCAGCAGAAAAAGTCTGAAGTGGAACCCTTCCTCTTCTATACCACTCTCTTCTTGCTATCTCTGCTCCACCAAGTCTTCCTGAAACCATAATCTTAACACCTAAGGCCCCGCTTGCAAGTATCCTATCCATTGCTTTCTTACATACCTTTTTATATGATGCCCTTTTTTCAAGCTGAACAGCTATTGATTGAGCAACAAGATATGCATCAAGCTCAGGAATCTTTATCTCATATACATTAACATAAACCCTTTTGCCAGTCATTCTTTCAAGATCATTCTTAAGAGTTTCAATATCCTGTCCCTTTCTACCTATAACAACCCCAGGTCTTGCAGTGTGTATTGTTATTTTTATATAAGTGCCAAGCCTTTCAATTATTATATTGCTTATAGCAGCCTGAGAAAACCTCTCCCTTATTATATTTCTTATATCATAATCCTCTCTTATCAGCTGTGGCATCTCTTTATAGCTAGCAACCCACCTAGACTGCCATTCTCTTATATAACCTAACCTCACAGCATTAGGATGTATCTTTTGCCCCATAACCTCTCCTTATTTCCCATCCGTCACAACGACCTTTATATGACAGAGGTTTCTAGTATATGGCATTGCTCTGCCCATTGGACCTGCATGATATCTTCTCATATATTTCATAGGTCCCTGGTCAGCTTTTATCTCTTTTATCCAGACATTTTTAAGATCAATCTTTGATCCAAGTTTATTGCTGAGGTTTGCACCAGCAGATTTAATCGCTTTTATAACTACTTCTTTTGTAGGGGTTGGAAGAGAGTTAAGAAAGCTGATTGCTTGCCAAAGATTTTTACCTCTTACAAACTTGCATAATCTTGCAACTTTAAGCTGAGAATATCTCTGATATCTCAAATTACATACAGCATCCATAAACTCTCCTTATGTAAGCTCCGTTGACTCTTTATGAGCTGCACCATGACCTTTAAAGGTTCTTGTAAAAGAAAACTCACCAAGTTTGTGCCCTATCATTCTGTCAGTTATATAAACTGGAAGAAACTTTCTTCCGTTATGAACCAAAAATGTCAGTCCAACAAACTCAGGTATTATGGTTGATCTCCTTGACCATGTTTTAATTGGTTTCTTATCTTTGCTTTCTATAGCCTTCCTTACCTTTTCAAGAAGATTAGGATCAACATAAGGACCTTTTTTTGATGACCTTCCCATCTACAGCCTCCTTTTAAACATTCACCTTTCTTCTATCCTGAACTATCATCCAGCTCCATATCTTGTTCTTTCTTCTCGTTTTTAGGCCCTTGGAGGGCTGGTTCCAGGGAGATCTTGGCACATTGTTACCCTTTGATCTACCCCTCCCACCACCAAGTGGGTGATCCACAGGGTTCATTGCTGTGCCTCTGACGCTTGGCCTTATTCCAAGATGTCTTGATCTGCCAGCATTACCAATGGTTATGGTGTTGTATTCAGAGTTTCCTACCCTTCCAATAGTAGCAAAACATCTGCCAAGAACCTTTCTTACCTCTCCGCTAGGCATTTTGAGAAGAACATATTTTCCTTCCTTACCCATAACCTGAGCACTTGTTCCGGCAGCCCTTACAAACTGAGCTCCCATACCTGGTCTCATCTCAACACAGCACACAAATGTGCCATCGGGTATTTGAGAAAGCGGAGTTGCATTTCCTATTTTTATCGGAATATCCTTAAGTCCGCTGACAATCTCATCACCTACCTTAAGCCCTTCCGGTGCAATTATATATCTCTTGTCGCCATCCCTATAATGGAGAAGGGCTATTCTTGCATTCCTGTTAGGGTCATATTCAATAGAATAAACAACAGCAGGCACATTATATTTATCTCTTTTAAAATCTATTATCCTGTATTTTCTTTTGTGTCCACCACCAATATGTCTTACCATTATCATACCAGTGTTGTTCCTTCCACCTGTTTTCTTGAGACCAACTACAAGGCTTTTTTCAGGTTCTTTTTTTGTTATATCTGAAAAGTCTTGGGTTGTTATAAACCTTCTTGATGGCGTATAAGGTTTATATGTCTTTACAGGCATAGTTTCTCCTTATTTTTTCAAATCGGTGTATTCTATCTTACCTTCAGAAAGGGTTACTATGGCTTTTTTCCATCCACTTCTGTATCCCTCAAACCTTCCAACCCTTGCTTTTTTAGGCTTCATACTAACAACTCTAACATTCTTAACCTTAACCTTGAATATCTCCTCAACAGCTTTTTTTATTTCAATTTTGTTTGCCTCATTGCTAACTTTAAAGAAATATTTATTTATCTCCTTCTGATTAACACTCTTCTCAGTAAGAACCGGCTCTATTATTACCTTATAGGGATTCATTTATCCTCCAGTCTTTTTGCAATTATATCAAAACTAGCTTTATCAACTATAATAACCTCAGCATTTATAACATCATAAGCATTAACATCCTTTGCAGCAACATATTTAACATAAGGATAATTTCTCATTGATTTTAAAGTCTCATCATTAACCTCTGAAAGCACAACAACTAATTTCTTGTCTATTATGTTTAAACTTTTCAACAGGTTGATAAAATTGCTGGTCTTCGACTCAGAAAATTTAAATACATCAAAAACATATACAGCATTATCTTTAATCCTTTGGGTAAGAACCTGACTTAGAGCAAGTCTAAGCTTTTCCCTTGGCATATCAAGAGAATAATCTCTTGGTTTAGGCCCAAAAACAACACCTCCACCTCTCCACAGAGGAGATCTTATCGAACCATGCCTTGCTCTTCCCGTGTGCTTCTGCCTCCATGGTTTTCTACCACCACCACTTACCTCAGCTCTATTTTTTGTTGAGGCACTACCAACTCTCTTATTTGCAAGATAATACTTAATAACCTCATAGAGAAAATTTCTATCAATCTTTTCAGCAATAATTGTATCAGGTATTTTTATGCTACCGGCCTCTTTTGCGCTCATATCATAAACTGGCAATTCCATATCTTCTCCTTGAAACTATTTTTTCTTAGCAGTTTTTGCAGCTTCTTTTTTCGTTTTTGGCATAACAACTGGTGTTTTATGAGGTATTCTTACTACCTTTGATGTCTTTTTTATATAAACTATACTACCAGGTTTTCCAGGAGCACTTCCCTTTACCATTATTATATTCTTTTCAGGAATAACCTTAACTACCTTTATCTTCTGAACAGTGATAGTTTCATCACCCAGATGTCCGGCCATTCTATGACCAGGTATAACCCTTCCAAGAGGTCTTCTTGATGCAAGTGAACCGCATGCCCTTTCTCTATCTGATGCACCATGTGATGCAGGTTGCCCATGAAAATTATGTCTTTTCATTACACCCGCAAAGCCCTTACCAATAGAAACACCCTGAATATCAACCCAATCACCTACAGAAAATCTTCCATCAAGACTTACGATCTGACCAGGCTTTATATCATGAACTTCCTCAAATCTAAATTCCTTGAGGTAGTCCTTTGGAGAAACACCATTTTTTTTGAATATACCCTCAAGAGGTTTATTAACATTCTTCCTATCACCAAAGCCAAGACAGACTGCATTATAACCATCCCTTTCCTTTCTCCTCACATAGACAACCTCACACGGACCAGCTTCAAGAACTGTTACACCAATAATCTCACCGTTTTCATCGAATATCTGAGTCATACCAAGCTTCTTTGCAATTATATACTTAAACTCAGGCTTTACCTTTTCTTTTTCTTCCATAATTAACTCCATTTAGAAAAATAAATAATCCTTTTCTGATCTAACAAAACCTCCTTAAAATCTTCCTTCAACAAGAACAAATGTTAAGGGTTAGGCAACAAAAAGATTGTATCAAATTATTGATAATTAAATCAATACCTTATTCCATATCCAAGATAAAATGAATGTGCTGTATAGTTGTAAGGGATATAAGTTTCAAATCTGTTGTTTGACTTAGAGATGTGCAGTGCATATCCTATTTTCCAGTAGGTAAGATCAGTTATCCTTATAGTATAATCAGCACAGAATCTATATATATATTGATGCTGTTTTTTACCAACGAGATAATTGTTATTCTTATCCCTCGGCGGCCTTGACGAATAGAATCTCGATGATAAAACTGCTGTTAGATTCAAAGAGGCATGTTCCAAATCTACTGATAATGGAATACCTATCTCAAAATCCTTTCTGCTATACGCATCTTCAACAAAAAAAGGTGAGGTATCAAAAAGATCTCTATACCTTAAGTAATTCTGGTTGGATGAGTAAATACTCAAACTCAATGAAGGATAGAAATTAAAAAAACCAACTCTCCTGTTCTGACCAACAACGATAGTAAAATCAGAGTCTCTTTGCCTTGGTCCAGAAACTGTGCCATCAGGTTTTATTGTTCTTTGTCTTGCGTAAACATATCTTTTATAGGATAAATCACTAAACCATATCTCTTTTTTTAATCTAAATCCTATCTCATAAACATCTTTATCATACATTCCTGTTTTTGTGAAGTTTGAATCATACTTGATCTCAGATATAAGATCAGTGTAGTTTGGATAATGAATTTTTCTATAACCGCTTATGAAAGTCAAATAATACTCCTTCTTAATAAGATCAAGCGACATTCCAATACCACTAACTGCATTGTTGTATATATTGTCATTATAGTTTGATAACGCATTATCTTTGAACTTTTCAACATTGAAGTAGATGGAAGGTCTTATCCTTAAATTACTTTTCCACATATAATGATACTCTGCAAATAGTGAGTTCAATATTGACCTTTCCTTTATATCTTTGTCAGCTATATAATTGCCAGGACCATCATAACCTATAGAATAAGAAAGATACGCACTTCGCTTTTCATCAAAATCGTATAAAAGTGAGATTAAACCTTTCACATCACCACCACTAAAGAAAAACTCATCAGAGATTTCTGCGCTTTGCATAAAGCTTATATCAACATAAGAAAAAAAACTTCTTTCAGCTGGAAAAAGCATAAGTGAGATAACTAACATAGCTACGCTCATAATCTTAGAAACTCAACCTCATATTCCAAATAGGATGTATTACAACTACCCCATCAGGATAAAAATTAAAACCTAACTCAAACCATTTCCCATACCAGCTACTCTTTATTGCAATCATCTCATTTTTTATATCATAGTTTATCTGTAGTGCAAAATATCTATCTATATCTCTCATAAGCTCTATACCAAAATATACATAAACAGCATTATTATCAAACCTAAAATTGCTAAGTTCCACCCCAAGAAGCTCATGTTTCTTATAGCTTGAGAGTTTAAGCTCTGCTGAAGAGTATGAATACCTTACACCATAGAAGTTCCTTATCCTTGAGGTTATCGAATTTGAGGCAGTAATTCCTGTGTGGTAACCCCAAAAGGAAAGATTTTCAACCTCATCACTCAACTTAGCAAATGTTTTGCCTGCTACAAAATACTCAAAACCTATATTCAAATCCATCTGAGGAAATTCAGATTCAGGATGTATCCTCCTTGAAAAAGATGGTGTTATAAATGTTATTGGCAGCAATGATGGAAAAAGTGAACAGCCTAAAACCGTATTATAACCAGACTTGATTGGAAGAGATGTTTCCGAATCAGACTTTATCTCTCTGAAAAAAAGAGAAGGTTCAGCTACAACTCTTGCAACAACCCTTCTCGCTGCACTCTCAAAATCAGCAAAAGCAGGCTTGACAAAAAAACAAAAAAGAGTTAAGAAAATCAATCTTTCCATCTTTTAATCGCCTCGTAAATGTATTCGGACGATGAATAAATACTCTGACCACTAACAACCACATCTATATTGTCTGAAATAGAGTTATAGCCAACCTCGGAAGGCTTGCCAGATAAATCCTGCCTTAGATTGATGATACCTTCAAAAAAATTTTTTCTAACCATATCAGAAATACTATCAAATCCTGTCTCTATATCTTTCTTTTTCCTTAAACTACCTTGCGGTGAGATCAAATAGCTTTCTGAAATGAGCCAAAAAGGCTGTGATGAGTTTGCTCCTTTAATATACTTATCGGCTCTTATTCTATAGATATCCCCATCAAAATAATATCCACCATCAGTTCTAAGCCCCCACAGAGCACCTGTTATATCACCTCCATCACTCTTTCTGACAAGATCGCCAGTTGGGGCTGACGGATTTTTCTCCACAAAGTTATAATTAATTATATCTGAAAGAGAGGATTTTGGGATCTTCCCTGTTATTATAACCTCTCTGTCTCGTTCATTAGTGCTTTGCTCAACCCCTACTGACTCAGTATTGTTTATAAGCTCAGCTCTGGAAGAAATATATTTATATGCCTCAGCAACAAAAAAGGATGATGCTGATGTTATGTTTGCTGCAACAGAAATCATCCATAAGGGATTGACAGAAGGGTCAGCAAAAAAGGATGGCAGATTTTCAATCCTGGAAGGTAGGGGTTTTTGAAACTCAAAACTCACAGCAAAAACATCAATCCTATTTGAAATGGCACCACCAAGATATCGCGAGGAAGGGATCTGTTGAGAAAATGGGGTTGAGTATGTATAGTTAATGTAATAAGGTCTTTTGGTTATATTAACAAACTGTATCTGATGCGGTGTAGGTCTTAGGATCCTCTGCTCAACTCTTACTGTATTTCCATGAATGTCTTTTAATGTTTTACCACTTTCAAAATCACTTGCTTTTTCCCTTATAGCATCATCAGAATATCTTTGAGTCATAAGCCGTGAATAGGAGCTAAAAACAGAAAGTCTTTTTATTTTATCAAACCATGTTGTTGAACTTTTATATGAAAAAGAAAGAAGCTCCTTTTCAGTTTTTTCATCAATCAGTTTTTTTGAATAAGGCCTTTGAGGATTTTCTACCGCAAATCTCATCCCTTGGGATATTACAAACCTTCTCTCACCGCTTTTGTGAGGTAGAAGATAATCAAACACACACTCACCAATAGCCACTGCAATCTCACTTCTTCCTGAAAGATCCGATGATATAAAAGAAAGCATTTTTCTTGATGCAAAAGATGAACTTACCGTTTTTAAAACAAAAAGTGAACCCTTTGGAAACTCCACATCAAATCTCCCCTTTCCATAAACAAGGCCAAGTGATACATAATATTCTGAAACAGCCTCAACCTCAATAGCAGACTCTTCATAAAGCATTATCTCTGAATTTTTGTTAACATTCAGAAAAGCAGAGGATTTCTCATCAAGCTTAATAGCACTTCCTGAAGGGAGTGTCAAAGGAAGCTCGGAGATTTTTTTCCATTCGGAAAGTGAATTTTCTCTATAATATGCTGTTCCTGATAAATCAATAAGAACAACCTGAGATAAAACAACATTTGGAAAAAACAAAAAAAAGAATATCAATACCACCATTCCCTCAAAGTTTTTAAGAAAGATTTATAAGCCGAGACCGGGACTTGAACCCGGGACCTACTCCTTACCATGGAGTTGCTCTACCATCTGAGCTATCTCGGCAATCTAAAAGAGAGCAAGCTAATTCAAATCTAACAGTTAATTAAAAAGCAAATTAAAATACTCTAATTCCAAAATAAACAAACTCTTATAAACACCATCCTTGAAGCACCAGCAAGCGGGCGATGGGAATCGCCTACAAATAAATTTTGCTCACCGCAAAATTTTTCGCAAGTCCCCCCTCGGCAAACTGAATCGCATATGTTTGCCTGCGGGCTTTCGATTCCCACGAAATGCTTTCGCATTTCTTAGTACCAGCAAGCGGGCGATGGGAATCGAACCCACGTTCTCTGCTTGGAAGGCAGAAGTTCTACCATTGAACTACGCCCGCATATAAGTAAAATTATAATATTTTAAGCATTTTTAATCAACAAACGATAAAAAATCTTATCAATCTCTTATGACAATCCATCTTTTTTTCTACAGATTGATGGCAAGTTTAATTAGAAATTATTATTTAAAACCTTTTCAAAAAGCCTGATATACTCTGAAACAGATTTACTCCATGAAAAGTCCCAATTCATTGCATTTCTCACAATAGTATTCCAAACCTCCCTTGATGAATAAAGTGAGATTATATGCCCAAGAATTGAACTTAAACCAGATACATCATTTTTGGGAATGACAAAACCATTTGAAGAAACAGGATCATCAGGATAGTAGAAAATTGTATCCTTTAACCCACCAACTTGACTGACAACCGGCAAAGAACCATAACGGCACGCTATCATCTGAGAAAGCCCGCATGGCTCAAACCTTGAAGGCATCAGAAATATATCCGATGAGGCATATATCTTGTGAGCAATCTCTTCATTAAAACAATTCATAAAAACAAAACTTCCAGCATACTTTTTTGCAAGAGAGTTAAGCTTTTCGGCTATATCAGCTGAACCTGTGCCAAGAATCACAAACTGAAATTTACCTATAAACTCCTCACATACATCTATTATGATATCTATGCCTTTCTGAACATCAAGCCTCGTAACACATCCTGCAAGGATCACATTTTTATCTTGTTTAAGTCCAAACTCTTTCTGAAAAGCCTTCTTACATAAAGGCTTTATCCTCCAGAAATTTTTTGAATCATATTCACGATATATAAAATTATCGGTTGCAGGATTCCATATATCTATATCAATACCGTTAAGTATTCCAAAAAGTCGTGAGGCTTTCGCTCTCAACACTCCCTCCATTCCCCTTCCAAAAAAAGGATCTTCAGTTATCTCTTTTGCATAGCTTGGACTAACTGTTGTAACAACATCAGCATAGTTTATCCCAGCTTTTAAAAAATTAACTCCACCGTAATACTCAAGCTTGTCAGGAGTAAAATCTAACCATGAAAAACCTGCTTTTATAAATGTATCTCTGCTAAAAAAACCCTGATATGCTATGTTGTGGATTGTGAATATGGTTTTTGTTTTTACAAAAAAGGCATCGATTCTATATAATGTTTTAAGATATGCTGGAAGAAGTCCAGTTTGCCAGTCATGCGACCATATTATATCAGGCTTAAAACCCATAAACTTGCACCCTTCAAGAACAGCTCTTTGAAAAAATATAAACCTCTCATCATTATCAAGATAATCTCCAGCTTCATTCCTATAAAGACCTGGTCTGTCAAAATATTTGGGATTATCAACAAAATAAACCCTAACCTTTCCCCAATCAACACTATATAGGTTTGCATCATCCAATCTGTCTGCAACTGGGATTAAGAAGCTGCCACTAAGCTTTTTGGGAGAAAAAGCAGTTTTACCTATATCACGGTATCTTGGAAGAAACAGAATAAGCTCAATATCCTTTTCTCTTGAAAGATAATTAGCTACACACCCGACAACATCAGCAAGACCTCCTGTTTTACAGAAAGGAAATGCTTCGGATGCAGCAATAACTATTTTCATAAAACCTCCTAAATAAACTTTTTACCAGAAACAAGTATTGAAACTGCTTTTTCAGGAGAGATTGAGTTAATATAAAATCCACTTCCCCATTCAAACCCAGCAGGCATAGCAAGTTTCGGGAGTATTTCCATATGCCAGTGAAAATCTCTAAAGTTATGAGGTGAGGTGTGAAATATTATGTTGTATGAAACTTCAGCTATTGAATTATGAAGTGCAGAAAAAACCTTTCTTATAACATCACAAAGCAGATCAAAATTTTTTTCATTATAATAATCAGGGATATGTTTCAAGGGTGAGATCCAGATTTCAAAATTAAAACGCGATGCAAATGGAGCAAATGCAATAAATGAGTCATTTATATAAAAAACCCTTTTCTTAATCTTAATCTCGCTTTCTATAACATCACACATAAGACACCTTTTTTTTCTATCGTAGTATTCAAGAAAACTTTTCTTTTCTTCAAGAATCCTTGTAGGCACAAGTGGAAGTGCAATAATCTGAGAATGGGGGTGTCTAAGGGTTGCACCTGCATTCTTACCATAATTTCTAAAAAGCATAACATATTTTATACCCTTCTTACTGTAGAGCTTTCTCATTCTACCAGCAAAAACCTCAAGTATCTCATCAAGATGTTCTATCTCGTGTATTTTCTTATCATGTTCAGGTGTTTCTATAATAATCTCATGAACCCCACTAAAAAAATGTTTCCTAAAAATCTCCTCTTTAATTAAACTGTCTCTTCTCACATCTACCAGAGCTGGATATTTATTTCTTACAACCCTTATGTACCACTTTCCATCTTTCTTCCTCTCAAAAACAGAAGGAGGGGTATCACTTTCATTTCCATAACAAAAAGGACATCTTGTATCAGGATTTAAATAATCATTAGGTCTTCTCCCCCTCTCATCACTGAGTATTACCCATGCTGAGCTGAATACATCCTTTCTGAGATGTGGTTTCATTTTTCAGCTGCTTTTATTGCTGTTATTTTCATATTCGGTCTGAGAAGAAATGGTGTTTTCAGATTTACCAACATCAACCAAATTCTTTGTTTCATCTTTAATATGAGGGTTCTCAAGATCAGAAGTTGGTTTGTTTATTTTTCCATTCATATCTTTCAAAAGATTCTCATCAACAAGATCATTAATCTTTGGTAGATCTTCTATGCTATTAAGTCCAAAATGTTTTAAAAATTCATCTGTTGTTCCATACATTATTGGTCTTCCAATCACCTCTTTCCTTCCGACACTTGTTATTAGCTTTCTTTCAAGAAGGGTATCTATAGGACCTGATGAATCAACACCTCTTATTGCTTCTATCTCTGCCTTTGTGGTTGGCTGTTTGTAGGCAATTATTCCAAGAACCTCAAGAGCCGCGTTTGAAAGTCTTGTTGTCAGCCTTGCACTATAAAGTTTTCTTACCCATAAAGAATACTCCTGTCTTGTTGCCATCTGCCATCCACCCGCAATTTTTACAACTGAAAGTGCTCTGTTTTCTGCATCATAGCTATGTCTTATATCTTCAATAATCTCTTCAACGATCTTTTCATCAGTCTCACATATCCTTGATATACGTGATGATGAAAGCGGCTCATCAGTTATAAAAAGAAGCGTTTCTATAATTTTTTTGAGCTCCGCCTTTTCCATAGACACACCTCACTCCAAACCTATTAGATATATTCTAACCTCACCAAAACTCTCTTCCTGAATGACTTTTACCCTATTTATCTTCACAAGCTCAAGAAGTGCAAGAAAGCATGTAACTATACCTCTTCTTGAAACCTCATCAGCAAAAACATCATCAAGAAGAACATAGCCCTTCTTTTCAACCATCTTCATAATCTTTTCTATCCTTGACTCTATAGGTACATCCTCACCAATTATCTCAGCTGTTGCAACCTTCTCAAAAGCCCTTTTTACAGCATCTATCAAAAGCCTAATATCAACCTCAAGATGTCTATCATCGCTTGAAAAAACAGGAGAACCTCTATAAAATATATCCTTAAATCTGTTGTATCTTTCTGAAAGCATTGCTGCAACAGCTTTGTACTTCTGATACTCCTCAAGCATCCTTGTAAGCTCCAATCGTGGATCTTTACCTTCCTCCTCATCCTCACAGGACCTTGGCATAAGTGTTTTTATCTTTATCTGCATAAGGGTTGATGCCATTACAAGAAAATCCCCAGCTATTTCAAGATCAAGCTCTTTCATAACATCAAGATACTCAAGATATTCCTTTGTTATTTGAGATATTGGAATATCATAGATATTAAGGTTATTCTTTTTTATAAGATAAAGAAGAAGATCAAGCGGACCCTCAAATATCTCAAGATGTATGTCAAGCATATTCATACAAGCCCTATCGCAGAGAGAACCTCAGCAAATTTTTTACCAGATTTCTTTAATGCTTTATCATTACCAGATTTTATTACATCATAAACAACATCTCTGTTCTCAAGATAAAACCTTCTTTTATCATCAATCCCCTTCATAATAGGATTAAGCACCTCAAAAAGCCTTTTTTTACATGCAACACAACCAAGTCTTGCTGCTTTGCAATCCAACTCAATACTCTTATAATCAGGATTATAAACTCTGTGAAAAGCATACACAACACAGCCATTAGGATTTCCACTGTCAGTTACTCTTATCTTTTTTGGGTCCGTATACATAGACATTACTTTGTTTTTAAGAGAATCACCGTTTTCACCAATATCAACAGTATTACCATACGATTTTGACATCTTTTTCCCATCAATTCCAGGAATAACTGGTGTGTCAGTAAGAAGTGGTTGTGGTTGTTTAAAAACCTCTTTTTTGAAAATTGAATTAAACCTTGATGCAACATGCCTTGTTATTTCAATATGAGCAAGCTGATCCTTACCAACCGGAACAAAATCAGCATCATAAAGTAGAATATCCGCACTCTGAAGAACTGGATAACCTAAAAATCCATAGTTTGCAATTTCACTTAAAAGTGCATCCTGAGTTTTATCATCCATTCCAGATGCCTCAGCTATCCTTCTTATTGATCCCACAGATCTTTTTGCTTTATCCTCCTGCCCTTTGTATTTCTTTTCATAAATCTCGATAAGCTGTTCCTTAAATGTTGGATTTCTCAAAAGCCAAGAAAGCGGTACTATCATTGAAAGAAGAAGATGAAGCTGATAGTGAGCTGGTATATCTGATTGTCTGAATATCACACATTTTTCAGGGTTAAGACCGCATGCCAACCAGTCAGCAACCATAAGAAATGTATTTTCCGATATCCTTTGCTTCATATCATTTGCTGTGGTAAGTGCATGAAGATCCGCTATAAAAAAATAACACTCATAGTCATTTTGAAGGTTTATAAAATTCCTAAGAGCACCCCAATAATTACCAAGATGAAGCCTTCCTGTCGGTCTCATCCCTGAAACAACTACCTTCATAAACACCTCTATCAAACTGAAAAACCTATAAGTCTATATAAATGAAGTGTATAACTAAGAGGAAAAAGCACCCAGTATTTTATCATACCACTTACAACAAGAAACACAATTATGTAGATTCCATATGGAGACAGCTTTATGTATTTTTCCTTCCATCTATACGGGAGAAGATTCATAATTATCTGACCACCATCAAGAGGATATAGGGGAAAAAGATTAAAATATCCAAGAACAAGATTTATAACAACAAGATATCTCATTATCATAACAAAAGGCATAATGAAACTGATGGTTAAAAGACCTAAAAAATTCATAAGTGTTAAAAGAAGGGCTGATAATGTGGCAAGAAGTATATTTGAAAGTGGTCCTGCAATAGCAACATAAACCATTGACTTTTCTATATCATACATTCTGTATGGATTTACAGGAACGGGCTTTGCCCATCCTATAACAGGTGCCCCACTGATGATACCAAGAAATGGCAGTATAAAACTTCCAACAAGATCAAGATGAGGAATAGGATTTAAAGTAAGCCTTCCCATAATATATGCTGTATCATCACCCCTTTTCATCGCAACATATCCATGAGAATATTCATGAATTATGATAGAAAATATAAGAGCTGGAATCTGCAATATCCACTGCATAACAAAAATTATATATTTTTTTGATTGATATTTAAAAAATTGTATAATAAAACTGATGCGCCCGTAGCTCAGTGGTAGAGCATCCGCCTTTTAAGCGGGTGGCCGCGCGTTCGAGTCGCGCCGGGCGCAAAAAAAGAGGAATAGTGAAAAAGAGAAAAAATTTTACCCTTATCGAGCTTCTTGTAGTTGTCATAATAATATCAACACTTGTATCCATTGCAACACCTACATATTTTAGAGTAGTTGAAAGATTTAGACTTGTTGAGGCAACAACAGTGATTAATGATATAAGAAAAGCAGAAGAGGAAGTCCTTATTAGGAAGGGTAGATACTCTGACAACTTCTCTGAACTATATATTGAGATATATGACAAAAACAATCAGCTATGCTCTGGTAAAACATGTGAGTTGAAGTATTTTATTATCCAGATAAGGCTAATAACACCTACATCTTATCAGATACTTGCACAGAGAAAAAGTGATGTAACCCCACCACCACAAAGATACAGTCCTAACTACATATACTTTTATGATTCAAAAACCCGCTCTTACCTATGTAATGATGCTAACTGTGCAAAGGACTTTCTTATCTAAAATTATCCACCACCTTCCATTGATTTGAGAAAATCCTTGTTTGATTTTGTAGCGCTGAGCTTGTTTAAAAGCAGCTCCATTGCATCGATCGGTGAAAGTGGTGCAAGAACCTTTCTAAGTATCCATACCTTGTTAAGCTCTTCTTCACTTAAAAGAAGTTCTTCCTTCCTAGTAGATGTTTTGTTTATATCTATCGCAGGAAATATTCTTCTATCTGAAAGCTTTCTGTCAAGATAAACCTCGGAGTTGCCTGTTCCTTTGAATTCCTCAAATATAACATCATCCATTCTGCTACCCGTTTCAACAAGAGCTGTTGCTATTATTGTCAAAGAACCACCTTCCTCTATGTTTCTGGCTGCACCAAAAAACCTTTTAGGTCTCTGAAGTGAAGTAGACTCAAGCCCTCCTGAAAGCACCCTTCCGCTTGAAGGTGTTATAGTATTGTAAGCCCTTGCAAGCCTTGTTATAGAGTCAAGCAGAATAACGACATCTTTTTTCATCTCAACAAGTCTTTTTGCCCTTTCAAGAACAACCTCTGCAACCTGAACATGTCTGTCTGCAGGCTCATCGAAGGTTGATGCTATGACATCACCCTTAACAGATCTCCTCATATCAGTGACCTCCTCAGGTCTTTCATCTATAAGAAGCACAATGAGTTCAACCTCCGGATGGTTTGTGGTAAGTGCATTTGCAATCTTTTGAAGTATCATTGTTTTGCCAGCCTTTGGTGGTGATACTATGAGAGCTCTCTGACCTTTTCCTATAGGACAGATAAGATCTATAACCCTTGTCGTAAGTTCATCTTTTGTAGTTTCAAGTATAAATCTTTTGTTTGGATGAAGAGGGGTTAAATTATCAAAAAAAGGCCTATTCCTTATCTCTTCAAACGCCACATCATTTATCCTCTCGACCTGAAGAAGTGCAAAATACTTTTCACCCTCTTTAGGTGGTCTCATTATACCGTATATCTCATCACCCTTTCTAAGGCCCAATCTTTTTATCTGTGATGGAGAAACATATATATCATCCTGACTTGTCACATAATTGTATTCCTTTGATCTCAAGAAACCATACCCCTCCAAATGAATATCAAGCACACCTGAGCCCCTGACAAGCCCATTCTCCTTTGCCTCAGCCTCCATAATACGGGCTATTATATCCTGTTTTTTAAGCCCACCAAGATCCTCAAGCCCATATTTTTCAGCAATCTTCAAAAGCTCACTAACAGTCATTTTTGAAAGAGCATCTATGTCAGGTTTGTTTGTCTGAGTATCAATGCCATTTTTCGCATTCATCTCTCCCATATTTTCTCCCCTTTCAACTCAATATCTGTTTTTCATCTGATAAATTTTATTCAGAGAAAAAATCTCCAATACATCGGCAATCTCTTTAACATTTTTTATAAATGATCTAAGATCAGAGTTATTAGATATCACTGCATCTGATCTCATCATCCTAAGTCTATCATCAAGCTGATTTTTCATCCTTGCCCTAACATCCCAGATTCTCATTCCTCTTTCGACAAGTCGCCTTTCAACTTTTTCCCTCTCACAGCATACACACACTACTATATCAAAAGCCTGCTCAAGATTTGTCTCAAAGAGGAGTGGAATCTCCACCACAACAGCTTTCTCTGCGGCATTTTTTATCTTTTTAAGAATATGCAAAACAACAGCAGGGTGAATAATACCTTCCACAAACCTCTTTGCCCTTATATCACTAAATATCAGGCGAGCAAGAGCAGTCTTATCTATCACATTACAATGATCTTGAACAGATGGATATCTACTTAAAATTATATCACAGTAGTAGGGAAGTGTCAAGAGTTCTTTTACAATCTCATCGCTTGAAATAGTATAAAAGCCCTTTTTTGCAAAAACCGAAAGTGCCGTTGACTTACCACTCCCAATACCACCAGTAAGTCCTACTAAAAGTTTTCCATTTTCAGATATTTTCCTAAACCTTGGTATAAAGTAATTGAGGTTTTTTATTTTAACCCTCCCCATCTCTTACCCTTTTTAACATTTACAACAAGTGGTATGCTAAAACTAAAAACATTCTCCATAATCCTTTTTATCTCATGCTCATATTCAAAAACACGATCCTCTTTTATCTCAAAAAGAAGTTCATCGTGAATCTGAAGTAGAAGCTTTATATCAGCTCTGTCTTTTATATACCTGTATATATTAACCATTGCCTTTTTTATTATATCACTCGAACCACTTTGAACTGGCATATTTATAGCCATCCTCTCGCTCGCGCTTCTAAGAGATCTGTTTTTTGAACTAATCTCAGGCACAATCCTTCTTCTACCAAAAAAATTAACAACATAACCATTATTTCTCGCATAATCAAGGGTGAAGTCAATCCACCTTTTTACCCCTTTATATGTCTCAAAATACCTTTTTATGTATTCAGATGCCGTGGTTCTGTCTATACCAAGCTCCATAGAAAGTCCAATAGGAGAAAGCCCATAGATAATCCCAAAATTAACCGTTTTTGCAATCTTTCTCATATCATCTGTAACATCGTTATAGCTTACACCAAATATTGATGATGCAGTTATTCTATGAACATCAAGGTTGTTTTTAAAAGCATTAACAAGCACCTCATCCTGGCTTAAATTCGCAATAACCCTTAGATCTATTTGAGAATAATCAAAAGATACAAAAACAAAGCCCTCACTCGCAATAAACGCATCTCTTATTTTTATTGCCTCTTCATTTTTCACAGGCACATTCTGAAGATTTGGAGAGTGGCTTGCAAGCCTTCCAGTTGATGTTGTAACCTGATCAAAATGTGTATAGATCCTACCGCCTTTAACCTCAGCCAAAAGTTTTGACACAAAAGATGCAAGCTTTGAGTATTCTCTAAACCTCAGTATAACTGATATAATATGAGGGTTATAAGGCATTATAAGCTTAAGAGCTTCCTCAGATGTTGAATATCTGCCGCCTTTAGTCTTAAACATCCTCTCATAATCAGGATCAAGTTTTATATTCATTTTTTTAAACAGAAAATCTGATAGCTGTTTTGGAGAGTTAAGGTTGATATCAATACCCGCAATATCCTTGAATCTCAGAGTCATTTCATTAGCTTTTTGAGTGTATATATCTCTAAGCTTTACAAGAAGATCAACATCAATCCTTACCCCCTCCTTTTCCATACGGTAAAGAACCTTTGAAAGCTCTTTTTCATTAAGATAAAGCTCTCTCATTCCAAAATCATCTATCTTTTTTAAAAAATCATCCATCATCCTTCTAAAATAAAAACCAGGGTGTTCTGTTCTAACACCAAAAACCTCCTCAACCATCCTATAAGGATCAGGTTTTCTTAATGCACCCCAAACAATGTGATATGCTATCATAATGTCTTCATAGTTTGTTATATCATCACTACCAATGGCAAAAAAAATATCCTTTGAGTTGTAAAGATATTTTTTAATTGAATCTTTAAAAAGAAGTTCTTTAACATAACTAACCTCTGTCTTAAAATCTTCAAAAAAAACAGAGTTCTCAAAAACGCTAATATAAGTAGGATTCAAGAATAGAAATTCATCCTTTCCAAGCTCTTTAAAACCCTCATTTATCTCAGTCTTAAAACCAAGATCTGCTGCTATGTTTCTAAATTCAAATTTTGAAAGAACCTCTAATGCAGATTTTTTATCCATACGAACCCTAAAATCCTCTACACTATAATCAATATCAATATCATCTTTAAGCGAAACAAGGATTCTTGCCTTTTCAATAACATCCCTGCTTTCTTTTATCTTCCTTATATATTTTGAATCCTTTTCACTAAGAGGGGTTGAGAGTATCTTGTCAACAGACTCATAATCTGATATTATCTTTGCAGCAGTTTTTAGCCCTATTCCATTAACCCCAGCTATGTTATCAGAACTATCACCGCACAGAACAAGAAGATCCCTTATTGATGAAGGAGAAACACCATATTTTTCTAAAACATAATTAGAATCAAAATAACTTTCACTTTTTCCATCCCATAAAAAAACCTTTTCATTAATAAGTTGAAACAGATCTTTGTCTAATGAGGTTATGATAATTCTATCAACATTATAATAGAATTTTTTAACAATAGATGCTATAATGTCATCCGCTTCATATCCTTCAAACTCAACATATTTAATCCCTAAACCACAAAGCGTTTCTTTTGACATTTCAATCTGTTTTATAAGCTCATCATCAATCTTCTTTCTGTTTGCTTTATAATCAGAAAAAATATCCTTCTTAATATTCCTTTTTGAATCATAACAGACCGCTATGTGTGAGGTTCTTTTAAGAATTTTTACAATGAGCCTTGTAAAACCGTAAAGAGCACCTACTTCGCTACCCTTCGATGTAGAAAGCTTTGGAAGTGCATAATAGCTTCTATAAAGAAAAGAGGATGCGTCTATTATAAAAAAATCCACAATGCTAAACCTAAAAATATCTTTAGATTAGATAAAAATATTCAACCCAAAATAAAAATCAGATAATCTCGTCAAGAACTTTCTTAATCTCTTCTTTTGGCACCACTCCAACTATTTCCTTAACAATCTTTCCATCTTTAAAGAAAAGAAGAGTTGGTATTGCAGTTATTTGATAGTCGGAGGCTGATTGTGGATTTTCATCTGTATTAATCTTTACAACCTTTGCTTTTCCTTCATACTCTGATGCTACTTCATCTATGATCGGTGCTATCATTCTGCATGGACCACACCACGGTGCCCAAAAATCTACAAGTACAGGAAGAGGGGAATTAAGAACCTCCTCTTTAAATGTGTTGTCTGTTACACTACTTGCCATATAATCTCCTCCTTTCTTGATGAATCTAATCACCCTTTTAAAAAAATTTTAGCATAATCAAATCAACTCTTGTCAAGTTTTTCTATAACTTGATCAATCCTTTTTTTAACCCTGTTTTGATGCAATCTCGCCCATTTCAAACATAGGTATAAACATCGCAATAACTATAAAACCTATAACAACTCCCATAAAAACCATAACAAGCGGTTCTATCATTGAGGTTAGCCCTTTAACAGCGGTTTCAACCTCCTGATCATAAAAATCAGCTATTTTAAAAAGCATTGCATCAAGATTTCCAGTCTCCTCACCAACTGAAATCATCTGAACAACCATCTCCGGAAAAATTCCACCTTTTTTTAGAGGCTCTGATATCTTGCCCCCCTCCTTTATAGATTTCATACTCTCCATTATAATATCCTCTATAATCGTGTTTCCACTTGTTTTTGCAACGGTCTCAAGTCCCTGAAGTATTGGAACACCTGATTTTATAAGAGTTGCAAGGGTTCTTGAAAACTTAGCTATTGCAACTTTTTTGAGAAGAATTCCAAAGATAGGCAGATTAAGCATTATGTAATCAAATCTTCTTCTACCTTTTGGTGTAGATATATATCTTTTGAGAATATAATAAAATCCAAATCCGGCTAAAACAAGAAAGATCAGATACCTTTTAAGCATATCAGATACAAATATAACTGCCCTTGTTATTAAAGGAAGTTCAGTTCCAAATCCTTCAAATATACCCTTGAATATTGGTATAACATAAATGACGAGGAATATTGTTATAACTATTGCTATAGCACCAACAACCATCGGATATATCATGGCGCTTTTAACCTTTTCCTTAAGAGCCTGGGATGACTCAAGATAAATCGAAAGTCTATCAAGTATAACATCAAGAACACCACCTAACTCACCTGCTCTTATCATTGAAACATAAAGCTCTCCAAAAATTTTGGGATGTTTTGCCATTGCATCTGATATTGAAAGTCCACCCTCAATATCCTTTTTTATCGTTCTAATAACCTTTGCAAAATTCAAATTTTCAGACTGTGATTCGAGTATTGATAAACTTTGAATTATTGGAACACCGCTTGAAACGAGGGTTGAAAGCTGCCTTGAAAATATAGCTATATCTTTGGATGAGATCTTAGCTTTTTTTAGTTTTCTTTTAACAGGCACAATATCTACTACTTGAAGCCTCTTTGCTTTTAGATTCAATATTGCTTTTTCCTTTGATTCTGCCTCAATCTCACCTTCAACTATCTTATTATTTTTGGTTGGATCTTTAGCTCTGTAGATAAAAATCATTTCCTGTTAGCTTCCAAGAGCAGTTTTTTGAAGAAGCTTTTTAAAATCCTCAGGGTCAGGTGATCTGTTTATAGCCTCCTGGTATGTTATCTTACCTTTTCTATAAAGCTCAACAAGAGACTGGTTCATTGTTACCATTCCAAATTTGCCACCTGTTTGTATTATAGTGTTTATCTGCTCTATTTTTCTCTCTCGTATAAGGTTTCTAACCGCTGATGTTGCTATAAGAACCTCACATGCAAGAACCCTCCCCTTTCCTGTTGCAGCAGAAACAAGCTGTTGCGCATAAACAGCCTGAAGAACAAATGAAAGCTGAACCCTTATCTGTTCCTGCTGGTGTGGCGGGAAGACATCTATTATTCTGTTTATTGTCTGAGCCGCATCTGATGTATGTAAAGTTGCAAAGACAAGATGCCCTGTTTCTGCTATATTAAGAGCTGCACTTATTGTCTCAAGGTCTCTCATCTCACCTATAAGTATAACATTTGGATCCTGCCTAAGAACATGCCTCAATGCTTGAGCAAAAGATTCAGTATCGGCACCAATCTCTCTTTGGTTAACTATACTCTTTTTATGAGCATGAACATATTCTATAGGATCCTCTATTGTCATTATGTGATAGTTTTCATTCTCATTTAGATAGTCTATCATAGATGCAAGAGTTGTAGACTTACCAGAGCCTGTTGGGCCGGTGACAAGCACAAGTCCCTTTTGAAGCTTCATTATATCATATGTGACAGGAGGAAGTCCAAGCTCTTCAAAAGACATAAATTTATTCGGTATTGCTCTTATTGCAGCTCCTACTACACCTCTTTGACGGTAAACATTCATTCTAAGCCTACCAAGCCCTTTTATGCCAAAAGCAAAATCAAGTTCATTTGATGCTTCAAACTTCTGTCTTTGAGAATCAGTCATAAGAGAAAATATTAGTGTCTGACACATCTCTGGTGTAAGTTTCTCATAGGGAGTTGCCACAAGCTCACCATCAATCCTCAGCATTGGTGGGGCACCTGCTGTAAGATGTAAGTCGCTTGCTTTTTTTTCATGCATCAGTATGAAGAGGTCACTCATTGTAACCATATGCTCTCCCCTATTAAATTGCTGGAACTTTTATTAAAAGATAAACATTCAGATACCATTAAAAATATAATATAAATTATTTTAATCTCAATCAACATCGCTTGCTGTTACCCTAATAACCTCCTCAACAGTTGTAAGCCCTGCGATCATCTTTCTGAATGCTGATTCTCTGAGAGTCATCATTCCGTGTTTTCTTGCTACCTCTTTTATCTTTGATGCGGATGCCTTTTCAACTATAAGCTGCCTTATTGGGTCAGATATCTCAAGTATCTCATGTATTCCAACTCTACCTCTGTATCCTGTGCCAACACATTTTTCACATCCTTTGCCTTTATAAAGAATTATCTTACCATCCCTTATATTTTGTTCAACCATAGCCTTAGGCATACCAAGCCCTGAAAGAAACTCCGGTTTTATCTCGTAGGCTTGTTTACAGTTTTTACATATTACTCTTACAAGTCTTTGAGCAACAATCATCAGCAGAGTTGATGATACAAGAAAAGGTTCTATACCCATCATTATTATTCGCGTTATTGCACCTGGTGCATCATTTGTATGAAGGGTAGAAAAAACAAGATGACCAGTCATCGCGGCATTTATTGCTATCGACATAGTTTCAAAATCTCTTATTTCACCAACCATTATGATATCAGGATCTTGTCTTAAAAAGGATCTAAGTCCTTGAGCAAACGTAAGCCCAACATCAGGATTAACATTTACTTGATTTATACCCTCAAGGTTAAACTCAACTGGATCTTCTATTGTTGATATATTCACATCAGGGGTGTTAAGAGTTGAAAGAGCTGAGTATAAAGTTGTTGATTTGCCTGAACCTGTAGGACCCGTTATAAGGTTTATACCGTATGGAGCTCTTATGCACCTTGAAAATATAGCAAGATTCTCAGGTTCAAATCCAAGCTCTTCAAGCCTTAGTTTAAGTCCTGAGGAATCAAGTATTCTCATAACAACCTTTTCTCCATAGACACAAGGAAGAACTGAAACCCTGAGATCTACCTCCTTATTTGAAAACTTGAGTTTAATCCTTCCATCCTGAGGAATCCTTTTTTCAGATATATCAAGATTAGCCATTATCTTAATCCTTGAGACTATTGCATTGTGAAACTTTTTGGGAATTGATGGTTGAGGATGAAGAACACCATCTATTCTAAATCTTACCTTGGTCTCCTTATACGATGGCTCTATATGGATATCAGAGGCATATGCCTTTATGGCAGATGATATTATTATATTCACCATCTTTATTATGGGAGCCATCTCCTCCTTGCTTTCAAGATTCACAACTTCTTTATCATTTTCTTTTTTCTCAGTGATAAGTAGATCTGCATCACCTTCATCCACAGAGGTTTTTTTAAATATCTCATCAAGTGCCTGTTTTGATGACTCAGCTCCATAGTATTTATCTATTGCTGTCTGTATGTCGCTTTCAAGGGCAAAAACTGGCTCCACATCATAGCCTGTCATCATCTTTAATTCATCAAGAACAACTATATTAAGCGGATCAGCCATTGCAATGCTAAGATGATTTCCTTTCTTTTCAAAAGCTATAAGAGAATATCTTCTTGCAGTTGCCTCAGGTACTATATTTACAACATCATGAGGTATCTCAATCTGTGAAAGCTCTATGAATCTTATTGAAAACTGTTTGCTTAAAAATTCAAGAAGTTGCTTTTCAGTTATATATCCCTTCTCTATAAGAATCTGACCAAGTTTAAGACCACTTCTTTTCTGAAACTCAATAGCCTCTAAAAGCTGCTCGTGGGTTATAAGCGAGTTTGAAACAAGAATTTCTCCGAGTTTTCTTGAGATATTAATTTTAAAATTTACCATCAAATATCATTATATCTTATTAACCCAACTCCTTCAATCAAATTTTAACCTTTAACTAAAAAACCCTAAAACATCTCATCATCGCTTTCAATATGTTTATCAATACCAACCCTTTTAATACTGGCAGACTTTGTCAGTGAGTTTTTCTTACCTGCAAGGAGGTTTATAGCATTGTTGTTTATTCCCCTTACTATCTCTTTTTTGTCAACATCAACCTCAAAAAGATATACAACAGGCTCTGCGCGATATCTCAAAAACCGATACTGTACCACAAAAACACTACCGCTTAGATATGTTGCATTCCATTCTTCTTTACCCCTAACCCCTGATGCCACCGTATTTGAAAGCCATCTCTCAATACTCCCTTTCCCATCACCAAGATTGTGATTTTTTACTATCTCTATGGCATTTTTAACATTCTCATTTATCTTTGCTATCTTGATCTCATCCTCCTTTTCACTAACACTGTTAGTAGCTTGGTCTAACTCTTTTATAGTTTTAGATACTGGGGTTTGGGAAGAAACTTGAGTCTGATATATATTAGCAATAGACTGTATTTTTGCTTGATTTACATCTCCACCACTTCTTAAAATATAAACGAGAGCGAAAAAGAATACAATAACACCAACCCCAGCCACCAATATAATCCTTGAACCCTTTTTCTCCCTTATAGTAATACTTCCTTCCTTAGTTCTTTGTAAATCTTTATTGGTAAAAAACTTATCATCTGCCTTTATCTCACTGCCTTTAGGGAGAACAAAAGTATCCTTAGATTTAAAATCACCTTGAGCTGACAAGGAAGGTTGATTTAGCTCTACTGACTGAACTGTTTGTGAAATACTATCTGATTTTACCTCTTCATCCTTACTATTCTCTTTACTAATAACATCTGTATCTTCTTTCCTTTTTAAAGGCTTGATTGGACAAGATGAAATTTCATGATGTAAATCTTTCTCAATAACAGCCTCTTTATCTATCTCTTTGCTAACCTTATCATTCAAGCTTACTATAGCCTGTGGTGAAGAAGGGATAGGTTCTATTCTGGAGGTTTCAATTTTATCAAGTTTTGTCTCAACAGATTCAAAACTAACATCAGCAATCTGGAAAAGTGCTTCATTTTCAATGGTTTTTTCTGACTGAAGTGATGCAACTGGTATATCTATACTATCAAGCACATTTGATCTGCTATCATCATCTTCTATAAGAATAGAACTGTCTATTTTTTCAAGTGGCTTAAATTGAGTAAAATTCTTATCCGAACTACCTTCACTTTGCATCTCAGCGCTCTTACTATTAGCTATAAGATCCTCTTTTTCACTACTTGTTGAGGTATTATTTAATGTTTTTATTTCATTAAAAGAGATTGAATCTAATTGTTGTAAACTAGATTTAGAATCACTATCCTTTTTAGAAATTTTGTTGGTATCCTCAAAATCCAAATCTTTTGGTAAAACTATTTCTTTTTTCTCTTCTTCCTTATTGTCATCAGATCCTTCACCAACATCAAAAGTCATAATCTGTGTTATATTATTATCAATGTTTAAAAGTGAAGGTGTGGTCTGTGTCAAACTGCTTACAGCTTCATTATCAGAGCTTTGTGGTTCTTTCAGTAAATTGCTACGATGGAACTGAATTTCTTTTTTTAAATCTTCAATCTCGGTTTCCTTTTCTTTTAAGGTTTTTTCATAACTTTTTATCTTCTCATCAAATATTTTTTTATCCTCCTCCCTAAACTTTTTTATCTCTTCTATCTCATTCTCAAGCCTTTCTATAACTGAATCCTTCGCTTTTAAACTTTCTTCATACTCCTTTATAACACTAAGCGCTTTTGAAAGCTTTTCATCTAATTCCTTTATGTTTCTCTCAAGCTTATATATTTTTTCTCTATAATTAACCAAATCACGAGATCCAATTCTTCTTCTCTCTTCCTCAACAATTCTTTCAACATCATAGTCATCCTCATTGGTTTTAGATAACTGGGATGTAGTTGAAAGGTTTAAAATAGAATGTAAATCAAAATCCTCAACTGCAATTGAAGTTTCTCTCCCTTCTATATAAGGATCAAACTCTGAAAGCTCTTTTGCAAAGTACCAACTTGAAGGTTTTTCAGCTGACATCTCACTTGGACAGACAAGAAGATTACTATATACATAGTTTTTCTCAACTATCTCTTTTATTGTAAAAGGTCCCTCAACACAATTATTCACAAAAACCCAGTATCTCATATCAAATATATGATACAGGAGTGTGTATACAAAAATATGAAAAAAATGTTACAAATCAGTTGCAAATCAACAGAAGAGTCTTATCTATTCTTGATATAACCCGATCCTTACCAAGATACTCAATCATTCTGAAAAGTGTGGGTCCCTGTGCCCTTCCACTTACCGCAACCCTTATAGGATGAAAAACCTCAGATGTTTTATATCCCTTTTCTTTACAGAAATCTCTGGTAGCTTTTTCTATTGAAGACTCTGTAAAATCATTAAGAGATGCATAAACCTCTTTTATACTTCTAAGTATTTCCTTCACCCCTGGCTTTTTTATAACCCTATCAAAAGATTCTATATCATAAACTATATCCTCAGTGAAGAAAAAATCGATAAGCTTTGGAACATCACTGAGAAGTTTATATTTCTCTTGCTCTATTGCAACTATATCACAAGGATCTGCACTTGCCTTTGAAATATCTATGCCTGCCTCTTTGAGAAATGGAAGAACTGCATTATAGAGTTCTTCCTTGCTCATCTTTCTTATATACTCTCCGTTCATCCATGTAAGCTTCACAGGATCAAATATTGCAGGATTTTTTTGACACCCTTCAAGAGAAAACTTCTCCTCAAGCTCTCCATCCGCAAATATTTGCTGACTATCCTTTGTAGACCATCCCAAAAGGGCAAGATAATTTTTCATTGTTCTTGGAAGATAACCGGCTCTTTGGTATTCAGAAATACTTGTTGCACCGTGTCTTTTTGAAAGCCGTGTGCCATCAGGACCGAGTATCATTGATAGGTGTGCAAACTCAGGTATCTCCCAGCCAAGGGCTTTATAAAGATTTATTTGAAGAGGGGTATTTGATATATGATCATCCCCTCTTATAACATGAGTTATATGCATTAGATGATCATCAACAACACACGCGAAATTGTAGGTTGGATATCCGCTTGCCTTTATCATTACAAAATCATAGAGAAGTCCATTTTGAAAACTCAAATCTCCATGGATAAGATCCATCCACGATGTAGTTCCATCATCCGGCATTTTAAATCTCACAACAGGTTTTCTTCCCTGAGCTTTAAATTCCTCTATCTGTTTTTGAGTAAGATTTCTACATCTCCCATCATATCTTGGTGGCCTTCTCTCAAGCTGGGCCTTTTTTCTCATCTCTTCAAGTTCATCAGGTGTGCAGTAGCAGTAATAGGCATATCCCTTTGTAAGAAGCTCATCTGCATACTTTCTGTATATACCTAATGCCTCCCTTTTACTCTGTATGTAAGGTCCAAAATCTCCTACCTCATTTTCCTCATCAATAGCACCTTCATCCCACTCAAGACCAAGCCATCTCATACTTTCAAATATTGAACGCATTGACTCCTTTGTGCTTCTTATCTCATCTGTGTCCTCTATTCTAAGAATAAAAGTCCCATTATATTTTCTGGCAAAAAGATAGTTAAAAAGTGCAGTTCTTGCACCACCTATATGAAGATGGCCTGTTGGAGATGGTGCAAATCTGACTCTTACATTCTTTTCCATAAGCTACTTCCTCCTAATTTGATTTCAAAGAGAATTTTTGAAGAAGCTCAAGTGCATGAGCCCTTGCTGTATAATGAGAATAATCAGAACCAAACATCCTTGCTAACTCCTCTATTCTCTCATTTATATCTGTGAGTCTTAAAGCCCTTATCAGCGTATGTGATCTCTCTGTTTTCTTTTCAACCTTTATATGAAGATCTGCAAAAACTGCTATTTGTGCAAGGTGTGTTATACATATCACCTGAGAGTTTAAGGAAATATCTCTTATAAGCCTTGCAACCTTAAAGGCTGTATTTCCACCAATTCCACTGTCTATCTCATCCAGAATCATAACAGACGGAGAAGAGCTTTTTGAAAACACACTTTTAAGTGCAACCATTATCCTTGATATCTCACCACCACTTGCCACATATCTGACCGGTCTGAGAGGAAAATCAGGACCTGAACGAAAAAGAAACTCTATAGAGTTTTTCCCACGACTATTAAACTCCTCCGTATCCTCAACCTGTATATCAAACTGGGAGTTTTTAAGTTCAAGCTCCCAGAGAACAGATGTTATTTTTTCAGATAGTTTCTTTGCCTCTTTTTTTCTTTTCCTTGATAGTTCCACAGATATCTTACCCATTTTTTTCTCAATATCTGCTATCTCTTTTTCCACATCCTGTTTATTCTCAGTGTAAGATAAAAGATCATCAAGCTCTTTTTTATATCTAACAGCAATCTCTAAAAGCTCTTTTATATTAGAAGCGGAGTATTTCCTTTTTAAACCTCTTATTAGTTCATCTCTCTCTATTAGACTGTCTATATCCTCTTCTATGTTATATGACGAAAGCTTACTGCCAATATTTTCACACACAACATCAACCTCATCACTCAGCCTTGAAATACCTTCATAAAGAGGTGTAAAATCTGAAGTAAATCGACTAAGCTCCTCAGCCTTTCTTAAGGCTTTTGAAACAAGCTCTACAACCCCATTTTCACCTCTTAAAGTAGCATCAAGCTCATGAAGAATGTTCAGTATCTTTGATATATTTTTGTAATTATGAATCTTTTCTTCAAGGATTATATCCTCTTGTTCTTTAAGATGTGCATTTTCTATTTCATCAATCTGAAACCTTCTCATCTCTATCAATCTTTCTCTTTCAACCTCACTCATATTCATCGTCTGAAGCTTTCTTAAAAGCTGTTGCCTTTTAGCAAAAAGTAAGGCATACTCCTCAACTATAGCATCAGTGCCAGCGTATTTATCAAGGAGCAAAAGCTGAAAATCATTTTTTGTAAGGGCAATATTCTCCATCTGTGAATGGAAATCTATAAGCAGCTGTCTCAATCTTTCTATCTCACAAAGGTTAACCTGAACACCATTTATATAATACTTAGACTTACCAGAAACCTCATAAATCCTTTCTATAATAAATCTTTCATCTCTATCTCTAAAAGAAGCCTTTACATAAATTGGCTTACTAATCCCCTTAAATGAAAATCTTGAACCAAAAAGAAAGGCAAGTGATTCAACCATAACAGATTTGCCAGCACCGGTTTCACCCGTTATAACATTAAATCCTCTATCAAAATCAATTGAAAGATCATCAATAACAGCAAAATTTTTTATCTCAAGCCTTTCTATCATATAAACTATCTTTCTCCCCAGCTTAATTTTTTCCTCAAGATATCAAAGTAGCTATAATTCTCAGATACTATACTTTTAAGCTTTTTTTCATAAAAGGATATTTCAATACCCTTTTCGATTTGAAAATTTATTTGCCCATCTATTGACACAAAAATATTCTCTTTTCTAAAAGGGTCCCTTTGCCTAACATAAACTCTTATTAATGAGGTGTATGGAAGAATGAGACTTCTGTGTGTGAGTGTGTGTGAGGATATGGGTGTTAGTATAAGAATATTTGTCTCTGGATGAACTATCGGGCCAAAGGCACTGAGGTTGTATGCAGTTGAACCCGTTGGAGTTGAGAATATAAGCCCATCTGAAAAATAACTGCTTATAAGCTCATCAGAATAGAAAACATCTGAATAAAATATTCTAGAACTTGCAGACTTTATAACGCAGTCATTTAAGGCTTTAAATATATTTCCATCATAAGAAATTTTGAGCATGCTCCTTAAAACTACTTTGTATCTTCTATTGAGATACATCTCTATGAAATCTTCAATATCAGAAACCTCAACGCTACTTAAAAATCCAAGTCCTCCTGTCTTAACGGCAATAAGTGGAATATCCATATCAACTATGTGATGTGAAGCCCATAGCACAGTTCCATCGCCACCTATAGAAACTGCAAAATCAGCATAAGGCACACCCTTTGAGTCTTCAAGAACACATATTGTGCTAACTGATATAGAATGTAATTTCAAAAGTCTTACAACCCTTTCAAGAACCCTTATATTCTCTTCACTCTTTGAGTTGTAAAAAACAAGGCATTTCATAAATAAATTCTACAAAATTAAAAACACCTATCTTTAAAACAAAACCTAAGCCTTGAATAAATGTTATGATAGCCGTAGTTATCATAAAACTCAGCATAAAATCCATTCCTCTCCTCTCCACCAAAAATACAATCTGCAGGAATATCTTTTTCACATATCCACATAGGCATAATAACCTTTTTCACCTTAAAGGTTTCAATAAGCTTAAGAAGAGTTTTTTTTCTAAATGTTTTGTATGATGAGATCACAATGTAATCTACTCTGTTCCTTCTTGATGCATAAACTGCATTTATTATCTTATCTGCGTCAAGTATCGGATCAACAATAAAATATTCACCATTTCTCTCAATATACCACACATCCTTGTGTTTTGCTTTGAGGTTGATATCATCACCTACAGGGGTTCTTATTGAAAAAGAAAAAATTAAGAAAATAAAAACAAAAGAAAACCATAGCTTTGACCAAGGTTTAGAAAAATCAAAGATAGGAAGATGAAGAAGTGTTAGTATTAAAAGTGTTATGGAGATAACTGAAACAGGATTTGGTAAGGAGAAATAGATCATTGAATATTTGAATGATGAAAAGTAATAAACCATATTTATAAATCCATTTACAGATAGCTCAACCAGAGTATCAGCAAAAGTCAAATCTGTAAAAAATCTTAGAAAGCTCCACAAAACTGAAACACTCATTACAGCGGATGAGAATGGTATAAGGATAAGATTTGAGAGATATGAAACAAGAGAAAATCTATAGAAATGGGTGGAGACATATGGAAAAAGCATCATCTGTGAAAAAATAGTCATAAGAAATATACTAACTATAGCTCTGATAGATCTTCTCAGTGTCATTTTTAAAAACACAAAAAGCCTTCCATCTGATGATTTGAATTTTATCAAGTCAAATTTTTCAAAGATCCACCCCCAGTTCATAAAACCAACAACTATCCCATAGACACACAAAAACGACATTATGAAAGAAGGATCATAAATATATAGAGGCTGGTTTAAAAGCATAACTGTAAAGACAAGAACAACTGAATTAAAAGGATCGGTATTTCTTCTAAGAAAATATATCAAAAACCCACAGACTATCATCATATAGCCTCTGGTCACAGGTGGATCAAAGCCTATTATCAACACATAGAGAAAGCCAAAAATCATTGAAATAAAATATTTCAGCCTTCTTGGAAATGGGAAAAAACCAACAACAAAAAAACAAAAACTCATAAAATAAGATATATTACTTCCAGATGCAACCATAAGGTGTGTTATACCGCATCTATTAACAGCATCCTTGAAATCAGCCGATAGATCCTCCTTTTCACCCAACACAAGCCCTTCTATCACTGAATAGAGATTACGGCTAAAATTCTTTTCAACCATCTTTTTGAAACGATATCTTATAGTAGATGCTATGCTGAAGAATATATTTGATGATCTAATCCTTCTTATCTCATAAGAGTTTATCTCCCAGAAAATATTCTTTAAGTTCATATATTTTTTCCAGCTAAAATTTCCAAAATAATCGCACGAGTTTATCTCAGATACATCTCCCTTCAAGCATATATAATCGTATAAAGAAAGCTCTATATATTGAGTTGTTTTTACAAGAAATCTTCCATCGTTATTTTTGAGATAAAAATAAAAAAACTTAGCACTTTTATAGGGGTATGAAACAACATAACCACAGTACTCAGAATCCCTTGCTAATGGAGGTTTTCTATTAAGAAGAAGAGGGGTTAGAAGATATATAACCAAAGAAAAAAGAAAAACAAAAACAACAAGAGCTCTTGTGTAATACTCAAAACGCATAAAAAATTTGAGGTTTAACCTTCTTCCACAGGAACCCTTTGTTTTAGAGCGTGAGAAAGTGTAAAACTATCTATATAATCTATATTAGCCCCAAGAGGAATACCGTAGGCGATTCTTGAAATCTTAACACCCATATCTGAAAGAGCCTTCTTTATATAAATGGCTGTGATCTGTCCCTCAGTTGTTGCGTCAAGTGCTATTATAACCTCATCCGAATTAGTTTCTTTTATCATTCTTTTAAGATGTTTAATATTATTTGTAAAGCTTGTATTATTACTGGCTGGGATAAGATTTGAACCAAGAACAAAATATCTTCCTCTATACACAGCTGTTTTTTCTATGGAGATAACATCAAAAGGAGTTTCAACCACACATATCTTGTTTATCCTTGATGTATCACAGCATATCTCACATATCTCGTGTATTGTATAATTGTTACACATAGTGCAGTTTTTGACATTACTTTTAACATCTCTTATAGCCGATATAAGCTCATCTATCTCAGACTCATTAGCTTTAAGTATGTATAGTGAAAACCTCTCAGCCTGTTTAGGGCCAACAGAAGGAAATCTTCTGAAACTATCTATCAACCTTTGGAGAAACTTCATTTTTAACAACCCTAATTATACTATCCCCGAAAATTTTTTTAATCCTCTCAAGCTCTGGAAAGTGTGGTTCAAGATCAGAACAAATCTCTTTTTTAACAAAGTTTTCACCCTTTTCTGTTTCTTTTTTGTTTATATAGAGTTTCATATGATATTGTGAAAAAAAAGTAGAAAGTTCCTCAATATGATTTCTAAGAATCTCCAATTCTATCTCGGATGATGGAGTTATATAAACATCATTACCATCAAAACGCACATATGATGATATAAGTAGATTGTATAACTGGTAATTTTCCTTCATAAAATGCTCACATATCTTTTTCCACGAATCAGATGTAATATTTTCAGTCTTTGGTAAAAGGATGTTTTTTGTTGCTTGTGAGTCATCCTTTTTCTCATCTTGAGAACCTTCCAATGTATTTGATGACTCAAGCGTTTTTATAATGCTTTCTATATCTACTGTGTCTATAAGCGTATATATAAAAATCTCTGCAAGAAGAAAAGGGTTATCAGAGTATTTTACCTCATCAATTATTCTATTTATTTTTCTGGCAAGTTTTGCGAAAAGAAATGGATTTGTTCCGTTATGTATCAAAATATCATCTCCAGTGTAAAGTTCGTTTGCTGCAAGAAAGCTCTTTGAAAACACATCACGCATCTCTCTGAGAACTCCAAGGATATCATACCCTTCTTTTTTTATATCTTTGAAAACTGAGTTTATCATCTTAACATCTCTTGATATAACAGCCTCGGCAAGAGCCTTGACTATATGCCGAGCAGGATAACCAAGTATCTCTCTTGTTTTTAGCTCACTAACATATCCTGCACAGAATGATGAGACCTTTTCAAGAAGGCTTAAAGCATCCCTTACTGCACCACTGCAATTTCGAACTATAAGCCTTAAAGCTAACTCTTCATATCTTATACCTTCAAGCCTGCATATCTCCTCAAGCCTTTTCATTATCTCATCCTCCCCAACAGCTCTGAAGCGAAAGGACTGACATCTTGATATTATGGTTAAGGGCACTTTGTTTATCTCTGTAGTCGCCAATATAAAAACAGCATGATGGGGTGGTTCCTCAAGTGTCTTAAGAAGGGCGTTGAAAGCAGCTGTTGAAAGCATATGCACTTCATCAAGTATATATATTCTATATCTATCTCTTGCAGGAGATAGCCTTACACTGTCTATTATCACATCCCTGATATTTTGAACCTGGGTATGACTTGCAGCATCCATTTCCATAACATCAACAGAGCTTGAGGATGATATCTCTTGACAAGAAACGCATAGATTACATGGGTCTATTCCTTTCCTTGAATGGCAGTTTAGAACCTTTGCAAGTATCCTTGCTGTTGATGTTTTACCAGAACCCCTTGGACCATAGAAAAGATATGAATGGGATATTTTATTAAGAGCAACAGCATTTGAAAGGGTTTTGGCTATCTCTTTTTGGCCTATAAGCTCATTAAAACTATTCGGTCTATATTTTTGATATAAAGCTTCCATAAAAATTCAACAAAAAAGACTAAAATCTAACTCCGGCACCTAAGGAGAGATACCTTTGTGTTTTACTATTTATATCTTTATATGTCTCAAGCTGAATGGTAACACCAACCATCGCAAGATCAATATAAGCTCCCAAAGCATAAACATCAACACTCTCATCCCTTTTTGTTTTTATTCTGTTGTAAGAAAGATAAGGTGTTACTAAAGGGCTTTGTGGAATTTCAACCCTTGCATTAAAACTGGATTTTATAAAAACTGGGAAAACACTGTTTATACCTGAGATCCTCTGTGTTGGTGTTATTTGAGTTTTGGCAAGACTCTCCTTATCATATGTTGAAAGAGAGTAATTAATAGAAATCTGCGTTAAAAAAACCTTAGCACCTGCAAAAAGCGATGTGTTAATCTCATTTAAATCCGCACCTAAGGCGATGTAGTTATGTGCAATAAGTGCTGCAGATGCTCCAAAATCAAGCTGAGTGACACCGCTTGCAGACCTTGAGATAAAACCAGAATTCGGTCCAGCAAGTCTTTTTCTTGAATAGGATGTTGGATTAAGTGAAAATGTTATATCCCCTCCAATAGAAACATTTTTATAACCAGACTTTTCTGGAATAAATCCACCTGTAAAAGCAAGGGTGTATGATGGCTTTTCAAAACCAACTCTTACAGCGAAACTATTGAATGTGTCAGTTGAATTACTCTTCCATGATAGCCACGAAGGCTTTAGCCACAAACCCTCTTTACCAAAAAGCAGATAAACATCCTGTTGAACATATCCATCTTTCCCAGTTGTCCAATTTAAAGCGCCATCGAAGTATCCAAACACACAAGTCTCGAGAAAAAAGAGCATGGTAAAAAGAATTTTTTTCATATAATCTCCTTTACCTTGCAACCTTTAAACCTCCACAGAGATTTTTTGCTTCATTATTGAGCCAATCAGAGTATTTCTTTGGCAGTCTGTTTTTCCAACAACCTTTGTGATATGCATATGCTACTATAAGAGGCATTGCAATGGTGGCCTCAGAGTAAACCATCTGCTCATAACTCATATCAACCTTACCCCAGCTTGATGCCTCTTTTAATGTTGAGCCGGAAAGTGCTCCGTCTCTGACATCAGCAACTGTTATCTGAATTGCATATTTATGCATTGGAAGGCTATATCCAAGTATATCGCATGCAACCACAACATCCTGAGTGAAATTCTTTGGCACCCCTCCACCTATCATAAATATCCCAGTCTCTTTTGCCTTTATCTTCAATTTAGTAAGCTCAAGAAAATCCTTTGCACTATCTATAGAAACATGATTATTTGGGTTTTCCCATTGATGAAGCACAAGCCCAAAGCCGGCAGAACAATCAGAAAAAGCAGGAACAAAAATAGGAACTCTTTTTTCATATGCCGCAAGAACAACAGACTCTTTGTTTTTAGCATTTTTTGAAAGATACCTTCCCATCTCTTCAATAAACTCCCTTGAAGAGTATGGCTTTGGCTCAAGGGTATTTGCTATCTTATAAATGGTCTCATCACATATCCTAAGCTCATCCTCATCTATAAATGTATCATAGATCCTGTCTATATGAAGCTCCCTAAGCTGGTTATCATCTATATTATGCCACCATCCTTTGTAGTGTTTAAAACCAAGAGCCTCAAAGAAATCCTGATCAACAACTATTGCACCAGTAGATACGATTGCATCAACCATATTATTCATTACCATATCATACACCACCTTTTTGAGACCCGCTGAAAAAAGAGACCCTGCAAGTGTTAGTATTATACTGCATTTCTTATCTTTAAGCATCATATCATAAATCTTTGCAGCCCTTGCAAGATCCCTTGATGAAAAAGACATATCAGCCATATCATCAATCATTGATGTAACATCATACTTCTTTATATCTATGTGTCTTATGACCTCTTTAAGATAATCCTTCTTTTTCATAATCAACCCCCACGGTTATCCTATAACATTTTACAAAATTATTGTCTCTCTGTTGTGTAATTTTTCTTAACCTTAAAAACATTGAATTAGAGATTATGTTTATATAGAGAGGATAGAAAATTGATTTATAAAACAGACTCACTTCAAACTTTAAGGGATAGAGTTCAAAGACTTAAAAAGACACACCCCCGGAAGTTTATCTCAAATACATCATCATCCTGGTAAGTAAATCCTATTATTATCATTATTTACTACTTACACAGATAATGATAGGAGGATAAATCATATTTTATCCTTTCCACAGCACTACCTTTGTTTATTATAAAAGTAATTGT
>JBMFKQ010000010.1:0-45935 GCA_049972095.1 Elusimicrobiales bacterium
GGTAGGTTGAAGATATTTAAGAACAAGCTTATCAAAAATAGCACCTAATCCCCAACAAGATATAGCGGCTGCAAGATATAACATAATCTGTGTTGAGATCTTCATGGTGGCGGAAGCTGTGTTGCAAGGTATTTTTTTAGGTTAAAAGGGCTTTTAATATTCTCTTCTATATAGTCCTTAAAACCCCAGTTATCAGGATATGAAAGAGCCTTTTTATACATCGTAACAGCCATATCCCTCTCACCTTTAAGATCATAAATATTTCCCATCCTGACCAAGGCCCATACAGCCCATCTTGTTGGCTTCCCTTCCTTTTCTATAAACTCAGATGCTTTTTTAAAATAATCATAAGCCATATCAAGTTCACCTTTTACCATATAAAGTGTTCCAAGAGAAAGATATATTCTTGGATAGTACTTTGGATAATAGCTTTCAACACCTCTTTCAATCCTTGAAAGATATTCTTTCATCTCTTTCTCAGCCTCATCATACATCTTTGCCTCATAGAGAGAGACTATAAGCACAAACTGCATTTGAGCAAGCTGAGGATATCTTTTGACAAGCTGTCTTGAATACTCAACGGCTAAAGATGGATTTGAGTATTTGCTGTCTGTTTGTGTGAGTATCTCTATTAGAAGAAGCTGTGCTGCTGTTTTATTGAAATAGCCTTTATCAGCACATAATCTTAAATACTCTATACCACGCCTTGGATTTCCACTTATAAGAAACACTGAAAGTATTTTTATAATGGATGGAAGGGTTCCTGCTGAATACTCCCATAGTCCAAGTCCAAGATATGCATCATAAAGCTGTGGATCCATCTCAAGTGCCTTTCTCATATTTGAAACAGCCCTTCTGCCAGCAAAATATGCCTTTATCCATTTATGCTGAGTAAGGTATAACCTTGCTAAAAGCCCATATGTGCCACCAAGACACATCATTGCATATGCGTCAGAAGGGTTTTTCTCAACCCATCTTTTACCATCCTCTATGGCTTTTTCAGTAAGCCTGTGATACTCTTCATATAGGCTGAAATCTGTTTGCTCATCAAGATACTCAAACTCAGCCCACTTAGACATTGCTATACCAAAGCTTCCAAAAGGATGCCCAGGATACTCTTTTGATATCTGCTCAAATATCTCTCTTGCCTTAAAAGGCTTTATTGAATAGATGTAGTCTATACCTTTATAACCAAGCTCTATAAGCTTAGGGTTATGCGCTGTGTTGAACTGAGATATAGCTAAAGTGGATAAGATTAGAATTTGAGATAAAATCATATTCTATCAAAACCAGTATACCTCCTTAAAGCATCAGGAATGGTTACAGAGCCATCAGAGTTCTGATAGTTTTCAAGAATTGCTGCAAATGTCCTTCCAACAGCAAGCCCTGAACCATTTAGAGTGTGAAGATATTCTATCTTACCATCAGCCCTTCTGTATCTTGCATTCATCCTTCTTGCCTGAAAATCCTTACAGTTTGAGCAGGATGATATTTCACGGAATCTATTTTCAGAAGGCATCCAAACCTCTATATCATATGTCTTTGATGACGCAAAACCAACATCATTGCTGCAAAGCTGAACCACCCGGTAAGGAAGCTCAAGAATCTCAAGCACCCTTCTTGCATGAAGTGTCATCTTTTCAAGTGTTTCATCTGATTTGTCTGGTGTTGTTATCCAAACAAGCTCAACCTTATTGAACTGGTGATTTCTTATAAGACCCTTTGTATCTTTACCATAGCTTCCTGCTTCCTGTCTAAAGCATGCTGTATAGGCTGTAAGCTGCCAGGGGAGTTCATCCTCACTAAGTATCTTTCCTGCACATAGATTTGTAAGTGGGACCTCGGCTGTGGGTATTAAAAAAAACTCAGGCTGGCCACAAACTTTATAAAGCTCATCCTCAAATTTAGGAAGCTGACCAGTGCCTGTCATTGTTTTTCTGTTGACAAGAAAGGGTGGAAAGATCTCAGTATAGCCGTGCTCAAGTGTGTGAAGATCAAGCATAAAGTTTATGATAGCTCTTTCAAGCCTTGCACCTTTCCCTACAAGAAGCGGAAATCTTGAACCGCTTAGCTCAGAAGCAGTATCAAAATCAAGGATATTAAGTCTTTCTCCTATCTCCCAGTGAGAAAGAGGCTTAAAATCAAAATCCCTTCTTTTAGAAACATCCTCATAAACCACTACATTATCCTCATCACTCTTTCCATAAGGAACAGATGGATCTAATATATTAGGTATGCTTAAAAGAAGATTTAAAACCTCATCATCAAGAACCTTTATCTCATCCTCAATAACAGAAATCTGAGCCTTAAGTGAGTTTGCCTCATCTATAAGATCTTTTGGCAATTCTTGATTGTTTTTTTTTATTATCCCTATTTTTTTTGCTATCTCATTTTTTTTATGATTCAAATCCTCAAGAATCTTTTTTTTGTCAACCCTTGCTTTATCCTTCTCAACAAGAGTTCTAAATGTATCAAGATATCTTCCACCTCTTTTTATTATTGAATCCTCAATCACCGATGGATTTCTTCTTAAAAGCTTTATATCTATCATAAAATCCCCTTATAATTAAATTCAGTCTTCAATTATAAATGACATATTTTTGAAAAGCATCTCCTCATTCTTCTTGGGCTCTTTCATTATCTCAACTTTAAGATTAACAGGTTTATAAGATAGCTTTTTGTATCTTAAAATATCATTAAAAATCTTCTTTATGTCATATATATAAAAATTTTTGGATGAATTTCTTTTGACATCACTAGCCCTAAGTGATGATGCAATGATGCTGACAGTTTCAAATGTTGTAGAGCTTTTTTCAAGCTCAAGCCTAAGCGAATATCTCATAACCACAGCACCCATATCATAATTTGTTGAGTTTATAAGCCTTACTACAATTCTGTAATCTTTATTTTTGGACAATCTAAAAGCATCAACCTTCACATAAGATGTTTTTGATGGGATCTTTGATTCATTTTTTTCAAGCCAAATGTCAATAGTCTGTGATGATGCAAAAAGGCAAAAAATAAAAAATAAAAAACTTATCATTCCATTTCCTAAAATGAATTTTAAAAGCAGCCTTTTAGATTATATTTGTAAACAAATATCCTTAAGGCTATTAAACCCTCCCTTTTTATGTTCCCTCCTGCCAGCTTTTTAAGTATCTTTTCTGCTCATCTGTAAGCGCATCTATTTTGATACCCATTGACTTAAGTTTAAGTCTTGCTATCTCTCTGTCTATATCTTGAGGAAGTATATATACATCATTATTCAGCCTATCAGAGTTTTTAACAAGATATTCACATGCAAGCGATTGATTTGCAAAAGACATATCCATAACCGATGAAGGATGCCCCTCTGCAGCACTTAGATTAACAAGCCTTCCATCAGCAAGAAGATATATGGATTTTCCACCAACCTTATATTCATCAACAAACTCTCTTACCTTTCTCTTTTTTTCTGCTATCTCATTAAGTGCCTTTATGTTTATCTCAACATTGAAATGACCACTGTTTGCAATTATAGCACCATTCTTCATAAGCAAAAAATGCCTCTTATCTATAACATTAATATCGCCTGTAACCGTTACAAAGATATCACCTATCCTTGCTGCATCATCCATACTCATAACCATATATCCATCCATAACAGCCTCAAGAGCCTTTATCTCATCAACCTCTGTTACTATCACATTTGCCCCAAGCCCTTTTGCCCTTGCAGCAACACCCCTTCCACACCAGCCATATCCACAGACAACAAAATTCTTTCCAGCTAAAAGGATATTTGTTGCTCTCAATATACCATCAATAGTGGATTGTCCAGTTCCATATCTGTTATCAAAAAGATGTTTTGTCATTGAGTCATTAACAGCAATAACAGGATATCTGAGCATCCCCTCCTTCTTAAGGGCTCTAATCCTTATAACACCCGTTGTTGTCTCCTCAGTCCCACCAATTATCCTAAAATCAATCTTATCCCAGCTCTTATGTATAGTTGATATAACATCCGCCCCATCATCCATAGTTATCAAAGGCTTATGCGCAACAGCAGCATTTATATGTGAGTAATATCTTTTATTATCCTCACCCTTTATTGCATAAACCTTTATACCAAAATCCTTAACAAGTGATGCAGCTACATCATCCTGAGTTGAAAGAGGATTTGATGCACAAAGGCATACATCAGCACCACCCTTTTTTAGAGCTATAACAAGATTTGCTGTTTCTGCGGTGACATGAAGACAGCATGAGATCCTTATTCCCCTAAGGGGTTTTTCTTTTTCAAATCTTTTCCCTATAAGATCAAGCACAGGCATATCCTTCCTAGCCCAATCTATTTTCTTCCTTCCCTCTTTATAAAAAGAGATATCTTTTATATCACAGCTAACAGGCACTAAAACCTCCTTTTTTTAACAAGCAATTTGATTCTTTTTACCAGCAAAAATCTCTATCTTATCCTTTTTTTCCCAGCTAAACTCATTAAGCTCCCTTCCGAAATGTCCATAAGCAGCTGTCTTTCTGTATATAGGTCTTATTAGATCAAGAGCTTCTATTATACCCCATGGTGTTAAATCAAAATTTTTCTTAACAATCTTGACAAGCTCATCATCGCTTATAAGTCCTGTGCCATATGTATCAATATAAAGTCCAACAGGCTCTTTAATCCCTATGGCATATGCTATCTGAACACTACACTCCTTTGCTGCACCACTAGCAACTATATTCTTTGCTATATACCTTGCCATATAAGATGCAGATCTATCAACCTTTGTCGGATCCTTACCTGAAAAAGCCCCACCTCCATGAGGTGCAACTCCACCATATGTATCAACTATTATTTTTCTGCCTGTCATTCCTGTATCTGACTGTGGACCACCAATGACAAATTTACCTGTAGGATTTATGAATATCTTTGTTTTTGGATCCATAAGCCCTGTTGGTTTTAAAACATAATCTATAACGGCCTCTTTTATCTCATCCCATGCCTTTTTTGTTATCTTCTTACCAGTGTTATCAAGGATAGTATCTAAATGATGAGCTGATAAAACCACAGCCTCTATTCTAAAAGGCTTGCCATCACGATATTCAACTGTAACCTGAGATTTTCCATCAGGACCAAGATAATCAAGAATCTTTTTCTCCCTAACCTCCTTAAGTCTTAGAGTAAGCTTGTGAGCAAGCATTATTGGGAGAGGCATAAGCTGAGGTGTCTCATCACAGGCATATCCAATCATAAGCCCTTGATCACCTGCACCACCCCTGTTAACACCCTGTGCTATATCAGGCGACTGCCTTCCTATTGCATTGAGCACAGCACAGTTTTCATAGTTAAACCCATATCTATTATCTGTATAGCCTATCTCCTTTACAACCTTCCTCACAAGATCTTCAACATCAATCCATATCTTTGTTGTTATCTCACCACCGACTATAACCATACCTCTTGTTATAAATGTTTCACAGGCTACTCTTGCATTTTTAGGATCCGGATCATTCCTGTAAATCTCATCAAGAATTGCATCTGATATCTGATCACACACTTTATCAGGATGACCCTCAGTAACTGATTCTGATGTTATAAGTTTGTTTTTTCTATCCATAAATAACACCTCCATTTAATTAAATAGAGCCCAAAACAAGATCCTTTGCAAATGAGATGAGTTTTTTTGTGTTGCTCTTAGAATCCGCCTCAGCATATATTCTTAGAAGAGGCTCTGTGCCGCTTGGTCTTGCAAGAAACCACCAATCATTGTCAAGTATAACCTTTATCCCATCAAGGGTTATAACCTCTGCAATCTTATAGGAGATAATATTCTTTGGAAGTCTTGATTTTATCTTTACAGCAAAATGATACTTTGATGGTATTACTTTTGAAAGTGTTATATCCTCTCTTATAAAGCATGAACTTCCATACTTGGCTAAAAGCTGCTCAACTATCTGACTAAGCTTTTTCTTTCTAAAAGAAATTATTTCACAAAGCATCATCATACTAACAAATCCGTCTCTCTCTGGGATGTTTCCCTTCCATGAATATCCACCTGATTCCTCAGCCCCAAAAAGTGTGTCTCCTTCAGCCATCCTATCAGCTATATATTTAAAACCAACAGGAGTAAATTCAAAGATTAAATTTTTCTCACTTGCGATTCTTCTTGTAAGAAAACCAAGAGAAACAGCTTGAACGACCTTTCCCTTCATACCACGAAGATTAACAAGATAATCCAAAAAAAGTGGAGCAACAATTGTTGGTGGAAGATAATTGCCCTTTTCATCAACACATGCAAACCTATCTCCATCACCATCTAATGCAAGGCCACATACTGCATTATTTTCAACAACAGCTTTTTTAAGAGCCTTAAGCTTATCCTCTTTCGGCTCAGGAGCTGATATCTCGCCAAAAAGCGGATCTCTTTTTGTTCTTATCATAATTACATTCTGTAGACCTTTAAAAATCATCTGTGCAATATCAGCTGATGAACCATACATAAAATCAACAACGATCTTGCCATTTATTGAACTAACTATTTTCTTTATATCAAACCTGCTATTTAGATATCTTACATAGTTTTCTCTCAGATCAGCCTCGTGTATTTCTCTATTTAGATTTCTTGAAACCCTTACATTTTTGTTGTTTTCTATATAAAGCTCAAGCTCGGATGTGAATGAGGGGAGAACACTTCTACCCAAATGCTTGATCTTCACGCCATTGTAAAGAAAGCCGTTGTGGCTTGCAGTGATCATAACACCGTAGTTGTAGTCGGTGGTGGTAAGATAACTAACCATTGGAGTGGTGATTGGTGTCTTTGAAACAACACATTCAAAATCGTTATTTACAAGCACAGCAGCAAACTCCTTTGCAAATCTCTCTGAAAGAAATCTTCTATCATAACCAATGAATATCTTTATCTTTGATTCCTTACCTCCCTTATAAGCAAGGAGATCTGCAAAACCCTGTGCAATTCTTCTGATGTTATCATATGTAAAGTCCAGGGCTATAATACCTCTAAACCCATCAGTTCCAAACGAAAGCTTTTTAGAGGTTTCAAGCATCATAAACTCTCCCTATAAAAAATTTCCTGCATAAAACAATTTTACAAAATATTTTATCATTTTCTTTTTCAAAAATAGTAAAATATAACTATGGTCAAGATTGTAAAACAATATACTGTGTTTCTTCCAAACAAACCAGGTGCTCTTCATTCATTTATTGAACTTTTTGCCAATGAAGGGATCAACATAATAGGAATCTCTTCAGAGATACATGATGAATCAGGAATAGTAAAGATAGCCATAGATTCAGACAAAAAACTCAGCTATATATTAACAAGAGCAGGTTTTACAACTCTTGAAACAAATATGATCTCTATAACCATTCCCGATAAACCTGGTGAGCTTATTAAACTAACAAAAATACTTTCAGACAACAACATAAACATAACAACAATATACGGAACATCATCAGGGCATCCTTCAAGAATTCTTATAAATGTTTCAGAACCTCAAAAAGCATTTCAGCTTCTTAAAGAAATTTATCAGAAAGAAGACTGACTAACTTCTTCTTTTATCAATCACATAAGCACTTGTGCCAAATGCCTTTGCAGCTTTTTTCAGCTCGCTTCCTATATGGCTTACCTGAGCATATGATGTTATTGGTTTATAGAGGTTATGAACTATCCCTATCGCTATACCCATAAGTGGAAACTGAGTAATATTCCCTTGTCTGTCACGCGTGACTATAAAACCCCTTTTTCTATCATCATCGTTATAAAATGATGGGACTATCTGATTAAAATTATTTATTATTCTTTTTGCTATATCCTCAGCCTTTTCTGCTGATGTTAAAACTATGAAATCATCGCCGCCTATATGCCCTATAAAATCACCAGAATTTGGAGCAGGCATAAGGGTATTTACAATTATGCTTGCAACTGTTTTAATAACATTATCGCCAGCCTCAAAACCATAAACATCGTTGTAGGCTTTAAAGTTATTCAAGTCAATATAGAGAACAGCAAACTTCTCCTTCTTCTCAATGGCCTTTTCTATTCTTAGCTGTATTGATGGATTTCCAGGCAATTTCGAAAGAGGGTTTGAGTCAAGAACCTGTTTGTTTCTCCTTATTATCATCTTTAATCTTGCAACAAGCTCATCAGTGTCAACAGGTTTTGTCAAATAATCATCTATACCCATAAGAAGTCCCTTTATCTTTGCCTGCTTATCAGATTTAGCTGTTACTATTATTATCGGTATATTAGAGTAAACCGGATTATTCTTTATCTCAGCTGCAACCTCAAGACCATTTTTAACAGGCATATCATAATCAAGTATAAGGATATCTGGATTAAACTGGTATGTCTTCTCAACAGCCTCTTTCCCATCAACGGCTGTAAGAACACTAAAGCCAGCTCTCTCTATCACCTCTTTTATAAGAATGAGAAGATCCAATTGATCCTCAGCAAAAAGAACCTTTGGTCTTTCATCATCTTTTAAAAAGCATTCAGATATAACACTGTCAATAGTCTGTTTTATCTCTCGGGGTGTGAGATCCCTTGATATATATTCAGGATATCCTGTTGCAGTTTGAAATTGTCTAAATGAATCAAATGAAAGTGCTGTTATTACAATAACAGGTATTGAGGCTGTTTTTTTATCCTTTTCAAGCTCAATAAGTAGCTCAAAGCCATCTTTTTCAGGCATTATAAGGTCAAGAAATATAAGCCCAATCTCTTGAGATTTTATTATCTCTAAGGCATCAACAGATCTATTTATAACAGTAACTTTATAATTGAGCGATTTCAAAAAAGCTGACATAAGCTCTGCAAACTCCTCATCGTCATCTACAACTGCTATATGATCAGGGTGAGGAGGGTTTAGCTCAATAAGTTTTTTAAGCTTCTCAAAATCAACAGGCTTTGTTATACATCCATTTACAATCGCAGAGTTGCCGGCTACAAAATCTATCTTTTTGCTCTGCGACATAATCAGTATTTTTTTATCTGAAAGATTTGGATCACTTTTAAGCATACTTACAACATCCTCAAATACTGGCATAATTGAAATTATATCTATTATTATTAACTCGGGCTCGAACTCTTTAAGCTCATTGATTAGCCTTTGAGAGTATGAAAGAAGCTTAACATTATAAGAAACATCAAGGGCATCTATTATCTTTTCATTAAGCACAAGATCATCACTTACAACAGCAATCTTTATCATAAGATAATTTTAATAAATTCTGGGTAGAGATAAAAAATATTAGATTTCAGACTCTTTTAAGGTTAAGGAGGATTAACAATTCTTATCTGGACAAAGCTATCATAATGTGTTGGGGTGTAAAAGATATCCTTCCCCCCACCTATAACTATCCTTTCCGGTCCTCTTGAACCATATGATGGATATGCACTAAATTGAGTTTCTCCTACATAAAACTGGCTTGCTGCATCTTTAGGAACTATAAGGGTATATTCTCTGTAATATCCCTTTGGCATTGGAGGAAGCTTTCCCTCTTTGTTGTTAAAAACCTGTCCATCCTCTTTAAAAGGAAGTTTTTCACAATTAACTATCTTTTCTATAAGCTTTATTATTGCATCCCTTCTTTTTGAGTCAGATATTTTAGGGATGATATCGCTGCCAACACTTAATCCCTCATTTGGATAAGGGCATGCCTTTATATTAGTTGAAATATCAATTGAGAAATTAATCTTTGAGATATCAATTGAAACGCCTTTAAAATCAGGTATAGTAAAATCAGTTTTAATTTTCTGTTGAGAGTATAAAAAACCATTAAGTGCTAATCCAAGAAAGACTAAAAAATTAATTTTCTTCATATTATTATTATACATTAATGAACATAAAAATACAAGTACCAAATGTCCTATATCTTTAAGAGCTTAGCAGAATAATTAAGACAACTGTGCTAATTCATCTATAAATAGAATGTGATGTAAATTAAGGGAGGAAAAATTTAAAACTATACTATATTTTTAACTCTTTTTTAAAATATTCAAGAGTTTTTTTAAGCCCTTCATCAAGGCTTACCCTTGGCTGCCAACCAAGTTTTGTTTTTGCAATGGTTATATCAGGTCTTCTAACCCTTGGGTCATCAACAGGAAGGGGTTTAAAAACTATCTTTGAGTTGCTTTTTGCAATCCTTTTTATTCTTTCCGCAAGCTCAAGAAGTGTTATCTCACAAGGATTTCCTAAATTCACTGGATAATTTATATCACTCATCAAAAGCTTATATACTCCCTCAACAAGGTCAGAAACATAGCAAAGACTCCTTGTTTGCTTCCCATTACCATATACTGTTATTGGTTTTCCTTTGATAGCCTGAGTCATAAAATTAGGAATAGCCCTTCCATCATCTATTCTCATATTCGGCCCGTATGTATTAAATATCCTTGCAATTCTTATAGGCATTTTATGGTATCTATGGTATGCCATAGTTAGTGCTTCCGCAAACCTTTTCGCCTCATCATAAACACCCCTTGGTCCTATTGGATTTACATTGCCCCAGTAAGACTCTGGCTGAGGATTTACAAGCGGATCACCATAGACCTCAGATGTTGAGGCGAGCATAAATATTGCCTTTTTTTCCTTTGCAAAGCCAAGTGCTTTGTGAGTGCCAAGAGCACCAACCTTGAGGGTTGGTATAGGATACTTCAAATAATCCTTTGGGCTTGCAGGACTTGCAAAATGAAGTATTGCATCAACCTTACCTGAAACATATATATAGTTTGTGACATCATATTTTATAAACTCAAACTTTTGAGTTTTAAAAAGATCCTCAACATTCTTTAAACTTCCTGTTATAAGATTGTCAATTGCTATGACATAATGAGCTTTATTTATCAGATACCTTGCTATATGACTTCCAAGAAAACCACATCCACCTGTTATAACTATCCTCATTATGGCCTTCCAACAGATATATAAGTAAAACCAAGTTTTCTAATCCTATCGGGATCATAAAGGTTTCTTCCATCTATAATGAGAGGGTGATTGGCAAGTTTTTTTATCCTTTCAAAATCAAGGTCTTTAAATTCATCCCACTCTGTAACAAGGCATATACAATCAGTAGCTTTAATACAATCATAGGGATTTTCTGCATAATATATACTTTTGCCAAAAATTTTTTTTGCATTTTCCATAGCGACAGGATCATAAGCCTTTATTTTTGCTCCAAGATTTAGCAGTTTGTTTATTATATCAATTGAAGGAGCAAACCTCATGTCATCAGTCTTTGGTTTAAATGCAAGACCAAGTATGCTTATATTTTTGCCATCAACATTCCACAACTCCTCTTCAACCTTTCTAACCATCCAGTTTTTTTGTCCTTCATTTATGTTTTTTACCTCTTTAAGCAAAGCAAACTCATATCCAACCTTTTTGCTAAGCCAGTAAAACGCCTCAAGATCCTTTGGAAAACAAAAACCACCAAAACCAATACCGGCCTTTAAAAAGTCAGACCCTATTCTTTTATCAAGTCCCATACCCTTTGCAACAAGCTCAACATTTGCACCAGTTTTTTCACATATATTTGCAACAGCATTTATAAAAGAGATCTTTGTAGAAAGAAATGAGTTTGATGCATGCTTTATAAGCTCAGCGCTTTTAACATCACAGACAAGAATTGGGTATTTTGAAAGTGGCTTATATATATCAAGCATAAGATTCTTTGCCCTTTGGCTGTTTACACCTATAACTATTCTGTCTGGTTTTAAAAAATCATTTATTGCAACGCCTTCCCTCAAAAACTCAGGGTTTGAGCAGACATCAAATGGAATATTATTCTTATTGTATTTTTTTACTGTTTTTTCAATCCACAAACATGTCTCAACAGGCACAGTTGATTTTTCAACTATCACAGTATAATCCTTCATATTCTTTGCAATCTCTGCTGAAACCTTCTCAACAGCACTTAAATCCGCAGATCCATCCTCCCTTGGAGGAGTGCCAACAGCGATAAAAACTGCCTCTGCATTCTTACCTTCCCATTCCATAGCCTGTTTTATTGATGTTGTAAAAAAAAGCCTTTTTGCTTTAACATTTTTTTTAACAAGATCTTCAAGACCTTCTTCATATATTGGCATTTTGAGCTTTTGAAGCATCTTTATCTTCTCTTCGTTATTATCAACGCAAACAACCCTGTGCCCCATCTCACTCAAACAGGCACCGCTTACAAGCCCAACATAGCCAGTTCCAATCATTACTATACTAACGCTCCGGCCCTTACTCATCAAACCCTCCCATCCTGCTTTTCCAAGCCCCTAAGCAGCTTTTTCACTTACAAGCTCATATGCCCTTTTCTTTTCGGCCTTTGATAGAAAGTATATTGCAATAAAAATGAAGAGAAGAGCAACCCAGTCTTCCGGCTTTGGTGGTTTGAAACCCATATCCTTAAAGAATATATACACAAGTAGTGTAGAAACAGTGCCGGCAATAAGTGATGATATTCTGTTTACAAGCCCGGCAAATGTTGCAGTTCTTCCTTTAAACATAAAGAGGAAAACTGAAAAAAATGCCGCTGCACCAAAAGGAAAACCGCTTAAAACTATCAAAAACCATTTATCAGGAATATTGTCAAAAGCAAACTTAAACTGATAAACAAATGTCTTAGTATAGTTAGGCAGGGAAAAATTAACCTCTGAAAAATGGTAATATAAAAAACCTGCGATAACTATAAAAAGTGTGCTTGAGATTTGCTCTATTGCAAAAAAACCTTTTGTATCATAAATAGCTCCCTTAGGTCTTGTGTTTTTGTAATAGTTCATTATATAGAGCCTTATTGAATATGAGATCAGATAAAATGTAAGTATGGTCATTGCAGCAGAATTGTGTATAAAATCAAAATCTCCCGGCTTTGTTTCAAAAAAAGAAATATTTTCTATTCCCAAAAAACCACCTCCCAACCTTACCTTGATAAAAAGTTGAATACTTAATGCAAGTATTGCAAAAATAGCTCCAACATTTTCCTGCCAATAAACCCTTTTTTTAAGTATTCCCTGCCATATCTGAATCTGATCAATTATTCTGCTTATTATTATTATGCTTGCCCTCATTATTACCATTGCAACCATAACTGATATAGGAAGTGTGTACATAAGTGTAGTTGTTGGTATAATTATTGCAGTACATATCCCTGAGGGTATTATGTATAAAAATTCCTTTGGCATTTCTATTCCAAGAAACTTTATGTAGCTTGATGACCTAAACCTGTACCACCTCCACACTATTACAACAAGGTTGCATATCAGCATTCCTCCAATTGTATTATAAACTGTGAAAACAGTTCCACCAACTTCATAAGATTTCTCCATCACCTTAGTAAGCATTGTATATACTACATAAAGCACAAAATAAGAAAATGAATATTGAATCAAACGTTCAGTCGAACCATCCTCTGTTTTACCAAAAATTCCCATATCTACTCCCTATCCTTAACAGGATATTTAGATGTTATCCTTTTTATCCTATCTGCAAGATCTGTAACATCAAACGGTTTTATCACATAATCCACTGCTCCAAAAAGAAGGGCATCATTTAATGTTGCAGCATCAGAAAGACCACTTACAGCTACAACCGGAACCTTTCCAAGCCTTTCATTACTTTTTATATCTCTTATAAATGTTATACCATCAAGATGTGGCATCATTATATCCATAAGTATTATATCTGGGATTTCATTCTCTTTTATATTTTCAAGATATTCCTTTGCTTTCTTAGGCTCATCAAAAACAATAACATCAAACTCAAGAAGCCCTGTTTTATACATATCAACTATTGCCTCATCATCATCAACAGCAACAACCTTTATCTTCTTTTCCATATACCTTTATTTTACATAAATTTTATAAAATTTAGTTATGAATTTATTGGATCATCAAATTAAAAAACTCAGAAAGGAAATAGACATAATTGACAAGAAGATAATAATGCTTTTAGATGAAAGATTTGAGATTGTAAAGAGAATTGGTGTTATAAAAAAAAGATTAAAACTTCCAATAACAGACAAAAAAAGGGAAAAAGAAATTTTAACAAAGGTTAATAAAATCTCATTCAACTACTCAAAACAGATAACTAAGCTCTACACTCATATAATAAAGCTATCCAAGGGGATTGAGAGATGAGAATATACTTTAAAGCTAAATCTGATGAAATAGTAAATGCAATTAAAAAAATGTTTAGATGTAGGATAAAACTCAAGGATAAGTTTATTGAGATTGATGGTTTTAAGAAAGGGTATATATACAACTATATACCAAGGATAAAAGCCCTTTATGGCGTAAGTAAGATAGAAACCAAATATGATGAGATAATGCCGATCATATCAGGTAAAAATTTTTATTTTACATCACCATTGAATACTAAGAAAAAAATAATAATAGCAGGGCCATGTGTAATACACGATTTCGATGAGTTTGAAAGAACAGTCACTAAACTAAAAAATCTAAATGTTTATGCTATAAGAACACCACTTTTTAAACCACGAACCTCACCATACAGCTGGGAGGGTTTTGGACTAAATGGGTTGAAAAAGCTGTTAGAGATAAAAAAGAAGATATCCTTTATATCCGTGATGGAAATACTTGATCCAAGAATAATAGAAAAAGTTAGCAATGTCTGTGATATAATCCAGATAGGTGCAAGAAATATGAGAAACTACCAGCTTCTTAAAGAAGCAGCCAGAAGCAAAAAGACTCTGCTTATTAAAAGGCATCCACATTCCTCAGTTACCGAATTTCTTTTTTCAGCAGAGTATATTGCAAAATATGGATGTAGTAAAATCATTTTATGCGAAAGAGGGGATTATTTTTCTGATGATATATCATCTATAAACCTTGAAATTATTAAAGAGATCAAAAAACACTTCAAAATTCCAATAATAGCAGATGTTAGTCACTCTGCAAAAGATAGAAAAATTGTTTTTGATTTTGCATTAAAATCATGGGAAATATCAGATGGCATAATGATTGAGGTTATGGAAAATCCCCACAATTCTCCAACAGATACAAAACAGATAATATCCATAGATGAGTTTAAAAGACTTATTGAAAGTCTTAAATGAAAATAGCACTTGTAGGAAATCCACTTAGATTGTCATTATCTCATATTCTTTATGCTTTAATTAGTGAGATGATAGGTGAAAAAATTGACTTTTTTAAGTTAGAAACAGAAAACCCTTTCAAAGCCTTAGAGTTTATTAAACAAGAAAAAATGAATGGATTTTTCATCACCATGCCATATAAAAGAACCTTTCTCTCAATGTTTTACGAAGACGAATATGTAAAAAAAGCAATGAATATAAACTGTGTTAGAATTGATGATGAGAAATTTTTTGCCACAAATACAGATCTTATTGCCCTTGAGAAGATGATGGAGATTAAAGGAATAGACCCATCAGGTAGAAAATGCTTGATAATTGGAAATGGCTGTGCTGCAATGACATCAATAGCAATTGTCTCAAAACTAAAAGCAGCAGAGATAATCTTGATAGCTCGTAATCATAAAAAAACAGAGGAACTAAAAAAGTTATTTAAAGAAATACCACTCATTGAAATTGAACCAGCTTTTAACATAAAAACAGATATACTTATAAACGCAACCCCTCTTGGGATGTATGATGAGTTTAGTGAAAATCTAAGAATTATCTATAACTCAGTTATAGATTTTGCATATAAAGAAGATGAGACCAAAATTATAAAAAAAGCTATAGAAGAGTCAAAAAGATTTATATCTGGAAAAGAATTGCTTGTTATGCAGGCTCTTTATGGGCTTAAACATATATCAGCTAAAAATTTCATAGATATCTATAATGAACTATATCCAAGATTTATAAAAAGGATAAAGGAGAGCAAATGAACTATCTAACCGCAGGAGAATCTCATAGTAAATATATTATGGCAATATTAAATGGCTTTCCACAAGGACTTAAGATAGATGAAGAGTATATCTCAAAAAACCTTAAAAAAAGAAGAGAACTGCCTGGAAGAAGTAAAAGGCAGGAGGTTGAAAAAGATGAGTTTGAGATAATCTCAGGGCTATCAAACGGAAAAACCACAGGTATGCCAATTGGAATAATAATAAAGAATAATAAAAATGAAAGATATCCAAATAACTTCATCCCCTTACATGGCGAAAGATATGGTGCAATTAAATACCTAAACAAGGATTATGCATCTTATAGAGAAAGGTTATCACAGAGAGAAACTGCTGCAAGAGTTTCTATCTTTTCTTTCCCAAGAAAGATGTTAGAGGAACTTGGAATAAAAATACACTCAGGGGTTACAAGCTGTTATGGGGAAAAAAAAGCACGAGAGTTTAAAAAAATAATTGAAAGATTCAAAATTGAGGGTGATAGTTTTGGTGGGGTATTCGAGGTTAGGATAAAAAATCTTGTACCTGGAATTGGCGGATTTGCACAAGGGTTGGACAGACTTCAATCAAAACTTTCAAATATGCTTTTCAGTATAGGGTCAATAAAAGGAGTTGAGTTTGGTGCAGGTTTTAACATAGAAAGATACACAACAACCCAGATTCTAAAAAAACCACAGCTACTTGGAGGTATTGAAGGTGGGGTATCAAGGGGAGATGATATAGTAATAAGATGTGTCACAAGACCCCTTGCCGCTGCAAGAAGGATATCCACAGAGAGCACAAGTGATATCACATCAGTTTTTACAGCAGCATTTATATCAGAGTTTCTTGTTGCCTATGTTATAGCAGATGAGATAATATCAAAGTTCGGCTCAGATGTATTTGATGAGATAAAAGATGCCTATAAGAGATATTTAAAACGAATATGAAGATAGTCATATATGGTTTTATGGCTAGTGGTAAAACAACCATAGGCAGGCTCGTTGCAAAAAAGCTTAAACTTCCCTTCTACGACACAGATATTATTTTTGAAAAAAAATATAAGACACCTGTTTACAAATTTATAAAGGGAGAATCTATCAAAAGATTTAGGGAGATTGAGAAAAAGATATTTTTAAAACTCCTTGAAATAAAAAAAGATTGTGTTATATCCGTAGGTGGTGGGATCTTTCCAAGAGGCAAAAAAAACATCATCGAAATATTTATTGATACACCATACACATTACTGAAAAAGAGATTTTCAAAGGCAAAAAAAACAAGACCACTCCTTGAACAAAAGAACTCGGATATAAGAAAACTATATCTTTCAAGGATCAGAAAATATAAAAAGGCAAGATTTAAAATCACCGAAGAAAACTCTTTTAATGCTGCCAGAAAAATAGTGAAAATCTATTATGATGAGAAAAATAAAAATAAAGAATGAAATCCCTTCATATATTATATGGGGAGATTCAAATAAACTACTAAGAAAAATAAGAAATGAAAAAAAACTTCTTATCTTTGATAGAAATGCTTCACTTGGTTTTGTAAATGGGTTTAGATATGCCCTTGGACTTACAGAATATCAAAAGAACACAAGTCTTTTTGAAAAAATAATAAACTTTTTTTACAAAACTAAATTAAACAGGAAGGATATTGTAGTCTGCGCTGGTGGAGGGCTTTTAAGTGATGTCTGTGGATTTGCAACTTCAGTGTGGATGAGAGGAGTTGATTTCATAATAATCCCAACAACACTTTTATCACAGATTGACGCATCTGTTGGTGGTAAGACTGCAATAAACTTTAAGGATAAGAAAAATCTTATTGGAAGCTTTCATTTTCCCAAATATGTCATAATTGACCCTCAACTTACATTATCTCAAAACTATAATGATTATATTCAAGCCTTCGGCGAGATTTTTAAGTATATCATTATATCTGATGAAAAAACATCAAGAAGAATAATAGATCTAATTGATGGAGTCATAGAAAGGAAGGTTAAAAGCATTAAAAACTGCTCAAGATTATGTGTTGATTTTAAACTAAAAATTATTGAAAAGGATCCATTTGATAAAAAAGGCATAAGAGAGATTTTAAACTTTGGTCACACAATTGCTCATGCTCTTGAGATGCTTTCAACAATTCCTCATGGTGATGCGGTTCTTTGTGGGTGTATCTTTGAGCTTATGCTTTCTCAAAAACTTGGCTATATAAAAAAAGAGAAAAATCAAAAATTCTTTGAACTTCTAAGATATAGAGATGTTGATGAGAAAATTAAAAATATAAACTTTAAAAGGATACTTGAGAAAATTGAATATGACAAGAAAAACTCATCATCAAAAAACAGCTTTCTTATAATAACAAATAGAGGAATAAAAAAGATAGTTGATGTTGAGGATAGAATACTTTATGAAATATGGAGAAGATTATGCGAAAAAAGATACTTATAATACATGGACCAAATCTTCATCTTCTTGGAATAAGGGAAAAAGAGATATATGGCAATATTACGCTTGATGAACTTAACAGAAAAATAAAAGATTATGCCAAGAAAAAAGGTGTTTTACTAAAGATATTTCAGGAAAACTGTGAAGGCAGGATAATAGAGATAATCACAAGACACATAGGAAGGGTTGATTTTCTGATAATAAACCCTGGTGCTTTAACCCACTACAGCTATGTTTTAAGGGACTGCATAAAAGGGTGTATGATACCGACAGTTGAGGTGCATTTATCAAATATAACAAAAAGAGAGAGCTTTAGAAAAAGATCAGTTATAAAAGATGTATGCATAGCACAGATATATGGATATGGTATTGATTCTTATCTCAAAGCAATAGACCTATGCCTTCTAAAATAATATATACCCCCCCACCAGATAAATCAATAACAATAAGATGCCTTGTCATTGCATCACTTGTTGGTAAAAAAATAAATATTAAAAATCCTCTTTATTGCAGTGATACACTCTATACAATAAAAAACCTTGAAAAGCTTGGTTGTTGTGTTAGAAAAAATAAAAGTTCAATAACTATAAAAGGACCTGGGCTTTATGGTTATAGAAAAAATATTGTTATAGATGTGGGTGAATCCGCACTTTTTTTAAGGCTTATACTTGCGGTTCTTCTAAATCAAAACTCAAGATATATAATCAAAGGCAGAAAAACAATTCTTAGAAGAGATTTCTCAGATACATTGATACCTTTAATAAAACTTGGTGCAAAAATTAAACATAATAACTATCATCTTCCATTTAAGATATATCCTTCAAACCTAAAGAATGAAAGTTTTAAAACCACATCCGCTCAGACAAAATCAATGCTTATGATGCTTTCACTCTACAAAAAAGGGATAAAAATTAAAGAGGATAAAAAAACAAGAGACCATACAGAGAATATAATGAGATATATGGGAGTAGAGATAAAGGAAAAAAATTGCTGGATAGAGATAGAAGGCAATCTCAAGAAAAGAAATCTTGAGGTTTGTGGAGATTTTTCATCAGCAGCACCATTTATTGTCATATCAGTTATTAAAAAGCTGTCAATAAAAATAAAAAACTGCATAATAAATACAAAAAGGATTGGACTTCTAAGATTAATAGAAAATATGGGGGTAGAGGTTATATTTAAAAATACGAAAGAGGTTATGAATGAAAAGGTTTCAGATATCATAATAAATCCACCTCAAATTCTTAAAAGTGCTGTTGTAAAGGATATTACCGATATGATAGATGAGTTTATGCTTGCAGCAATTCTTCTTTCATATGCTCTGGGAAAAAGCACTCTTTATGTTGAAAAGACTCTTTCAAATAAGGAGTCAGACAGGATATTACTAACGATTGAGATACTCAAAAAAATGAATACTTTTAAAAAATATGACAGTAAAAAAATAGAGATAGTTGGAGGAAATCCACAAAAAATTAAATTCATAGACACACATTCTGATCACAGAGCTGCTATGGCTGGCGGTGTTCTTAAAATCATCAATAACCCCTCAATAAAGATTTCAGATACTAAATGTGTTTCAAAAACATATCCTAATTTTTGGAAGGATATCAAAAGATATTTCTGTTAAAATATGCTCAAAGAAGAAAAGTTTAATGGTGTGAAAGCAACTCAAAAGCCTTCATAACAGCAACATCACAATCTATAACATAATTGACAGAATATTTTTTATATCCAGTATAACTTACATTTACATCTGGGGCTATTCCATCATCCATATCCTTACCTGATGGTGGATAAAGCTTTGCTATGGTTATTTGAGCAGCAGCATTATGTGCAAGCTTAAACATCTTTGTTATATAAATATTACCAGATGTCTTTTCTCCAACGACAAAAGCACCCCACTCTTTAAGACTCTGGGCAATTATCTCCCCAAGAAGAGATGTTTTTTTATCAACAACAACACTAACATCCATATTCTTAAAAGGGGATTGTGAAACATCAAATTTTCTTGAATAGCCCTCCTTTGATGATCTTATAAAATAGTTTTTTGAATCCTTTGAAAAATATGAAATTATATTTGCTACCTCATCATAATTTCCAGCAGATACATCCCTTAAATCAATAATGAGTTTCTTTACACCTCTATTTATTAAATTCATTACATTGTTTTTAAAATAGGTTGAAGAATTCTTTGAAAGTGATACTATGTTTATATACGCTGTATCACTGTCAAGCATCATACTCCACACAAAAGGAAATACATTCATCTCCTTTTTTACAACAAGCCTCCAATCAGCCCTCCCATCATTATAGGATAAGAGTAAGCTTTCCTTCTTTGATATATATTCAGCTAAGCGACAAGGATCTGGATCAGGTGAAGCATCATCTATTTTTTTTAGAATGCCATTTTTAAGACCTGCTTCATAAGCTATAGTATAATCAAAAACCTTTGCAATAAGATATCTATCTTTATCCTTTTTAAGAACAAAAGGATAGTAAAAAACCTTTTCATTTCTAAATCCATTCTTTTCCCTCACCTTTTTACCTTTAAGATAAACTATCTCAAAATTTTTGTCTATCTTTTTTATAGCAGAGGGCCCTTCATCAACAAGTCTTTTAACCTCATCCTGAGAAAGAGAATAATATGAATGATTAAGAAGAGCAACAGTAAGTTGATTTTTATCATAACCCTTCTTTTGACAGGAAAAAACTAAAAAAAAACAAGCAAGAACAACTGCTTTCTTTCTCATAATCAAATTATATAAAAGTTGAATGGATTATACGAAATATATATCCGCAGGACAGCTTGGTGCAGCACCGGGCAAAAGACATGCCCCAATATTTGGATCCTCACATCCAAGAATCTTACCAGTGTTTGGATCAAATATGTGAATTACACCATCATTTCCCTCTACTCTTATATATCCATACTCATCTGTTTTGATTTCTTGTGTCCCATTACCAAGAACTGGGGGATCAGAGGGGTTTGCTATGATATTACCATTAGGGCTTGTCGCAGTATCTGGCTTCTGTGGATTTACTGAATATGAGTTATTGTCAATATCCTGCTCATTTAGATTCTGATTGAAAAGGGGATTTATATTAAAGAGGTTAGTTAAAAGATTGTTGTCTTTCATCTGGTTATATTGATCACTCATATCATTTCCTTCATCATCAGAAGAAAGCCCGGGCACATCAGAATCCTTAAGTGATTTCATGCTCTCAGAATCAAGTGCAGGGTCTTTTAAAAATGCAGGTATAGAGTTTGGGTTTATTCTGTCAAGGCTTGCCCTTAGCTTTTCGTCATACTCAAGCGTTTGTTTTATGTCAGGGGTATAATCAAAAGATTTTGATGTCCATGCCCTTGCTGTATCATTTGACGCATCCCTTGCGGCCATAATTGTTGTCTTGAATGCTGATTTAAGAAGACTCATTGCTGTTTTAGTTTCATCAGTTTTTTTATCATTGGATATACCAACTGTGGCTTTTGTCTCACCTATCTTAACCTTTGGTGATGAATATGAATCAAACCTTGAAAGAGATGTTTTTGAAACGCTGTTTTCAGAAATCTGACTGCTCACTGGAGCAAGATCACTCTCAAGACTATTCTTTTTATAACCTTCCCTATAGGCATAGGCAAGATATGATGATGCAGTTTTTTTTATAGCACCTTCTGCATTATCTGGGCTGTTGGAAGCTTTGTCAAAATTAGAAGTCTCTTCATATGCTGCTTCATCATCTATCTTGTCCGATTCTGATAAGTTTGATGAGCTGGATTTAGCTTCATTATGCTTTGATGTTATTAAAGAAGAAACTGTATATTTAAGCTTCTCTATAAGTGAGAAACTTAGTTTTGATGATGAAGATGAAAGCTGTGAATATCTTTTACCACCAGCAAGTTTTTCAGCCTCACTTGTTAGAATCAGATATGAAGTAATGCCAACAAAGAGAAAGAAAAGTATAAGCAGAAAAAACCTATATCTCAACACCTTTTTAAAAGAAAAATTCTCAACCACACTATAAATACCTCTATCCTCCTCTCTTTCCTTCTCACCTCTCATAAACTCCTCCCTTACATAAAAAAAACCTTTCTTTTTCAAAGAACACCTCTAAAAGCGTCTTTGAATACCTAATTATGTTATAGCAGAAAAAAATGAAAAGTCAAGCCTATGTGAGGTGACAATCTTATATACCTCTGGTCAAACCAAGCTCTTTGGCCAGTTTTATTGCCTTTTGATAATCACTGGCAATAGAATCATTTAACTCGGGATACTTAAATGCCTGGCCGCATGCGCGATATTGGGACATTATATTAACATAGCTATTAACTGAAATCTCCTTAGCGATGAACTCCAAAACCTTTTGGCTACCAGCCAGATTATTTGGCAAAACCAAATGCCTGATCAACAGACCTCTTTGAGCAATTCCCCTATCATCCAATTTTAAATCTCCAACCTGACGATGCATCTCCTTTATGGCCTGTTTGGCTTGTTCAAAATAATCTGGTGCATCTGAATATTTTCGCGCTGGTTCTGAATCACTATATTTTAGATCTGGCATATAAATATCAATTATTCCATCTAAAATTTTTATTACCTCAACATTTTCATAGCCACCACAATTCCAGACTAATGGCAGCTTTAATCCTTTCTTTGTTGCCAAATACACTGCCTTAACTATTTGAGGAGTAAAATGGGTGGGACTAACAAAATTTATATTATGGCATCCACGGTTTTGAAGCTCAATCATCATCTCAGCTAATCTCTCAATTGAAACCTCTTGACCTATTCCCAGATGACTGATCTCGTAGTTCTGACAATAGACACAACCTAAATTGCAATTAGTAAAAAAGATTGTTCCAGAGCCCCCACGGAGAGAAACTCCAAATCTATCAGCAATAAAAAGGGAAATAGATCTACCCACTAAGGGCTCTTCCTCTCCAAAATGTGGGTGATAGCTATAGACCATTAGCTTGATAGTTGATCGACAAAATCCTTTTTCTCCCTTTAGTCTATTTTTATGGCATCTTCTTGGACAAAGCTCACAGTTTTCAAGGATTTTAAAAAGCCTTTCAATCCTTTCACTAAACTCTCTTTCAGATAAACTTAGATAAGCTGGTAAAAATTTCATGCTCATATCATTACGAAACTTCTTCTTTTTTTGCTGTTCTGTAAAGAAGCCACACAATAACAAAATAAAATAATGTTGCAATCAAAGCCTCAAAAAATTGATTTCCAACCTCAGGATCTCTTACAACAAGATGCCTGCTTATCCCTGCAACAGTAAGAGCGGCTATAAAAATTCCCATAAGTGCATCACCTGCAATAAGTCCCGATGAAAAAAGTGCACCTTTATCCTCTTCATCTTTTATAGCTTTATCTCTCTTTACAAGCCACGCTATAAACCCACCAACAACAATCATAGGCCAGTTTGTTATAGGGAGATAAAGACCTATTGAAAATGCAAGGGCAGAGACTCCAATCATCTCACATATAAGCCCTATCGCTCCACCCAAAAGAAGTAAAAGCCAAGGTAAATTGCCGCCTGTCGCACCCTCAACAAGCTTTGCCATAAGCTGTGCCTGAGGTGCCTCAAGAGGATTTGGATGCTGGGGTGTAGGGCTGCCAAAACCATAAGCCCAGTAAAGAAGAAGCAGAATAAAGCCAGATCTAACACTTGAAACAAGAAGTCCTAAAACTTGAGCAAGCTCTATCTTCCAGGGTGTTGCACCTATAAGGGCTCCAGTCTTTAGGTCCTGCGAAAGATCGCCTGATGTTGATATAGCTATACATACAACAGCCCCTGCTATTATCGCACTCATTTTAACTGTTGCAGGGTTATGAGATAAGAATATAAAAGAAAGGGTTAGAAAAAGAAGAGCTGTTATTGTCATTCCCGAAACAGGTTGATTTGTTGTTCCTATAAGACCAACCATTCTGGCACTTACAGCAACAAAAAAACCTGCAAACAAAACAACAAGAAAAGCCTCAACAAAACTGAGATCAAAAACAGGCAAAAGCCAAAGGATAAGGAAAAGAACAACAATAATAAAGATAACAATTGTAAGAGGGACATCCTGTTCAAACCTCAAAAATCTTTTAGAGATCTTTGCTGAATTTAAAGCAACAATATGAAAAAGATATCCAAGTATCAAAGCACCAATCCCACCCATAATAAAAACCCTAACAAAAATACCAAAAAACAACCTTATGAAATTACCAAGTGATTGTGGTCCAAGATAAATCGGTGATTCAAATGCAAACATACCAATAAGTGCACCAAGTATCCCTGCTGAAATTACTATGGATCTATGTTCGTAATCCTTTAAAAAACTCTCACTACCTGTAATATCTGAACCATCTTCTCTTTTTGAGCCAACAAGCGCTTTAAAGGTATATTTTATTGATGAGATAATATCACTGAGTGATTTAATTATACTTATCAATCCTCCAAAAGCAACCCCTCCTGCTCCTATGTATTTTACATAGGTTGCTCTAAGCTGATCTGTTGTCATATCAGAAACAGCAATGTTTCCGGGAGGTATTATATTCGCTTGAGCAAATGCATTTATAAGAGGTATTATAACCCAATAACCAAAAGCCCCTCCAGCAAACATAACAAAAGCAATTCTAAGTCCAACAAGATATCCCACACCAACAAAGAGGGGAGATAGCTCATATCCAAAACCAGCCTTATTAAGCGATGGAAAACTCCACATAAAATAGTCCTTAAAAAGTTTCATTGCACCTGTCAGAAACTTAAAAATACCACCAACAAGAATACCAAAAAAAACAGGCTTTGCACTCTTTCCCCCCTTATCTCCAGCAATAAGAACACGAGCACAAGCTGTGCCTTCGGGAAAAGGAAGATTCTTATGCTCTCTAACAACAAGAGAGTGTCTTAAAGGTATCATCATCATAAGTCCAAGAATCCCACCAACAGCTCCAAGAATAAAAACTGTTGAGTTTTTAAACTCCCCACCAAGAAAAAGTATTGCAGGAACTGTAAATATTATTGCGGCGGCTGTTGACTCACCTATTGAAGCAAAGGCATGAACTATATTGTTTTCAAGAATTGTTGCATTTCTTTTGAAAAACCTTGGAAGAATTATCCTTAAAACAGTCATAGATATTATTGCTGATGGTATTGAGGCAGAGACTGTCATACCAATTTTAAGACCGAGATATGCATTTGCAGCATTAAAAATAACAGAAAGAATAAGACCCAGTATCGCAGCCTGAATAGTAAACTCAGATATCCTGAATGTATCATCAATATATGGTTTAAACTCATAGCCACTCTTTTTAAGCCTATCATCCATAAATCCCCCTCATTTATTCATCATATTCAAATACTTCAAACTTCACAAAATAAGATTAATCATACTGATATTTTACAAATCTTTGGCTTAAATCTTGTGGTAAATTCTTTTAGATTACCTATGAAAATTCACTGTTTTGATCTTAGTGATTCAATTTTTGACTCAAAAAATTTTTTCGAACCGCTGTTCTGTTCATTTTTGTAGAGAAACTCATAATCAGCTAATGCTTTTTTATAATCCCCTTTTAGCTCATAAATTGATGCCCTTTCAAATATAAGCGAATCACTCTCTGGATCCATATTTATAGCTTTGTTTATATTCTCCAAAGCACTATCAATCTCCCCAATTTTTTTATAATATTCAGACATATACTGGTAGTACTCACTATCCCTTTTGCCCATCTCAAAAGCCTTATCAAAATCAAGTTTTGCTTTTTCATACTCTTCCTTCTCTAAATAAAGTATCCCTCTTACTAAATAAATATCAGGATGTTGCCCAAACTCCTTTAGAAGCTCATTAATCTTTCTCTCTGCATCATCATATTTAAACCTATATATATCAAGCTTGATGGATGAAATATCAGCTTGAAAACTAAGCTCTTCTGCCTGCTTTTTTAACTCAATTGCCTCCTTTAAAATATCCCTTTTAAGGTTAGCTGTAGATTTTAATAAATCATAGCTATCTGTCTTTAATGTTGTAGCATTAGATTTATTAGTTTCTTTAGAAACCTTCCCTTTACATGAGATCAAAACTCCAAAAGAAACAACACATAAAATAAATAATTTCATCTCACCCCCTTATTGATAAAAATTATATCATTTTCAAGACAAATCAGTAGTCTCTTTCTTCATAAAATCTTCTCCAGGGTCTAAATTCTTTGTCTATCTCATTATCTATAACATCTTTTCTATATGGGTCATTCATCTTCATTGTTATATAAAAGAAAAACTCAGTGCTATTCTTTCTTGTCCTCAAAGCAAATTTTGTATTGAAGTCATGGAACTCCTTATTAATAGCAAAGCTCTTCTCATAAAATTTGAATGCCATATCCTTTGAAAAATCAACATAATACCTAAAACCAAACTCACCATACCAGCCTTTTTGAGGCAGTGGATTGTAGCCAAAAATAGCAGATATAAGAAATCTACTTTTATTTGTATCATAGTTTGCAAAGCCAACAGTTAGATAGTTTTTCTCCAGGTTTGTCATCATATTTGTGATGAATGCCTTATGCCCTTCGTTTATGCTATAAATCTCTTTAAAATAAAGCTCATAGTTATAATATGATGTATAACATTCAAAGGAAAAGGGATTGAGTCTTTGTAAAAAACTTCTTCGAACATTGTAGTGTTTGAGATCATAATCAGTTTTTATATTTACATACTGATGTATATCCTTTATCCAAAAAACATCTAAACCAATTGCGTTTTCTTCACTTCCTCTATCCATTGAGTTTTTATCAAGAGAAAATCTATTTATACTGCTTCTGAATCTTGCGCTGTATCCGGTATTTATAGTTACACCTCTATATGAATAACGCAGTGATGTTGTAAGTGAATATCTTGCAATATTTATATTTGATGTATGCGATGAGGTTGAGTAGTCTGTGATATAGTTTAGCATGGCTGAGGTGTATGATGAAAAATTCTTTGAAATCTTAAATGAGTTGTAAAGCGAGTAGTTCAAAGTTGAATGTCGTTGAAAATATGTCCTATCAATTCTTCTGTTCTGTGCAGATATGTAGATGCTATGAGAAAAAGGAAGGAAAGAAATCTTTCTTGTTAGCATTTGATATTCAAGCATTGGTAAGACCTCATTATACTTAAAAAATGAAGATGAGCTTGAATAATATATAACATAAGAGCCAGCCCGCATATAATAGAGAGGAGTTCTGTAAGTTAAAGCCAGATCCCACTGCCTTGTGTTTGATACAACAAAAGGGTTTGATCTAAAATATCTGTTATTAAACTCAGGATCTGATGGGAGCCTTAAAAAACTCTGTATATAGAGGTTTGACAGGTTAGATGAATATATATTCTTCCATCCACCCCCATTCATACCCCAGTATATTGGTGATCTTCCATATTCATCTATTCGGTAATATGATATATTAAACTTAAAATCATCAGGTTTATAGCCAAAAAACTCTCCACCACTACCAAAACCCTTTTTAGAATAGTAATCAAGATATCCTCTTATTTTAAGGTATCTTGATAATCTATATGTATAGTTTGATTTTATGTAAAGACCATTTCTATCATCATAACCCGGATAAAACTGGCTTATAAGAGGAGTTCCTTCACCAAGCGGTTTATATAGAAATGGAATATAAAAAACAGGAAAACTTCCTATAAAAAGTATATTATTGTATGAGAGAAAGTATCTTTTAGGGGAAAGGATAATCTTTGATGATGAGATTCTATAGTGTGGAGGCTGCATATTACAGGTTGTTAGATAACTGTGGTTATAGACAAACTTATCCTTTGAAATATAGGCTTTTTTCCCCTTTATTATAAACCTGTCATACATTGAATAGGTGTTGTCAAGAATACCGCTGGCAGTATCAAGATTATAACTGCCATGTGAACCTGATATATATGCAGAGGATGTTTCAATTGTAAAAGATGAGAATGTTATATCAGAGGATGAGAGATTCATAAAAGCATGCTCTGTTTTTATTTTTACAACAACATTATCAGATTTATCAAGAATATTTATAATAGCATTTGTTGATATCTCAACACTTGACTCACAAGCTCTGTAGACAGCATGATCTGAGACAAACTCTGCTTTTTCAATTTCATAGTTATGTTTTTCATAAGAAAGCAAAGACAAAGAAAAAAAAAGAAAAAAACTCATAACTCTTGCATAGCAAAATCAGCGCAACCAAGAACACCAACAGCTTTTGTTGATGTTATATGAATCTTGATGGATTCAATAGGCTTTCTCATCTTATAAGCTTTAAGGGTTTTCATAATACCATCCTTAAAAAACTCATAAGCTCTTGAAAGCCCTCCTGTAATAACAACAACCTCAGGATTAAAACTAACAGCAACATTACCTATACCATAACCAAGATGTCTTCCATATTCAAACCATATCTTCTTTGCTATGCTATCTCCATTTTTTGCAAGCATATAAACTGCCCGTGGAGTTATCTTCTGTCTATCTATTCCTTTTATCCTTAAAGCCATATCGCAAACCCTTCTGGCTGAGCAGTACGCTTCAAAGACACCCCCTGTTTCCACAAGCACACCTAAGCCCTCCATATTTTATAACAATATGTCCAAACTCCCCTGCTGTTGTTGTTGAACCCTTGTAAAGCTTGCCATCAATTATAACACCGCCACCAACACCAGTGCCAAGAGTAAAACCTACAACATTTCTATATCTTTTACCAAGCTCAAAAACATAAGCACCCCAAATAGCCATATTTGCATCATTTTCAACCCTGACCTCAATACCACATCTCTTCTCTATATCAGACTTTATGTTTTTGTCTTTCCATCCACAAAGGTTTGGTGCAAATCTAAGCACTCCTTTATCAGAATCAATATCACCGGCAACTGCAAAGGATACTTTTGAAGCCCTGTAGTTTTTAATGAGCTTTAAAAGAATCTTGCTTATTTTGAAAATAAAACCTTCATATCCATTTGAAAGAGGAGTTAGTATACTTTGGGAATAGAGAATTTTTCTATCTCTATCAACAACAGCAATCTTTGTCTTTGTCCCACCCACATCAACCCCTATTCCTCTCATAAAAATCCTCCATTCTTTTTGTCATAAGCTCTATTATTTCAGAAACAAGGTAAAACGAGCCTGTAACACAAACATTATCAGATACTCTTAGTGCAAACTCAAAAGCAGCCTTTGAGCTATCAACAACGCTTACATCCACATCCTTTTTATACTCCATATACATATTAGCTATCAAATAAGGGGAAAGCTTTTTTGGATTGTCAACCATCGTTATAATAACCCTGTCAAAAAATGATGTATCTGCAATATTCTTTATTACTGTTTTGTAGTCCTTATTTGAAAAAATAGAGAAAACAAGAGTCCATCTCTTTTCATCAAAACCAAAAAAACGCATATTCTCAATCAAAACCCTAATTGCACCGGGATTATGTGCTCCATCAAGCACAACAATTTTATCAGCCTCATCGCTTATTCTTACAATCTGAAACCTTCCTTCTATATCTGTGTTTTCAATCATCCTATAAAATTTCTCTAACTCAATATTTAGCCCTATCATCTCAAGTCCCCTAATAACCATACTCAGGTTTATTGGCTGTTTAACACCCACAGGAATCATCTTAAATCTTTTCAAATTTCTTTTGTCCTCTAAAACCATTCTGTAATCCTCATCAAGACCTTTTATATCAAAAAAATTTTCAACCTTAAAAATCATCCCACCACGCTGTGATGCCACTTTCTTTACAACCTCAAGCTGTTCCTCCATCATCTCACCCACAACACAGATAGAATCTTTTTTTATTATACCAGCCTTCTGAAAGGCTATATCATTTAAGGTTGGTCCAAGCATATTCATATGATCATAATCAATCGATGTTATAAAACACAGCTCTGCGTCAACAACATTCGTTGTGTCATAAAGCCCACCAATCCCAACCTCAATAACGCTGAAATCAACATTCTGCTCTTCAAAATACTTAAGCATAATAAGTGTCACTATCTCAAAAAAACTCAGATGCTCATCAAAAGATGTAACATAATCATAAAGCCTTACAAAGTCCTGCTCTGATATGTTCTTGCCGTTTATCTTTATCCTTTCAGTAAGACCTCTTATATGGGGGGATGTATAAAGCCCAACCTTTTTATTCAAAGACATAAGCGCGATAGAGCAAAGATATGCAACAGAGCCTTTCCCATTTGTCCCTGTTATATGAATAACCCTTCCTATTCTTTTGTGAGGATTTCCAATCCTTTCAAGTATCTTGAATATATGTTGAAGGCCATTTTTCTTAACAAGTGAATGTTTGGTGTATAAAATCTGCTCAATCTCTTTAAACCTTCCATCGTGCATAACGCTTTATTCCTCTTCTCTTCTTATCTTTACTCCAATAGATTTAAGCTTCTCATCAAGCCTTTCATAGCCTCTATCTATGTGGTAAACTCTTCTTATCTTTGAAACCCCATGTGCAGCACATGCAGCTAAAACAAGCCCTGCACCTGCTCTAAGATCACTAACCATAACCGTTGCACCCATCAACCTTTTAACACCATTAACATAAGCCCTACCTCCCAAAACCTTTATATCAGCACCCATCCTTAAAAGCTCAGGGACATGCATAAATCTGTTTTCAAATATCTTTTCATTTATAACAGATCTCCCATTTGCATAGCACATATATGCCATCCATTGAGCCTGAAGATCAGTTGGAAAGCCTGGGTATGGTTTGGTAGTTATACTGACAGGTTTTATATCTCTAACTTTTTTAACCCTTATAGAGTTTTCATCCATACTAATATCTGCTCCACTTTTAGAAAGTTTTCTTAAAACACATAAGATATTATCTTTATAGGCATCTTTTATGACAAGCTCTCCACACATTGCAGCAAGAATAGCAAATGTTGATGCCTCTATTCTATCAGGAATAACCGAGTGAGAAAAACCTTTTAATTTTTTTGCCCCTCTTATTTTTATAATATCAGTTCCATCACCACTTATCTTTGCGCCCATCTTTCTCAAAACATCCGCAAGGTCAGATATCTCTGGTTCTTTTGCAGCATTTTCAATAACAGTTACATCATCTATAAGAGATGCTGCCATCATTATATTCTCAGTCGCACCAACGCTTGGAAATCTAAATCTTATATAAGCCCCTTTTAGTTTTTTTGCTCTCATTACAACATAACCCTGCTCAAGTCTCACATCAGCACCAAGTCTTCTAAAGCCTTCAAGATGTATATCTATTGGCCTTACGCCTATTTCACAACCGCCCGGCATTGAAAATCTAACCTTTTTAAATCTTGCAAGCATAGGTCCTGCAATAAGAACTGATGCCCTCATTTTTCTAACAAGATCATAAGGTGCCTCAGTCAGTATGTCTTTATTCTCAGATACCTCAAATCTATTAAATCCAAAAAAACACTCTTTACCGCAGTAAGAAAGAAGCTCATAAGTAGTTTTTATATCCACAAGTTCAGGCACATTTTCCACAACACATTTTTCATCGCTAAGCATTGTGGCAAAAAGCACTGGAAGGCTTGAATTTTTTGAACCACTGACTTTTATCTCGCCGCATACTTTGGAAGGACCTTCAATTATAAAACAATCCATTAAACTACCACCTTTACAAATCTATCTTTACCGCTCATATCCTTTATTATCTCAAAATTATTAAACCTCATAAATATCTCTGTTATCTTTTGAGTGTAATACTCACCTATCTCACACAAAAAAACACCACCCTTTTTCATAACCATCTCAATATTTGATGCAATATATCTTATCATACGAAGCCCATCCTTACCACTTACAACAGATGATACAGGCTCTTTCTTCACCTCATCATCAAGCATATCATACATATCTTGAGGAATATATGGTGGATTTGAAACAACAACATCAAATCTTATATCCAAAGCATCTATTTTGGAGGAGAGAATTGGAATGTAGTTTGATAGAGAAAATCTTTTAGAGTTTTCAACCATAACTGAATATGCCTTCTTTGATCTTTCTATACCATAAACTGTTGCATTTGGATTTTTAATGGCTATGTAAATACCAATAGCGCCACTGCCTGCACAGAAATCAAGAAGAGTTGGTCTTGAAAATCTTTGAGTTTGGCTTAGAGCTATTAGAGTAAGCTCTTCTGTCTCTGGCCTTGGAACAAAAACCCCTTTTTTTATGAAGAGATCAATATCAAGAAACCTATGTCTTGAAAGAATCCAAGAGAGAGGAATGTGTTTTATTCTTTGGCAAACAGATTCTTGAAGTTTTTCTATCTTTTTATCATCTATATCTCTGTCAGGCTGAGTCCAGAGAGAAAACCTTGGTAGTTCACACACCTCACTCAAGATAATATCAAACTCTTTTTCTTTGCCTTTTAGTTTCTCTATATCGCATTTGAAACTTTCAAATATCTCAAAGACTTTCATTTTGAGCCAGTGCCACCCTTATGTCCTCTATCATCTTCTGCATTTTACCTTCCATTACCTCGTCAATATTAAACCATGAGATATTAACCCTATGATCCGTAATACGGTTTTGAGGAAAATTATATGTCCTTATTTTCTCTGCTCTCTGTCCACTTCCAACCTGGCTTTTTCTCTGCAAATAAACAGTCTTTAAGAGCTTTAAATCTTCAACCTCTTTAAGCTTTGCGCACAGAAGCTTCATTGCCCTATCTTTATTTTGAAACTGTGATCTTTCTTGTTGACATTGAACAACTATGCCTGTTGGTATATGTGTTATTCTAACAGCAGTTTCAACCTTATTAACATTTTGCCCACCATGTCCGCTTGCACGATATGTATCTATCTTTATATCAGATGGGTTTATTCTAATCTCATTTGCCTCAGCCTCACATAAAACAGCAACAGTAATCGTAGATGTATGTATCCTTCCACTAGCCTCAGTGCGTGGGATCCTTTGAACCCTATGAACACCTGCCTCATATTTAAACCACCAAAATGGCTTATTACCAGATATATGTATCACGGCTGTTTTTACGCCCTTAAGATCACTTGGCGAAATATCCTCCACATTTACACTCATATTAAGACTTTGAGCAAATTTCATATATGCCCTCAAAAGCTCTGATGCAAAAAGGCAAGCTTCCTCTCCTCCAACCCCTGCTCTAACCTCAAGATATATATTCTTTTCATCCCTCTCATCCTTTGGAAGTGTTTTAAGCAATAATTGAGTTTCATATTCACTAATCCTTTTCTCAAGCTCTTCAATCTCAGCCTTAGCAAGCTCTTTAAGCTCAAGATCTTTTGATAAGTTTAAGATCTCTCTATTATGCTCTATATTTTCAACAGCACTAAGATATTTCCTATAAACATCGGTTATCTCCTTAACCTCAGTATATCTTTTCATCATAGCAGTATAATTTTCAATCTGAGAATGATTGGAAACAGAAATCTTTTTTTCAATCTCATAATATTCTTTTTCAATTTCTTTAAGCTTTTCTTCAAGTTTTTTATTCATAAAATAAAAAAGCCGGATAGAGATTTATATATCCGGCCTTAATATAATAAACATTCTACTTGGCTTTTTTCTTATCCTTATCACCCTTGGTTCTTCTTTCAACCTTCTTAACCTCTACCTTTACACCGGTTGGCGTAGCTTTTCTGTGAGCAGGTGTAACCTTCGGCATCTTAACCTTTGCTTTTGATCTTGTCTTTGAGATTGTGCTAACATCAACAGAAGAGTATTTCTTTTTGAACCTTTCAACCCTTCCTTCTGTATCCACTATCTTGTGCTTTCCTGTATAGAACGGATGACAGTTTGAGCATATCTCAACCTTTATTGAATCCTTGGTTGATCTTGTAAGAAAACTATTGCCACATGCACATACAACCTCGCATAAGCCATAGTTTGGATGTATTTTATCTTTCATAGATACTCCTTCTACAAACACAAACCAACTACAATTATTCCTTTTTCTTTCAATATATTTTAGCATATTTATTGCTATAATTTATTTGAAATGATAAACATTGTTGTTTATGGATTTACATCATTCATATCTCAGATACTTCTAATAAGAGAAATCATAGCAGATTTTGGAGCTGATGAAATAATCATTGCATTTGCAACAGGGATGTGGATAATAACAACAAGCCTTGGGGTTTATATCCAAAGCAAAATACTCAAATATAATGAAAAAATAATCCCATTTTTTCACTCCATATCAGCATTTCTAATAACTGCCCAGATAATAGTCATAAGAGCAACAAAAAAATTCCTCTCCCCCCTTGGCGAGTCTATAGACCCATTAACAAAATCTGCTATTGTGTTAATATCAATATCAATCTACACAATCATATCAGGAGTTTATTTTTCAGTATCAGCAAAGGAGAATGAATATAAAAAGACTAAAACTGTATTCGTTTATGATAGCGTCGGCTTTGGAGTTGGAGCAGTTTTATCATATCTAATGATATCACACATCAAGCTTAACAATATTATACTCCTGGTAGCAGTTATAAACCTTATAGTTCTTGTTAAAAAATTTCCGTTGAAATATTCTTTTTATTTGCTATCCTCTGTGCTAATAATCATACCTCTAAACAATCTAAAATTAAACACAAAAAACAGATATGAAATATTTTCCACTGACTCACATTATGGAAGAATAAGAGTATTTTCAAACGCCTCATCAAACTACATATACTACGACTCATCCTACATATACGGTCCACAGGACAGAGATTTTGTAGAAAGAAAGGTGATGGCAGGATCTCTTTTTATGGATGATGTAAAAACCTCAGCATGTCTTTCGGAAAGCCTGTTTTTCTGCAGCATACTTAGTGAAAAATCAAATTCAGATGTGATATATATAAACAGTGATTTAGATTTTTTTAAAATTCAAAAAAGATTTTATGCTATTGACACAAACATAAAAACTGAGTTTAAAAACCCTATCCATTTCCTTAAGAAAAACTCATCAAAATTCAGCTCATTTATAATTGATAAATCTCTTCCAAAAACTCTGTCAGAGAGTATTATCTTTAGCTCAAGATTTATAAGGATGATAAAAGAATCCTTAGATAAGGATGGAAGACTTATAATCTTTATTTCATATCCACAATCACCAAACAGATATGAAAAAACTGTTGTAGAAAATCTCTACTCAGAGATCAAAAAAAACTTTATATCATCCATTATATACTACGACGATTTTTTAATGATTGTAGCATCTGATAGAAAAACTCTAAAAGCCTTACCAAAAAATGAGTATGAAAAGTTTTATTCTGAATATCTTAAAGAAAGAGAAAAAACAGCCAAGTTTGAACCATCAAAAAAATATCTCTCTGCATATCTTCTTTCAATCCTCTCGGATATATCAAAGCACATGCAAAACCTCAATCTTTCTGAAAAAAATTTAGTCCTCATATTTTATCTCCTTTTAGCAACAGTAATATATCTTCTCATAAAAACACCATATAATACAAGAGTTATGATAACCTCATCCTTCATATCCCTCTCATGTGAGATATCAGCTATCATATTTCACCAAATAGAAAGTGGATACATATACAGGGATATATCACTGATTCTATTTTCCGTTATGATAGGACTTTCAATAGGCACACATTTAAAACTAAAACAGATTATTGCTCTCTTCATATCCGCGCTAATGTTTGCCTCAATGCCATTTCTTAAAAACCTATTTTTGATGATACCAGCTCTATTTATATCCGCAGCAATGAATGGCTCTATCTTTGCAGGGATATCAGAGAGAGAGGGGGTTAAAACATATCTCTATGATCTTATGGGTGCCTTCTTATCAACAGTTGTGTCAGTTATGTTTTTTATGATCACTACAAACCTTACAAACTTCCTTCTTTTTGCTATAGCTGTTTTTCTGATCCTCAAAAAATGAGTAGATGAGCATTCTTAAATAATCATAATCCCTAAGAGAAAAACCAAAAAGATATGTTGGAACCTTCTTATATATTCTTTCAGCAAGCAAAAAGATTCTTTTAGAAGTCTCACTGCTTGAAAAGTTGATGATAGTCTTCATAATATTCTTAAAATAAAAGGCTTGTGATACAGTTTTAAGATTCACATCCCTTGATTTTTTCAAAAAAAAGACTCCTGTTAGTTTTCCACTGAGGTTTTTACAAGCAGGCTTTTTAAAACCTCCCCAGAAAGGTGTAGAAAAGAGATAAAAAACATCCCTTTTTCTTACAACAGCACATATCTCATCACTCATTATCTCAAAATCCCCACAAAGCATTGTTGATAATGTTGTTTTACCAGAACCGCTTTTGCCAGGAAATAAAATGGAATAGCCTTTATGAAAAATACCTGCAGAATGAATCAAAAAATCACCTGAAGTCATAAGTTTTTGAGAAATGAAAATTCTTAAAAAATTTTCAAAAAAATAGATGTTTTCTTTTATAAAAAGATTTCCAGATAAAGGTGATGTTTGCTCAAAAATAAATCCTTCACCACATATAATAAGGGGCTCTCTTTTAATATATATCTTTCTTAAAATAACCTCTGATATCTGATAAAGGTTTACAGTAAATTGACTTTTATCTGTTAGAAAACCAAAATATCTCTCTTTAATTTTCTTATAAAATAGAACACTCTTTTTATCAAACACAAAAGATATAGAAATTTGAGCAATCTCAATAGATAATTTCATATCCTTTTCACCACAACCTTCACAATCTCACCTTGTGATAAAAATCTCATCTGAGGACCCCAGACACTTGCTCCACTGCTCACATAAATAACTGAATTTTTTCTTTCATATTTACCACAGAAGTAAGGATAGAAGATCTTAATAAAGATATGAAATGGAAATATCTGACCGCAGTGAGTATGACCGCTAAGCATAAAAACATCATATTCATTAGAAATCTCTTTAAAATAAAGTGGCTGATGAGAAATTATTATATTGAAATAACCTTCTTTATAATTCTTTCCAATAAATGATTTAACATCATCAAAAAGAAGTCCTCTTGTATGTATATCATCAATACCTATTAGATTAAGCTGCCCATAAGATAAAGAGTTTGAGGTTATATCCTTAAAATTCATCATCTCTATATCTTTTTTGCTTTTATCTATACCATAGTAATACTCATGATTACCCATTACAAAAAAAACTTTTTTATTGGATATATTTTTTAAGCATTGACTCATTCTAAAACCTGGGTCAAAGAGATCCCCACCTATAACAATAAACTCCCCGCTACCTTCATTTAGTTTCTTCATAATCCTACAAAACATACTTCTTTTGAAAGGAAAATCAATATGAAGATCAGAGATAAAATAAAACACATAATCTCTGCTAATTTTATTAGACTCAACAACGATTTCTTTTTCTTCCGGAAACTTTAAAGATGAAACAACTGAATAAATAACAATTAACATTGAAAGCACACAGGCAGAATAAAACAAATATTTGAAGTTAATCTTCAAAAAAATTCCAATAAAATCAACCAAAGAAAAAACAAATGCTGTAACTAAAACAAATCCCATCCACATAAAAGCCGCAAGATAAAAATAACTTAAGATATCTTTATAGAAAACCCCTCTCATAAAAACAATACTGATAGATAAAAGACACATTGAAAGAAAAAACAGTCTTATCTTACTCTGTTCAAAAGCATATCTTGATATAAAATTTGCAATATAAAGATGAAGGCAAACATAAAAAAATGAGAATATAACAAAGACAATAAAAAATTTTTTCATAACCATTTAACGGACTCTGGTCCACAGTTCATAAGAAGATCAAGAGCACTCATATTCTCAACAAAACCCTTATAAACCTGAGGATATGGTTTTATCTCAAAATTCTGCCAAACAATCTCTATCTTATGTAGTTTAAAAAGCGATTCATCAAGATAATACTTTGCTCCAATTCCAGACAAATAAACATCTGCACCAAGCTTGAGACATATCTCAAGTAATCTCTGATTTGAAGTAGTCTTTATATCAAGCTCGGATGAAAAAACAAATTTGTTTTTTATATCAAAATGCTTTCTAAAAAAATGAATCAGTCCCATTGACAGATCAATCATCTTTGAGTAATCCTTTGAATATATATCCTCTATCTTGCTGAAGTAATCATTGAAATATTTTGCTTTTGAATAATTTATCTTTATCGCCTTGAGATGCTCTGTCTTCCAGTCAACGGTATTGTTTATCTCAACCTCATTTATCTTCTGATAAAATCTTCCCTTAGTTATAACAGGAAGGGTTAGATACTGCCAGCCATCTACGGTCCTTATTTTGTTTCTGTTTTGAAACTCTCTTTTAACATACTGAACATCATCAAGAAACACAAAAACATCACAGTCTTTCATCTTTGAAAAGTATCTTAATCCAGGCATAAAATGAATCTGATGGGCTGCAATTATCATAAACTAAAGAATAGATTTGTAAAGCTTAGTATAGAGGTATAAACATCTTTCAAAAGAATATTTTTTAAAACCATCTACGCTTTCATTTACCATAATGTATGATTCTTTTCCCATATTATACCTAAGCTCAACATCCCGGGCAAGCTTAATTATAGCCAAGGCAAAGGCATATACATCCTTTGGTTTTACAAGAAATCCGTTTATGCCATCTCTAACAAGATCTCTAATGCCGCATACATCTGATGCTATGATAGGTTTTGATAGAAGCTCTGCAATAATAATGGTTCTGCCAAGTCCCTCATTTAAAGACGGCTGCAGATATATATCCATTATGTTTATCCAGTCATAAACATTTGTCTGCCAACCCACCAAAACAAAATTTTTTTCTATCCCTAATTTTTTCACTTCATCCTCAATCTTCTTTCTGTTCTTACCATCACCCACAAGTATGAAAAAAATATCAGAATATTTTTTAAGGACCTGCCCAGCTGCAAGAACAAAATATATATCCCCCTTAATATCCTCAAGCCTCATAACACTCCCAACAATAATCTTATTATCCTCTATATTAAGTTTTCTTCTTAAATCCTTTTCCTTTATCTCAAATCTGTAATCTATCCCGCTTGGAATAACAACCCATTTATCCTGCTTTCCAACACCATATTCTAAGCTTTCCTTCCTTTCATTTTCTGTAAGTGCAACAAGAACATCTGTTATAATAGATGTAACCCTTTCAATTAAAACAAAAAGATAGCTTTTAAATCTTCCAAAATATCCATAAAATATATGACCATGTGGAGTGTGAATAATCTTAAGATTTCTCTTAAATACCATTCTATATAACCAACAAGCCCATCTACCAATAAAACCAGCCTTTGATGTATGTGTATGAACTATATCAGGCTTTTCTTTTATAAGAATCAAAAGAATTTTTAAAAAACTCAAAAAATCCTTTATTGGATTTATATCCCTCTCAAAAGTCTTTATATAATAAGACACAAAAGGAAAGACAAGTCTTTGCTTTGCTCCATAAATTAAAACAACATCAAAACCTTTTTTAAAAAGCGCAGTTGAGAGATCAATCACATTTTCGCTCGAGCCACCCTTATCAACTCGTGTTATAAGCTGAATAATCTTCATCTTTTCCTCACAGCAAAAACCATAAATGATGGAGAGATTAGAATATGTTTTAGGCTTAGTTTAAAAAATAAAAGCGAGATAAAATAATAAACCTTCTTAATAAAACCAAGAAAAGATGAAAAAGAGAATTGTTTGTAGGGGTCTCCTTTAGTAAGATCTAGATACACATCTTCTATTTCAAAATCATATTTAGAAAGAAGTATTACAATAGATTTGTATGTAAAACCACAACTTACAAACACACCAGGTGATTTAATCAAGAATGAAAAAAAATTAAGATATTTGTAAGCAAATCTATGAAAGGATGCGTTTTTTGTTCTGATAATAATAATTGGTAGAATAATGAAAATCAGATACATAAAAACCACACTCTTACAAACCTCAATAAATCCACCTTTTTTTACCTTCTGTGACGAACATATAGGACATTTTTTCATACCAATAACCCAAATATACTATTGTAATCAAACTCACCAATACAATAGAAAATACTATCACAGCGATATGGTTTATAACCCTTTGAGAAATCAAAATCAGAAGGAAGGATCACAAAGGTTTTTTTATTTAAAAGGGATGCAATGTGCACAGTTGCAGAATCTACGGTTAGGACCATTAAAGATTTCTCAATCATAAAAATCCAATCATCAAATTCTTTAATTAATAGGATTTTGTCTTTAGCAATAGGTTTTAGATTATTGAACAGCCTGTTAAAATAATCCATATCAGCAGGGAAGATTGCAAATAAACTGTTTTTATCTACTTCAGTAACTCTATTTAATAGATCTGACCATAAACCTTCACAAAACATCTTTTTAGTAGAATTTGAGAAAGGATTAACAAAGATTATCCTCCTCCCAGAAACTTCTTTATACTTCTCCATAACTTTTGTTTTATCATACCAGAGAATTTCTGAAAATGAAGTTTCAGTTTCATCATATATACCAAGAGTTTTGAATATCTCGCCATATTTAAGATATACGCTTTCATCATTTTTTAAAAGAAAATCTTTATTATATATTCTAAATCTCTCTTCTCTTCTTACTCCGTATGTTTTTATCCTACCCCATAATGAAATAAATCTAATAAAAAAATACATCTTCACATCTCCTAAAAGATTATAGGTTGGAAAGGTGTTTATAATAAGATCATAGTCTTCTTCTCTGATTCTTAAGATCTTCTCAAAGAGATCTAAACTGAATACTACATTTTCACCTCTTGTTCTCATACAAAAAACCTGTCTCACATAAGGACATCTTTTAGCATAATCATAAACCCTATCAGAGACCATCAAATCAACTACATAATCTGGCTTTTGTTTTTTTGTAAAATAAAGCCATCTGATAATCTCAAAAAAATCACCTATTCCAGCGGCATTTATAATTAGAAATTTCATAAACTATCTAAAACTGATTTTATGTTATTTAAAAAAATATCAATGCTAAATCTTCTTAGATCAGTTTTACCTTCTGGAAATATCTTATTCTCAAGAACACCAACAATCTTATCTTTAATATCATATGGGTTATAAGGATTACAATAAACAACACCATCACCAAGTATCTCCGGCATGCTTGATAGGTTAGATGACACTACCTTTGCACCACATGAAATAGCCTCAAGGGGAGGATAGCCAAAACCCTCATAAACCGAAGGAAAAACAAAAAGAGAACAACCAGAATAAAGCGCTGGCAAATCCTCATCATCAACCCTTTCTATTACAAAAGCAGATTGATACTCCTTCTTTTTATCCTTAAAACCAGCAAGGATAAGTTTATATCTCCACTTCATTTTTTCATCCAATAAGGTATATGCTTTATAAAGGACTTTGACATTCTTATGAAAAGAGTTGTTGCCAACATAAAGTATATATTCTCTATCAACTGAGTATTTTTTCTTTACCCTTTCTATATCACTCCTACTCTGTGGTTTAAATTTTTCATCGATCGGTAGATAAACAACCTTAATCTTTGAATCATTAATATTAAAAAAATTCTGTATATCCTTTTTCGTATGCTCAGATGATGTTATTATACAGTTAACCTTTGATGTAAAAAATTTTATAAAGCTTCTAATATATAACTGATTTTTAAGCTGGCTTTTATAAGGCTCAACAGATAGGTATATAAGATCAAAGATACAAGCAACAGTTTTAACTCCTGCAAAAACAGGATATTTGTAATAAGGCGAAAAATATATATCAGGATTTATTTTCTTTATAGCCTTATGAAGCTTAAACTGTTCATAAAAGGGTGGCAGGAAATCATTTATAATTATCTTTTCGCAGTTTTCTAATCCCCCCCTCTCAAAATCAGTTTTTTTATTTCCCAAAAGAACAAAATCGTAATCTTTAAAATAATCCTTATTTTTAAGAATGCTTAAAACAAACCTTCCAATGCCGCTATGCTTTTTCTTCTCAATCTCCCTTACATCAAAAAGTATCCTTCTCATATAAGAAAAACAGAATCATCCCCTTCATATCTAAACATAATTATATAATTATCAGCAACCTTATACTCTTTAAATCCAACCTTCATTTTCTTAAGCCTCATAACGAGTATATCATAAACATAGGAAAGATTGAAAGGTATTATAAAGCATTTGTCTTTAGAGTTTTTTAGATTTTGATAATAATGAGGAGTTCTATCATAAAAACCCATACGATCATTCATCCTTGGAGAAACTATTATATTTTCATTAGAAAGAAATGTTATAGGATATGCAGTCCAGTAGTCACTGTAACAATGTTTAATCTGTTTTTCATTAAGGAAATCAACAAGTGAGTTAAAATCTGGATAAGTTATATCTTTAATGAATGTAGAAAAGTTATAAGTTGATATAATAACAAATACAGATGACAACAATAACCTTGCTTTTATATCTTTCAAACACTCAAAGGATAGCGTTACTAACCCAATAGATCCATAAAAAAATGGCATAAGGTATCTTGTTTTTCTAACCCCGGGGGAAAAATAAAAAATAAGTGATACGATAAAAAGTGTTAAAAAAAGTTTTCTGCTGAATGAATACCTACGAAAATAAAGCAAGATGATAAGGGAAAAAAAGACCGTTAAAATAAATGACAAACCAAAAGTATTAAAGATATTCTTAAATAGCATTACAAAATTAACACTTCCTTTTATACCACCTATAACTATCCCACCCAACCTTCCAACTGTTGCAAAATCATTTAGAAGATTGTATAAAATGAGCGGTAAAAGTCCAAGAACAAAACCAATCTCAAACCATATTCTATTTTTAAATTCTTTTAAAAATTTTACAGACAAAACAAGAGATGTTAAAAAAAATGGTATAAAAAGCGGTTGATGATAAAGACCAAAGCCATTTAAAAAACCTGATAGAAAAATTAATCTCTTTGAATTGTTTCCATTATAAATTTTCTTAACTATATAGAATAATGCAAAACCAATTGTAAAACATTCAAGATAAGAAGGGTATAAAAAATCATATTTGAAAGGCATAATCATAAAAAGTGGAATAAGAGATCTTATAGGATAGTTAAAAAGAAGTGAAAAAAACATAACACCTATAACTTCCCACAGCATCATAGTAATTTTTAGAAGTATAGGTTTAAAACCAAATACCTTTATAAAGATAGCAAAGATATAAGATGATATGGTTCCAGAATAATATGCATACCACATAAAAACTGGAAAATCCTTTCCCTCGGATATATACTTGCCCATAAGCCCAAATACCGCTTCATCTGCATCAAAAGGGGCAGGAAATTTAATAACAAAAATCAATCTTGATAATATGAAAACAAAAATGGAAAACAAAAACACCCTATTATTTATCCAATTGAGTATATTCTTTTCTTCATCTTTGGTAGCGATAACTACTGATATTTTTGCCATTTTATAAGCTCTTCATATAAATCTTCTACTGCCTTAATTTGCACTGTTAAATTGAATCTTTTATCTATTTTTTCTCTTGCGTTTTTAGATATCTCATCTTTCAACATTTTTAGTTTTCTCATGTTCCCGTCTACCAATTCTGATTTTCATTGTTTTTGTAATTCCCATAATTTTACATAAGTTATAAAAATCGTAAGGGCAGAAGAAAAGCTTATGAAGAAACCCCGAAAGCCATCCCGATATCCTTTCCAAAAAAAATATTTACGAAGAAACCAAAAAATAGGCTTTATCAGAAAGTAAATGAAGAAATTATATTTATTCAATCTTACTCCATGAATGTATTCTTGCTTGGCTAAACAGGAGGTATAGAAATTGAATTTTTCAAAGTATTGATTAAGACTGGTGTAGCTATAATGTAAAATGGGATTTTTTAGATACCCCACACGTTCTCTATCCGCTATTTGCGGTGTGCCATGAAAATCTTCTGCCAATAGTGGCCACCTCGTAACACCCTTTCGAAATAATCTTATAATGTAATCGGGATACCAACCACATCCTTTTATCCACCTTCCTAAAAAGAAATTCTTGCGATTAAGATAGTATCCAAGCATCTTCTCATTCTTAATAGCCTCTTTGATCTCGTAAGCTAACTCTGGTGTAATAACTTCATCAGCATCTAAACTCAAAATCCAATCTCCATTTGCTTTTTCAATAGCAAGATTTTTATTTTTATGAAAATCTCCTTCACTATCTTGAATGAAGACTTTGGAAGTATAATGCTTGGCAATGTCAACAGTCCTGTCAGAGCTTACATCATCTACTATAATAATCTCATCCGCCCATTTCACACTCTCTAAACATTTCTTTATGTTTTTTTCTTCATTTTTTGTAGCAATGACTACTGATATCTTTTTCATTTCATCATCTGTTCATATAAAATTTCTATTGTTTTAACTTGTTGGATTATATTAAATTTTTCTATTACTTTTTCCCTTGCATTTTTACCAATTCTCTTCCTTAATTTGTCATCTTCTATAACCTCAATAAGAATTTTTGCAATTTCTCTTGCATCTGAATTAACCAAAAACCCGTCGATACGATTTTCAATAATTTCTTTTGGTCCACCTAAATTTGTTGTAATTACAACTTTTCCACATGCCATTGCTTCTATTATTGTTCTGCCGAATGGTTCAGGTTCAATTGATGGATTTACAATCACATCACACAAATTTATAATTTGAGGAATATCATCTCTAAAACCGGTAAAGATAACATTCTCCTCCAAACCCAGTTTTATTGACAGTTTTACTAATTCTTCCTTATATTTTTCTTCTCCTGTTCCTACAACCAAAAAGACAATTGTATTACCAAACTTATCTTTAACTATTCTTGCTGCTTCTAAAAACATTCTATGCCCTTTCCAAGGCTCAAGACGAGAGATTATGCCTACAATTTTAGAGTTTTCATTTATATTAAACTCTTTATACAAATATTCAATATCAAGCCCAGGTCTAAATTTTTCTGTATCCACAGCGTTATAAATTTTAATAACCTTCTCCTTAAAATTCAGAAATTTTTCACCAACAGTATCTGAAATAACAACAATTTTTGTTGAAAGTTTTGCAATAAATCTTTCTTTGCAACCAGCAGTATCTAAAGTTCTATTATGCCAGATGAATGGTATTTGTAAAATTTTTGAAATCAACGCAGAAAAAAAGGTGTATTTTGTAGTTGCAGAATTACAATGTATTATATCTGGTTTAAATTTTTTTATTTTATAAAACAAATTACTTAAAGGAACAACCTCAACATCAATGTTTTCATTTTTAAGCCAATCTAAAAATTCACATTTATACGGCAAAAATACTTTTATTTCAAATTTATCTTTTAAATTTTTCAAAATATAAAACAAACTAACCTGACCGCCGCCTGGCGGGTCAATCGGTGTGTCAATATACAAAATTTTCATAAAATATTACTTCCGCATACTCTAATAATCCTTCCAAAATCGAACATAATATCAGCAGTTAGTTTAATAAACGGAAAAATAAAAAAGGTAAAAAAACTTTTTGCTATTGAAAAATTATATAATTTAAAGTATTTAAACATAAATTGTGTTTTTAACATTTGTAAAAAATACCATATAAAAACTGCTATTGGTAAAATTAACCAACTAAAAATAAAACTTATCACCATGATGAATAAAACTTTTAATATAATTGATGT
>JBMFKQ010000011.1:0-4791 GCA_049972095.1 Elusimicrobiales bacterium
ATTGAATTGGTCGCTTGATGACAGAATTTAAATCTAATAGAATATATTACGATGACATGATATTTTTATCTAACACATAAGAGGCATAGATATGACCAATAATAATTTGAAAATTTTATAAAATTTAGTAAAACAACTTTTGAGAAGTTTATAAAAGTGGAGGTAAGGGAGGTAAGATGCAAAAGCCCAAAAAACCAACTCCAACCATCAAGAGAAATGAAGGAAGACATCAGGATCCAAAAGAAAGGGTAAAAAACTTTGATGAGGTGGCACTTGGTTTCAATCTTGAAGAAGCACTTACAGAAGCAGCAAGATGTCTTGGCTGCACAACAAGACCATGTGAGAAAGCATGTCCTGTAAATATAAAAATACCTGATTTTATAAACTATCTTTACAATGAGGATATACAATCAGCAGTTTTGAAAATATATGAATCAACACTTTTCCCCGCAATATGTGGAAGGGTCTGCCCACAGGAAAACTACTGTGAGTCAGCATGTGTCTTAAAAGAGAGATTTGGTTCAGTTTCTATAGGAAGGCTTGAAAGATTTGTTGCAGACTATGCAAGAAACAATGGCATGCTAAAGCTTCCTGAATGTGAAAAGGATAATGGACTAAAAGTTGCATGTATAGGAAGTGGACCTGCATCATTAACAGTTGCTGCGGAGCTTAGAAAAAAAGGATATGATATAACTATCTTTGAAGCATTACATGAATTTGGTGGTGTTCTAATATATGGAATTCCAACATTTAGACTTCCAAGAGAGGTAATAAACTTTGAGATAGAAAATCTTAAAAGGATGGGTGTTAAGTTTATAAAAAACCTTCTTGTTGGAAAATCTATACCACTTGATGAACTAAGAAAAGAATTTGATGCAATCTTTATCGGCACAGGTGCAGGGCTTCCAACACCTCTTAACATCCCGGGTGAAAATCTTATAGGGGTATGCAGTTCAAACGAGTTTCTAACACGAGTAAATCTTATGAAGGCTTATAGATTTCCTGAATATGATACACCGATCTATACTGGCAAAAAAGTTGTGGTGGTCGGTGGTGGTAACACAGCGATGGATTCTGCAAGATGTGCAAAAAGGCTTGGATATGATGAGGTAACAGTTATATACAGAAGAACAAGAGCCGAAATGCCAGCAAGAGCAGAGGAGGTCGAAAATGCAATGGAAGAAGGAATAAGATTTGAATTTCTAACAGCACCTATAGAGCTTGAGGGTGATCAAAACGGTATACTCAAAAGGATCAAATGCATAAGGATGGAGCTTGGCCAGCCTGATTCAAGTGGAAGAAGAAAACCTATTCCTATAAAAGGAAGTGAATTTTGGATTGAGGCTGACATTGTAGTTGCAGCAATAGGGCAGAGTCCAAACCCATTAATACAAAAGACATCAAACATAAAGACAGATAAACGGAACTGTCTTATTATAGACGAAAACGGAAAAACCTCTATTGATGGAGTTTTTGCAGGAGGAGATGTAGTAAGAGGTGGAGCTACTGTTCTTCTTGCAATGAAGGATGGAAAAACTGCTGCAAAAGCCATAGATGAATATCTTAAAAGCAGGATAAAAACAAACTAACGAGGAGGAAACGATGAAATACAAACCTCAAGAAAAATATGAGATAATTGAAAAAATTGATTTGTCCGATGTTATATCACAGTATATAATATATGCTCCATTTATTGCATCATCAGCAAAACCAGGGCATTTTGTCATACTTATGAAGAATGAAAAATCTGAAAGAATTCCAGTAACACTTGTTGATTGGGACAGTTCAAAAGGAACAATAACAGTAATAATTCAAGCGATTGGAAAATCAACAGCTGATATAAACATAATGAAGAAAGGTGATGCATTCTTGAATGTTGCAGGGCCCTTAGGAACCCCTATTGAGATAGAAAAGCTTGGAACTGTGGTTGGAATAGGTGGTGGTGTTGGTATAGCAGAGTTATATCCTATTGCAAAGGCATTTAAAGAAAAAGGAAATAAGATTATATCAATACTTGGTGCAAGAACAAAAAATCTTCTAATTCTTGAAGATGAGACAAGGAAAATATCAGATGAGATCTTAATAACCACAGATGATGGAAGTTATGGAAAAAAAGGTGTTGTGACCGATGCACTAAAAGAGCTTTATGAACGAGGAGAGAAAATAGATGCAATATTTACAATAGGCCCATTAATAATGATGAAATATGTTGCGCTCACATCAAAACCATACAATACACCAACCTTTGCAAGCTTAAACCCAATAATGCTTGACGGAACTGGAATGTGTGGAGTATGTAGGGTGGAGATAGATGGAAAGTTCAAGTTTGCATGCGTTGATGGCCCAATGTTTGATGCACATAAGGTTAATTTTGATTCGCTTATGAAAAGAATAAATGCCTTTAAAGATCATGAAAAGAAAAGTATTGAAGAATTCTTAAAAAAACATCCTGATTGCAAGATAGGACTACATTAAAATGATAAAGAACCATAATAAAGATATAACTTGTGGCTAGAAAAAAACTAATACATTATTCCATATGTTAGACCAAAAGAACTTCCAGTATAATTGTAGGGTATATATGCCTCAAATTTATTGTTAGAAGATGCCTTTGTTATGGTGTAAAAAAGCTTTACATAAGCCACCTCATTTATCATCTTCTTTATACTTACGGTAGCTGTGCTGAAAGTATTAACCTGCTTCTTCCCAACTATGTAATCATTATTTGTGCCCCTGGGAGGACGAGAATCATAAGTCCTTTTAGTAGTAGCCAGTGAGCCGCCTATAGCCCATTTACTGGTTATATTTAGGTCCAATGGTAAAACAAAGGAGAGCTCTTTATAACTATAAGCATCCTTAACAAATACAGGGTTTGTGTCAACAGAGGATTTATATCTCATAAAATTCTGGTTTGAGCTGTGAATTGTATAAACAAGGGATGGATATAGATCAAATATCCAGAACCTCTGCTTTATCCCTATGTCCATAGATGTATCTGTATCTTTCTGATTTGCAGAACCATATGTGCCATTACTCTCTATCACCTTTTGTTTCTTATACTTTTGAAAGGTCAGTAAAAAACCGCCGAAAAGATTATGCCACGAGGATCTAAGCGAGTACTGTGTCATATTCTGATCATAAAGTCCACCACCCACCTCTGCAGCAGCGCCGGGATTTTGGAATTCCAGAAGAAGATCAGTATAGTTGGGAAATTTTATGATTCTGCTAAGTATGGAAAGGGTGGCGCTGCCATCATTATCAGCATCAAAGGTGTAGTCAAAAGAAATCTGTCCACCAATATTTTTGTTATTGTAAAGTCCGTTTTCCCAAGATTCATTGGCTCCCATTCTCCTATAACTGTTGCCAAAATTAAAGGCAGGCCTTAACCTCATCATATCATTTATCTTGTATCTGTATTCCATATTAAATGAATGTGACATAGACCTGTCTGTAAACTGTTTGGTGTCCTGAGGGCTAAATCCCGGCCCTGAATAGTTAAAGCTATAAAGAACAAATAGACCATGTCTTTCAGCCAGATTAAGAAGAAAGCCAGCTCTTGTGTCTATCACCGCACCTGAAAAGATATTGCCATTAGAAGGAAGATAACCTGCTTCAGTGAGGCTCATATCAAAATAGGGAGTGTAAATCTCAGATGGTCCTGGCGATGCAGAGTAAAGCTTCAAGGCAGTAGTTAAAATAATGGAGATTGTAATTTTTTTCATCTGCTTCCTCCTTAAAAATTAAGATGGAAATTCCAGGTAGGATGTAAAACAAACACTCCCTCCGGATATATATTAATGCCAAACTCAAACCATTTACCATACCAGCTGACTTTTGTGGTTATGAGATTTTCCTTAAGACCATAATTGAGCTGAATACTCCAGAAATTGTTGACTTTTTTAAGAGTCTCTATACCAACTATGATGAAATCATCCTCAAAGCCAGTGTTAAAGTCGTTTATCTTAACACCTAAAAGCTCGGGCTGGCTACCCTCGGCAAAGTTTAGCTTGGCATTCATTTTAGAGTGCTTATAACCATAAAAGATTCTTATCTTTGGGGTAACAGAGGATGTCAGAAGTAGGCCATAATAATTTCCGTTGAATTTTGTATCAGCTATGTCTTTGCTTTGCTTAGCTGCAACCTTAGCCAGAATCATACTTTGATATCCACCTATAAGATCAATCTGCGGCACACCCACAGCCAGCCGTCCTTCCTTATGCAGGCTGATTTTAAGCGAGCCGTTTAGATAACCCATAGGCAGTAGTGAAGGGAAAAGTCCAGTCTGGAGTCCGAAGTTTTTCCCACAAGGCAAAGGTGAGGTTGCTTCAAGGTCTTGCTGAAAATCATAGAAGAAGGCAGCTGGGTTGGATACTATTTCATTGACCATTTCTATACCCTTTGATTCCCAATCTATAGCCACAGCTGGTAAGATGAATAAGAAAAGACAGATAATCAGAGATATCCTTTTCATTTTTTTCCCCCTTACTTTTTGAGATCATTAAAGGCTGGAAGAAGCTTCTGCACAGCCGCTATAGCTAAGTCTGGTATTATAACAAGGTCTATATTAGTGCCATTTGGATAATAGTTAGAAGATATGAAATAATCATTGTTAGATATAGTTCCTCTAACATTGCTTTCTGTAAGATTTTCCCATCTAATACTACCTGAAGAGCTATCAAATTTCTTCATATATATCACACTTTCAACCCCTGTATTTTTCAGCATAGAGATTATGTCATTTCCAGAATTTACAAAATCATTCTTTCCCCTTATATTGCCGCCGTTGGAAAT
>JBMFKQ010000011.1:4891-43296 GCA_049972095.1 Elusimicrobiales bacterium
ACATAATTTTCACGAGCGAACCATACAAGATTCTCAGTTGAAGAATAATCCCCACCCTTAGCATAAAGGTCTGCCTCTATCTGATAAAGCTTATCTTCAGCATCTCCAGTTTTTTCATAAAAATTTGTACCTTCGGGAATCTGAGGTGCTCGCACCTTGCTGAACCAAAATACATTACTGCCAACAGAACCATTCATAGAAGCACCTTCAGTGTATTCAAGGGTGCCATCTTTTTTGCCAGCATCCCTAAATTTTAGGTTTATAATATTGCCAAGGGCTTCGTATGATTTATCACCAGTAAGTATGCCTGAGATCATTACCTCTCTGTCATGAACATTAGGATCAGTTAGAGTAACACCTAACACACTCTCATTGTTTACAAGCTCATCCCTGACTTTATCATACTTAGCTGCCTCTGCATTAAAAAATATCTCATCTGAATATGTTCTATTGGCAAAGACATAAGTTGCCCAGTTAGGCTTCACGCTATTTTCGTTAAAAAAGGACGGCCATTCAGAGATACTCTGAGGAAGTTCCTTATTAAAATTCATAGTAAAAACAGCCATATCGTAGCGATTCTCAAGTGGAGCACCGTTGTATCTAAACTCTGAATAAGCAGTTCCTTTATAGTTGTAAACTGGTCTTTTTACCAGATTGAAAAACTGCAAAGTGGAAGGGTCCGGCCTCATAAGCCTTTGGTCCACCCTGACCAGATTGCCGTGAACATCACGAAGAGTTCTTCCTGCTTCTATATCTGATTCTCGTGCTTTAGATGTAAAATTGCTAACTATGTTTTCTGTCCGCGCGGTGCTGTCAGCGAAATCTCTTATCTTGGCTCTATCAAACTCCTTCTGCTTTATATCCTCTATTCTTGCATTATCACTAAGTCCCGGATCCCATTTCGCAAGACCTTCCAGCTCCATCTTTTTATCCATCACCATTACTTGAGCAGCTTCATCTTTTCCTCCGATAGACATATACTCTCCCTGAGCAATATCAAACTCATGCCTCCCCAATTGAGGTGCGATATAGCTTACTTTAACAGAGCCAAAAAGAACCTGCAGTGTCATTTTCCCTTCCTTATCGCTTTCTATTACAAGATCAGTGCCTCGCACCCCACAGACTGCCATAGGAGTCTTAATCTCATATTTCTCCTTCCTTCTAAGATGAGGCACTCTAACCTTTATTTTGCCAAACACCAAGTTAAGGCGAGTTATTAAGTCTTTTTTTTGCTCCACCTCAAGTGTGGTATTTTCTCTCATCCAGATTGTAGAGTTATTTCCGCTATCCAACATTGCCATGCTATTTACTCCAGTCATTATCGCCCCACCTTCTGGAACTATGGTTGATGGAACTGCATCCTTCCATTCAGATGAAACAGATTGTTTAAACTTGACATCCCCTTCTATTTTTATTATCTTAACATCACCTGCACGCACTACAGAGAAGCAAAGAAACAAAGAGGAAATAACGCTAAACTTTTTCATAATACCTCCTCTATTTCATCATACTAAATTTTTTAAAACCTTTTACACAAATTTAATAAGACATCAAACGATTTATACATTGAATCAAGAGAGATCCATTCATATGGACCATGGTAATTATACCCGCCTGTAAATATATTGGGTGTTGGAATTCCCATAAAGCAAAGCCTTGCGCCATCCGTTCCGCCTCTAACAGGTTTTATTCTTGGCTCAATTCCTGCTTCCTTAACAGCATCTATCAGTTTCTCCATAAGCTTAGGATATCTATCTATGATCTTTTTCATATTTCTATACTGGTTTTTAAATTCAATCTTTATATCAGAAAGAGGATACTTTTTTCTTTTCTCATCTACTATATCCTTTAAAAGAGCTTCCATATATCTTAGTTTTTTCATATCATGCTCCCTGACTATCCCTTTTATTGTTGCATATGATACATCACCCTTTATCTCATCAAACATCACAAAACCATCATAATTTTCAGTTGTCTCGGCAAGCATATTCTCAGGCCAGGACGATATTATATCTGCTGCAATTCTAACAGCATTTGCCATTTGATTTTTCGCACTTCCAGGATGAACACTTCTTCCTTTTATATCTATTCTCAAAGAATCTGCATTGAAGGTTTCATTCTCAATCGTCCCACATAGATCCCCATCAAATGTAAAAGCATAATCACAATCAAACTTTTTTATATCAAGCTTATCCACCCCCTTTCCTATCTCCTCATCAGGTGTGAACAGGATTCTTATCTCAGGATGTGGTAAAGAGTTTTTTATTATGTATTCAGCAGCTGTAACAATTATTGCTATACCAGCCTTATCATCAGCACCTAAAAGCGTATCTCCAGAGGCTGTTATAATATCATCTCCAATATGTTTTTTAAGAGGAGGGCAATTTTTATAATCAAGATAGATCCCATTTCCTATAACAAGATTACCACCTTTCCATTTTCTATGCAGTTTAACCCTAACATTCTTGCCGGAATATGCAGGTGATGTGTCAAGATGTGCTATGAAACCTATCTTCGTTTTTGAGGATGTATTTGATGGGATCTTAGCATAAACATAAGAATATCTATCAAGCTCAAGATCATCAATACCAATCTTTCTAAGCTCATCCACAATGAGTTTCGCAAGTTTTCTTTGAGATTGTGTAGAAGGAAATGTTTTCGAATTCGGATCAGATTGACTATCTATTTCACAATAGCTTTTTAATCTTTCAAACAGCTTTTGCTTTATCTCCTCCTTATCCATAATCCCTCTTATTAACAAACAATCTTTAAATATTATACAATTTTTTATATAAGTTCTTTCTCAGGAGGAAAAATGCCGCTTATACCAAAAGAAACAAGGTTTTTTGATATGCTTTGCGAAGAGGTGGAGGTCATAACAAAAGCAGTGGATTACTTTAAGAAAAATATAGTAGATAGCGAAAACATTAGTGAAGAGTCAATCAAAAGGATTAAAGATTTTGAGCATGAATGCGACACAATCTGCCATGAAATAATAGACAAACTAAATGAAACATTTATAACTCCAATAGACAGAGAGGATATACACAAACTTGCAAATGAGATAGATGATGTAATGGATCTGATAAATGTTGTTGCAAATAGAATAAACATATACCACATAAAAAAAGTAAAAGGAACATATCTTGATGAGTTTGTAAACGATATATTAGAATCTGTTAATGCCATGAATACAGCAATAAAAAATCTTGCTGATCTTAAGAAACCAAGAAGGATTCTTGAATACTGTATTGAGATTAACAGGCTTGAAAATAGCGGAGATTCCCTTAGAGAAAAAGCAATAAAAGAGCTTTTTGAAAAGGAAAAAGATCCAATAAACATAATAAAGTGGAAAGAGATATATGAGGTTGCAGAAACTGTGCTTGATGCATGTGAGAAAGTGGCAAGAATAATTGAAGAGGTTATTGTAAAAAATGGATAACACTTTTATCTGTGTAATCTCCATAATATTTATTGCACTCTTATTTGATTACTATAATGGTGCAAATGATGCAGCAAATTCAATAGCTACTATCGTTGCAACAAGGGTTCTTAAACCAACACAGGCAGTGATATGGGCAGCTTTTTTTAATTTTATATCCTTTTTGATTCTTGGAACAGCTGTTGCTAAAACTATAGGTAAAGGTATAGTTGATATAAATATAATAGATAACTATGTTATAGCAGCAGGAGTAAGTGGCGCAGCATTGTGGACAGCGATATGTACATATGTAGGATTACCAATAAGTGCCTCACATTCATTAATAGGCGGAATTATAGGTAGCGCTATAAGAAAGGGTGGTTTAGAAGCAGTAATATATTCAGGTTTATATAAAGTAGTTGCATTTATAATACTTGCTCCTGTTATAGGATTTATTCTTGGTGGATTGATAATGGTTATTACATACAATATATTTAAAAACAAATCACCTTCAACGGTAGAAAAAATATTCAAAAAAGGACAGCTTCTATCTTCTGCCTTATATTCAATAGGTCATGGTGGAAATGATGCACAGAAAACTATGGGGATTATAACAATGACGCTTTATTCTAATGGATATTTACAATCAACTACTGGAGATTTTATTGTTCCATTATGGGTGGTTTTAATCTCCCAATTTACAATTGCATTAGGAACTCTTTCAGGTGGCTGGAGGGTTATAAACACACTCGGACATAGATTAACAAAGAATCTAAAACCATTTGATGGATTTTCAGCAGAAACAGGAGCAGCTTTAACAATTCATATAGCAACATTATTAGGCATCCCTGTAAGCACAACACATACAATAACCGGTTCAATATCCGCAGTAGGAGCATTGAAAAGACTACATTTAGTAAGATGGAATATATCCAGAAAAATAGTATTTGCTTGGATTCTTACAATACCCGGAGCTGCTCTTATATCAATGAGTCTATATTATATCTTGAAGACTTTTTTATAACCCTTTTTTTTTCTATAATTTAATTATGTCAGAAGAATAAAACAAGGAGGGGTCAATGATTTGGTATAAAGACCTTGGATTTGTTAATACAAAAGAGATGTTTAAAGATGCAATGAAAAATGGTTATGCAGTGCCTGCATATAACTTCAACAATATGGAACAGCTTCAGGCAATAATAACGGCATGTGTGAGATCAAGATCACCTGTTATACTTCAGGTCTCAAAAGGAGCAAGGGATTATGCAAATCCAACACTTTTAAGGTGGATGGCAAGAGGAGCTATTGAGATGATGAAAGAGATGACTGATAAACCAATTCCTGTGGCACTTCATCTTGACCATGGAGATTCATTTGAGCTTTGTAAGGCATGCATAGACAACGGATTTTCCTCTGTTATGATAGATGGCTCACATCTGCCTTATGAACAAAATATAGAGATAACAAGGAAGGTTGTTGAATACGCTCATAGATATGATGTTAGTGTAGAGGGTGAGCTTGGTGTTCTTGCCGGAATAGAGGAGGAAGTTTCAAGTAAAAAATCCATATACACAGATCCAAATCAGGTTGAGGATTTCGTTAAAAAAACAGGGGTTGATTCTTTGGCTATAGCTATAGGCACAAGTCATGGAGCATACAAATTCAAGATAAAACCTGGAGAAGCTATCCCTCCCCTTAGGTTTGACATACTTGAGGAGATAGAAAAGAGAATTCCTGGATTTCCAATTGTTCTGCATGGTGCTTCAAGTGTTCTTCAAGAATATATTGAGATAATAAATAGATATGGAGGTAAAATGGAAAATGCTGTTGGAATACCAGAGGAACAGCTAAGGCGTGCAGCAAAATCTGCGGTATGTAAAATAAATATAGATTCTGATGGAAGGCTTGTTATGACTGCAATTATAAGAAAGATGCTTGCAGAAAATCCATCAGAGTTTGATCCGAGAAAATACCTAGGTCCTGCAAGAGAAGAGCTGATAAAGATGTATATAAAAAAGAATGAAAATGTTCTTGGCTCAGCAAATAGGGTATAGCTCAATGAGGTCATTATGAGTGTAGAGAAAAGTCTTAAACCACCAAAGTTCTATTCCACTAAAAAATCAAAGTATTATGAGATATCAGATATAATGGAAAACTTTGATTATAAACCAAAAGAAGATGATATAGAGTTCTTTGAGAAGGTTGATCTGATATATAGAACACTTTGTGCTGTTCTATACAACTTTGCTCCAACATCAGGGCATCCAGGTGGCTCAATATCAAGTGGAAGGATAGTTCAAGGACTTGTCTTTGAAAACACATACTATGACTTTTCAGATCCTGAAAGAGAAGATGCTGACATAATATCTTATGCAGCAGGACACAAAGCAATGGGACTCTACGCACTTTGGGCATTGAGAAATGAGCTTATAAAGCAATCGGAACCAAAACTTCTTCCACAGGATGAAAGGTTTCAGCTGAGGTTAGAGGATCTTTTGGGATTTAGAAAAAATCCCACAAACTCAACACCCCTTTTTAAAAAGTTTGACTCAAAAACATTAGATGGCCATCCAACACCACTTATCCCTTTTGTTAAACTTTCAACAGGTGCAAGCGGTGTTGGGGTTGGCTCATCAATAGGGCTTGCATTTGCAGCAATGGACTACTATAGAGATAACCCACCAAATGTGAACATAATCGAAGGAGAGGGTGGAATTACCCCCGGAAGGGCTTCAGAGGCTATTGCCTCAGCATCAACCTCAAATCTTTTCAATGTAATAATGCATCTTGATTACAACCAGGCATCAATAGACAGTGATTATGTAAGTCAGGAGGGCATAAAAAGAGGCGATTATGTTCAATGGAGCCCACATGAACTTTTTTATATAAACGAATGGAATGTAGTCAATGTGCCAAATGGTATGGATTTCTACCAGATACTTTGTGCTCAAAAATTTGTGCTTAACTCACAAAGAACAAATCCTACAGTTATAATATACAGAACTGTAAAGGGCTGGAGATATGGAATAGAAGGAAGAAAATCACACGGCTCAGGGCACAAATTTGCTTCAGAGGGTTATTACAAAGCAGTTGAGGAGTTTGAAACACTATTCCACACAAAGATGCCAAGGATCTCTTCATCACACCAAAGCACTCAAATTATAGAAGAGTGTTTTTATGATACACTTATGGTGATAAGACAGGTAATAAAAGACAATCCTAAGATATGTGAAAATGCAACAAAAAGAATTATAAACCTTAAAAAGAATCTTGATTTGTTAGGAAGGAAAAAACATCAATCTGCATGTGATGTCTCAAAAGCATATCATCTTGATATAAAAACACCGAAGGAGATTGAAATCAAACCCCAAACAGAAATAACACTAAGAGAAGCACTTGCTAACTCAATAAACTACATAAACAGAATAACAAATGGTGCTATCCTTGCGTCATCCGCAGACCTCTACGCATCAACAAGTATATCAAACATAAATAAGGGATTTAGTGACGGCTTTTACAATGCTTTAACCAACCCTGACTCAAGGCTTATTACTGTTGGAGGAATATGTGAAGATGCTATGGGTGCAGTAGCCTCGGGCATCTCATCATATGGCACACACATAGGAGTTAGCTCATCATATGCTGCATTTATAGCTCCACTTGAGCACATATCAGCAAGGCTTCATTGTATAGGCCAACAGGCAAGGCACCAGCTTACAGGAAAACCTTTTAATCCCTTTATAATGATAAATGCACACGCCGGTCCAAAAACAGGTGAGGATGGTCCAACTCATGCTGATCCACAAGCTCTTGGTGTTCTTCAGGATAATTTTCCTCAAGGCTTTCTTATAACACTTACCCCCTGGGATCCACAAGAGATATGGCCGCTCATTGCATACTCTTTAAGTAAAAGACCTTGTGTTATAGCCCCATTTGTAACAAGACCGCCTGAGAAGGTTGTAGATAGAAAATTATTGGGAATTGAACCAGTTGAAAAGGCAATTAACGGTATATATCATTTTGTTAAGGCAGATACATCATCAAAACAATATAACGGAACTGTGGTATTACAAGGAAATGGAGTGGCGATGGAGTTTATAAATGGAGTTATTGATGAGATAAAAAAATCTGGCTTTAATATGAATGTTTATTATGTGACAAGTCTTGAACTCTTTAAAATGTTGAGTGATGAGGAAAAAGAAAGAATATATCCATCAACACTGGCATTTCACGCAATAGGAATAACAGACTTTACGCTTTCAACCATGTATTACTGGATAAGATCCCCTTACGCACTTAAAAAATCACTCCATGCCTTTAAAAATTCAAGATATTTGGGAAGTGGAAAAGGAGAAGCGGTTCTTAAAGAAGCAGAGCTTGATGCAGAATCACAGATAAAGACAATAAAGGAATATGCATACCATATGGAGAAAAACTATAGAAAAGGGGAGGTGTTATGCCTTTAAAAGACTGCCCTTATATCATAGGTAGAACCTTTCTTTTTTCAATATCAAAAGGTGAGGATCTTATTCCCTTTATTCAGGAATTCTGTGCTGAAAACAACATAAAATTTGGAGTTATAACAGCAACAATAGGAGCTGTAAGTAAAGCAACAATAGCTATCTATGATCAAAAAGAAAAAAGATATAAAAAAATAAGTTTTGAAAAGGATATGGAGATACTTTCAATTCAAGGTAATATAAGTCTTTATGATCTAAAGCCTATGATACATGCACATATAACACTATCAGATATAAATGCCAATACCTTTGGTGGACATCTAATGTCTCCAACTATCGTTTTCTCATGCGAGATGATGATACAGGAACTTACTGGCCAGGAAATAAAAACAAGAAAATCAGACAAAACAACACAGCTTCTCCTTTGGCAAAATCCATTATCTACAAAATAAATGCATACTGATTTCAAATCTGGTTTTGCAAGCATAGTAGGCCCTCCAAACTCTGGAAAATCAACACTTCTAAATGCAATATGTCTTAAAAAACTCAGTGCCGTTTCATCAAAGCCACATACCACAAGACAGCACATTAAAGGTATTATAACATCAGAAAAATATCAGATAGTTTTTGTAGATACCCCTGGTTTTATAAAACCAAATACAAGGCTTGAAAAAATAATGCAGTTTGAGACAAGAAGGGCAGCTAAGGATGATGCTGATGTTCTTATTGTGGCTATTGAGCCGGATATAGAAAATATTAAAAAAAATCTTGAGATTTTAAAAACTTATACCTCTTTTAAAAAAGAAATGATCATAACAATAACAAAGATTGATATATACTCCAAAAAGCAGATAGAAAACGCAAGAAAAGAGATCTCAAACATAATACCGGCACAGGATATAATAGAAGTTTCAGCGTTAAAAAACATAAATCTTGACAACTTTTTAAATATGGTTGTTCAAAAACTACCATTTTCCCCTCCATACTACCCCGATGATATTTTGTCTGATAAATGGGAAAGGTATTTTGCTGGCCAGCTTATACAAGAAACTGTCTTTGAACTTTATGAAGATGAGATCCCCTATTCTGTTGCAATATCAGTTGAGGTTTTCAAAGAAGATAGCAATCCTTTATATATACTTGCCTATATCTACACATCGAGGAAAAACCATAAAATGATAATAATAGGGAAAGAAGGAAGAATGATAAAAAAACTAACAGAGATATCTCAGAAAAAAATATCTGATTTCCTTTCAAAAGATGTAAGGCTTGAACTTTATGTTAAGATAAAAGAAAACTGGCAGGATGATAAAAAATTTATAGAAAGAGTAATGGGGTATTATAACTAAGATGAATAAGTTAGTTGTAAGATTGAATATATTTCTTTTTTTAGCATGGGCTCAGTTTTTAATATTTGTGATCTCATTGATATTGGCAAGCTATATTATAAAGTTTTCTCTAATTCCATTTGCAAAAACTATTAGACTTGAGATCTATGATGGATTAAAAATGTCAGCAAGTTTTTTACTTTTAACATCATTCCAGTGGCTTTATAGAGGATTTGTTCTTTCATTTCTCAAAGAATCCTTTCTCTCCGCCTTAACACTTATATCCTCACAGGTAGCTGCAATATTTATGATAGAAAAGATACTTACAAAAACAGTTTTTATGAAATATCAGCTCTCATCTATAGCAATATTTATATGTTTTTTCTTTCCTTTCTCAGATTATTTTATTTCATCCTTTAAAAGAAGGTTATTGAAGTATTAGGCTATTGCCAAAAACCGTATATCTTTTGCCCACATTTAGGGCAGAAACCTTCTCCATTATTTACCCTGATATCTTTAAACTCAGTGTTCATATACCCTCTTTTAACAACCACAAAACTGCATGAAGGGCAAATGGTATCTGTTGAAGAGCTCATATAATTTCCACCATAGACATACCTTAATCCCTTACCTTTTGCAAAGGATATAAGATTTTCTATGGTTGAGGGTTGAGTTCTCTTCCTATCAGTCATCTTATAATCAGGATGAAATGCCGTTAGATGCAGTGGTATATCCTTAGATATTGAGCTTATGAAGTCAATCATATCATTAAATTCATCTAACCCATCATTAAATCCTTCTACAACAAGATTTACAAACTCAATATGAAGATTTTTTGAGGCTATATACTTAATACTTGAAATATACTTATTAAAATCAGCAGAGGTAAGCCTGTTAAACTTTTCTCTATCAAAAGCCTTAATGTCAATCCTGATAAAATCAATATAAGGAAGTATATAATCTACAGCCTCACAGGATAAATATCCATTTGTAACAAAACCAGTCTTAATACCTTTGTCAATCCTTTTTGCATAAGAAAAGATATCATAAGCCCATTCAATACTTACAGTAGGCTCATTATATGTAGAAACAATTATTCTTAAATCCTTTTCTTTCATAATATTATAGACATCACAAGGATTTGCTTCTATTATATACTCCGAGATATTATCCAAACCTTTAAACCCATCTATCTGAGATATCTCCCAGTTTTGACAATAAAGGCATCTTAGGTTACATCCAAACATTCCAAAAGAAAGTGTATATGAACCAGCCAAAAAATGATAAAGAGGTTTTTTTTCAATCGGATCAATATGTAGTGAGGAAAAATAACCATAAGGAACAAGTAGATTACCATCTTTGTTTACTCTAACCTTACAAAAACCCTTCCCTCCATTAGCTATAACACACATCCTTTGACATGCAAGACATCTAACTGAAAGATCTTTTTCTTTCACACAAAGTTCTGATATCTTAAAATATCTCATCTTTTACTATAAACTTAATTGCCTTTCGCATAACAGAGATTCTCAAAATACCATCCTCACTTATAAAATCCTCACCATCTAGATGATATACACTCTTTTGAGGAAGCTGAATCTTAAATGAGCAAGAGCTATAATGTTTCACAAAGCTGTTTTTGAGTATATCTCCGTTAAAAAGAGTATGGATTCTTTTTATATAATAGTGAAAAGATGCCATATCAACTGAAACAAATTCAAGTAAACCATCATCCATTAAAGAAGATGGGCTTATAATAGCACCTCCACCATACTGCCTGCCATTTGCCACAGCAGCAACAAATGGCATAAAAAACTCTCTTCTACCATCAAACTCTACTAATGTTTTTATCGGTTTATATTTAAAAAATGAAAAAAAACCATGAATAAAATAAGGAAGTAATCCTCTTACTCTGTTTCTGTTGAAAACCTTTGCTATATGTGCATCAAACCCAAAACCACAAACATTGATAAAAAGCCGGCAATTACATATTCCTGCATCAATCTCTTTTATTTTACCATCAAAAACAAGATCTATTGCCTTCTCAATATCAAGTGGAATTGAAAGATTTCTTGCAGCGCCATTACCTGAACCACAGGGAACTATACCTATTGCTACACCACTTCTACCCGCCATCACCTCAGCAATCTCTCTAATTGTCCCATCACCACCAACACATATAATACGGTTAAAACCTTCAGAAAAATATTTAAGTGCAAGATATCCAGCATCTCCCTTTTCTTTTGTATAATCCAGGCAGCATTCAACATTTCTACAAGAGGCTTTTTTGAGTATGATTCTCTCAACCAGAGTGTTTATCTTTAAACCAGATTTAGGATTTATTATAAAAACAAACCTATTCATAGCTTTTAAAATTAATGCTTACAAGTCTGTTGCCTTCAACAAGAAGTCCATCATCTGATATAAACCTCACATCATATATACCCTTTCCATAATCCTTATCTAAATATCTCTCATTACCCTCTATTATCAGGTAGTACTCCTTATTCATAACGGAGACTGTAAAAAAGAAAATAGTTTTGCCATCTTTTTTCTCTGTTCTGATAAGAAAAGCATTCTCTGCTCTAACAGTCCTGCCAGCAAAATTTAGAGAATTCATAACAAAATCGCAGACATTGATCTCAGCATTGTCATTTTTAGAAATATCAGTGGAATCAGTAAATTCAAAATCATCCTCCATAGGATTATCAGCACCTTTAAGGCTTTCAAGAATTTTATAATCCTTAACCTTATTACTCTTATCATCCTTCTTATCTAAATCCTCAAGCCATCTTTTTTTGCTACTATAAACAGGATTGTAATTATCAGTTTTTTTATTAGATATTGCCCTTTTATAATAAATGGATTTATAGCTATCAAATCTGTTAAAAAAACCTTTAAAATAATCCTTTTCCACACCAAGATAGATACCCAAAAGAATACCTACAATAAAAAAAAGAATGGTATTTAACAATCTCATCTTATAAAAATTCATGTTTATATTATACAAAAAGACTCAGCACAGAAAGATTAAATTATTGTTTCAATCTATTCCTTAGTCTGTTTATCTTCTCAACCGTCCTTTCATCTCTTTCTTTAAGCTTCCTCATCACATTCTCAAAATATCTCTCAAGCCTATGAGCTCTTTTCCTTTCCTTTTCCATAATTGAAGAAAACCTATTTTGAAGCCTTATTTTAATCTTATCTACAATAGCAGATTGACCTGCTTTAAGCACAACTCTTTCATCTCCCTTCATAACCTCAATCTCGCCTTTGAAAACCCCTATCTCAGATGAGTTATTGTCTGATATTATGCTAAAGTTTGTTCCTCTAACACCAAAAACAGCTATTGGTGTCTTAATCTTATACTGCATATTTTCAAGCTTATTTACAAAAAACATTGCTTTGCCATAGAGATAGTCAAGCCAACCATTATCAGAAAAGCCCTCATCTGCCCAGACATCTGTGGCAAGATCAAAGATATTTAAAAAGGAAATAGAAGATGATGTGCTTTTTTGAAGTCCAATAGTAAGGCTTGAGTTTTCAGAAAGCAAAATCATTATTCCATCATCATATACAAGCTCTACCTCAGAGGCGGATGATGTTTTAATAGTCATACCAGTTGAAAGATAACTACCAGTGCTTATTTCAATCCTCTTACCATCGCTTGAGTAATAACTAACATTGCCTGTCACCTTATAAACCTTTATCCCTGCAAAAGCCTCCAGAGATAGAAAAAAGAAAATAAAAAGTTTAATCATAAGCCTTCCATCATTGCCTTTTAACAGCCTCTATACTGAAGGGAGAAATCTTTTTAACATCAAAAAGTAGGCTCTTGTTAATAACAGGATAGATATCCTCAGCCTTCCCACGATGCATAACTATCTCAATAACACATCTCTTATTCTCATAACTTTTGACATAAACATTTCTTACTACACTAATGTTTTTGAAAAGCTTTATTGCCTCATTTACATCATTAACAGAGGAAAGATTATCTATCTCAACCTTAACAGTTCTTTTTGATGAATAAAAATTCATTATAGCATCCTTTATCTTAGGATATATCTTTCTTGCACACGCTATAGATGCATTGTTTCTTGCATCAGCATCTGAAAGACCTATGCCACCAGAGCTTTCAGCAAAACCTCCGACAGCCTCACCTTCAGAGGTTGATATACCTCCATCAATAGAGCACCTATATGAAATAAAACCACCAAGACCTTCTGATGTATTAAATGATGTTTTAACATTACCCTCAATAATTATATCAGCATCTGAGGTTGAATAAGAAAGTCTAAACAGGTCTTTTTTAAGCTCTCCAATAAGGACATTTTCAGGTCCTTTAAAATCCACAAGACTCAAATCCTTAACCTTAACAACAATCACTGGACTTCCTATCCTTTCAATCTCATTTTCAAAACTCCTTACCTTTGCAGCAATATCCTCTTTTCTAACATCAGCTCTGATCTTAACATAATAAATTCCATTCTCTTGATATTCTTTCAATATCTCATACTTTTCTATGTACCCTTGAGTATTCGCGTTTATCTCATCATCTATAAGGACTGATTTTGAAACAAGTGAATCAGCGCTTATATAAACTCCAACAACAAGATGCAATGCATTTTTTAAAGCATCATTTAAAGCAGACTTTTTTGACAAATCTATATTGTTATCAATAATTGCTGATGAACCTACCGCCTCAACCCTCTCAACCTGATAGCGAGAATTTAGATCAGATTTTTTCACATTATGACTGCAGCCAACAATAAATACAAACAACAAAAAGACATATCCTTTCATATTTGCACCTCCATATTATAACTCCACGAAAAATCTGCAAAAGATAGTTTTGGATTACCTTGCAATTAAACCTATTCAACCAGCTTTAGGCCCATATCCTTTAAAGCTGACTTAGGAAGCCTTAAAACCACAACACAACCATCATCACTTGTCCATTCAGTTCTAACCACCTGAGCACCTTTTATCAAAGCATCAATCTTTGTTGCAAGCACTGAATCTGTTTCTATAGCTTTTTCAACTGTTATACCACCTTCAAGCTGAACACCTTTTATTATTGAAAGCATATTATACTGAGCATTGACTATTGCGGCGTTTCTTGAAGTTGCCATCCTTTGAGTTTTATTTTCAAGGCTCTGATCAGCAGCTCCTATTCCTCTTGCAAATATATAATTTTTTGTAGCTCCTTGCTCAACCCACTCTCTTTCTATCTCACCACTTCTTGAAACAGTTCCTTTATCAGGGCTAGACTTACAGGCAATAACTCCAAGAGCTATCATAAATAGAATTGTTATTCTTTTCATAGCCCCTCCTGTTTCAAATTCTACCATTTAAACATCTTGACAGTCAAGTTTTACTTTTTATAAAATAATTTTACTAACCTATTTTTCAAAAGATCGTAAGAGTTTTTTATTAAAATGATAAGGATAAAAGGATTAAAAAAATCTTATGGTAATTTTGAAGCACTTCATGGAATATCATTTGAGATTAAACCTTCAAAAATAACCGCAATTCTTGGTCCAAATGGAGCAGGCAAAACTACTATACTTAGAATCTTAAGTGGGTATATTGATTATGATGAAGGAGAGATTGAGTTTTTTGATAAAAAAGTGACAGATGATAATATTAAAGAGATTAAAAAGATAATAGGATATGTTGCTGAAAATAATCCTATATATGAAGATTTAGAGGTTGTGGATTATCTAAACTGGATATCAGATATCTATAGAGTTGATAGAAGAAATGTAAGGGAGGCAATTGACAAGTGTTCTCTTAAAGATGTATGTGGAAGAAAAATAGCAACACTCTCAAAAGGTTATAAGCAAAGGGTTTCTCTTGCAAAAGCAATACTTCACAATCCACAATTCTTGCTTCTTGATGAACCTACAACAGGCCTTGATCCAAATCAAGCAAGACAGACAAGGGAGTTAATAAAAACTCTTAGCAAAGATAAAACAATCGTGATATCAACTCATATTCTAAGTGAGGTTGAGACCCTTGCTGACGATATAGTCATAATAAATAGAGGTAGCATAGCTGCATATGGCACAAAGGATGAGATTTTAAAATCATATTCAGCAAATGCCTATATAATAAAAACCCCTATTGGAGAAGAGTTAAAAATAGAAGGAGCAAAAATAGAAAAAACTCAAAGCCAATTAGAATGTGTCTGGAGGCTTGAGTTTGACACAGATGAGGATATGAGGGCTAAGTTGATTGAAGAGCTAAAAAAAGACGGAGTTAATTTCTTTGAGTTTTACAGAGAAAAGATAACACTGGATGAGATATTTAGAAGAATAACTGAGGACTAAATTTATGAATACAGCTAAAATAAGCCCCAGCAACATTTTAAAGGTTGCATCAAAGGAAATGAGACATTATTTTGATGCACCCCATTCCTATGTTCTCATTTGTGTATATCTGTTTATCATAGGATATTTCTTTGCACAGCCACTTTTTTTGATAAACCAAGCCAATCTAAATTCTGTTGTCGATATAGCACCGTTGATTCTAACATTTTTTGTGCCTGCAATAACAATGAAGCTTATAGCAGAGGAGAAAAAAACCCAGACAATTGAGATTCTTATGACACTTCCTTTAACTGAGGAAGAAATAATTCTTGGCAAATATCTTTCAGCCCTATCTGTCGTAGGGCTTAGCATTATTCTTATGCTTGCTTATCCAATAACACTTCTTTTTCTTTCAAAACCTGATGTTGGACATCTTGTTGGAACATATCTTTCAATTTTTTTTATTTCTGCCTCCTTTGCAGCAATAGGGCTCTTTGCCTCAACATTATCATCAAGCCAGATAATAGCATTTATTATTGGTTTTGCTATATGCTTTGTTCTTTACCTTGCAGGAAAAGTAACCTTCTTTCTTCCAATATCAATTCAGGATATAGTATCCTATATCGGTATTGATCCGCATCTGACTAATATGTCAAGAGGTGTTATAGATTTAAAGGATATAGTTTATTTTATATCAGTCATATGCCTTTTTATTTATCTTTCCATACAGCAGATAAAAAGGCCATTAAAAAGACGGGAAAGCCTATGAAAAAAAACATAATCAAGATATCTTTTGTAGTCTTTGCTGTTATCATAGTAAATGCCATATTTTCATACATATCGTTAAGAATAGATCTAACAAAAAGCAAAATCTACTCATTATCCAATGGAACTAAAGATATACTAAAAAAAATAGAGGATAATCTTTTTATAGATCTTTATTACTCACAACAGCTTCCAGCACAGATTGCTGCAAACAGAGACTATGCTATCTCACTTATAAGAGATTATGTGACATATTCAAGAGGAAAGATAAGGTTTTCAGGCATAAAGATAAAAAATGATGACCAGGAGGCTAAAAAACAGGCTATTAATGAAGGAATTACAGCTGTTAGATTTGATGTTATCTCAAAAGAAAAGTTTGAACAGACTGAGGGAGTAATTGGAATCGTAATGAGATACAGAGATAAGAAAGAGGTTATACCTTTTTTATCCGATATCTCAAACCTTGAGTATGAACTTTCATCAAGAATAAATTCAATGATAAAGGATAGAAAAAATAAGATTTACTTTATAACAGATGCCGGTGGTCTTTCTTCATACAGATTATCTCAGGATATTATCTCTCAGCTTTCATCAAATTATGAAATAGAGGATTCATCACTTAACTCCCTTTACTCATCCTCATCTGAAATAACTGCCTGTTATATTGCTCCATCATCATTTCTTGATGAGAAAAGTCTTTATTACCTTGATCAACTTCTTGTAAGAGGAATAAGAATTTTTATTGCCTATGACAGAAAATATACATCCTTAGAGAGCTTTTTTACCAGAGATAATTCAACTGGAATAGAAAAAATTCTTGAAGCAAATGGAATAAAAATAAAAAACACACTTATCCTTGACAAAAACTCACAGGCAATTCAGATAGGCTTTAGGCAAGGTTTTTTCCTTATCACAAACATAGTTAAGTATCCATTCTTCATCTTAAGCCAGGATATAAACAGAAACCATCCAACTGCAAGAGAGGTTTATTCTCTGACAATGCCATTTGCATCGCCAATAGAGGTTTCAACATCAACATCTCTTTCAATAACAGGAGTTGTTAGTTCCTCAAAATATAGCTGGGCAAAAAAGGAGAACTCTTATATAAGCATATATCCTTTCCAGGATTTTTCACCTTCGAATGATGACCTCAAGGGTCCATTTAGTATAGCAATATCGGCAAAGGGAAGGTTTGTATCACATTTTGATAAGGATATTGAAGTCAAGAATGGTAAGAAGAAGGAAATACTTAAGGTTATCAAAAAGGGTGAAAAAGAAGGCCTTCTATATCTTGTAAGCACATCCAAGTTTATACATCAGGAAAATCTCAATCCTGAAAATGCACAGTACTTTTTCAATATCTTAAACTACATATCAGAGGATGAGGCTCTTCTATCTATAAGATTAAAAAAATCCATCTTTGTTCCACTTAACGAAATAAAGGATACATACAAAGTTCTTATAAAGTATGCAAATATATTCCTTCCGGTAATACTTCTAATATCATTAGGGCTTTATCGCTGGAAAAAGAATCAAAAGAGAATTAGAGAGCTTTTAGTTGTGAAATAGTGGTGGAGGAATATATGAAGTTAGAATACAGATATGCCTTAATAGTTGGTGCGTTAATAATAGGTTTTATAATTGCAAAAAGAATATATGAACCACAAATATATTCAAACAAAGACTTTTCAGATCTCATAAACACAAAAGATATAACAAAGATTGAATTTGAGATTAATCAAAAAAAATACACCTTTGAAAAAAGGGATGGACAATGGATGATAACCCAACCCTATAGATGGAAGGCTGACTCAAACCAGATAACAAATCTTATTACAAGCCTTGAAAAATCAAAAATTTATGGACCTCTAACAGAAAACGAAAAACTTTATGAAAGGTTTGAAATAAATCAAAACTCTGGTAAGATAACACTTTCCTCAAACAAAACAATCTCATTTCTTACAGGAAAAGAAGGGCAATCATTTAGATCCCTTTTTATAAAGTTTTCTGATAAAAAACCGATATACGAACTCAATGGAATCTCATCATTTGATCTTAAAAAAGATCCTACAAATTTTATTGACAAAAACCTCATAACATTTAAGGATGAGGAGATAGAAAAGATCTCATTCAATTATGCCAACAAAGAATATACATTCTCAAAAAAAGACTCTGAATGGTCTGATCTAAAAGCAAAAAGCATCTATGAAAAGCTTAAAAACATAAGATTTTCAGAAATAACTGATGAAAAAATTAATTTAAATGCTGATCTCACACTAACACTGACATCAAAATCAGAGGTGAATGTATTTAATTTTATAAAGGGAAAAGATACATATATAGTAAAAACATCAGAGATAAACTTTAAGCTAAACGAGTATGACTCAAAAAAGATAAAGGAGATAAAGGAGATACTTTTAAAATAGTTCAGTGGTAATAAAGAGAAAATTTCTTCCTTTCTCCCCCACACAGGCATTCAATTGAAATTGCTTTTGCTACATCAACATTTGAAAGTGCATCTATGTAATCATATATGTTTTTAATAACTATTCCATTTACAGCAGTTATAACATCACCCTGTGAGATTGGAATTGTAGAGAGAATCGAACCCTGATTTATCCTTTTTATTCTAACCCCAACTCCAGAATATTCAAAATCAGGTGCAAAGCCAAGAGATATTTTTCTTCCCTTAATCTGTCTATGTTCAAAATCATCAAAAACAATCTCTTTTTCAAGAACCTGCTCAATCACTGAAAAAGAAAGACCACAGATCATAAGCATACCATCAAAATCAAGTTTATCAAATGTATCCGTAGGTCTATGATAATCATCAACACTTCCATCGTAAAGTTGTATGGCTGGTATTTTCCTTTTTATAAAGCTTATCTGATCTCCAGAGGTTAATCCCAAAGGGCCAAAAACAACCTCAATCCCGCTTGAAAGAGATGCCTTTCTTAAAATTTGCTTCCACTGACTGGATGTCTCATAATTCAGCACAATCACCTTTCCATCCTTAATCCTTCCAACTGTATCAATATTCAAAACTGCTTTTATATTCGATGATGATAATGAAGCAAAATAATCTGAACCCTTAAAACCATACTCCTCACCACTGAAAGCACAGAAGGCAAGATTTTTTACTTTTTTGCTCAAAGCATATCTTGCAAGCTCAAGCATAACTGAAACTCCACTTGAATTATCGTTAGCACCTGGGTAATATATATCTCCTTGAGGGAAAAGATGATCATAATGAGCTGAGACAAGAATGTATCTTTCAGATTCAGATGTTTTTGCACATATATTCACTAAGCTAAAGCTTTTTGATGATACCTCAGCGTTAAAATATTGTCTATAAGAGTTTTTAAAAAACGGCTGAAGTTTTGCTTTTCTAAACTCATTTTCAATGTAGTCAGCAGCCCGTTCAATTTCTCTTGAGCCAGGATGCCTTGTTCTAAGCTTTGATGACAAGAAAAATGAATCCTTCCTTAACTTATCAATACTAAAAAAAGAAGGCATGCTCCATAATGTTTTCTCCCTAAAATTATCTATCTTTTCCTTTAAAAAAACTGTATTTTCTCTTTCCTTTAAATCCCACTGGCCTGTCTCAATAACATTATAGAATCTATCAGTAATTATGTAGCTATATTTCCCATAATGTATAATTTTATTCAAAAATGAATCACACTTATCATCACAGAAAGCATAACCTTTTACTGAGCTACTATCTTCAACAACAAAGAAAACATAATTTTCATCCAAATCATAGGTTTTTCCATTCAGAATAAATGATGACGAGGTAAAAGAGATATATGGAAGATTAACCTGGCTATATATTTTTTTGCCTACATAAAACTTAAGACCTGGAAGATCTAAATTAGTTTTTAAAAAAGGAGGTTTCAAAGACAAAAGATCATATTCTGAGATAACGCCTATAGATGGTTGTGAAAGAATTTTTGAAAAGCTAACAGCTACCTCACCATCTAAAAGTTTTCTAAGAATATTAAAACCACAATCAAGACATAGACCAGCAACATCACCATCAAGCCTAAATGAAAAACTTTTCCTTGAACCATCAAGCTTGATAAGATGAACATCCTTTTTACCATTAGAATAGAAAATCTCAAGAGGTATTTTCACAGGGCAATACCCTGAAATATCAAGGGAAAGATTAGTATTATCAACCTTCAAACTCTCTTTGATAATCTGAGCAGTGCAGAAATACTTTGATGATACAAAGATATCGAAAAAATCATCAAGCCTTTTGCCACTTATCCTTTCAAACTCATCTCTTATCTCCTTCCATGATATCTTATTGAACTTATTTTTGGAATATATACTTCTTAAAGAGTCAATAAAACTTTTATCACCAACGATATTTCTTAACATATGAAAAAACATCATAGATTTGCCATAGCCAACCGCTTCACTTTCATTTGAATGCCTTTCCCTAAACTCAAAAAGAGGTATATCATCACTAACATAATCAGTGTATTTTTTACAAACACCTATTCTGTAATCCCTACCTTTTCCTTTTTGCTCTGATAGAAGATAATCAGAAAGATAGCTTGTTATACCCTCAGACCAGTTGCCTTTTGAATAATCAGGATAAACCCCATTACCCCACCAGTTATGAAGTATTTCATGAGGAAGGGATGTGATAAATATAAAGGGAAGTTTTATGACAGATGGTCCAAGAAGGGTAAATGAGGGAAATGCATAGCCAGTCTCCCAAAAATTCTCTACAACCGCAAACTTGCTATAAGGATATCTCCCTATCATATCGCTATACATCTTTATATACATTTTTGAATACTCAATATATTTCTCTGCAAGTTTATCATCATCACTTTTAAGATAAACATATATATCAGGACTTCCTTTTGAAAAATACTCTTTCCATAGCCCACACACAAGTGGTATATCATAGATAGGAGCATCAGAACGATATCTGATAATCTTATATCCATCAATTATCTCCTTCTTATATATATTCCCTGGCATAACAACATCGTAGTCCTGAGGGATTTTAATGGTTATATCAAATCCTAAGATTCTTTCATCTGTCACAGGATACCATCCAGAATCTGCATTCAAAAAACACCCATCAGCAGATATTAATCCCTTAGTGTTTTTTATTCCTCTTGCATAGTTATCATCACCAATGAAAGGATATTTAAACCTATTTCTATATGATAAACTAATTTTTTTAAGATAACCACCTTTTTTAAGATAGGCTATATTTTTAAAAAGATTTTCCCTGCTTAGGATGCCTATAGTCAATGAAGAATCTGTTTTTTCAAAAACCACATTTTTATCAAGGTAAAAATCAAACCTTTCTCTTTTCCTATCAAAATTAACGGTGGCATTCACCCTTATAAAACTATCATCAGGTTTTATCTCAACATCAAGATTATAGAAAACATCTGCATTTAGAACAGCAGAAAGAATAATAAAAATAATCGCCATAATGCCTCCAATAAAAATTATATAATTAAATTATGAAAAATAAAAAAACGGCAATTGTCTGTGTTATAGATGCAGTTGGAGTTGATACACTTTCATATCTTTTATCAAAGCATAAGGGCAAGATTGAAATGCCATTTCTTTTAACCTGCGGAATTGATAGACTCTTAGATGAAAATATTAGAAGAAAGATAAGTTCCAAAAAATCAACAAAAAAGGTTAACTCATATGTGATACCTGTAAGGCAGAGCTCAACAACAGCCGATAGTCTTATAGGGCACAGAGAAATGATGGGGATAATAGACATGAGAAAATTTAATCTTTTCTATAAAGGTTTTCCTCAAAAATTTATAAAAGAGCTTGAAAGTAGGATAAGAAGAAAAACACTTTTTAATCAGATGTCAGGAGGAATGGAGGCAATAGAAAAAAACTACGAATATCATGAAAAAACAGGCTATCCAATAGTATATGCAAGCAAATGTGATCCTCTCATACAACTTGCAATGAATGAAGAAATAATCCCACCCGATGAACAAAAATCTATAGCAAACACGGCTCTTGAACTTGCCATTGAAATGAAGATTCCAATTACAAGAGCAATTGCAAGAAGCTATATTAGAAGGAAAAAAGAGATAATAAGAACAGCAAACAGATATGATGCAGTTCTACCTCTTGAAGGGAAGACCCTCGTTGATATTTTAAATGAACATAAAGTTTGGAGTGTTTCTGTTGGTAAAACAAGTGATCTTGTCAATACCAAATATTGTGAAAAGATAAAAATAACTCATAAAGAATTTATTGATCCATCACTTGATTTTGACTTCATACATCCTAAAGAAAAAGATACCAACATATTCAACATACAGGGCATAATAAACGCAGTTATAGCAAAAAAATATATATATAGACCAAACGGGACTTTTGTATTTGCAAATCTTGTAGACACTGATAGTCTGTTTGGTCATACAATGGACATAGATGGTTCTTTAAAATCCCTTCAGCAGATAGACAAAGCCCTTGAAAAGATCTTTGAGCTTATGGATAATGATGATATTCTTATAATAACAACAGATCATGGAATGGAACACAGAGCAGACTATGGATATCATAGCAATGAAACGCTTTATATCGTAGTAGCTTCAAAAAAGAAGATAGGTTTCAAACACATTGATGATTTTGAAGGGCTTACCAAGGTTGGTGCTATCGTTGGAGAATATTTCAATATTCTTGATGAGTTTAAATCCATAGTAAAGAAAATCTATTAAGATGTAATATTTTTTTAATTTTAATTTAAAGTCTTAATGTTAGAATATGTTTGTATGACACAAGCTGTTTTAAGTCTTGTCATAATGATAAAGACTAATCTCTACACTCAGGTTTCAGTTTCAAGCACTTCCATCTCACCACGAATGGCGGTTGAGACAATTGTAAAGTATTTAAAATCAGATGATTCAGAACTAAAATGCTATGCGATTGAGGCTCTTTCAAAAACCGCTGAAACCAGATTGATTCCCCTTCTAAAAAAATATCTCAACGATCAAGACAAATATGTTGTAATATCAACAGCAAAGGCATTATGGAATCTTGGAGATACATCGGGACTAAAAAAACTTTATCAAATAGTTGAAGAAACCCCAGATGTTGATCAAACTAAAAATGACCCCTTATCTCAGCTTAAAATAATATCAACAAACAGAATAAGAGAAAAAGCACTTTCAACTATAGCGGATCTTGAAGGAATAAAATCAAGAAATCTGCTTATAAGAGTGAAGGAAAACGATAACTTTGGTTCAATGCGAGATGCTGCAGCAAGAGAACTTGCTAAAATAGGATATAGAAACGAAATTGAAACCTTTTATTCAGCACTTTTGTCAGATGATGAGGAGATAAGAAATCAGGCAGCCGAAAATCTTGCCAAGATATGTCCCCAAGAGACTTCAAAAATAATTGAAGCACTTAAAAAGGAAAAATCCCTGAGGGTTCAGATGATGCTTATTGACTCACTAAGATGTTCGAGGTTCTTAAGAAAGGATGAAGAGGATTTGATACTTTCATTTATTTCAAGCAAAAATCAAACACTTAAAATAAAGGCAATCACAGCTCTTTCAGCATCATCCAATCCAAAAACACTGGATAAACTTCAAAAGATATATTATGATACAACTGATATACTTACAAAACTCATAGTGCTTAGAAAACTATCTGAAGGCAAAAGATTTACTATTTCATGCGATGATATAGATTATCTCAATTCCATTGACAACCCCGAAATAAAAAGAAGGTTTATAGAAATATCAGACATATCCTTCAATTGCTCAAAAAAATATCTTGAAAAATACATCACAGACTCTGACCCCTATGTATCCATAGATGCAAGTGTAAAAATAATTGAAATGATGAGAAAAAAATGAAAACACTATTATTGATATTATTATCAATAAGCATACATTCAAATGAATTCAAAAAGGAAAGAACATCTTACCACTCTCCTCTTTCATACTCAGTAAACGCTATTGAGAAAGCAAGAAAAAGAGGTTTTACAATAACTGCAAATACCATTATAAACAAAGTAAATGCTATTGAAAAATTAAACAAAACAAATTCAAAAAACATGAACTGGAAAATCAAAATAAGCAACCTTACTGGCAGTGTATCATCCATCAGCGGTGATAGAACCATAAAAACTTATGATGGTGATATTGATGATGCAGCAAAAAAATTTATATCAGAAAATGAAGAGCTTTTAAAAGTGGATACTGCCTCACTAAAAATAGTATCAAAAGCATCTTTTATGGGCAACTCAAGCATATACTACATACAGACTTACAATGGATATGATGTTGAGTTTTCATATGTAAAGATAAATAGAAATCCAAAAAATGAGATAACCTATTACTCATCAAGATACTATGAAAATATAAATCTAAAAACTCAAACTAAAATAACTATAGAAGAGGCAGAAAGAAAGATAAAATCTGAACTTCCAAACTTCTCTATATCAACCTACACTATTGTAATCTATCCTGATGATCTCAAAAATAGTTTTCATCTTGCTTATAAAATAGAAGGATATGGTGGCTTTGGCATAAAAAACGGCAGATGGGTTTATTATATAGACTCACAAGACTCAAACATTCTTTTCAAATACGACTCAAGACAATATGCCTGCACTTTGACACAAGAAACAACAGGAACAATAAAGGCATATGTTTTTGAAATATCCCCTATACCGACAGGAGATCCACAAGGTTCATGGCTGCCCCCCGTTTTAAGGCCAATTAAGGATATATATGTCTTTGCTGGAAGCTATCAATCAAGCGCAACTACAAAATCAGACGGGGAATCAGACGGGGAATACTGCATAGATTATGATGGCGCAGAAAATGGAGCAAAGGTTTTTTTCACTACCCTTGGACCATATCTCTCGGTTGTTGACTACCAAGCAAACAACCTCTTTTATACTAATGCATCGTATCAAATTAAGTCCTCCCCTTCTGCACTCCAGATATACTCATACAATCCAAACTCAACTCTGACATATACCATAGCCCCATCCCTTAATTTAGGGAGTGGAACACTTGCTTTTATAACACCTTTCTTTTCATGGTTTAATATAGGAGATATAGATGAATACGGAAACTCAACTGATGCAGATGTTGTTTATATAACAGAACCTCAAGGAAACAGAATATCAGCATTCATAGGTCAAAATAAAACAAACTTCACCGCAGGATATATCCCAGCTACCTCTTACAACATAAAGCTTGTAAGCGATAATTCTGCAAGTGGAAGTTTTAATATAACAGCATCAACATATATAGTGATAACAAATCCAACCCCAAAGGATAACTCAACAGGTTCTTTTTCTCTTCCACTATCTCCTATGATAAATGCATTCTATCATCTAACAGCAATTAGAGACTTTATAATGAAGTTTAACACAAAGTGCTTGGGAAACTGTATAGATCTCAATAGAAGGGTTCCCGTAAATGTAAATATTTATTCAGGTAATACACCTGTCTACAATGCATTCTACGATTTAAAGCATGATGCAATATATATAGGCAGGGGTCCTACTGAAAACGATAGAAATTTTGCATGGGATGGCACCATAATAAGACATGAATACATACACCTTGTTATGAACAGAATATACCCAATAATATATTTTGGAGAGTTTGGAGCAATAACAGAAGCACTTAGTGATTACTTTTCGCTTGCATCATTCTGGGATGAAGGCAAAAACATAAATATACTTGGTAATTTTCTTGGTATTGGAGAGGGAGTAGCAAGGGATCTTTCCACAATTACAAAAAAAATGCCTGATGACTGGACAGGCGAGGTGCATGCAGACGGAGAAATTCTAAGTGCGGTTCTTTATAAGCTTGCAAAAGATCCTTCATACAGTCTCGGAACATTTTCATCAGGTGGATTTGCTGGGCTGAAAAAATCAGATGTCTATGCATTTGGAGCGATGTTTTACTTTCCAGACAGCTTTGAGGGATTTATGGAAGCAATGATTGATTTGTGCAGAAATATAGAAGCAGCAGCATGTGAGGAAAATAAAATACGAAGTGCTTTTGCTGCACATGGGATTACATCAGATTATATTATTGTTGATCCTTATGAGCCAAACAATGGGCCAGCATATGCAGTTGATATATCAAGTTTCTCAAGCCTAAAAGCATATATAGACTACAGCGGTGATGAGGATTATTATGCTGTTTCACTTGGAAAGGGAATCTTTCACTTAAAAGTTGAGCTTCCAAGACATCCCATAGGACTTTATCATGCCTACTCAATATTCCTCTTTGACTCATTACAAAATCCCATTATATACCAGATGCCGCAGACAAAATCAGACCTTTGCTATCCAAGCTACAACCCAGAATATTCAAACATATGTCTTACAAGGGATAGTTACAATGAATTTTACTATTACATAAGCACGCCTGGGGTTTATTATGTTTCTGTAACAGCAGGATTAAATTCAAATTCAGAGCCGGGCCCTGATTATGACAGAAACAATCCTTATATACTTTCATATGATGGACAAATAAATTCAGAGATAAAAATAGAAAAGAGATCAGCTGTTGCTGATGCTGATGTCTTTGAGTTTGAAATAAAAGTGCCCAAATTCTATTACAATGGATTTTATATCTCAGATTACGCCTGGCAGAATGGAGAGATATTCAAATTCTGCGAAAAAGAATGTATTAAAATGCTTGATTTTCAGCTCAAAGAACTTTCAACAAACTATATAGATATAACAGATATTAATGATAATTCTGGAAACTTGGCAAATTATTACATATTTGATCCTGATGGGAACCCTGTTATAAAAGGAAAAATAAAATTCCACTCATATGGAGGGAAAACATTCTCACAGACATATCCTTATGTTGGAACAATTTATTTTAAATTCTTTGCAGAAAATCATATGTTTGAGGTTGGGCCAAAAAACAACAACTATATATTCCTCGGAATAGCAAAAAATATACATCTTACAGGTTCATCAAACGATATAGTATCCTACAACAACATTATAACACCACAAAACTCACAAACGCTTATAAAACTTGAAACCATAAATCCCTCCAAGATTAGTGTAAAGATATACACAGCAACAGGGATGCTTGTAAAAACTCTCTATGATGGACAACTTTCTGGTAAGATGACTATTGCTTGGGATGGAACTGATGATAAAGGAAAAAAAGTTCCATCTGGTATATACTATATGAAAACAGAAGGCGCCGTGAATAAAATAGAAAAAATAGGGATAGTAAGATGAGTTTTCTTATAACACTTATTACAATTGGATACATTAATCTTTCCTCTGCAAGCCTTGATATCCTTAAAAATGACTTTTCAGCATCATTAGTTGGGCTTTCATCATCAAAAGCGGCGGTTGAAGAGGCTATATATGCCATCAACTACAATCCTGCAGGTCTTTCTTTCTCTCAAAAAGCAGAGTTTTATGCAACACTTTCAAACGGATTTGATAATGCATCATATTCATACTTTGCTTTTGGAAGTCAGATAGGAAAAAAGGTATTTTCTGATATTGCATATCCACATATCGCAGCTTCCTTTTATCTATCAGATTTAGGAGATATAAAGCTTAGAACACTTGATGATTATGGAAATGTAACAGAAAAAAATATAAATGCTGAGAAGGATTATATACTCAGTCTTGGATATGCTGAAAAAATAAGTCAGCAAACAGTTTACATAAGCCCCTCAGTTAAATCAAAATTCATAAGTGCAGCAGGAATTTCCCTCAAATACCTTAATTCAAAGCTTCTTGAAAGATATTCTGCCTCATCACTTGCTTTTGATGCAGGATATCTTGGAAAGCTTGAAGATATTGGTTTGAACTTTGGAATATCACTATCAAATACCTTTGGAAGAATAAAATACATAGGTGAAAGCTATAAACTTCCTGTGATCTTGAGAATAGGGCTGTCATATTCCAGGCCAACAATAATGGAAAGCAATGCAACACTCTGTCTTGAATACGATAGCTACATAACAGATAAAAAAAATTCACTTAAAGCTGGTATAGACTACACCATTAAAAACTCATTTTCATTTAGAACAGGATACAGATTTTTAGACGATAATAAGGGTTTAAGTCTTGGCATAAGCATATATGCACTAAACTTCTCACTTGATATAGGCACAACATTTTCTTCTGTCTATAAATACACATTTTTTTCTATTGGGTATAAGATACCAGCTAATGAAGATGAAGGATCTATTAAACAAAAATCCCCTCAGCTGAACAAATTTAAAGAGAAAAAGGCTAAAGACAAAACAAATACTTCCATTCCATCAAAAGGAAATACAATTATAGTTTTTTAGCAAATCCCATAAAATTAATGATTCAGCACATTGACAAGGAAGTTTTAAATCTAATAGAATATATTCACTATGAAAATAAAAGCTTTTATATCTATATCCTTCTTTTATCTTCTTGTCCCCACCTTTATAAACGCTTCAGAAGGAATTGGTTTTGTTATTGGCAAACCATCAGGAGTTGTTTTAAATATTTTATCAACAAGATTAGATAAATCTATTAATTTTACTCTCTCATGGAAAAGTTCATCTGATAAATACTTAAAGATCTCTGCTGATCAAATCTTTTATGTAAGAAAAGGGTATGAAAAAAAGGGTTATGAGACGGAAGTTTTTCATTTATTTTATGGCTATGGTGGTGGTATCATTTTTGATAACGGAACAGATCTTTCCCTAAGGCTACCACTTGGAATAAAAAAAGATTTTGGCAATATAGACATTTTTTTAGAATTTACTCCCTTTTTGAAACTTGTTAAAGAGACTAAAGGTGATGCGGATATAGTTGTGGGGGCGAGGTATTATTTTAAATGAAAAAGATTTTTTCATAGCTCTTTTTATCTCATTAATCTACGCCCAAATGTGAGAAGTAAGGCATAGGTTGTGTGGCTATTCTAAATCTTAAATTTCGGATTATAAGAAGAACAATTTAGGGTGCTAACTTTTGTCTTGATGTGAGAGGTTATCTATTTATCTCTTCAAACTCACCCTTTTCTTTGTTTTTCCTAACATTATACCAGTTGAAATACCTTCCATTCATTGCTATATAGACACCATGTGGCAGGACCTGAACAAATGATATGGCACTTCCTAAATTGAACATACCATCAGAAGAACCAAATCTATATGGAATCATTGCACCTGTTAATACCACCGTCTTATTCTTTATTCTTTTACCAAGAAGTTTCGCTGTCTCAACCATTGTATCGGTACCATGGGTGATTACTATATTTTTTTCTTTGCTTTTAATACACTCCTTTGCAATTATCTCTCTGTGTTCTTTTTTCATAAAAAGACTGTCTATCATCATCAACTTTTTAATAACATATCTGACCCTGCATCTTCCAAGTTCAAGCATTTCCTTTATATGTGTATCCCTAAAGAAAAGCTCACCAGTAATTTCATTATATTCCTTATCAAAAGTTCCACCCGTCACTATTATCTTTATGACCATAACCAAAACTTTCGATAAAAACTACTTTACTTTTCTACTATCCATGTAAAAAGCATAGTAGGCTTTATATGTCATATAAAGATCAAGCTTTGATGAAACCTCACATGGAGCATGCATAGAAAGCAATCCAACACCACAATCAACAACCTGCATACCATATCTTGCAAGGTAATGTGCTATTGTGCCACCTCCTCCTTCATCAACCTTTCCAAGCTCACCCGTTTGCCAAACAATTTTATTTTCATCAAAGATCCTCCTTATCTGGGCAACAAACTCTGCATTAGCATCTGATGCACCACTTTTCCCACCCCTTCCGGTATATTTGGTTACACACACACCGTAATTCATAAGTGCTGTATTTTTTTTCTCTGATACTGAAGGAAATAGTGGATCAAATAGAGAATTAACATCAGCAGAAAGCATCCATGAATTTTTAAGTGATCTTTTAAGTTTTATATCACTGTATGCACCATAATATCTTTCAATAACCTCAGCTACAGCATATTCAAACGAATTAGATGCCATGCCTGTAGCGCCATATGAACCTATCTCCTCTTTATCTACAAGAATTAAACATGATGTATAATCCGGATCTTTTACTTCCCCAAATGCTACAAGTGCAGCATATGCACAGGCTCTATCATCCTGACCATAAGCAATTATCATTGATCTATCAAAACCAAGCTCTTGCGGCTTTAGTGCCGGCACCACCTCAAGTTCTGCAGAAATAAAATCCTTTTCAGATATACCATAATCTTTCAAAAGTATATTTATTATATTCTTCTTAACCTTCTCCTTAACATCCTTATTCTTCAGGGGAACTGAACCCACAAGTATGTCAAGATTTTCTCCCTCAATAGCTTCTGAAAGAGTTTTTTTCATCTGGTTTTGGGCAAGATGAGGAAGAAGATCAGTAATACAGAAAACAGGTTCACCTTCTTTTTCCCCCACAACAATCTTCACCATCTCACCATTCTTCTTAACAACAACACCATGAAGAGCAAGTGGTAAGGTAAGCCATTGATACTTTTTTATTCCGCCATAGTAGTGAGTATCAAGATAACATAACTCTGAGTTTTCATAAAGAGGGTTTTGTTTTATATCTATTCTTGGAGAATCTATGTGCGCTCCAACAATATTCATCCCATTTTCAATCTCTCTTTTCCCTATTATAAAAGCAAAAAGTGTTTTACCATGTTCAGAAACATAAACCTTGTCTCCTTCTTTTAGAGTTTTCAAACTATCAATCTTCTTAAAACCAAATCTTTCAAGCATAGCAACTGACATATCATGAAACTCCCTTTCAGTTTTTGCCAGTCCAATAAAACTCATATATCTTTTAGAATATTCTTCTATTTCCAATTTTTGTTTTTCAGAAATAATACTCCATCCATTCTTTCTATCATAAAATATATCATCTTTCTTCTTTATTTTCTTTGCTGTTTTAGTTTTCATCTAAATCTCCTCACTTACATAACTATATCTTTGAAAAACCTAAGTATCCTTACAGAAAGATAAATTCCTATAATCCCAATAAAAACAAGGGGGATACCAATAAGAGCTCCAATAAAAGTGGTTGAAAGAATAAGCCCTATCGTTACAAAGAGAAAAGATATAAGAACAAAGATTAAGAAAATAAAAGCAATAAATCTGTTGCCTTTTTTATAAACTCTAAAAAAAAATCTATTTTGAGTTTTTTGATATCTATAACCGCTAACAATCTCAGGCTCTATATAAATCTTATCATCATTTCTATTGGAATTAATACATCTTACTATTAGATTATCACCCTTCATTAAACCTATTATACAAAAAACTGAAACATAAAAACTCTGCTTTCAAAATCCTTCACTTAAAGCTTCATTGATCTCATCTATAAATTCATTACTGTCATCAAATCTATATATTTTTCCTTTTAATTTAAATGATATTGAGGCAGAATGCAGAAACATCCTTTTAAAAAAAGATTGTTTCTCTTTATCTCCATATAGCTGATCTCCAACAATAGGGTGACCTATACTGTAGAGATGAACACGTATTTGATGCCTTCTGCCTGTGTGTGGAAAAACTTCAATAAGGCTAAATCTTCTAAAAAAAGACAAAGGTTTTATCACTGTAGTTGATGGTTTCCCTTCATCAGAAACTGCCGATCTCCCTGATGAAAACTCTTTTATTGGTTTATCAACAATTAATCTGCTACTGATTCTTCCCCACACAAGTGCAAGATATCTTTTAAAAACCTTTCTTTTTTCAAACAAGATTGAAAGCTCCCTATGAGACAGTGGATTTTTAGCAAAAACAACAATGCCTGATGTCTCCATATCTATTCTATGAACTACAAATATACTTTGATAAATATCTCTCAGCATATCTACAACCGATGGAATATCAGCAAGACTACCTCTCCCTCTTACAACACATATTCCCTCTTTTTTTGATACAACAACTAAATCTTCATCTTCATAAATAATCCTGAATGGATTACTCATACAAGGAATTATATATAATATAGGTGAGAAGTGAAAGGTAAGAGGTAAAACGATTTTAAATGTTGGATGTTAAATCTTGAATGTTAGATCTTTTAGAAGACGATGAGTTTTTTTATTTTGCTTTCGTTATTAGTTTTTGGAGAAAACAAAGAATTTAATGAAGAAATAATATATTCTCTAATATTCAAATCCTATGATTCAAAACACCTCAAATCAATAATCAAAGATACAAAAAAAGGAATAGGGGGTATTCATCTTCTATGGGGGAATTACAACATAAAAGATACCCAAAAACTCACATCCTTAATATACTCAAACTCTCATAATCTTCCACCATTTATAGCAATAGATTATGAAGGTGGAAGTGTATATCTTCACCAAACACACGGACTTATGAATCTACCATCTAATATGGCTATTGGAAGATCAGCTGATAAATCAAATACCACAACACTTTTTTATATTGCAGGGCTTGAGCTAAAAAAAGCAGGGATAAATATGGTTTTTGCACCAGATGTTGATGTTAACACTGAAATCAAAAATCCCATAATAAATATAAGAGCATTTTCAGATAATCCTCAAAGCGTATATGAAATGGCAAAATCAGTTATAACAGGACTAAAAGCAGCAGGCATAATAAACACATTAAAACACTTTCCAGGGCATGGGATGGTTGATAATGATCCACATCTAACACTTCCGCAAACATACATTGATCCTATTGAACTCTATAAAACACATATATATCCCTTTAGAAAATTAATAGAAGAAAAACAAGCAGACGCAATAATGGTTTCACACATTCTATATACCCAGCTTGACAGCCACTATCCTGCGAGTATGTCAGATACAGTTATAAAAAGAATACTTAGAGAACAACTAAACTTTGACGGATTGATAATTACAGACAGCCTTGATATGAAAGCAATCTCCTCACATATATCAGTTGAAAATGCAGCACTTACCGCGCTTAAAAATGGTGCTGATATGGTTCTCATAGGCAGCTACCCTACTAAAAAAGTTATCAAAAGAATAAAAAAAGCAGCTGAAAATGGCGAGATAGACACAAACGAGCTTATAGAGAAATATGAAAGGATAAAAAGGATAAAAGAAAAATACAACCTTAAAAACTTTTCACTATACCATGACGATTTTGACCTTGCATATAAGCAAGTAGCGGAAAAAATATCATATGCTTCAATAAATATAAAAAAATGTAAAGGAATTTCAAACATCAGGTTTAGCAAAAATCTTGATCTTCTTTTACTACTGCCTGAAAGATATTTAAATGACACTATATCTCTCTATAGCGCTGTAAAGGAGATAAATTCACTAACTACAATCTACACCGATCTTACAAAACTTCCTGAGAGAAACAAAGAAGAATCATCTATTATAGTTATAGCGTATTTCTGGCCATACATTGCTGATAAGAAAATAGATGAGATTAGCAAAATCACAAAAAATTATTCCTATTCTGTCTATATAAACACACTTAATCCATATGATTCATTGGTTTTAAGTGATAAATTCGACTGTATCATTGAGACTTTTGGAATAAATGAATTTTCTATGAAAGCAGTGTCTTTTAAAATGAAAGAACTTTCTTTCTCAAATTGATATAATATCGTTATGGAGAATTTATGCACAGGATAATAGGTTTTTTTGGAATATTTATATTGATCTTCATAGCGTATATATTTAGTAGAAACAGAAAATCAATAAACTGGAAGACTGTTATAATGGGCAGTCTGATACAATTTATCTTTGCATTTATGGTTTTAAAATTTCCACCTGGAAGAAGATTTTTTGAATTAATGAACGATGTAATAATAAAGATAATCTCATTTGCAACAGATGGATCAAAATTTGTTTTTGGCTCACTTGCTCAAAACAACACTCTTGGTTTTATATTTGCATTTCAGGTGCTTCCAACAATAATATTTTTCTCCTCACTTATGTCAGTTTTATATTATCTTGGTGTAATGCAAAAGATAGTTGTGTTTTTTGCAAAGATAATGACAAGATTTATGGGAACAAGCGGTGCAGAATCATTATCTGCAAGTGCAAATATTTTTGTGGGGCAGACTGAAGCCCCACTGGTTGTGAAGCCTTACGTAAGTGAGATGACTCAAAGCGAACTTATGGCAGTAATGAGTGGTGGAATGGCAACGATAGCAGGTGGGGTTATGGCAGCATATGTTGGAATACTAAAAGACTATATTCCCGATATAGCAGGACATCTTCTTGCTGCTTCAATAATGAGTGCCCCTGCATCGCTTGTTATGGCAAAGATAATAATACCAGAAACAGAGCAACCAAAGACAAAAGGTAAGGTAAATATACATATTGAGATAACTGACGCAAACATAATAGATGCAGCAGCAAATGGCGCTACAACAGGACTTACACTTGCATTGAATGTTGGAACATGTTTGATTGCCTTTATGGGACTTCTCTCTCTTGGAAACTATATCGTTGGACTTATTTATCAAGGACTTACACTTGAAAGAATAATGGGGTGGATATTTTATCCAATAGCTTGGATTATGGGAGTTCCATCAAATGATTTAACAAAGGTTGCTGAGTGGATGGGACAGAAAACTGTATTAAATGAGTTTGTTGCTTATTTTAATATGGCAGAGTTTATCAAAAACAATCCTGGGGTAATATCAGAGAAAGCAGCAATTATTGCCTCCTACGCCCTTTGTGGATTTTCTAACTTTCTTTCAATAGCAATTCAAATAGGTGGAATAGGCGGTATAGCTCCTACAAGAAGGCATGATCTTGCAAGATTAGGGTTATATGCTGTACTTGCAGGTTCATTAGCATGCTTTATGACAGCAGCAATAGCAGGGATGCTTATATAAAACATTCTACCGTAAGTATTTTAATCAAATCTCCCAACTGTTATCTGTTCAAGCTCAAGCATTATACCTGTTTTTTTGTAAACCTCATCCCTTACAATATTTATAAGCCTATATATATCAGACGAAGTAGCGTTTCCGGTGTTTACTATAAAGCCAGCATGTTTTTCAGAGACCTTTGCTCCACCAACAGATCTTCCTTTAAGTCCGCATTCATCTATAAGTTTAGAGGCATAGCTTTTTTTAGGTCTTTTAAAGACACTTCCTGCAGAGGGTAACTCAAGAGGTTGTTTTAAAATCCTTTTTGATATTATCTCGTTTCTTCTTCTTTCAAGCAACTCTTTGTTTTTCTTATCAAGAACAAAAAAAGCAGATGTTATAAAATAGTCTTCAACCCCTTCAACATACCTATAGCTATATCTAATATTCCTTTTGTATATCCTTTCAAGCTTAAAATTTTTAAGATTAATAGCATCAAAATACTCAATCTTATCAAAAACTTCGCTTTCAAATGCCCCCGCATTCATCCTAACAGCTCCACCAATACTTCCAGGTATATAAGAAAGATTCTCAAGTCCTCCAAGTCCTCTTGAAATAGCCTCTTTTATCATATCATCAAGAAGACACCCACATTCTGCATCAAGATAATAATCATTAAAACTATATCTGTTCATCTTATCTGTTTTTATAAAAACACCATCAAAACCATAATCACTCACAAGAATATTCGTTGCCCTTCCACAGATAAAGTAAGAAATGTTATGAGATTTTAAAAAATCAATAAGTTCTAAGACTTCGCTGATTGACTGAGGATAGAAAACTGCACTTACAATACCGCCTGTTTTGTATGATGTGAAATCAGATGCCTTTACATTAAAAACAACATTTCCATTAAACTTTTTTTCAATCTCATACCATACAGATCCTTTCATTTAGAAAGAACTTGAGCAATTCTTTTGAAAGCCCAGTCAATCTCCTTCTTTGTTATAACAAGAGGTGGTGCAAATCTTATAACCATCTCATGGGTTTCCTTTGCAAGAACACCTACCTTCATAAGCTCTTCACAATACGGCCTTGCCTTAGTATCCAGCTCAACACCTATAAAAAGTCCTTTCCCTCTTATTTCTTTTATGTGGGGGCCACTTATTGTCTTTAACCTTGACATAAAATACTCACCCATCTCCAAAGATCTCTCAACAAGCTTTTCATCCTCTATAACCCTTATAGCCTCTCTTGCAACAGCACATGCTAAAGGATTCCCACCAAATGTTGAGCCATGATCCCCTGGATTGAAAACCCCAAGTATCTCTTTTGAAGATACCACTGCAGAAACAGGCATAACCCCCCCACCAAGGGCTTTCCCAAGACACATCATATCAGGCTTTACACCCTCCCAATCACAGCAGAATTTTTTACCTGTTCTTCCAAAACCAGTTTGAATTTCGTCTGCTATAAAAAGAAGATTATTTTTCCTACATATATCATACGCTTTTTTAATATATCCTTCCGGTGGTAATTTCACACCTGCCTCTCCCTGTATTGGCTCAACGATAAACGCAACAGTATTTGGGGTAATCGCCTTTTCAAACTCATTTATATCACCATATTTAACTATCTTAAAACCCGGGGTAAAAGGACCAAAACCATCCCTGTATTGTGGCTCTGTTGAAAATGAGATAACAGTTACTGTTCTTCCATGAAAGTTATCAGTGGCTGCAATAATCTCTGCTTTATCTTCAGGAACCTTTTTTACCTTATATCCCCATTTCCTTGCTGTTTTAATGGCAGTCTCAACTGCCTCAGTACCACTGTTCATTGGAAGACACATCTCATAGCCTGTAAACTCACACAGCTCTTTAAAGAAAGGTCCTATCTGGTCGTTATTAAACGCCCTTGATGTAAGTGTAAGTTTTTTCGCCTGCCTTATAAGAGCTCTTATTATTCTCGGATGCCTATGTCCATGATTTAGTGCAGAATAAGCACTTAACATATCTATATACCTGTTTCCATCGATATCTCTCACCCACACACCCCTACCCTGAGTTATAACCACAGGAAGAGGATGATAATTATGTGCTCCATATTTTTCTATAAGCTCATTAAGATTTAAAGTTTTTTTAGTCAATTTAACTGTATTTTCCATAAACTACCCCCTATTTTGTAACTAAAATCTTATTCCAAGCCCAAAATTATAAGCATTTTGAGAATGAAGCTTGCTATAAGCTGCATATATATAAGCAAGTGGTATCGGACAAAATCTCAATCCAAAAGAGTATCTTGTCTTTGAAACAGACTCAGATATACCATCAAGTCCTACACCAAGATTTTTTGTCTCAAGCCTTGTTTTATCTATCCCCCCACCAACAAAAGGCTTTACAATGGGAAGATCCCATGACCCTACAACATCAAATGAGATATGACTTCCTTTGAAATACTTAAAATCCACACTATCATAATAAAAAAGTGCTGATAAATCAGGCATAAACTTAGAAAGCATACCGGATTTAAATATATTATATCCAACACCACCACCTATCAACCTTAAACCAGAATAATCAAAACCTCTTAGAATAACATTAAAACCTATAAAAGGAAGGCCGACAGATGCATGAATCATTGGTATGCCAAACGCATCAACACCGGCATTTTTTAGTATTAAGTTATCAGGTGATGGTTTCCTCTGAACTGCAAGATCAAACCCAATATCAAATCCCGGAAAACCAACTGTTCTTCCACTGCTGAAATCATTTGCCCCAACAACACCTCCAAAATCTTTAACAAATGGTTTAAGATAGTTATTCTGGAAGTATTGTTTAAAATCATCAAACGGTCCAGCAAAAAGAGAAGATAAAAAAACACATAATGTTAAAGCAACAAATAATATTTTCTTCATACCACCTCCTCACCGATATTATATAATATTTTTTGCAATCTTTAGCAATGTTAGTTTTCTTTGGGTTATGTCAATATTTATATGTAAATTGGATTTAGAGAACTTTTGGTAAATTTAGAAAATTTTCTTTTTTCTCTCTGCTTAAATTTTTTAAATTCAGAAATCTTCTTTTAATTTTGCCAATTAATCGCTTTTAAGGGAAAGGAGGTTTTTATTTTCTATCCTCACACTTTTTTATTAGTTTATCAATTTCCACACTTTATTTTACATAACCCCGCTCTTACACATTATTGACAGCCATAGGCAAGAATGATAAAATGGGATAAATAAAGAGGATAGAAGTTGTCAATGAAGAAGGGTGAAGAGAGGGTTTTAT
>JBMFKQ010000012.1:0-19259 GCA_049972095.1 Elusimicrobiales bacterium
CAATAAATCAATAGTTGGCGAAAATGGAGATTCTTTATCTTTGGATCAATACTACGAAGGCAAGGGAATATATTATTTTATTGAACAAAAAGTCAGAGACGACCACGACTCTACCAAAAAACGAGGGCAGATTTCAAATTTTGAAACAAAATTAGAAACCTTGTACAAAAAACATAAAGATAAACTTGTTGGAATTATGTATTTCATTGACCCAGATCTTTCAAAGAATAAAAACTACTATTTACCCGAACTAAAAAGATTAAGCGAATTCTATGGCGTAAAAACTCATTTACTTTATGGGAAAGAGTTATTTGATTATTTAGGAGCACCTGATTTATGGAATCAATTACTCTCTTGGTTAAAGCACTGGAAAGATAATTTACCGGAAATTCCGGAAATTGATTTTGATAAAACACCAGAAAAAAGTTTTGAAGAAATTAAAGAATTGCCCATTAGATATTGGCGTAAATTATTAGAAGATGAAAAATTGTGGACTGAGGGCATTATTAAAGCAGTATTCAGGAGTGGGAAAACATTAAAATTATCTTTAAATTATTTTGAGAAACAAGGCATTAAACCTTATACAGAATTGACAAGCTTATTAAATTCGTTATTAAAAAAATATTATGATTAATAATTATTTATCGCAATTAAAAGTTTGTAAAGATGCCTATTCTTTCTTCATTTCTAGATTAAACACAAAAGAATCAAAAAATAAAATATCTATTTTTCTAAAAGAAACGTATTTAATCCAAACAGCGAAAAGCTTAATTGAGATAGCATGGAAAGAATTAGGAAGAGACCAAAAAAAGATTATCTCTTGATAAAGAAACTGTAAAAATTCCAATTAAAAAAGAATATATTGATAAAGTAAAAAGTCCTGAAGCTAAAAATTTATAAAAGAGTGCATCAACGATTTTTATTATCCATTAAGGACTAATGTCTATGTTCAGTTTGATGGAAAATTTAAGATTGGAATGAGGTGGAAAGCCAGCTAGCGAAGGATATAGGAATTATAAACTATGTAATAAAAAGATTATCTGATGAGTTTCTTTGCTTTTTATATAGTAAAATATTGATATAGTATGAAGCTTTTGTGCTTTATTCTTGTTTTTATGCCCTTTAACCTTCAGTCAATAGAGATATCCCTTGAGGAGAACAGGGCTGAAAGTGGAACTGTTGGATATGTTGATATAAAAAAGATCTTTGATAAGTTTGCCTCAGCTTCAAGAAAAAACTTCAATGATGAGATTAAGAAAAGGCAAGGTGAGGTTGAAGATCTAAAAAAAGAGCTTTTTGAAATAAGAGCAAAAAAGGAAAAGCTGATGTGGGAGTATGAGATTGCAAGAATGTATGAGGAGTTCAAAACAAAGATATCATCTTTTAGCATTTCAGAATCATCTAAGACAATTGTTGATAATGTGAATGAAACAAGCACAACTCTTAAATCAGACTATGGTATTTCTATGTCAAGCAGTGATGTTGCGATTGATTCTAACACTGCTGTGGCATTTGAGGTTTCAACATCATCCTCTACAACCCAGGAGGAAGAGCCTTTTGTTGTTATGCCAGGTGTTGGAATGATTCCAATTTCAATGTTTAAATTCTCTGTTTCCTCATCAACGCTAATTATAGATGCTGAGATAAAGTTTCTTGAAAAAAAATCTGATGAGATTGAAAAAAAAATATATGAGCTTAAAGAAAGATATGATGCTGAGATATCTGAGATTGCCAGAAAAGAAAATATAGAGGTATTCAAAAAGATTTATCAGGCAATTGAAGAGGTTGCAAAGAAAGAAGGTATAAGCATAGTTGTTGATAAGAGAAACATACTTTTTGGAATGAAAAGCATTGATCTAACAGATAGGGTTATTGAAAAGATGGAGCAGGAATGAGATTAAGTGTTGATGAGATATCAAGGAGATTTTTTCTTAGGTATCTTGGTGATGGTAAAAGAATCATATCAAGGGTGTCTGCCCCTGAAAAAGCAGATGAGAATAGTGCATTTTTTGTTGAAGATCCTTTAAAGCTTAAGATCTCAGATATAAAGGGTGGCTGCGTTTTTGTTTCTCAAAAAAACTCATCCTTCTTTGACACATCAAAATTTTCTGTTATTATAACAGAAAATCCAAAAATGGACTTTGCAAAACTTCTTGGACTTTTTGAAAAAGAAAATCAAAAGGATTATTCTCCCTTCATATCTCCACTAAGTGTTATAAGCAAAAAAGCAGTTATATCCAAAGGTGTTTATATAGGAAACTTCGTTACCATTGAGGATGATGTTATAATTGAGGATGGTGCGATTATTGAGGATGGTTGTTATGTTGGTAAAAATTCATTTATAGGTAAAAACACAAGGCTTTATCCAAGAGTTAGTTTAAGGGAAAATGTAAGGATAGGAGCAAACTGTATAATTCACAGTGGAGCTGTCATTGGAAGTGATGGTTTTGGTTATGTAGGTTCGCAGAATGGTTATGTGAAAATACCTCAGGTTGGTGGTGTTATTATAGAGGATGATGTTGAGATAGGTGCTAATACTACAATTGACAGAGCAACTCTTGATCAGACATTTATAGGGAGTGGCACTAAGATAGATAATCTTGTTCATATAGCGCATAATGTTAAGATAGGTAGAAACTGCCTTATACTTGCTTGTGCTGCAATTGCTGGTTCAACTGTTATTGAGGATAACTGTATAATTGGTGGTCAGGCAGGTCTTACAGATCATATCAAGATAGGCAGAGGGGCAATTGTTATGTCTAAAAGTGGTGTTATAGGCAATGTTGAAGAGGGAAAGATAGTCTTTGGATATCCTGCAAGGGAGAGGGAAGAGTTTATGAGGATAGCTGCTGCAATGTCTAAACTACCGCAGATGTATAAAGAATACATAAAGAATAAGAAATGAAAAGAAGAACAATTGCATCTGAGTTTGTAGTAGAAGGGATAGGACTTCACAGAGGCAAGAAAAACATTCTTATTGTAAAACCATACTCAGGTAAGGGTATAATCTTTAGTGATTCTGTTAGCGGCAAAAAGATTGTTGCTGATCTTTCAAGCGTGGTTTCGTTCAATAGGTGCACAGTTATAGGTTGTGATGGATTTGAGGTTTCAACCATTGAGCATCTTCTTTCGTGTTTTTTTGCATTCAATATAGATGATGTTGAGATAGAGATAAGCGGTGATGAGGTACCTGCTTTTGATGGCTCGTCTTTGCCACTTTGTAATATCATTAAGAAAATTAAGATTATTGAAAAGGATGAGGATGCTGATGTCATAACTATAGATGAGCCATTTCTCTATATATCTGGTGATAGCTTTTATAGGATTGAGAAGGATAATGGTTTTAAGGTTGACTGTAGCTTTGAAAATTCCAATCCCCTTGTTGGTCTTCAGAACTTTATCTGGAGTTTTGATACCGATAGCTACATTAGTGATATAGCTCCTGCAAGGACTTTTGCCTTTGAGCAAGATCTGGAATATCTTAAAAAAAACAATCTTGCTCTTGGTGGATCCCTTGAGAATGCTGTTGTTATAGGAAGAGAAAGGATATTAAATGAAGGAGGTTTAAGATTTAAAGATGAGTTTGTAAGACATAAGATACTTGATCTGCTTGGTGATTTGAAGCTTATTGGTATGAGGTTGGATGGTATAAAGATAACAGCTAAAAGGCCATGTCACAAATCAAATATCTCTCTTGCAAGGATAATCAAAGCAAGGAGTATCTATGAGTGAAAAAAAGCAGATACTTCAAGCATCTGATATAATAAAGATAATACCTCACAGATACCCATTTCTTCTAATAGACAGGGTTGAGATAATAGAGGAAAAAAGAAAGGCGAAGGGTATAAAATGTATTAGTGCAAATGAGCTCTATTTTCACGGGCATTTCCCTGACAAACCCATAATGCCAGGCGTTTTAATACTTGAGTCTATGGCGCAGGTTTCAGCAACATTGATGTCAGGAGATCCTGCTCTTGAAGGAAGGTTTGCTTATTTTGCAGGCATAAACAGAGCAAGGTTTAAGAAAATGGTTTTGCCGGGGAGTACTATTGAGGTATATGTTGAGGTTGAAAAGCTCAAAGGTAGAATTGCAAAGATTAATGGGATTGCAAAATGTGATGGTGATGTTGTATGCGAGGCTGAGCTTATATTTGTAATTGAGTTGGAGTGATTGTGAAATCTCAGATTCATCCAACAGCAATCGTATCAAAGGATGCAAGGATAGCAGATGGTGTATATATTGGCCCTTATACTGTAATAGGGGAGGGGGTAAGTATTGGTGAAGGGACATTTATAGGGCCACACTGCTTTATAGAGCATTCAATTATAGGAAAAGGAAACAAGATATTTGCTTATGCCTCAATAGGTCTTCCACCTCAGGATTACAAATACAATAACGAAAAAACACAGCTTGAGATTGGTGATAACAATATAATAAGAGAGTTTGTCTCAATACACCGAGGAACACTAACAGCTAATGGTGTAACCAAGGTAGGTAGTAAATGCTTTTTAATGGCAAACTCACATATTGGACATGACTGTATTGTTGGGAATGGTGTTATACTTGTTAATTCCGCTGCCCTTGCTGGTCATGTTGAGGTTCAAGATAATGCAATAATATCAGGACTTTGCGGTGTTCATCAGTTTGCAAGGATAGGAAGATTTGTTATGCTTGGTGGTGGAGCAATGGTAAGTCAGGATATAATTCCTTTTGTTATAGCTCAAGGAGACAGGGCAAAGCCAGTGGCTTTGAATATTGTAGGTTTGAAAAGAGCTGGTTTTAGTAGTGAGCAGATAAAAAATATTAAATATGCATTTAAAACATTGTTTTTTAGAGGTCTTAAGTTATCTAAGGCAATTGATATTCTTGAGAAGGAGAATGTATCAGATGAGGTAAACTATATAGTTGAGTTTTGTAAAACATCAAAGAGAGGAATAGCAAGGCCAAGGAGTTTTCTCTCTGATGAGTGAAAGGATCGGTTTTATAATTGGTGGTGGGGATCTTGCAAGGATATGTGTTGAAAATGCTGTTAAAGAGGGTTTAAATGTTTTTGTTGCTGGTTTTGATGGTATAACAGACAGAGAGATAGAGAGATATAACATATCATTTGAGTTTTTTAAACTTGGTGAGTTGGCAAGGATAATAGATTTTTTCAATAAAAACAGCGTTAAAAAGGTTGTTATTATAGGCAAAGTTTCTCATATAAATGTTTTTAAGGATATAAAAGTTGATATGCGTGGGGCTTTATTTTTAATGAAGCTTAAAGACAAAACACCAACTGGGATTTTTAAAGCTATTGAAGATGAGCTTCTCAAAGATGGCATTGAGGTAGAAAGCCCTTTGAGATTTCTTTCAAATAACCTTCTTCCTCATGGAGTTTTATGTGGGGAGGTATCAAAGGATGAGATAAGAGAGATAGAATACGGTTTTAATATTGCAAAAAGGATTGCGAGTATGGATATAGGGCTTAGTGTTATGATAAAGGATTATTGTGTAGTTGCTGTTGAGGGTATTGAAGGAACAGATGCTTGTATAAGAAGGGCTGGACAGCTTTGTGGAAAAAACTCTGGTTTTATAATGGTTAAGGTTGCAAGACCAAATCAGGATGTAAGGTTTGATCTTCCTGTTATAGGTCCAAGCACGGTTGAAAATATCTTTGAGGCTGGTGGAAGGATAATAGCTGCTGAGGCTGATAAGACCGTTGTTGCAGATATCAAAAAAACTATTGAGATTGCCTGTGATAAAGGGGTGTCGATTTATGGGGTAAGGGAGGTGAGATGATGAGAGCAAATCCTCATCTTCTTGAGATAAATACACGGCTTTTCATTGATGAGATGAGGAGAAAATACAACCAACCTGACATGACACTAAGCATGATACCTGATGAGGAGTGGCTGAAGATAAAGCATCTTGGTTTTGATATTGTGTGGCTGATGGGTGTGTGGGAATCAAGCCCTGTTTCTGAAAAAATCTCTCAGGATGAAGAGTTTCTGCGAGATTTTGTAAGAGTGCATGAACTTGATGTCTCTGTTATAGGTTCATCAGTTTATTCTATAAAGAGATATAGACTTGATCCATCATTTGGTTTTGAGTGGGAGATTAAAAGCCTTAAAGATAAACTTAATTCATTTGGTATTTTGCTTTTTCTTGATTTTGTTTCAAATCACATGGCTATAGATGCTGATTTTTCAGATGACTGTATTGATTGTTTTGTGCTTGGAACGGAGAAGGACTATAATTCAAACCCTGATCTTTTCTGCCAGAAGATTGTTAATGGAAGGATTTACTATATCGCTCATGGTAGGGATCCGAACTTTCCTTGTTGGAAGGATACAATTCAGCTTAACTATTTCAATCCAAAAACAAGACAAAAGATGTTGGAGGAGTTGCTTAAAATATCAGAGATGTGTGATGGGGTTAGGTGTGATATGGTTATGCTTTCTTTGAATGATGTTCATGAAAGTATATGGGGGTGGCTTAATTACAGAAATGGCTATAAGAAACCTGATAAAGAGTTCTGGGAGGAGGCAATATCAAAGGTTAAGGAGATAAACCCTCTATTTACATTTCTTGCTGAGGTTTATTGGGGGCTTGAGTGGAGGATGCAGCAGCTTGGTTTTGATTATACCTATGATAAGGTTTTTTATGACAGATTGAGAAATATGACAGCGCAGGATGTAATAGGGCATCTAAGAGCAGAAAAACTTTATCAGAAGAGGTCTGTTAGGTTTATAGATAACCATGACGAGGAACCCTCAATTGTCTGTTTTAACAATAAAAGGAAGGCACTCTGCTCTGGGGTGATGGTATCAACGGTTAGAGGGATGAGGTTTTATAATGATATGCAGATTAAAGGAGTAAACATAAAGATACCTGTTCAGATAAAAAGTATGGATGTTGAAAGGTATCGTGATATAGAGGTTGAAAAGTTTTATGAAAAACTGCTTAGAATTGTAGATCACCCTGCATTTCATGGAGGTGAGTGGGAGCTTTGTGAGGTTTTGCCATTAAATAATGAGGATAGTAGCTTTAAAAATATAATAGCTTATAAGTGGATGCAGATGAGAACTGTAAAGATAGTAGTGATAAACTATTCATCAGTTTTTTCATCTGGAAGAGTAATGGTATCTTTTAGGCTCAAAAATGGTATGGTAACCCTTTATGAGGAGTTTTCAGAGAGGTTTTTTTCTTACTCCCACCAGGATGTTTCTAAAGGAATTGTTTTAAAAGATATCCAACCATTTGGTTTTTTTATATTTGATTATGAATTTTAGATGAGTTTCTTAAAACACTTCGTAAATATTCTTTTCCCTAAGATTTGCCTTTCATGTAGATGTGATCTTGAAGCGGAAAGAGATCATCCTCTTTGCCTAAGATGTGAAAGGGAGCTTATAATGATAGAGTTTCCTTATTGTAGACTCTGCGGTGCATATCTTAAGGGTGGTGGGGAGTTATGCTATAGCTGTAAAGGCAAGCGTTTTAATTTTGATTTTTCAAGATCAGTCTTTATATACAACTTGCAGATATCATCTGTTATAAAGGCATGCAAATACTCATCAAAGGATTATCTTGCTCTATGGATGGGAAAGATTATGGCAGAAAGATTTTCTTATTATAAGGAGTTTTTGGGATATGAGTCTGTCACATATGTGCCTGTATCTTTAGCTAAATTAAGAGAAAGAGGGTTTAATCATTCTGAGTTGATTGCAAGTGTTTTTTCAAATTTGCTTGGGCTTTCTTTTATAAAGGATGCTATTTGGAGCAGCAAAACCATAAGTCAGCTTGAGCTCAGTGCTCAAGAAAGAAGAAATAATGTTAATGGGAAGTTTAAGGTTATTAGGGATGTTTTTAAAAACAAAAGCGTTATTGTTGTTGATGATGTTGCAACTACTATGTCAACTCTTGATGAGATAAGCAGAGTTATAAAAGAAGCACAAGCTAAAAAGGTTTGTTGTTTTACTGTTGCAAGGGAGCAAAAATGATTGGTGGTGTTGTTAATGAAACAGCATGTGTTTATTATGTTATATCCGAGATGCTTTTGAAAAAAAGAAATGCTGTTCTTATCATTGAGGATGATGTTGATATAAATTTTTTTAGTCTGACTGCATCTGTTATAGGCGATTGTTTTGATGTTAAGATTGATGCTTGTGAGTTTGATTCAAGAATTGAAAGCAGAATAACTACGGCAAGAAGGATAAAAGATGCGGTGAAACCAATTCTTGTAATAACATCCATAAAATGCCTTGATAAAAAAATGCCTTCTATCTCTCTTCTTTCAAAAAAGAGAATAAAGGTTGGAGATAGTATTAGAAGGAAAGAACTTGTCGATATTATTTGTGAATGTGGATTTAGACGATGTGATTTTGTTGAAAACCCTGGGGAGTTTGCAGTAAGAGGAAGTGTTGTTGATATATTTAACCCTGGCGATAAAAACCCCGTTAGAATCTATTTTGATGATAATATGATCTCTTCCATAAAAAGCTTTGAGATAGAGACTCAAAACACATTTGACTTCACAATGAGTTTTGATATCTCAGATATATCATCTCAGGATGTTGGTATATTTGATCTTGGTTTTTTGGTTTATTCATATAAGGTTCATGTTGATGGTGCTGTTGAGATGAGTGATAAGGTAAGTGATGTGGGAGGTTTTTCTTTTGAAAACATCCCTTTTGCTTCTAACCAGATCTTTATTTCAGAGCTTGATAGGTTTTCAAATAAAGGGTTTGATATTCATATATATTGTCTTAATGAGAGGGAGTCAATAAAGATCGCATCAATTATTGATGAAAGTAGGATTTGTTTTAAGAGGATTCATTTTCACGAGGGATATATTAGAAAAGGGTTTTATTCTGAAACTGCAAAGGTTTGTCTTATATCATCTAATGAGATATTCTCAAGGGAGTTCACGAAATCTCCAAGAAGGGAGATAAAAAAAAGCTTGAGGCTTGATCAGATATCTGTTGGAGACTATGTTGTTCACCAGGACTATGGAATAGGAATATATGGTGGCATAATTGATTACACTCATCGCGATGAATGGGGAAATATTTACACTACTGAGTGTATAGAGATAAGATATTCAGCTGGTGATAAGCTTTATGTTGCTCTTAATGATTTTGGTAAGATAGAAAAATACATCGGAGATCCTAACAAGATAAAACTCTCATCGCTTAGCTCTGTCAAGTGGTCTAAGGTTAGAGAAAGGGTTAGAAAGGAGGTTGAAAGAATAGCAAGGCAGATAATAGCCATTGAAGCAAAGCAGAGGGTTGTAAAGGTTAAACCAATGCTTGCTTGTGATATGGAGGCTGATTTTGAGACATCCTTTCCTTATGATGAAACCCCAGATCAGAAAAAGGCTATAGATGATGTTTTGAGGGATCTTGAAGGGGAGCTTCCAGCAAATAGGGTTATAGTTGGAGATGTTGGATTTGGTAAAACAGAGGTTGCAATGAGGGCAGCATTTAGGGCTGTGTCAAATGGGTATCAGGTTTGTGTTTTATGTCCAACTACAATACTTACAGAGCAGCATTTAAGAACATTTAGAAAGCGATTTGAAAGATTTCCGTTCATCATTGAGGCTCTTTCAAGATTTACAACTCGTTTGGATGAGAAAAGAATAAAAAGGGATCTTGAAAATGGTGTTGTTGATATACTCATAGGCACGCATAAATTACTCATTGAGGATGTGAGGTTTAAAAACCTTGGTTTATTGATAATAGATGAGGAGCATAAGTTTGGTGTAAAACAAAAGGAGATCATAAGATCAAGATACAGTAATATCCATACATTCTACCTTTCAGCAACCCCTATCCCAAGAACACTCTATCAATCGCTTTCAAGCATAAGAACAATGTCTGTTATAGAAACCCCTCCGCTTGGAAGACTCCCTATTGAGACAAGGGTTAGAGCCTATTGTGATGAGCTTGTTGTTGAGGCTGTTGACAGAGAGATAAGAAGGGGTGGGCAGATCTTCTATGTTTATAACAGGGTTGAGACAATAAATGCTAAGTTTGAAAGGCTAAAAAAAATCCTTCCAGGTATAAGAATATGTGTTGTTCATGGTAAGATGAAGGTTAGGGAGATTGAGGATGTTATGTTTGATTTTCTTGAAAAAAGATACGACCTTATGCTTTCATCAACAATAATAGAATCTGGTATAGATATACCATCTGTCAACACACTTATAGTAGAGGATTCTCATAGATTTGGCCTTGCCCAACTTTATCAACTAAGGGGTAGGATAGGAAGGGAAAAAACAAGGGCATACTGTTATTTTTTTTATCCTGCTTATCTTGAAAGAGAGTTTTCAAATGAGGGTATGGTAAGCAAGGATTCTCTCAAAAGGCTTAGAGCGCTTGAGGAGTTTTCTGAGCTTGGCAGCGGTTTTAGACTTAGTATGAGGGATCTTGAGATAAGAGGTGCGGGTGAGCTTTTAGGAACAAAACAGCATGGCTTTATAGTTAGTGTAGGGCTTGAGACATACATAAGGCTTCTCAACCAGGAGATATCAAGAATAAAAGGCATCTCTATTGAGGAGCCCAGAGAACCTATCATTGACATAAAGGTTTCAGCATACATACCCTCCGATTATATAAACGATGATATGGAGAGGTTGAGGTTTTACAAAAGATTTTACAACTCTTCATATAATGATATAGAGGCTATATGCCATGAGATGGAGGATATAGCAGGCAAGATGCCCCAAGAGGTTATAAATTTGATCAGGATTGTTAAGATAAAAAAACTTCTTTCTGGAAAGAAGGTTTCTAAGATAATAGAAAAAGAAGGGGCTATTGAGTTTTATTTTGACAAAGGCTTTGATGTCAAAAGCAGTGATATAACAAGATGGCAAGAAGAATTTAAAGGAAGGATAAATTTTTTTAAAACATCGTCTTATGATGGACTAAGTATTAAGATTCTTGGTGGTGAGGATAAGATAAAAATCATATCTGATTTGCTTGCACTTGATTTATGATTGATAAGGACTGGAAGAAACATCTGAATCTTGGCATTGAAATTGCGGTTTATGTCTGTGTTTTTGTATTTAGTGGATATTATCTTGATAAGTATCTTTGCGCATCACCATTTTTTCTATTGTTATCAACCATTTTTGCAATCATTTCAGTTTTTTATGTTATGTGGAAGAGGTATTTGAAAAGATGAAGGATGTGGTTATTTTTTCATTGCTTGGTATTTTTTTTGGTGCTATAAACGGAGTTATATCTGTTAGTCTTATAAAAAAAAATATTAATGCATCTAATAAAAGGTTTTATACAGTCTATATTGCTCTATTTTTTTACAAGCTTATATTCCTTGCTGTATCTATTTGGTTGATGAGGGCTCAAAAAGTTATAATAATATTGTTATACTGCATACTTGTTGTTGTGTTTCAAACAAGTGTAGTTTTGTTATTTTTAAGGCGATATGGAGTTAAGAGAGATACTTGAAGAGCATATACTTGATCATATCTATGGATGGCTTAATCTTATTGGATTTCATCTTCCTTTTTCAAAACATCTTTTGATGATGATTATTGTTTCATTTATACTTTTTATTGTATTCCCCTTGATTATAAACTCAAAGTCCCCTCTTCTTAAACCCCTAAGAGTTATCATTGAGGTTATTGTTATTTTTATAAGAGATAATATAGTAAAACCTAATCTTGGTGAAGATAAGTTATCATATACAGCATATTTTGCAACCCTTTTTTTCTTTATACTTTTGATGAATCTATTTGGTTTCTTACCTTACGGTGCAACAGCAACAGGCAATATATCTGTAACCCTTGGGCTTTCATTAACAACATTTCTTCTAATAAACTACTCAGGGATAAAAAAACACGGTTTTTTTCATTACTTTAAAAGCTTTATCCCTCATAATATTCCAGTGCTGTTGTATCCTATTATATTTCCAATAGAGATAATTGGGCTTTTTACAAAAACATTAGCACTTGCAATCCGACTTTTTGCCAATATGATAGCAGGGCATTTTGTTATGCTTGTTTTTATAAGCTTTATATTTATTTTTGGTGCAATTAATTTATATCTTGGACTTTTTATTGTATCACCAATTGTTGTTTTAATGGTTCTTTTTGTTTCATTGCTTGAGGTGCTTGTTGCCTTTCTTCAGGCATATATATTCACTTTTCTTACAGCAATATTTACATCTCAGGCAACAAGCTCACACTAAAACTCTAAGGAGGAGAGGATGGAGCTTACATTCCTTGGAATGGGTTATATAGGTGCAGGGATAGGCGCTGGTCTTGTGCTTATTGGCGCAGCATCCGGCATAGGAAGGCTTGCAGCTAGTGCCCTTGAAGGAACTGCAAGACAGCCTGAGGCAGCAGATAGCATAAGAACAACTATGATAATTGCTGCTGCACTTATTGAGGGGATAGCATTTCTTGGTCTTATCATATGCCTTCTTATTGCAATGAATTTTGGAATGCCAAAAGAGATGACTCCAAAATCAGATGTTAAAATAGAGCAGACAACAAAGTAATAACTATGGAAAACCTCATAAAGCCTGAGTTTGGACTTTCCTTCTGGACAATAGTTATATTCTTTCTTCTTGTTGTAATTCTTTCAAAGTTTGTGTGGAGGCCACTTCTTAAAGAGATAGATGAGAGGGAGCAGAGTATAAGAAAGAATATAGAGGAGTCAAACAGGCTTAGAGAGGAGGCTGAGAGATATAAAAGGGAGATTGAGCAAAAATACATAGATATAAACAGGGAGGCTGATGAGATAATTAAAAGGGTTAGATATGAGACAGATATAGAAAGGGAAAAGATAATACAGAAGGCTCAAGCTCAGGCTGAGGTTATAATTGAAAATGCAAGAAAAGAAATAGAGGATATGAAAAGAAAGGCTGAAAGAGAGATTGAAAGTAAGGTGGTTGAAATATCCTGTGAGATATCAAAAAGGGTTCTTCATTCTATCATTGATAAAAAAGCTGAAGAAAGAATTCTTGAACTTACGCTTAAAGAACATAAGGAAATAAAACTTTGATTGATGAATAAGACCAATATTTCCAGCATTAAAAAATATGCTTATGCATATATGAGCTCTACATCTGAGAGTGATGAGGAAAAGATTTCTAATCTTAAAGAGATAATTAAACACATACCTTCAGTCTCATTTTATTTGAAAAATCCAAGCATTTCTTTGAAGGTTAAGCAAGAGATTATTAAGATGGTTCTTCCAAAAAATCTTATTGAATCATCAGCATACAGGTTTTTGATTCTTCTTATAGGTTTGAGGGTATTTGATTTTGATAGGATATTGAAGGAGTGTGAGGATATATTTTTTAGATCTCAAAAAAGATTTAGGCTTGTTGTAAGATCAAGATATCCTATCAGTGATTATGAAAGGGATGTTTTAAGTGAATTTTTTTCTCAACTACTGAATATGGAGCCTGTGGTTGAATGGAGCCAGGATAATGAGTGTATTGGTGGTTTTATAATTAGATGGGATGATATGATAATAGACTCAACAGTTTCAAAGAGGATTGAGATGTTAAAACATAAGATTACTCAGGGAGATGAGCTATGATCAGTGGTGATGAGATAACAAAAATAATAAAGCAGAAGATAGAAAAATTTGTTCCACATTCTGAGATAGCTGAGTGTGGGCAGGTTATATCTGTTGGTGATGGAGTTGCAAGAGCCTGGGGTCTTAATGCCAGTGTTATGGGTGAGCTTGTTGAGTTTGACAGCGGTGTTAAAGGGATGATTCTTAACATAGAGAGGGAGGGTGTTGGAATAGTTGTGCTTGGTGACGATAGGCTTATAAAAGAGGGGGATATTGTTAAAAGAACGGGTAAGGTTATGGAGATAGGGGTTGGTGAGGAACTTATCGGTAGAATTGTTGATCCTCTAATAAACCCTATAGATGGGAAGGGACCAATTAGATTTTCTGCCACAAGGCCTATTGAGGTTATTGCTCCTGGTGTTGTTGAAAGACAGCCTGTGAAGGTTCCTTTGCAGACAGGTATAAAGGCAATAGATGGAATGATTCCAATAGGAAGAGGTCAAAGAGAGCTTATAATTGGTGATAGACAAACCGGCAAGACTGCAATAGCAATAGACACAATAATAAACCAGAAAAATGAGCCTGAGGATAAAAGACCTATATGCATATATGTTGCTATAGGTCAAAAAGAGATGAGCGTTGCAAGAATAGCAAAGATACTTGAAGATCATGGTGCGATGAGCTATACAATAATAGTTGTGGCATCTGCCTCTCAGCCAGCGCCACTTCTTTATCTTGCGCCATATTCGGGATGTAGTATTGGGGAGTATTTTATGTGGAAGGGGAAGGATGTCCTTGTTGTATATGATGATCTCTCAAAGCATGCTCAAGCATACAGGCAGATGTCTCTTCTTCTTAGAAGGCCCCCGGGAAGAGAGGCATATCCGGGTGATATTTTCTATCTTCATTCAAGACTTCTTGAAAGGGCATGCAAGCTTAATGATAAAAATGGCGCAGGCTCTCTTACTGCACTTCCAATAATAGAAACACAGGCAAACGATGTTTCTGCATACATACCTACAAATGTTATATCAATAACAGATGGTCAGATCTATCTTGAGCCATCTCTTTTTTATGCAGGTATTAGACCTGCTATTAATGTTGGTATTTCTGTATCAAGGGTTGGTGGTTCTGCTCAGATAAAGGCAATGAGACAGGTTGCAGGAAAGCTTAGGGTTGATCTTGCTCAGTATAATGAGCTTAAGGTGTTTGCTCAGTTTGCCTCTGATCTTGATAAAGAAACACTTGCTTTTATAAGAAGGGGTGAAAGATTGGTTGAGCTTTTAAAGCAGGATCAGTATCAGCCGATGGATGTTTGTGATCAGATAATTGTGCTTTATGCGGGAACAAGAGGCTATATAGATGATATTGCGCTTGAGGATATTAAAAGCTTTGAAGAGGGATTGGTTAGGTATTTCAGAGAAAATTATAAGGATGTTCTTGAGGAGATAAGGTTTAAAAAGGAGCTTGTCCCTGAGCTTGATGAAAAGATAGGAAGGATTATAGAGGAGTTTAAATCAAAGGTTTTTTCATTTAAAAAGGTTTAGGGGGTTTTATTGAGGATACTTGTAACCGGCGGTGCTGGTTTTATAGGCTCAAATCTTGCTAAATATCTTGCTCTTGATAGTGATAATAGGGTTATTATAGTTGATGATTTTTCAAGTGGTAGTTTTAAAAATCTTATTGGATTTAATGGAGATATTATTGCCTGTGATGTTGTAAGTGATCAATGGTGGGATAGGGTTGGATATGTTGATGTGGTATTTCATCAAGCAGCAATAACAGACACAACAGTTATGGATCAAAAAAGAATGATGGAGGTTAATGTTGAGGGTTTTAGAAGTGTTGTTAATTTTGCAGTTAAGTATGATGTAAGGAAGGTTATTTATGCATCAAGCGCAGCTGTTTATGGCAATGGTGAATGTCCTATGAGAGAGGATCAGACACCAACACCTCAGAATATCTATGGCTTTTCAAAGGCTATAATGGATAATCTTGCAAGGTTTTTTTTAGAAAAATATCCTAAGATGAGAATAATTGGGCTTAGATATTTTAATGTCTATGGTCCTGGTGAGTCGTTTAAAGGTAGGTTTGCCTCAATGGTTTATCAGCTTTATCTTCAGATGAAGAGTGGTAGAAAGCCAAGGATATTCAAATATGGTGAGCAGATGAGGGATTTTGTTTATGTTAAGGATGTTGTTATGGCAAATATAAGGGCTATGGATTGTGATGTCTCTGGTGTTTATAATGTTGGAACAGGAAAGGCTGAAAACTTTAATTATCTTATAGAGTGTCTTAATAAAGCCTGTGGGACATCTTATGAGCCAGAGTATTTTGACAATCCCTATGATTTTTATCAGAACAAGACCCAGGCGGATCTAAGAAGGGCAAAGGCAATACTTAACTACAGAGCTGAATGGGATCTTGAAAATGGTGTTAAGGATTATGTGAAGCTTCTTGAGGGAAAATAATATGCCTTCGCTTAGGGACATCAAAAGAAGAATATCTGCTGTTAAGGGTATAAAACAGATAACCTATGCTATGAAGATGGTTGCATCAGCAAGAATAAAAAAAGCCCAGCATCAGATACTTTCACTTAAACCCTATGTATCATCCCTTGAGGATATCCTTTTTACATTGAGAAATGAAATGAGTGAGGATGATTTTAAAGCCTCTTTTAGTTATAGATTTTTTCACAGAGAGAAAGGCAATAATATTGGGCTTGTTGTTGTTAGCGGTGATAAAGGACTTTGTGGCTCATATAATAACTCAATAATCTTAAAGGCAGTTAGGTTTATTAAGGAAAACAGGGATAAAGAAATACACATAATATGTGTTGGTAAAAAAGTAGCATCTTTTTTTAGGAAGGTAAAGGATGTTAGTGTAGAGTATAATATGGTTTCTATCTTTCCAAAGGTATCCTATTCGCATGCATATATTCTTTCAGATGAGATAATAAAGATGTATGATAAATACAACCTTGAAAAGCTCTTTTTTATATATGGTGAGTTTAAAAATCTTCTTGTTCAGGAGATAAAAACTTGTGTTTTCTTACCTCTTGAGGATTTTTTTAAAACAAAAAAGGCTGATAAAAGCTCAGATTTTTTCATATTTGAACCAGATAAAACTTATATACTTGAAAGGCTAATAAAAAAATACATAACATCAGAGGTTTATAGATTTCTTCTTGAAAATCAGGCATCAGAGCTTGCAGCAAGGATGAATGCGATGGATCTTGCAAATAAAAATGCAGGTGAGATTGTTGATGAACTTACTGTTAAGATGAACAAGCTAAGACAAGCTCGCATAACAACAGAGCTCAGTGAGATAGTTAGTGGAGCAAATGCGGTAAGCCAATAAAAACAGATTAATGAAGGAGAAGGTTATGGAGGATAAAAATCAAGGCAGAGTTGTTCAGATTATTGGGGCTGTTGTTGATATTGAGTTTGAATCTCATCTTCCAGCTATAATGAATGCCATTGAGATAAGATTCAAAAAGGATGGTAAGGAGGAAAAACTTATCTGTGAGGTTGCTCAGCATATAGGTGATAACACTATTAGAACTATTGCCTTAGGTCCAACCGAAGGGCTTTATAAAGGGGCTTATGCTTTTGATATTGGCTCGCCTTTGAAGGTGCCTGTTGGTGAGGAGTGTCTTGGTAGGGTTCTTAATGTTGTAGGAGAGCCGGTTGATCATAAAGGTCCTATCAATGCCAAGATATATCTTCCAATACACAGAGACCCTCCACAATTTACCGAGCAAAAAACAACTCCTGAGATATTTGAAACTGGTATAAAGGTTATAGATCTTCTTGCGCCTTTTATGAAGGGTGGAAAGGTTGGGCTTTTTGGCGGTGCTGGGGTTGGTAAAACTGTTATAATAATGGAACTTATAAACAACATTGCAAGACAGCACCATGGCTATTCAGTTTTTGGTGGTGTTGGTGAGAGAAGCCGTGAGGGGAATGATCTCTGGCTTGAGATGCAGGAGTCAAAGCTATCTGATGGCTCTTGTGTTCTTTCAAAGACAGTTCTTGTCTATGGTCAGATGAATGAGCCTCCTGGCGCAAGGGCAAGGGTTGGTCTTACAGCATTAACCCAGGCTGAGTATTTTAGAGATTTTAAAGCTCAGGATGTTCTTCTTTTTATAGACAATGTTTTTAGATATGTTCTTGCAAACTCAGAGGTTTCTGCACTACTTGGTAGAATGCCGTCTGCTGTTGGATACCAGCCGACACTAACAACCGAGATAGGTTGGCTTGAGGAAAGAATAACATCAACCAAAAAGGCTTCAATAACATCAATTCAGGCAGTTTATGTTCCTGCTGATGATCTAACTGATCCAGGGGTTGCAAATGTATTTAGTCATCTTGATGCAACTGTTGTTCTTTCAAGGCAGATTGCTGAGCTTGGAATATATCCGGCAGTAGATCCACTTGACTCAACATCAAGAATACTTGATCCAAAGATAGTTGGTGATGAGCATTACAGGGTTGCAAGAGGGGTTCAAAAGATACTTCAAAGATACAAGGACCTTCAGGATATAATAGCCATACTTGGTATTGATGAGTTATCTGATGAGGATAAGATAATAGTCTATCGTGCAAGAAAGATACAGAAGTTTCTCTCCCAACCATTTTTTGTTGCTCAGCAGTTTACTGGTAGAGAGGGAAAGTATGTGCCTTTATCACAGACTATAAGAGGTTTTAGAGAAATACTTGAAGGTAAGCTTGATGATATTGCCGAACAGCATTTTTATATGGCAGGAACTATAGATGAGGTTAAAGAGAGAGCAAAGGGCTCTGTTTTATGAAAAAACTAACACTTACAATAAAAACGCCAACAAGGGTTATTGTTGATAAAAAAGAGGTTGATTTTGTAACACTTCCTGGTTTTTTAGGAGAGATTGGTGTTTTGTATAATCATGCACCTTTGATGGTTGAGTTAAAAGAGGGGATATTGAAGTATAGAAATGAAAATGATGAGGAGTATTTTGCTATTTATTGGGGTTTTGCTCAAGTGTTTAACAATAATGTTATAGTTCTTGCAGAGGATGCCTCTCTTTCATCTGAGATAGATGCCCAAAAACTAACACAGCAGTATGAGTATTTAAGGTCTAAGCTTACCACAAAAGAGGATATTGAGGATATTGAGATAAAGCTTAAGAAGATAGCTGTTGATCTTAGGCTTTCAAATATTATAAAAAGAAAACAAAAAAGATAAATCCTATCTAAACTTACCGTGAGATTTAAATTATGGATGATTTTTTGAAAATAAAGATGAGAAATACAATTCTTTTGAATGAGATTTATAAAATGGATAGTTCTTTTTATGAAGAGGGTATAATAGCTATCCTGATAAAAGGTGCGGCATTAATTTTAAAGGGTTATATCAGATTTTGTGAGCGTGAGATGAGTGATGTGGATGTGGTTGTAAGAGAGAGGGATTATGATAAGGTTGTAAGGATTTTAGAAAAAAAGGGTTTTGATGAGATTAAAGATGGTAGGCATGCTTATTACAGGGGTGTTGGTGATATGTTTGCACCTGTAATATTTGATGTTCATAGCTATTTTTCGAATCTTAAATTTGATGATATTGAGTTTGAGGATTTAGATGATTGTAAAGCATTTAAACTTCCTTCAGATAGTGATCTTTTGATAATCACAGCAGTCCATTCTGTTATAAAACATGGTTTTTTTGATGATAGATGTTTAAAAGATTTTAGA